>NZ_VMKP01000008.1:0-3146 GCF_007625215.1 Spiribacter aquaticus | reverse complement strand
GTCTGCTGGCTGATGCGGTGGTTGGTAGTTTTATGGCGCTGGATATTATCCGCCGTACTGTCGTTACTGGATCGCGGTACTTCGGATGCCCGCTCAAACCCCAAGCCAGCGGCCGTGTAGCCGGATGTTCAGGATCGACTACTTATGACCTGTCCGCTATCTGGGGGAGCTTACGAATAACCGGCGAAGTGCCTACTTTTAATTTGTCTATTTTACCGAAGAGATTACGATTTGCTTAAACGAGACTATTTTTTCTTGATACTTTTATGTTGTCTGTTCCTCTCGTCCGTCCTTTCCTTGAGTTCCGCTAGTAATGCGCTGCAAGATTATTCCTTGATTATTTTCGTAATATGCTCTGGGGTGCTAAGTGTCGTTCATGCGAAATATTTGGTTCCGAGAGGAGGGATCATCCCAGCGACGCTTTTGTCTTTAGCGTCTCTTTTCGCTTTAATTTCTGCAAGTCTTCACTCTTCGCTAGAGCTCGTTTCCTTTTTTATTGGAGTGTTGACTTATTTCACAGCATTGCTTGTGGCAATGAGAACAATCAGCGATCCTGTTTTTTTTGCTTCGAAGTTATCAAGGTATCTTTCACTTATAAGCATCATAGTTTTTGCTTTCAGTTTGTACCAAGAGCCTTTCGTTCTGAACCGGTATGCTGGGTTTACGCATAATCAAAACAGTTATGCGTTTTTTCCTGCCGCCGTAGTCATGTTAATAGTTGGCGTTGGTGTTTCTTCAATTGATGCTAAAACTCCGCGACCGTATCTTTCTTATATCGCGGCGGCCACGGCACTCGTGTTTCTGTTGTCGACTACTTCAAGGGCTGCTTTTGCGTCAGTTGTCATTCCATTATTGCTTTACGCTCTACTAGCTTCAAAAAAAAGAGTTCTTTCTAAACCCGGTATACGCAAATTGGGAGTTTTTGTTTCCGTTGTTCTTGCGCTATTTATTCTAAAAGCTTGTGGTTTCGACCTTTTAGAGGGATTGATACAAAAAACTCTAGTAACTTACGAGCAAGGAGAGCTGGCTAGAGGCCGCGTTTCTGGCTGGATGGCTGCGTTAAAAGAGTGGAGCTTTTTTGGGCATGGCCCAGAGTTTCGTTATTTTCCTGGCTATAGTTTGGATAACTATGGGCACAATATTTTTATCACTCTTTTGTCGCGCGTGGGCGCCCTTCCCGCAATTTTTTTTGCGGCATTTTGTTTGTTTGTATGTATCGACCTAGCGAGGAGCATAAAAAAGGGGGGGCGATGTTTGCCTGTTCCGGCATTCTTTCTTTTATCGAGTTATCTTGTTCATGCTACTTTTTCCAGCACTTTCGTCGCGCCGAGTTTATGGTTGGGTCTTCTCTTCTACACCCTTTTCTTGTGGTGTCGATCTAGGGAGACTGCGCATAAGTATGTTTTTCAACCGCTATCTACAGGGCCAAAGTTTTCGAAGGTGAACGAGCGTTCGCATCGTGCCTTAGATAGCGCAGAAACCTAATATTATACCGGTCCATTCCGTAACCGCTACGTGCAGAGATAAAACGTTACCTAACTTTTTAGTTGTGGGTGCTGAGAAAGGGGCCACGAGTCGGTTGTATGGAAAATTAAAAATGCAACCGGATATTTTCTTGCCGGTGACAAAAAAGCTGCATTTCTTTAATGATTATAGTTCCCGTCAAAAGGAACTCGGGAAGTATAATAAGCTTGCGGTTGCATGGTATGAAAGATTCTTCCGTGATCATCAGAATGAGGTAATGGTTGGTGAGGTGACGCCGATGTACATCAATGCTCCTAGCGCTATTCCGCGAATTGCTCACACTTTAGGATCAATGCAGCTTATCGTGTTTTCGTGATCCGTTTTTTAGGTTGAAGTCGCATTTTCAACGGGCACGGGGAAAAGGTCATACGTCTTTAGATGTGGAAGATCTGCTGGTGCATGGAAAAGGGTAATTCCTTAATAGTGGGAAATACGGCGCGCAAATGCAGAGACTGCTGAGACACTTCCCAATAGAAAGCGTAAAAATATTTTTTCCGATGATATAATAAATGATCCTGCGGCACTTTTACGCGACGTTTTCGAATTTTTAAGGGTGGGCATTGCATGTGCCGATAGTTTAGCGGTAGTTCGAACGAACCCCAACTCCGAATCTGGTTTTAAATGGAAAAGAATGGGGCAATTATTCTCAGCTTCTTGTCAGTTTATGAGAGGGTTAGAGCACGGCGGTATATTCGTTGACTTTAAAAAAACCGGTACCGCTTGTACATTAAAATCGGTTAATTCTAAGGAGCCTGTAGATATTTGGATTCCGGATGCCGTGGAGCAAAGTATAAGGGAATTTTATAGCAAGCAATTGCAACTCCAGAGTGGATTGCAGGCGTGGACCGAAGCGACTGGAAAACACGATAAAGTGAATCGGCTAGCCGTTGCATTTAGATGTCGCGCCTCGTGCGATTCCATATTTCTGACGAGTAATGCGTTGTGATGTGCACTTCAATTGGTAAACAATATGCTTTAGGGGCCAAAGTTAAACGTCTGGCTACAGGCGGGCGCGACTACTCTGAGGCGGCCCCCATCCTTCGGATCACTGGTAGGGGCTAAGTTGTAAAGACCGGTAGACTCTCCGTCAGCATTAAGTTTCCGGCATATGAGCCCAATGGACCTCAGTCGGGGTTCTTTGATCAGTCCCGGTATGTGGCCGCTCTGTGTTGTAGAAGTCGATGTAACTGCGGAGCCCATGCTCCAGGGCTGTCGATCTGTCGTTGCCCCCGCAGGTAGATATCCTGGTAGTTCAGCGTTCGCCACAGTCGCTCGACGAAGACATTGTGGAGGGCCCGGCCGCGGCCATCGATGCTAATTTGGATGCCCCACGTCTTGATTCGTCCGATCCACACGGTGCCGGTGAATTGCGCGCCCTGATCGGTATTGAAGATCAGCGGCTGACCCTGATCGAGGGCCGCATATAGCAGCGAAGACGTGGTGGCATTTGCCGTATCCGTGCTTCAAAAGGCTTGCACTGTTTGCGGCAGCGCAGGGGAATGTGATCCCCCCAGAGGATGCCGTTGATTGGCTGTTGGCTGAGCGCCAATGTCAGACTACTTGTCGCCTCGATTTTGTATCCTCTTAAGTTCAGAGGGGCTGAAGGAGACGACGAGTCATGC
>NZ_VMKP01000007.1:0-4263 GCF_007625215.1 Spiribacter aquaticus | reverse complement strand
GTGCTTACCGGACAGCGACCATCCGGACCCGGAGGGCTGGACCTCCCGGGACAAGTCCGCGGCGGTGGGTGAGACCGCCGCCATGAACGCTCTGGAGCGCTCCGAGTACAGCCGCGAGGTCGTCGACCGTGTCCGCGTCAATCAGGCGAACGCCCTGCGACATGACAAGGCGGCGCGCAAAGTCGTCAAGGCCTCGAAGTGGCTGCTGCTGCGCTCACCGCGCAACACCAACCGGGCCCAGCATGTGCGCCTCTAGGAGCTCTTCGATGCGAACACCCCGCTGATGATCGCCTACATGCTCCGAGAGGATCTCAAGGCCTTGTGGAGTCACCGAGACCCGGACGAGGCAAGAGGTTGCTGGGAAGAGTGGTACCAGCGCGCCATGGAGTCCGGCGTTGCGGCCATCCAGCGCTTTGCCGAGCGCATCAAGGGCTTCGTGCCGGGCATCATCCTCGCCCATGCCGAGTTCCCGCTACACACGAGCCTCATCGAGGGCATCAACAACAAGATCAAGGTCATTAACCGAATGGCCTACGGTGTCCGCGATGACGAGTACTTCTTCCTCAAGATCCGATCCGCTTACCCCGGTAATGCGCGATAAACCTTAAATTTGACCGATTGGTTTTAGAAACATTTGCGCCTTTTTGACTGCGAATGGTTTAGGAGTCTCTGTGAAAGTCGTTGCCTTATTTAATACAGTTGATGCTGGAAATATTGGGCTTGAAAACTTTGCATTTCAAAAATCCGATCTTCGGCGGAACATTGTCGCGATAAGGCAATCCCGTCAAGCTGCGTTGATGCAGATAAACAAAGCCTATCCTGACTGGGACGTCCAGATCGTATCTAGTCAGGAAGACAGCAAGACAAGCCTATTTTGTGGTCTGCCGACCTTAATGAGACTTCGGCGGCCGATGGTAATGCATGCACATCATGCCCGAGCAGCGCTTCTCGCAGCGCTTCTGCGTTGCATTCCTAAGACGCGGTTAGTCACTACTGCGCACAGTAATTTCAATAGCTACAAAAAAAGACATAAAATATCATTCGGTTTTGCGTTTCTTTTTTCTGACCGAATCGTTTGTAACTCCGAGGGGACGAAGGCATCTTTGCCCTGGTTTGTCAGACGGACAAAGTCCACGGTCATTTACAATGGCATCGATTTTCGAAAACTAGATATAGCGTCCAGCTCAATTGAGAAAACGCAGACAAAAACCGTAATGGTTGGGACTGTCTGTCGAATGGTTCCGCAGAAAGACCTGCCGACGCTTCTTCGCGGATTTGCTAAGGCCTACGCAAAGTCAGAGGTTCCGCTCACGCTGAGGCTAGTCGGGGATGGTCCGGAGCGCTGCAATATAGATCGGCTGATCCGAGAACTTGACATCGAGGATGCGGTTGAGCTTACAGGCGCGTTGTCGCGTTATAAAGTATACGAAACCCTTGTTGATATGGATATATTCGTGGTTTCTTCACGATGGGAAGGGTTCTGTAACGCGATGGTTGAAGCCGGGGCCGCGGCTAAGGCGATTCTTGCGACCGATATCGATCCGTTACCTGAAGTAATTGGACGAGAGAATGCTGTCTTTTTCAACGCTGGGGATAGCGAAGCGCTCGGTAAGCAGTTGCTCGGGCTTTCCGTTGACAGTAAGCGCCGGGAGAAGTTGGGCCAAAAGGCAAGGGATTTCGTACGCCACCGTTATTCGCTAGAATTAAGCGCTGAGCGATATCGGAAAGTTTACGAGGGCCTTGCTGAGGAGCTGCAGGGGTAGCGAGGTTGATCGTTAGCCACAGGCATAAATTCATCTTCATTCACTGCCGCAAGGTGGCCGGCAGCGCCATGAAGGTAGCGCTAACACGGCACCTGGGGCCGCGCGACATCGTCATCGGCAGCCTTAACGAGATCATTGGATCTGGGCAGAAGATACCGCCGGGCCTGCTGCCGGTTCTGAAGCGGCCCAAGATGCGGGCAGTGGCGCTGGGGGCGCGGGTGCTGGGCAAGTCCTGGCCCGAGGCGGAGAACATCGCTGTGAAACAGTATTACAGTCGGCGCCTGGCCCCGAACCCGCCGCATCCGCCGGCCGCGGCGGCGGCCGCCTTTCTAGGCGAGGTCTGGGGCACTTATCGCAAGTTCTGCTTCACCCGGAACCCCTTCGAGCGGGTGGCCTCGGACTACAACTGGCGCAAGCGCATGCTCCGCCGGTATTTCACGTTCGAGGAGTTCATAGGCGCGCTGGAGAATCCGGTCGCCTCCGGCGGGATCGTGCATGACCACGCGGTCACAAACTGGGACATGATGTCGATCGACGGGCGTCTGGTGGCCGATCACGTGGGCCGCTACGAACGGCTGGAGGAGGACTTCTCCGACATGATCGCCTCTCTCGGCCTCCCGGATACGCCGCTCGGGCGAGAAAAGGCCACGGCGGCCAGCAATCGCAGCACCTACGGCGCGCTCTACACGCCAGCGCTTCGGGCTCGTGTCGAGGCGCTCTTCGCGCCGGAGCTCGAAGCGTTCGGCTACGGCTTTCCATACTAAACCGGGGTGCGGGAAATGCCTGAGACCAGACTGGAGATTCTAGGCGTCGGCCCGCAGAAGACCGCGACGTCCTGGCTGGCCGAAGTGCTCGCACCGACGGGTGCCCTTTGTTTTCCCTCCGGCGTGAAGGAGACATTCTTCTGGGACCGCCATTTCGACCGGGGCATCGACTGGTACATGGCGCATTTCAACGGGCATGGCCGGCGCATCGAATTCGGGCCGTCCTATTTCCATTCCGCCGAAGTCGTCGAACGCCTGCATGCCCACAATCCAGACCTCAAAGTCATCGTCACGCTGCGTGATCCGGCGGCCCGCAGTTGGTCGCTCTACCAGCACCATCTCCGCAAGGGTCGAGTTGGCGACAGTTTCGAAGAGGCCGATGTCCGGATCCCTGAAATCAGGCAGGCCAGTCGTTACAGCCTGCATGTGCCGCGCTGGCAGAAGGTCTTTGGCCGGGAACAGGTGCTTGTGCTGCTGCAAGATGAGGTCCAGCAGGACCCCGGCGCGGTGCTTGCCCGTGTCGGGCGCTTCATCGGCGAACCGCTCGAGACCGACAGTCTTGATCTGGGCAGGCAAGTCAATGCCGCCGGACACCCACCAAGCCGGGCTTTAGCATCAGTATCGACCCGTGCGGCCGAAATTCTGCGTAATCTCGGGCTTTATGGCGCGGTCAACGTGGCCAAGTCCGCCGGTCTCAAGCGAATAGTCTATGGCGGCGGGACCCGGGGAGCAGATGCTCCGCCCGATGACCTGCGGGCGCAGTTGGTCGATGAATTCGAGGCGGATATCGCCTTTGTCGAACATCTGTTGGGGATTGATCTTGGGCACTGGCGCAAAGTTGGATCCGCGTGATGGCCTGCAGTGCAGCCCGTCTACGCGAAGTGGTTTCGAACGGTGGCACGGGGGTCAACATTAGATGGGAGCCGAATTTAAGGAGTCGACCCTAACAATACCCAACCCTCTGATTATGCTGCATAAATTGTCGATTTTGGCTCGCAGTGATTGCAAGAAACTGGGATAATATGGGTAGTTTCCTTGCAATATCGGATGGGTTTTTGATGCGCCATCGACCTTCGCCGAGTGATGAGCAGAACCATCGCAGCGATGATCTTTTCCGGGCCCGCCTGGATCAGATCATCCGGTCGGATCATCCCCTGGTGCGGCTTGCGGATGCGATGCCCTGGGAAGGCATCGTTGAACAGGTCGCCGACCTTCTGCCGCCGACGCCGGAGGGCGCGGGGCGCGCCTCACTCCCCGTCCGGATGATGGTGGGGCTGCTGTATCTCAAGTACGCCTACAACCTCTCCGATGATCAGGTCCTCGAGCGCTGACTGGAGTCGCCGTACATGCAGTACTTCACCGGTGAGGTGTACTTCCAGCATGAGCTGCCATGCGATCCCTCATCCCTCACGCGTTGGCGTAACCGGTTGGACGAAGCCGGCGCAGAAGAACTGCTCGCCCAGACCGTTGAGGCGGCGAAGACACTGAAGGCCATCCGGCCCCGCGAGCTACGGGTGGTCTCTATCGACACCACGGTGCAGGAGAAGAACGTCGCCCATCCCACCGACAGCCGTCTGCTGGAGGTGGCCCGATCAAAGCTTGCGGAGCGTGCGGCCGAGGCCGACATCAATCTGCGCCAGAGCTACGCGCGTACAGGCCCGCGGCTGAACCGTCAGGCCGGGCGCTATGCCCACGCCCGGCAATACAAACGGATGCGCCGGGTGATCAAACGCCAG
>NZ_VMKP01000006.1:0-6136 GCF_007625215.1 Spiribacter aquaticus | reverse complement strand
CGCTCGGGTCGAACCCATGTTCCTTGGCTGGGGGTTCGAACCCTCCCGGGCGCGCACAAAAAAACCGGCCGCAGCCGGTTTCCTTGATGTCTGGCGCGCCCGGGAGGATTCGAACCCCCAGCCTCCTGATCCGTAGTCAGGTGCTCTATCCAGTTGAGCTACAGGCGCTGTGACGAGCGCGGAGTATGGCCAATTCACCCGGGGGCGTCAAGCGATGAGCAGCGGGCGGCCCAGACTTGCAACCGGGCTTTGCCGGTCTGTAGCTTATTGATTGAACGCTCAATCAATAGGATTTGTATGGACCATCCAATGCTCACTACCCGCCCCCTTCGCACCCTCGCCGGCGCCCTCGCCGTGGCAACCCTTTTCACCTCATCCGGCACGAGCGCCAACAGCATCGAACAGCAGCTCGAAGCCCTGCAGTATTTTCAGGTGATCGCACATCGTGGCGCTAGCGGTCACGCACCGGAGCATACGCTGCCCGCCTGGCAGCTGGCCCATGACATGGGCGCGGATTATCTCGAGCTGGATATCCAGATGACGGCGGATGGCCGGCTGGTGGTTTTTCACGATGAAACCATCGACCGCACAACCAATCGCGAAGGCCCTCTGCGCGACTACACGCTCGCAGAGCTGCAATCACTCGACGCCGGGAGCTGGTTCAACCAGGCCAACCCCAACCATGCGCGGTCAGACTTCGAGGGCGCCCGGGTAGTTACGCTCGACGAGGTCATCGACCGATTCGGCACCCAGACTCGATATTACATTGAGACCAAATCCGCGGAACGCGACCCCACGCTTGAGGCCGAGCTGATGGACACTCTCAGCGAACGTGGCTTGATTGAGGCCGGCGCCGTCGTGATTCAGTCGTTTTCGCAGGAGAGTCTGCGGGAGGTCGAGTCCATCAATCCGGACGTACCGCTTGTGCAGCTCGTGTGGTACTACCCCGAATCAGAGGACAGCGACACATTGATCGAGTGGACGGGCGTCACGCCAGGCCCAGGCACGATCACCGACGCCGATTTCGAAACGATCCGTGAATATGCCGTGGGTATCGGCAGCAACCTGAATTATCAGGGGGATGCGGTGATTGATGAGGCATTCGTCAAACAGGCGCAGGCCAATGACCTGCGGGTGCATGTCTATACGATCAACGATATCCCGGCGATGGAGCAGTTGATTGACTGGGGTGTGGATGGAATCTTCACGGACTTCCCCGACCGGTTGGTTCGGCTGACCCGCTGAGCGCATAAAAAAGGGGGCAGATTCCCCTGCCCCCCTTTTCGTTCCTCACAATGCCGTGGGTCTAGCGAGACACGCTGACGCCCTCGACTTCCATGCCGTCCTCGATCTGACTGCCGGTCAAGGAAAGCTCACCGGTTCCAGCATCTTCCTGAACAATCTCGAGCCCGGTGTCGTCGCTATCGTCATTGTTGACGGTGTGGACGTCGCTGATCTGTACAACCAGATTGCCGTCGGACTCTTCCTCGAACACGACACCAACCCCGCCATTGTCGCGGGACACCGACCCCATGACGGCTCCATCGACGCCGCCGGCGTCCTCTTCGGACATCTTGAAGCCGTCATCGCTGTTGCCGTACGCGACGGTGCTGATGTAGCGCAGGTTGCCATTACCCGGGCCGGCTTCATCCATATCGACGCCCTCGTCGTAGTTGCCGCTGACGGTGCTCCCGATCATGGTCAGGTTGAGATTGCCGGAATCGGCCTCGTCATAATCAATACCGTCATCAAGATCCAGTCCGATCTCGTACTCTTCCACCGAGCCCGAGTCGTACAGCGACACCTCACGCTCGAAGCAGTTGTCATCGGGCGTGCCGGTCACCGCGGAGGGGATGTCAGAGGGCTGCATCACACCGTCCTGGAAGCTGCCCTCCGGCTCAGCCGGCATATACTCGGCGAGAACATCCGGATTGCAGTATGGACCATTGTCGATGAACGCGGTCCGAATGATCGTCGAGTGGATGCTCCCGGCCTGACCTTCATCAAGCTCCAGACCGTCGGCGCCGACCCGGGCGAACTCCGAGCCATTGGCGGACAGGTGGATATCGCCCGCGCCCCGCTCATCGGCCCGGAGGCCATCGGCGTCGAACTTGCCAGTGCCGGCGCCATCAACGGTAACGTTCTCGAGCTGGATGTGCAGCGAGGCCGGCGATCCGCCGCCGGCGCCGCCAGCGCCGCTCCCGCAGTCATCGGCCAGCGTGCAGTCGGAGACGTGAATGCCATGGTTGGCGACGCCCTTCACGGATACGTTGGTCAACGCCAGCTGGACCATGCCGGTCTGATCCTCGCGGACATCAAGAAAGATCCCCTTGCCGGCGGTCTGCCCGTCCACATCACCGCGGTTGAGCACACTGAAGCCGCCGGGGCCCTCAAAGGCCAGATCGCTGATGGCCAGATCACCACCATTCGCGCTCACAAGAAGGTCGGTGTTGGCATCACTGCGCACGCGCTGACCATTGCCGATGATCTCGAGCGGTGCCTCACCGGTGTAGACGAGGCTCTCATCAATCACGATATCGCCGCTCACGGTCATCACGATCTGCGAGGCACCACCGCTCTGCGAGGCAGCCTCCAGCGCCGCACGCAGTGAGCCTTCTCCAGCGTTTGCGGTGTCAGTGACAACCAGCGGGGTCTGAGCCTGCGCGGCGGCCGCCCCCATGATTGCAGCAGCGATGGTCAGGGCATTGAGCTTTCTCATGGTGAAGTCCTCTGTCGTAGGAATAACTCAGAAATACGCTAGGAGTTACCTGTGACAGTCCGATGACGCCGCGATGACCAAACGATGTCGTGGCCAATGAGCCCTCACCGGGTATACTCGCATTTTGCGTATTGCGGGGGCTCTTAGCATGTTGGATCGATACTTCGAACTGGCGGAAAGCGGCACGACGATCCGTCGCGAGCTGCTGGCCGGTCTGACCACCTTTCTGACGATGGCTTATATCGTCGTGGTCAACCCGAGCATTCTTTCCGAGACCGGGATGAACTGGGGGGCGGTGTTTGTCGCGACCTGCCTGGCCGCGGCACTCGGCAGCCTGATCATGGGGCTCTATGCCAACTACCCATTCGGGCTCGCACCGGGCATGGGCCTGAACGCCTACTTCACCTACGGCGTGGTGCTGGGCATGGGAATCGCCTGGCAGACGGCCCTTGGCGCGGTCTTCCTATCGGGCATTCTGTTTTTGATCATCTCCGTACTGCCCATCCGTGAGTGGCTGATCAACGCGATTCCGTTATCGCTGAAAATGGCGATCTCGGCTGGCATCGGTTTCTTTCTGGCGATCATCGCGCTGCAGAACGCCGGCGTTGTGGTCAACAGCGATGCGACGCTGGTCACGCTCGGCGATCTGACCGCCGTCCCAACGCTGCTCGCCATGCTCGGATTCGCGATTATGGTGGCGCTGAGCTATCGCGAAGTCCCGGGCGCCGTGCTCATTGGCATTCTGGCGGTCAGCTTGATTGGTGTCCCCTTCGGCGTTGCCGAGTTTGACGGGGTGGTATCGATGCCCCCGGATCCGAGCCCGACCTTCCTGCAGATGGACGTTGCCGGTGCGCTCGAGCTGGGACTTGTGTCCGTGGTGCTGGTGTTCCTGTTTGTTGATCTGTTCGACAGTACGGGCACTCTAGTGGGCCTTTCGCATCGGGCCGGCTTCCTCGACCGCGACGGTCGTCTGGGCCGGTTGCGCAGCGCACTGGTCGCGGATTCGGGCGCGAGCATCGGCGGCGCACTGTTCGGCACCTCGACCACCACGACCTATATCGAAAGCGCATCGGGTATCAATGCCGGTGGCCGGACCGGACTGACCGCCGTTGTGATCGCGGTGCTGTTCCTGCTCTCACTGTTCTTCCTGCCGGTGGTCAGCGCCATTCCGGGCTATGCCACCGCACCGGCGCTGCTGTTTGTGGCCTGCATGATGGTCCGCGGCCTGGCCGAGCTTGACTGGGACGACATTACCGATACGGGACCGGCCGTCGTGACCGCCATCGCGATGCCACTCACCTACTCCATTGCTGATGGCATGGGGCTGGGTTTCATTACCTATGTGCTCGGTAAGACGCTGGCGGGCAAGCCGACGGCCGTCCATCCAGCGGTGTGGCTGATCGCGGCCCTGTTCGCGCTGCGATTTGCCTTCATTTAGTAACGCGGACGACCTGAGCCGGCGTTGACGGCTCAGGTCCCCTTACCATTGCAAATCAGGAGCAACTCATGTTCCGAACCGCACTGATCATCTCGCTAATCACCCTTTTAACCGGCTGCAGCGGCGTCCCCCTCGTGCCCGGCATCTAGTTGTGATTTCTCAATAGGTTGTCCACGGAGGAGCTCCGAGGGATGCTGAGTTTGCGGACTTGGCAACCCAATGAAGGAGACCCCCGTGGACAGTCATTACAATGCCGCGCTGACGCCTCGAGGTCGAGCCCGGATGGTTCGTGCCGTCATCGATCAAGGGCTGAGCTATCGCAAGGCAGCGGAACGCTTCCATGTTGACCCAAAGACGGTTCAGCGCTGGACGCAACGCTACCGCCGTTACGGTCAAAAAGGGTTATACCAGCGATCTTCACGCCCGAAGTGTCAGCCACGCCGGACACCGAAGCGGATCGTGCGGCAGGTCATTGCGCGGCGCCGACAGCGCTGGACCATGGATCGCATCGCCATGAACATGGGCATCTCCCGGGCAACCGTGTGCAGGATCCTTCAGCGCAATGGGCTCAATCGCCTGAGTGCACTGGAGATCAAACCACCGCCGCAGCGCTATCAGCATGAGAACCCCGGCGACCTGCTCCATCTGGACATCAAAAAGCTCGGCCGCTTTGAGCGTGTCGGCCACCGCATCACTGGACGCCGCGTCGGCACATCCCGCGGTGCTGGCTGGGAATATGTGCACGTGGCGATCGACGACTGCTCGCGCATTGCCCACAGCAAGATCCAGGACTCAGAGACCGCCGATGCCGCAGTCGACCACCTATTGGCGGCCGTGCGCTATTACCGATCGCTCGGCGTCACGATCCGGCGCGTGCTGACCGACAACGGTGCCTGCTATCGCTCAAAGAAGTTTGCCGCGATGTGCCGCTGCCTGGGTATACGGCACCGGTTTACTCGGCCTTACACGCCGCGCACCAACGGAAAAGCCGAACGCTTCATCCAGACGGCGCTACGCGAATGGGCTTATGCCTTCGCCTATACAAACTCTACCGAGCGTGGCGAGCACCTGCCGCGTTGGATACATGACTACAACTGGCATCGCCAGCACGGTAGTCTCAACCACAAGACACCGATCAGCACCCTCGGGCTATCTGGGGACAACCTCATGAGACTGCACACCTAGTCTCGGATCATGCGGGTTGTGATGCTCGGTATGCGATCGCGGCATGCAAGACGATCACGACAAGCATCGCGAACAGATGAATCAGGATCGGTGCGGGGGTGGCCGCGAAAATCCAGGTCGCCAGCGGCAAGAATAGAACGGCAGCGCTCCAAAGGCCGG
This sequence comes from Spiribacter aquaticus, assembly GCF_007625215.1. Lineage (NCBI taxonomy): Bacteria > Pseudomonadati > Pseudomonadota > Gammaproteobacteria > Chromatiales > Ectothiorhodospiraceae > Spiribacter > Spiribacter aquaticus. The sequence continues at coordinate 635 of NZ_VMKP01000006.1, read as the reverse complement.
GGTTATAGCGGCGTAGCCGTACCGCCCAGACCACGTGCAATAACGCATTAACTGCGACGAGATAACCTGCCAATACGCCCCACGCCGGATCGAGCCGGGTGAGATAGAAAACCGCGAGCAGGGCAAACCATACGAACACGACATTGACGACCCAGATATCTGCCGCTGTCAGCCCTCTGCGCCTCGGCCCAAGCAGCTCGTTCAAAAAGGCCGCGAAGCGATCCGCATCATGCTCCTCGAACTGGTGGGCCATATAGATGGGCAATGCAAGATAGACCGGCAGTGCGATTCCGGCACCGATGAACGGATAAAGTCCGATCAGCAGTAGCGCGGCTGGGGGCGTTGCATACACCCAGTACTGAAAAATCCGGTTCAGCAAGGTCGAACGCTCCACTGTGCAGGGCGGCGCAAAAATTCAACAGCCCAATCGCCACGGATACCAAAGCGCAGTATTGGCTGAATTTTAATCAGACACAAGGAGGGTTCTGCCGGCAGGAATCCTGCGCAGAATCTTAGCCACTACACTGCCCTACCCACAAAAACGCGATCAGTAGCGAGCTCAAATGCCTGATTTTATTGTCGGAGAGGGAGGGATTGATTCGGCCCTCCGGGCCTCACCCTTCGGGCGCATCGCT
>NZ_VMKP01000005.1:0-9944 GCF_007625215.1 Spiribacter aquaticus | reverse complement strand
GAGACGTCCAGCGTCTCCGACGGAGCGATGAACGTGTCGTCGCCGTCGGTGCCGTTGACCACACCCCCACTTGTAGTGAGCGAAATGATGTCTCAGACAGCAGTATTGCTCTCTGAAGGGGCATTCAGGGAGTCTTGAGAACCGCTTTTTGCGTAAACCGACGTTCTTCTGGCCAGCGTTCTGACACCGAATATTCACAGCCCATCATCGAAAGCAGCGTCGAATTCCTTAACCTCATGATTTAGATCAGATTATCTATGCCCCGCCGGCTCCAGCATGTCTGACGGGCAACTGACCGGCGCCTGAGTCAGGAGGAGAGTTTGCGCAACCGGCGTCGCTGCATAGACGCGCACGATGCTAGGCGATCGCATCGAGCCCCTTGCGGTCGAGGATCGTGAGCAGTCGCAGCGCTGGCCCGCGTGGCTTTTTGGTGCCCTGCTCCCACTGCGCAACCGTGGACTTCGTTACACCGAGATAGGTCGCAAGCACCGGCTGCGACACCCGCAAATTCGCCCGCAGGGCCTTGAGCTCCTCGCCTGTGTAATCGCGCGGCGGCGTCACGCACAGCGCATCAAACTCCCGCATGGTGGTTGTATCCATGATGTCCGCGTCATGCAGCGCACGGGCTGTCTCATGGACAGCCTCCAGAATATCGCTATTCTCCTTCGTCATCGCCCTTCACCTCTTTCAGTACTCCAGTCATGACAGCGTGATCGAGATCGCCGTCGCTGTAGCCCATCAATGCCGACGCCAAATGTTTGAGAGCGGCAAGCTCTCTGGCTGTGATGTTCCCGCGCGCGGACTTGGCGAAGCTGTATAAGAAGAATGCCCGCTCTCCATAGCGCACCGCGACGATCGTTCGGTAGCCACCGCGCTTTCCTTTGCCCTTCCCGGAAATGCGCTTCTTGACCAGCTCGCCACCGAGGTTGGCATCGACAAGGCCGGCTTCAATCTCGCGGACTGCTAAGCGCAGCGTTGCGTCATCAAGCCGATCTTTGCGCCTCACAAAGCTCTTCGTGGCGAAGATCCGCATCTACTTGGCCATCTCAGCAGTACCGCTCATCACAGGTGAAGTATATCACTTAGTGCTACACACAACATACGCAACTTGGTAGCGCGCAAGTCGCCACGCCGGCCATGACCCCTCGAATACGCCCTCGGTATTTGCCGACTTTAAGGAACACCGACCCACGCTGGGTCAGCATCAGCTTCATATCGATGGAGCGCTCGTTGGCCTCCATGGGGTCTTTTCCCTCCGTTCACGCGCTCCGAGACTGAGTATCCACTCGGCCCCTTGAGGTAACACCGGTGCCCTTCTGGATGCGCTGCGCCATGTCTTCAATGACCGCCTCGCTCACCACCAGCTCAAATTTCCCGTCTGACCGGCGCTCAAATTCCACGCCCGCCTCCGCGAAGGCGGATTCTATTCGACTAACGGTGTCCAGCCGAGGCTCTCGATCAAACCGCTCGAGCCGGTTGATCGCCGATTCGGAGATGCCCGCCCGCTCGGCGAGAGCTTTCTGACTCCACCCGACTAGCGACCGGGCAGCCCGCAGGCAAAGGACAATTCCTATTAGGCGCGCAGAAAGCCCGTGACTTGATGCTGTCTCAGGCGTCATGTATGCTGTCTCATAAAGCATTAATAATGTGTTTAGTTTAGCAAGGGCTCATGTCATGCCGACAGCGAAACTCACCGCCAGTCTACTCGAGAAGACGACTTGCCCGAAGGACAAGGCCAAGATCGATCTGATCGACACCGAGGTCCACGGGCTCGTGGCGGAGATCCGCCGGCAGGGCACCGGCACCTATTACCTGCGCTACACCGACCACCGCGGCAAGCGCCGCTACCATCGACTGGGTCGGATCGGATCGATGAGCCTCGGAGACGCCCGCAAGGCCGCGCAGAAGGCCAATGGACGGATTGCCATGGGTCATGACCCGCGTGAGGAGAAAGCCACTCAGCGGGCCACACCGACGGTCTCAGCGTTCATCGACGAGTCGTTCATGCCCTACCTCAAAAGCTATAAGCGCGACTGGTATACCGACTGGTCGCTCATCAAGAATCACATCCGCCCGCCGATCGGTGATCTGCACATGGACGAGGTCCGGCGCCAGCATCTGGTGGATCTATTCACCCGCCATCAGGTCGGGCACAAGCCCGGCTCGACCAACCGCGTGATCGTGCTCGTGCGGCATCTATTCAACTGCGCGGTGAAGTGGGAAGTTCCGGGTGTGACGAAGAATCCCTCCAAGGGCATCCCGCTGGTGGCCAATGAGAATCAGCGACAGCGGTTTTTGACCGTCGAGGAGGCGCAGCGGCTCATGGCGGCGGTGGAGCAATCCGACTCGCCGATGCTCAAGTACATCGTCGCAATGCTGCTGCTCACCGGTGCACGGCGCAATGAGGTGCTGCATGCCCGGTGGCAGGACATCGACTTCAACTCCCGGCAGTGGCTCATCCCGAAGACCAAGTCCGCGAGGACGCGCTACATCCCGCTCAGTGACGCCGCACTCCGGCTGATCGAGCAGGTCCCGCGGGTGGAGGGGTGCGAGTACATCTTCGCCAACCCGAAGACCGGCAAGCCGTTCGTGCAGATCTGGTATCCGTGGGACACCGCCCGGAAGAGGGCCGGTCTGGACGATCTTCGGATTCATGACCTGCGCCATTCCTACGCGAGCTTCCTTGTGAACGCAGGCCGCTCGCTCTATGAGGTCCAGCATCTGCTCGGCCATGCCCGCCCGGTCACGACCCAGCGCTATGCCCACCTCGCGCAGGAGACGCTGTTCGAGGCATCCAACCAAGCCGCCGCCGCGATGGGGGATTGCGTGATGCCGGCGATGGGCCGTGGGGTTCACTTAATTAGGAACCAGCCAGCCGGCTAGATGCAGGCGTCGTGCGGCTGGGCGGGATTAATAATCAGACCAGTAAAGGAGGTCGATCATGACCGAAGAGCGCTTTCTCACCGACATCGAAGTCGCCAACCGATACTCCGTCTCGCGGATCACGCCATGGGTGTGGGCACGTCGGGACTGCTTTCCGAAGCCGGTGCGGATCAGCTCGGGAACTACCCGCTGGCGGCTCTCTGAGCTGGAAGCGTACGAAGAGGATCTGCCCGGGGCGGACTAGGCGCTGGGCTTGGCGATCAGAACGCCTTGGCGAGCCCAGCCTGCTTCAGAATGCCGTTCGCCGTGTGGCGGGACTTGATGTTCACCGTGAGCGGCCGTTCAGCGCCCGGCGAGATCCAGACCTCGTGATCGCCCCGGCCCTGCCTGAGTAGGGTGCAGCCATTCTCTCGCAGGATCGCGCGGAGCGGCTTGCCGAAGTCGTTCAAGCTGCCGGCCTGCGCACCCGGGTACTGGCGTGGGCGATCAGCTCCACCGGCACATCAAGGCCACCCTCGACATCACCGCCGGCCTCGAGCAGATCAAGGATCGCGCCGGGGAGCTTCTCGGCGAGCGCCTCAAGTGTGTCGCCCTCCAGAAAAAGCCCCGGCACATCCGAGGACTCCACCAGCCACACGCCCGCCTCGGGGTCATGCACCGCCTTCACCACGATCATCTCCGACATCGATTGACCTCCGAGTCGATCCCATCCAAGGCCCAGAGATTAGCATGCGCCGGGGCCCCGGTTGAGGCCGCCAGCGCATCTAATCCTTTCCTGAAGACAAGGGAAACGCCATGGGGAGAGGGCTGGATGTCAGGGCGGTCGTCCCGCTTTGACCTCTCCACTCACCATCCCCCACTGGCGTCTCCGGGCAATGGTTGTGATGGCGTTATCAATCGCGGCACCGGTGTACTGCCCATCGCGGATATCCGCCAAATCCTCACCGAACTCGGCAACGATCCGGATGAGCGACTCGCCAACTCCCACACGCTCTGCCGATTGCGCCAAGGTGATGATGGCTGGCTTCAGATCCCGGATCGCTCTCGCACCGGGGACCGGTTTCACCGTGGAGCGAACCACCAGCTCATCACCATCAAGATGCATCGATTCAACGCCAGTAAGGATGTCCCGGTTCAAAACCGAGACTCCTCGAGCGCCTGTCCAGATCCCTGACCGAGGTCCATGTCCGGTGTCCCGTCCGTCCGCCCCCTAGGGGGGGCGGACAGGGACGGACACCTATCGGCTTCGAATGGACCGGCTTTCTCGGTCAACTCGACGAATCCCTCTTTGATGCAGACAAGCCCTTTGCTCGCCAACCTCTGTGGCGAATCCGACACCCTTTGGCGGCTCAACCCGTGCTCTTTCATCCTCTGGCGCCAATCGTCCATCGAGACACGGGCCTCGTCCGGGGATCGCCCATCATTGGCAAGGTTGCGGGCGAACTCAACTTTGAGCTCCTTGAGCGCATCGAGTGCCGCCGATTGGCTCGTGCCGATCGAAGGCGACTGGTCGTGGCGGATCTCGTGACCAACCGGATCGAGGATGGCACTGGTGAGAGGATCACCACGGTCATCAACGATTGGGAGTTCGACTTGGCGCATCTTGAACGCCAGTGGTTCGGGGATCGGCGTGTCCTTGGTCTTGGTCCACTCGAGCCGGACCACACCCTCGTCGTCCTGATCAACCTTGAAGGCTGAGTCCACCGCCGCGAAGAGTGACGACGCCCCCCGTGCTCGGGACGTGTCGTTGTGGCCGCAGTGGTGGACAAGCAGGACAGCACAACCGTACTCGGATCGGATTCGGTCAAGGGCCGAGATCGCAGCTCCCATATCGGCGTTGCTGTTCTCATCGCCACTGCCGAAATTCCGGGCGAGGGTATCTACGACAAGAAGTCCCGGCATGCCGGATTCGCTGACGAACCCATCCACCGCAGCCTGTAGCTCGCGCTTACCTTCAGGCTCGGTCAGGCGGGACGAGCTGCTGCTTATCCCAAGGTCGAGCGAGCCCTGTTCAACATCATGCCGGATGCACCACGCCTTCAGCCGGCGTGTCAGCCCGTCACGGCCCTCGCCGGCCAGAAAGAGCACCGGACCCATCTGCGTGTTCGCCCCGGCCCATGCGCGCCCAGACGCGATGCTCGCTGCGATATCGATGGCGACAAAGCTCTTGCCACCGGACGGGGCACCAAACATCAGGTTGATGCTGTCATGCTCGATGCGATGCCGGACTATCCACTCCGGAGCCCTCAACTTCAGGTCCTTCGCCCGGATGAACCGAAGCCCGGCGTGAGGCGGTAAAGGAAGATTACGCAGTGCGTACATATTCATCAGCGCACCTCCTTGATCACGTCGTTCCAGTCCGACCCGGGATCGGTCGGGACCTCAATGCGAACGGATCGACCCTCGGCCCGCAGCCTCGTCGCAAGCGTCTTGGCCGCCCTGATGCCAGCCTCGTCGTGGTCGGCGGCGATGATCACGTCGCGCACTGTCTTGGGCAGGACGACGCCCTCCATCATGCTTGTCGACAGGCACGCCCATACAGGCCGCTGGAAGCGCGATCCCGCGGCCAAGCTGGTCTCTATGCCCTCGGCAAGGACAAGCGCGTCACGGACCTCGTAGAGCCTCACAGCGCCACCCGTGAGCCCACCCGGGCGGATGGATGCGCAGAGCTTCCGTGCCGGGTCCAAGTTGGCTTTGCCCGAGCCGTCCGGTGCGAGGTAGGTGCGGTGAAGGCTTATTGCCTGTCCGTCGAGATCTCGGATGACGGCGACGATGCAGGGGAAGCTGCCCGCATGAACTGGGCCGGGCTGCCAGTAATCGACATCCCCATAGCGAAGATCGCTTGGCGGATTGTCCCGCAGTTCCAGACCTCGGGTGGCGAGATACTTCGCAGCGATCGGATGCTTGGCGAGATCGAGCGGCTCGGTGTTGCTCCAGAGCTTGGTGAGCTGCTCCCGGGCCCGGCTGTAATCCTTGGCCGGTGCACGGTCGAAGCGGATCTTATGATCGCCCCGGGGAATGCCGCCGGAGTCCTGACACCGCCAGCAATACCAGCAGACGCCGGATTCATCGACCTTGATACTGAGTGCTCGATCCGACGGGCCCTTGCCGCATTTTGGACACGGGGCGCGGTGCCGACCCGGTGCCATTGACAGGGCATTGTCGGAAGCGGAATCTATCCTCGACTCTGAGGTGTTCATAGTGAACTCCTTAGTTGGACCCCCCGCTGCAACGGGGGGTTTTTTTTGGTTGATCGCACGAACTAGTCTTCGGCGAGCGCACGTTCCAGACTCTCGATATCCTCGAATCGCCACCGAAGTGTCCCGGCACCAATTTGAAAAGGCGACGGGAATTCGGACGTTTTCGACCACCGCCGTATAGTCTGCGGTGAGACGCCGAAGTAGGAGGAGAGGAAATCGATATCTACATACCGCTTATTGATCAAAGTAAAATCTCCAATTTGTTATCAGGCATATTCAGATTAACCCAATCCCGATTCAAGTCAACACGGCCATATACCCAGCATGTGGATTACATTTTGGACATGGGCACTACATATAGTGGTATATGAGGATTCGCCGTGTCTAGCGACATGTTCCTCATCAATCAAATAGGCTGTATCGAAAGACGAAGCAAAGCTCAGCTTGACGTTACAAATACATTTGTAATTGGCGCGGTGATTGAGCTTGGAATGGGATTAGTCAACGAAAGCTTGTCACGGACATGCTCAACCGGATCGGTTAAGTCATTGGAGCAAGCATCTGGATGCCCGATGTCTGTGGCGTTTTGCCAGATAATGCGGGACGGATGTTGGACCATTCTGGCAAATGGTCAGCCGGCGGTCGGAGATCTTGGGTGCCGGACCACTAAATCCAGAGCGGTCCCGATCACGCAGTCCGAACGGGGTGATCAGACTCAGCCGGGATTCACTCCGCCCCGAGGGACTGCGCCAGTTCGCGCCACTCGACCTGCTGGAGGCTTTTCATAGCCGCATCCCGTGCCCACGAGGCGGGCAGGGCGGAGACCTCCTCGACCATGGCGGTCGTGAGCTCATGGGTGACGGCGGAGATGTCATTCGCTCGGGCGATGGCTCGCCAATAGGCCGCGGTCTCCGGATCACGGGTGAGCCAGTCCAGAGCGAGCCGGGTCTGCCAGTTCAGATCCAATCGGTATGGCGTTCTGTCCATGGCGAGGATTGTCCTCGGGAAGGAGTTCGTCTGCTGTGATCTATGTCGCACTCTGCCACTGCTGTGGGCATCGGGATATGTCGTCTACGCACGCGATGGCCGTATTAAGCAGACGCGCTCTTGGGGTATACCCGAGAGACTCGCTTCCGGTACGCGTGGACATGGCAAAGGGCAGAAACTAGGTTGACGCGCAGCGTGTCGCCGGTGAGACTACCATCAAAGGCTGGCCCTCTCACGGGCCGGGGGGATTTGTTCCAGCTTGCCGCCCCCGCCATACCGGCAATTGCGGCTAAAGCGGAGGCGCTTCACATGTCATCCGATAACCTGCCTTTCAATGGGCCCGATCGGGCCGCCTATGCCAACTACAACATCCGCTTTCATCCCATGCCGCCGGGGCCCGACACCCGGACAGTAATCGCTTGGGTGCGCGACAACGGCGTTGATGCCGGGCTGTTCAACACCTTCGATGGCGGTGGCAGCAACGGGCTTATCCTCGAGTGCCGCCATGTCGAGGACCTTCTGGCTTTCCAGCAGCAGTTCCTTGATGAGCATGACCGCCGCGGCTGGGCGGAAGATGCGCGAGGTGGTCACCATCCGTTCCGGATTGAGGCCGGCGGCATCACCTTCACCGGGGAGGGAGAGCGATGAGCCTCGGTGATGCACCGGACTACGCGAGCATCCACCATTACTACGACCCGGTGGAGATCTGTTTTATCTGCGATTACCTGCGGGTGCCGCGGCCGGATGCGTTGAGATCGCGGCCACTCGAGGTCCGGCTTGATGATCGGGTCGGTCAGAGCGCGGAGGGGTTCATCCGGCCGGTGATCGGTGCCGGGGGTTCGGACATACTGCTGATCGAGAACTCCGTCGCCCGGCTTGTCCTCAATGCGATCGAGGATCGCCTGCCGAAGCGATTCGCGCGCAGTGACGACGGCAACCTGGTAAGCTCCCGAGAATCCCAGTCCGGGCGCTTCACCGGTGTGCCACTCCTACCGACCTATCTTTTCAGCATCAACTGGGCGAGTACCGGTCCAGGCCTCGACTGGCCCGAGGACTATCACATGGGCTATTTGCCCGGTTTCGATGTGCTCGTCGTTACCGCCTCGCAGCCATCAACCGATGTCTACGCGTACCACGATCAGGCCATCGGCTGGTTCCCGGCCTCCGGCGATGTAGAGGCGGGCATCAAGGCGATCATCGTTGACTGGTGGCAGGCTCAGGCCTGCTGCCTGCAGGAGCGCTGGGAAGAATTGACCGGCGTGGGCCTCATTAACGGCGATGCGGAGCGTTGGGCCGATGAGGTGTGGGTCGAGGAGGAGGAATAGGAGGTAGACCGCCCCGGGTTTTGAGGAGGTCCACGGTCAGCCGGAATGCCCGTCCCAGATGGTGTGGAGTCGGTGGCCCAGATCCGGAATATTCTGAATGCTATGAAGGACGTCACACTTTCGTCACAGGATCTCCGTGACTTTAGCGTGACCGCTTTCGGCGGTGCAGGTAGGCGGCGACCTTGGCCAGCAGCTCGATGAACACCGGCGTGGGTTCTGGCTCAGCGGTCTTCTTTGGCCCATCTCGGTATCTGGGGCGGAGCTTCCCCCAGCGCGGATCGAAGTAGTGGCTGATCTTCCCATGCTGCTCGACGACGGCCTGCCAGCGCTCTGCGCGGACGTCGTGGTAGGCATCGAGGACGTCGCCCCAGATCTCTTTGCGTGTGGCCTGATTGTCCGCCTCGAAGAAGGCGACAACGGCTTGGCGGAGATCTTCCCCGCGACGGTCGTCCGGTCGGATTTCCCGGTCGAGCCGGCCCATGAGGAGCTCACGTTCACGCGCGATGGGACGCGAGTTCCTGCCGTTGACGATGGCTCCAGTCGTATCCGCGATCGGCTTCAGTCGCTCCTGTGCGCGGAATGTCGCCACCACGGCGTGTGTCTTCTTCGTTCGTCCCATGGTCTGGAGGATGGCATCAGGCGGGCAGGCGTTTCCAGTGGCTTGTCAGAGCGACGGGAAGACCGGAATAGCCATAGGAGCTCCTTAGCGCCGCTCTGGGCGCTTTTAGTTGATTTCCCCTACATACCCTGCCCGCGGAATCTATCGCTCTTCCTGCGCCCTCTACCGGCGCCTGAAGCGGTTCACGGCATCGATCACCCGGCGCTGCTTGCGGGCGATGCTGCCCGCGAGCTCAACCTTGGCGACGTTACTCGCCACATGCGCATCCACCATGGGGACAAGGGTGTCCTTCAGCCAGTGAGCCTGCTCCGTAGGGGATAGCCTGCGCTTGCGTTCATACCTACGCCGGAATCGGCGCTTCAGCTCAGGATCGATCGCGCCGAAGTCGTTCATGTAGCCACTGAGGTCAACGCCCAACTCCTTCAGTCGCGGCCAGCACGCCTTGTGATAGCTCCATACCTCGACCCGGGCGCTATCCATTACCCGGAGAGGACATCTGCCCTCAGCCATCACGGCGAGCAAGGCATCCACGCATGGCAACAGGTCCGGATGATATTTGAGCAAAGGTAATTCCGCCCAGCCATCCCGCCAGCGTCTCAGCGTGGAATAGTCGAAGGCCTCGTCATACAGCGCCTTGATCTGCCGCGATAGGCGATCCTGTTGCCGGCTTAGCAGGACGATAACGATCTGGGTGTCGTTCATATCAGGCGAGGACTGAGTCAGGGTGCGTAGTGGCGATCCAGATTCTGGCCAGACATAAGAAAAGCCCCCGCCACTAGGTGACGAGGGCTTTCTCAGGACCGTTCCTCAGGTGAGGGTGGGTCGGTTAGGCGAACTCAAAGTTCGAAGCTTCGACGTCTGCGATGACCACACCAACCAGAGTCACCGTGCCGTCAAAAGCATCGGAGTCAATCTCAAGGTCGTTATTGC
>NZ_VMKP01000004.1:0-212568 GCF_007625215.1 Spiribacter aquaticus | reverse complement strand
AGCGCAGCGCGCGAGGGAACGAGGCCCGCAGGGCCGAGTTAATCCTCCCGGGCGCCTTCCGGTCAGGGTTCCTTCGCGGCCGCGGCGCGCACGCTGCGCGGGCTTAACTGCAGGGTCGCGGTCGCCAGCAGCGTCAGTGAGATGAAGGGGAGGACCGTCAGGTTGAGGCCTACCCAGCCAAGGTGATGCAGCAGCGCACCCGCCATCAATGAACCAGCGGCGACCAGCCCGAAGATCACCAGGTCGTTGATGCCCTGCACCTTGCCGCGTTCCTCAACCGTGTGGGTTTCGGTGACCAGGGTGCTGCCCCCGATAAACAGAAAATTCCAGCCAATGCCCAACGCCACCAATGCCGCCCAATACTGGGGGAGGGTCTGGCCGCTGAGGGCAATGGCAACACTCATCAGCATGATGACCCCACCCGCGAACAGGATATTGAGCACACCGAGGCGGGCGATGAGCGATCCGGTGACAAACGACGGGGCGAACATGCCGAGCACGTGCCATTGCATCACGAAAGCCGCATCGCCCATGGCAAAGCCGCTGTCGCGCATGGCGAGGGGCGTCGCGGTCATCACCAGAGTCATCACGGCATAGCCGATGGCAGCCGCCATCAGGGCCACCATGAATCGCGGCTGGCTGATGATCTGCGGCAGACGTCGCTGTGCGGCCGTATTGTCCGGCCGGCCCGACGCCGGCACATCGAGGAATACCATGAGTAGACTGACCACCAGCGCCAGGGCGGTCACGATCAGATAGGGACCCGACTCGGCGTGGGCTGTCCACAGGCTCTGGCCATAATTGGCGTTCCACGGCCCCAGAAAGGCGGCGGCGACCCCACCGGCCATTACCAGAGAGATGGCCCGGCTTCGGAAGCCCTCGCTGGCGCAATCGGCGGCCGCAAACCGGTAATACATGGCGAAGCCCTGATAGACGCCCAAAAGCAGATTGCCCACGTTGAACAGGACGAACGAGTCCTGGGCAATGCCGACAGCCGCCAGGGCGCCGCCGGCTGCACCGCCCGCGGTGGCGCCGAGGATGAACCCGGGGCGACGCCCCATCCGTTTCATGAGTAGGGACGCCGGGAAGGTGGCCAGCAGGGCACCGACCTGCATGAGAGCGACCGGCAGTGTCGCCAGCGCGGGGCTGGTCGTCAGCTGCTGACCCACCACGCCACTTAACGTCATCACAGTAATGGCCGCAATCAGGAATAACGCCTGGCTGACGGCAAGAATGGCGACATTGGTCTTCTCGTTCGCCGGCTTCGCTGTATCCAATTCCACTCCGCCCAAGGCCTGTCAGAAAAGTTGAACGCCACGCTCAGTAATCGTCGTGGCAGGGCTTATTGATGCTGGAACCCTCAATCGCCATATTGGTCGATTGATCGTCACCACAAATCATACCCTTTCAGTCGGTGACCGGGGACCATGCCGATGTTGCTTCCGATTGCGCTTGTCATGGCGGCCGCCTTTCAGTGGGGACTGGCAGGCGGGCTGGCGGGGCAGCTCATGACCTCGGGCTGGTCGCCGGAGCTGCTGACGTTCTGGCGGCTGCTTGTCGGGCTTCTGTGCATGCTGGCGTGGGTAGCGGTGATCCGGTTGCAGGGCTATTCCCTCAATCTCACCCGCCCGTTGGTCGCCTGGTCGGCGCTGGCCGGCCTCGGGGTCACCGGCAATCTGACCTTCTATTTCATCAGCATCAGTGAGGCCAGTGTCGCCGTGGCGGTGACCCTCATGTACAGCGCACCGGTCATGGTCTACTTCGTGTCGTTTGCGCGCGGTACGGAGCGCCCCACCACGCTCAAGCTGGGTGCGATTGCAGCGATCGTGGTGGGGGTGGTACTGCTGACCGGGCTATATCGGACAACCCCCGGTGCATTCAGTCTGTGGGGCGTGCTCGCGGGGCTGCTCTCGGGGATTTCGTATTCGGTGTTCATCTTTGCATTCAAATCGGCCGGCTCTCATGGCAGAACCCCGGTTTCGCTGACGGTCGCCTTCATGGCTGCCGTGCTCGCTCTGGCCTTTCTCGTTGACCCGGCTCAGGCGGTCAGTGTGCCGCTATCGCCCGACGCACCGTTGTTTTTGCTGTTCGGGTTGATCGGCGCGGGGCTGTCGTTTCTCTGCTATTTCATCGGCCTGCGCGGCGTGCTGCCCACGATGGCGGCCGTGGTGGCGATGATCGAACCGGTCACCGCAACGCTCTATGGAGTGATCGGTCTGGGCGAGGCGCTATCCCTTGCCGAGGTCCTGGGCATGATCATCATTCTGTCGTCGGTGACCGCGCTGACGGTCATGAGTCATCGCGAGTCCGTGCGCTGACCCCATGGGGCAGCGGCGGTCAGCAAGAAACCGAACAACCAGGCCAGCGCTGCGGCGGCGAGCCATCGCATGTCGTAGGGGGCGCCCAGCCGCAGCCCGGCAGCACCGGCGACCAGTAAGGCGGCCGGCGTGCCCAGCCACCGCGTCAGCACTCGATGATCGGTCAACAACAGGCTGAGGGCGGCGGGAAGGCTGGCGATCAAGCCAATCACCAGGCCCTGGTTGCGTCCGCCAGGATCATGCAGCGCCGAGCCCACGGCGTCGATGATGCCGGCAGCGGCGAGCCCGAGCAGGGACACCGCCAGAAGCGGGCGAACGAAGCGCGTGCCGGCTGGCGATGCCCGGCTCGGCGTCCGCATGATCACGACGAGCAACCAACCCATAAACACAAGGCGCAGGCCAATCGGCAGGACACCCGGGCCATCGGGAAGACGCAGCAGTTCAGCAATCACCCAGACCCAGAGAGTCTTTGTGACCGCCTGGGGCGCGATGCGAAGCCAGTAGACGCCGATAAGGCCGGGTAATGCGCCGTGAACCAGGGCGGCCAGATCGGCGTTCAGGTCAATGAATCCCGGCAGACACAGCGGCGTCATCCGGGTAAGCCAGGCGAGCACCGGAATGATGCCCGTGTACCCGAATACGATCACCCACCAGAGGCGCTGTTCATTGCTGAGGGATGTTGGCTGCATGGGAGCATCATCCCATGCGCCCACTCACGCCAGGTTGCCCGGCATCAAGTCAGGATGCGACGGACCTAGAGAGTCTGTCCTGTGGACTCCCAGTCGCTCAGGAACTGCTCTAGCCCCTTGTCCGTTAGGACGTGGTTGGCGAGCCCGCGAATGACACCGGGCGGGATCGTCGCCACATCGGCGCCCGCCAGCGCTGCGGTTTTGACGTGGTTGGCGTGCCGGATCGATGCGGCAAGGATCTTCGTGGGGAAGTCGTAGTTGTCATAGATGGCACGGATATCGCTGATCAGGGCCATTCCATCGATGTTGATGTCATCGAGTCGGCCAATGAACGGCGATACGTAAGTGGCGCCGGCCTTGGCCGCAAGCAGTGCCTGGTTGGCGGAAAAGCAGAGCGTCACATTGGTGGCGATGCCATCGCCGCTGAGTCGTCGACAGGCCTTGAGGCCATTCAGGGTCAGGGGTAGCTTGACGACAACATTGTCAGCGATTTCCGCCAGCGTCCTCGCCTCGCGGAGCATGCCCTCGTACTCGAGTGCGGCGACTTCGGCGGAGACCGGACCATCCACGATCTCGCAGATTTCGCCGACAACGGTCCGGAAATCGCGCCCCGACTTGGCGATCAGCGACGGATTGGTGGTAACCCCGTCAAGCAGGCCATAGCCATTGAGCTCGCGGATGTCGTCGGCCTGTGCGGTATCCACAAAAAACTGCATCGCTCAGTTCCCCGGCCAGGGCGGCCAGCCCATGCTGCGCCCACCCATTAGGTGGAGATGGATATGCCAGACGGTCTGCCCGGCATCACGGCCGCAGTTGAATATGCTGCGATACCCCGTGTCCGCGATTCCCAGCTCGTGGGCGAGCTTTTTGGCGGTCAGGTGCATGTGGCCGATCAGGAACGCGTCATCGGGCTGGATATCGACCATGCTCTCGATGTGCCTGCGTGGGATGATCAGCACATGCGTGGGCGCCTGAGGGTGAATGTCGTGAAAGGCCACCACCTGGTCATCCCGATGGATTACATCGGCATCCATCCGCCCGGCGACGATCTCACAGAAAATGCACGGTTTACTCATGGGGCGAGATTAAGGCCGACATCCCGCACGACGCAAGCGCTGCCCCATGTCAGTCGGCTTTGGCGTCCACCCGCGCCCGGAGTGCTTCGGCAAGGGTCCTCGCCTGGGTGTTGTCGGCGGCATCCACTGGCGTGAGTCCTTCGCGGGTCAGAAACGTGTCCGACCAGTGGTCACCGGCGGCCGCGAAGGTCGTGAAATCGCCCCACCACAGAATCTGGTAATGATCGGCCGTGATGCGGTTGTGGGCGAGGCGGCTGTCCTCCTCGAGGCCATACACATCGACCTGGGTGAGTATCGGCTCGAGTGCCGATTTGATCGCAATCAGCGCAGGCCCCCGCAGCGCCCAGCGCTGCGGCTCCATGCGTCGCAACCACTGAGAGATCTCGGGCATGTTGCGAAACCACTGCAGCACTACGGCCTCGCCGTTGCCGGTGGCACAGCCGACCTGGAACCGACGGGGGTCACGGCGTTGGGTGAGCAGGCTGACGTCGCTGAAGTTCTGTCCTTCCCATGCGTGCATTTATACGATCCGGTTATATAAAGATAAGAAATGATTCTTTTGGTTTGGGCCTGTCCCGTCCTACGGTGCCGGTATTGCTATCCAACACAAATCAATGGAGCGTTTTGATGGGACTGCGTATCGGAAGCCTCGCGCCGGATTTTACCGCCAAAACAACCGAAGGCGAGATCCGCTTTCATGACTGGATCGGTGACAACTGGGCGATTCTTTTCTCGCATCCGAAGGACTTCACGCCGGTCTGCACCACTGAGCTCGGCTACATGGCCCAGCTCAAGCCTGAGTTCGACAGGCGTGGCACCAAGGTGATCGGCCTGTCGGTGGATCCGGTCGAAAACCATGCTACCTGGGCGCAGGATATCGAGGAGACTCAGGGGACGGCGCCCAATTATCCGATGATCGGCGATACGGACCTGACCGTCGCCAAGCTCTACGACATGCTGCCGGAGGACGAGGGTGACAGCTGCGAGGGGCGCACGGCCATGGACAACGCCACCGTGCGTGCCGTCTACGTCGTGGGGCCGGACAAGCGCATCAAGGCGATGCTGGTTTACCCGATGACCACCGGGCGTGACTTCAACGAGATCCTGCGGTTGCTCGATTCCCTCCAGCTGAACGCCCGACACACGGTCGCGACGCCCGTGAACTGGCAGGACGGTGACGACATCATCATCCCGCCGGCGGTCAGTGACGAGCAGGCCCGGGATAAATTCCCCGAGGGCTGGGAAACGCTTAAGCCGTATCTGCGGGTGGCCAAGCAGCCGGCGGACTGAATCGGTTAAAGGCCGGGGCAGCAGGGGCTGGCCCGGTCCGCCCCTCCCGCCTCGAATGTGCCCGACGGCCTCGCGTGTTACGCTCATCGACTAATGTCAGCAATCACCGGCGGGACCCGCATGGCGTCTGCAGAGCATATCTATCGCGTGATCTTCCACAATCAGGGCAAGATATATGAAATCTATGCCCGTAATATTTCCGATGGCGGGCTGCTTGGGTTTGTGGAGATTGAGGAGCTCACCTTTGGCGAGCGCACCCAGGTGGTCGTGGATCCCGCCGAAGAGAAACTCAAGAGCGAGTTCGAAGGCGTCAAGCGCACCTATGTGCCCATGCACTCCATCGTCCGAGTCGACGAGGTCGAAAAGGAAGGCACCGCCAAGATCTCTGAGGCGGACGGCAATGTCACACCGTTCCCCAGCTCGGTCTACACCCCGGGGCACCGCACCGATTGATCGTGAGCCGGGTGTGAATTAACCTGCACGCTGTTCTGGAGAGGTGTCCGAGCGGTCGAAGGAGCGCGCCTGGAAAGCGCGTGTACGGTAACCCCGTACCGAGGGTTCGAATCCCTCCCTCTCCGCCAGACATAAAACAGGGGCCGCGGGCCCCTTTTTTATGTCTGGCAGTGCCGGGGGGGGCGGACCCTCGGTACAAGCAGATAGTGGGTTCGACCAATCGCGCAAGCGATTGGGACGCCGAGCGCCGCGAGGCGCCCGGAGGGTGAGGCCCGCAGGGCCGAATCAATCCCTCCCTCTCCGCCAGACCCACCTATTGATTGCAGCTAACAGAAAGCCTCGCTCGATTGCTCCCAGCTATTACCCCCATTGGCAGCAACAACTTCCATCCTCAGCTGTGTTTGTTATAACTGCAGCCTGAAGAGCAACCATTGGCACGAGCGGAGTATACGAGCTATGGCAGCAGCCGATATCGATAAAGCGGGCAAATGCCCGGTCATGCATGGCGGGGCGACCAGCCAGAGCAGCGACAATATGGAGTGGTGGCCCAACGCGCTGAATCTGGAAATCCTCCACCAGCACGACACCAAGACCAACCCGATGGGCGAGCATTTTGACTACCGCGAGGAAGTCAAGAAGCTCGACTACGAAGCGCTGTGGAATGACATGCGGGCGTTCATGAAGGACAGCCAGTCCTGGTGGCCGGCCGACTGGGGCCATTATGGCGGCCTCATGATCCGTATGGCCTGGCATGCTGCTGGCTCCTATCGCACATCCGACGGCCGGGGCGGTGGGGGCACCGGCAACCAGCGCTTCGCGCCGCTGAACTCCTGGCCGGATAACACCAACCTGGACAAGGCACGCCGCCTCCTGTGGCCGCTCAAGCAGAAGTACGGCAATCAGGTGAGCTGGGCGGACCTGATCATCCTTGCCGGCACGGTGGCGTATGAGTCCATGGGCCTCAAGGTGTTCGGCTTTGGTTATGGCCGTGAAGACATCTGGCATCCCGAGAAGGACATTTACTGGGGCTCGGAGAAGGAATTTCTTGCGCCCAGTGACGAGCGCTACGAGGATGTTGAGAACCCCGAGACGATGGAAAACCCGCTGGCCGCCGTCCAGATGGGGCTGATCTACGTGAACCCCGAGGGTGTCAACGGCAACCCGGATCCGCTGGCTACGGCCGAACAGGTGCGGGTGACCTTCGATCGCATGGCGATGAACGACGAGGAAACCGTCGCGCTGACCGCTGGCGGTCACACCGTGGGCAAGTGCCACGGCAATGGCGATGCCGAGCTGCTCGGGCCCGATCCGGAAGCGGCCGATGTCGAAGAGCAGGGCCTTGGCTGGAACAACCACACGACGCGCGGCGTCGGGCGTGACACGGTCACCAGTGGTATTGAGGGCGCCTGGACCACGAAGCCGATCGAGTGGGACAACGGCTACTTCTATCTGCTGCTCAATTACGAGTGGGAGCTCAAGAAGAGCCCGGCCGGCGCCTGGCAGTGGGAGCCGGTGGACATCAAGGAAGAGGACAAGCCGGTTGATGTCGAGGATCCCTCCATCCGACTCAATCCGATCATGACCGATGCCGACATGGCCATGAAGATGGATCCGGCCTATCGGGAGATCTCGGAGCGGTTCTACAACGACCCGGCCTATTTCGACGACGTGTTCGCCCGCGCCTGGTTCAAGCTCACGCACCGTGACATGGGTCCCAAGGACCGCTACATCGGCCCGCATGTCCCGGATGAGGACTTGATCTGGCAGGATCCGGTGCCCGCGGGCAACCGCGATTACGATGTGGATGCACTCAAGGCGGCGATCGCCGGGAGTGGCCTGTCGATCGATGAAATGGTCGCGACCGCCTGGGACAGCGCCCGCACGTTCCGCAACTCGGACCTGCGCGGCGGTGCCAACGGCGCCCGCATCCGCCTGGCGCCCCAGAAGGACTGGGCCGGTAACGAGCCTGATCGGCTGCAGAAGGTACTCGGTGTGCTCGAGCCGCTGGCCCGCGATGCCGGGGCGAGCCTGGCCGACACCATCGTTCTGGCCGGCAACGTCGGCATCGAGCAGGCGGCCAAGGCGGCCGGTTACGATGTCACGGTGCCGTTCCTGACCGGACGGGGTGATGCGAGCGAAGAGCAGACTGATGCCGCGTCCTTCGATGTCCTGGAGCCCGAGGCCGATGGCTTCCGCAACTGGATGAAGAAGGATTACGTCGTCAGCGCCGAAGAGCTCATGCTCGACCGCGCCCAGCTGCTGGGTCTGACCGGGCCGGAAATGACCGTGCTTGTCGGCGGCATGCGGGTGCTCGGCACCAATCACGGCGGCACGCAGGAGGGTGTGTTCACCGACCGGACCGGCGAGTTGACCAACGACTTCTTCGTCAACCTGTGCGACATGGGCAACACCTGGAAGCCGGTGGACACCAACCGCTACGAGGTGCGTGACCGGCAGACCGACGAGGTCAAATGGACGGCCACCCGGGCCGACCTGGTGTTCGGCT
The DNA here is from genome assembly GCF_007625215.1 of Spiribacter aquaticus. Lineage (NCBI taxonomy): Bacteria > Pseudomonadati > Pseudomonadota > Gammaproteobacteria > Chromatiales > Ectothiorhodospiraceae > Spiribacter > Spiribacter aquaticus. The sequence continues at coordinate 204,236 of NZ_VMKP01000004.1, read as the reverse complement.
CCAACTCGATCCTACGCTCCTATGCCGAGGTCTATGCCCAGGACGACAACCAGGAGAAGTTCGTCAACGACTTCATCAGCGCCTGGACCAAGGTGATGGACAACGATCGGTTCGATCGCGTCGCCTGAGCCCTTCACCCCGTGAAGCGAAGCCCCGCCGCGGCCACTGCGCCCCGGCGGGGCTTTTTGTGTCGGATCCCCCGGAGACTCGGCGCGGCGGCCTTTTCGTGGCAATATCTAGCGCTGATCCATTGATGACAGGTTTCAGGACCCCATGCCACATCTTTTCGTCAACCGCAGCCGGGCCTATGACCTGCTGGAGTCCTCCGAGAAGGCGGGACGCACGTTTGTCTGGGAGAGCGTCAACGCCATTCTCTACGTCTTTGGCGGCGTTGCGTTCATCTTTGGCAGCCTGTTCTTTTTTCCTGCGCTGGAGGCCGAACTCAACTGGGGTGTCTGGGGCTTTTTCATTGGCTCCATCCTCTATCTGCTGGTCACGGCGCATGATGTGCTGGAGGTGCTGCGCTACCGGCGCGAGCCGCACCGGGGGCGTTCGCTCGAACTGGTTGCGGCCAGCGGCTATCTGATCGGCACGATCCTGTTCCTTGTCGGCAGCGTCCTGTTCTTCACCTTCGTGGACCTGACCGTCGCGGGCGCCTGGTGCTTCATCATCGGCAGCCTGCTGTTCACCGCCTCGCCATTCGTCAATGTGCTCCAGGTCCACCATCTCAGTGCGCGCGCCCTGCGCCTGTACACCCTGACCGGCATCAGCTTTGTGGCCGGCGCGGTGCTCTTCACCACCGCCTCCATCCCCTATCTGTGGAACATCGGGGACTCTCGGCTTGCGATCGAGCTGTCGGATTTTCTGGGGGCGCAGTATCTGGTCGGCAGTGTCCTTTTCCTGGCCGGCGGGTTTTTCAACTATCTGCGCGCCTGGGTCCGGGTGCGGGAGTATCGCTCGCAATGATCCCGCTGTTTGGCACCCTTTTCCCCGGTTGGATTCTGGTGGTGGCGGCGGCGGCGCTGATCACCGTCGGGCTGACGCTGATCCTGCGCTGGGTGGGTCTGGGGGCTGCGATTCCCGCCAGGCCAGTGTTCAATCTGGCGCTTTTCCTGCTGGTGACGTTCATTCTCTGGGAGGTCCTCTATGCCAGTCACTGATCGCCACGCCGTCAGAAGGCAGGGACAGCGATGAGCGCCCGGGAGGCGATGCGCCAGCGCATCACCGACCGCCATGGTGCCGGCTCGGGATCGCCGGGGCGCTGGCGCCGGATAATCGGGGTCGGCCTGCTGATTGGCGTGCTGTTGGGTGCCGGCATCATGGGCGAGCGGGTGGTGAGCACGCTCGATACGCGCCCGCGGACCAGTGATGCGCAGATCGCGGCGGATACGACGCTGTTGGGCGCCCCGTTGCCGGGCCGTGTTGTCGAGATCGCCGTTCGCGAAAATCAGCCGGTGAAAGCCGGAGCGGTCCTGTTCACGATCGACCCGGCCCCCTACGCCATGGCGCTCAGTCAGGCTGAAGCGACGCTCGACGCCGCCACGGCCGAACTGGCGAACGCCCGCCGGCGGATTGAGGCCGAGGCTGCCAACGCCGATGGCGCGCGTGACGAGATTGAGCGCGCGGAAGACGACCTGGCGCTGGCGGAGCGCACTGTGGAGCGCCTGACCCCATTGGCAGAGGCGGGCATCGTCTCGCAGCAGACCTATGATGAAGCCGTCACCGCCCGTGCCAATGCGCAGACGGCGCTGCGTCAGGCACAACAGGCGGCCGTTGCAAGCGTCGATCTCATCGAGACCGCTGAGGCGCTGGAGGCTGAGCGCGATGCGGCCCGGGCGGCGGCACAGCTCGCCCGCTGGGAGCTTGAGCAGACCACTGTCAGGGCGCCGTTCGATGGCGTTGTCGTGGGTCTTTCCGCGGCCAGGGGGCAGTACCTGGTCCCGGGCGAATCGATCCTCACCCTCATTGATGACCAGTCCTGGCACGCGGTGGCACTCGTGCGGGAAACCGACCTCGCCGGAATACGCCCCGGGAGCGACGCGGAAGTGAGTGTCGCGATTGACACCAGCACGGCCGTCAAGGGCCGGGTCGAGAGCATTGGGCGGGGCATCCAGCTGTCGGATGACGTCGATCTGGCCGGCCGACTGCCCTACGTTCAGGCAACGCTTGACTGGGTACAGGTGGCGCGGCGCTTCCCGGTGCGCGTCAAACTCGACAACCCACCGGATCACCTGCGGCGGCTGGGGGCGTCGGCCCGGGTCGTGTTCACGCCCGATGCGAGCGCGGCCCCTGAGTCCGGAGGGGGGCGGTGAGCATTCTCGCGGATCTCGCCCCGCGACCGGGGCGTTTTCGTGACGCCGTCTCCATCGGAGGGCTCTGTACCGCCATCGTCGTGGTGTCCATGACGCTTCGTATTCCCGAAGCGGGTCTGGCCGCCTATCTGGTTTTCTTCGCCTATCGGCCCGATGCCAATGGCACCATCGCCGTGGCGGTGGTTTTCGCCGCGCTCTCGATCCTGGTGGTGGGTCTGTCCATCCCGATGCTCGCCGCGGTGGTGGATAACCCACCGGCGCGCATGGCGTTGGTCGCGGTGATCACGTTTGTCGGAATGTGGCTGGCGAGCGCTACGCCACTCGGACCCATCGCCAGTACGCTGGCGATGCTGTTGACGTTTCTGGTGATCCTGCCGGATGTGGTCAATCTGCCCATCCCCAACGAGATCGAACTGCTCACTCGCGGTATCGCCTGGGTGGGGCCGATTGTCATCGTGGCGATGATCACCATCGGGGTGCTGGCGTATCTGTTCGGGCGTAATGCGGTGGGCGTGGTCGAAGATCGTCTGGCGGAACGGCTTGCGGCGGTGGAGGAGCGGCTCGCCGGGCGGATCGATGCCCGGGCCTTTGCCGAACGGGCCACGGCGGCGCCGGCACGGGTCGAGGATCTGAATAAGTTTGCGGGCCTCTCGACTTCCCGGGCGGACTGGCAGCGGCTGCAGGCGCTTGATCGTGAGCTGCTCGAGCTGATGCTGGCGGTGGCGGCCCTGGACGCCAGCGGCGCCGATCAGCGCACGCGGTCCGGCCTGGCGGCGGCCCTGACCGACACTGCGGCGATGGTCCATGCGAGCGCCCCCGAGTCCACCGCCGACAGGCCACTGGTCGCGGCCACCGCCGAGGACGTGGCGGCGCAGCTGCGTCGGGTGGGCGGTATTCTCAAAGGCGACCCGCTGCCAGCGGCGCCCGCCCGCGCCAACGAGTCAGTCGGGTTTCGGGCGTTGTTGGCCGAACCCCGCCACTGGCAGTTCGCCACCAAGGTCACGCTGGCGGCGATGGCTTGCATCGTGCTTTTTACCGGACTTGAGTGGGTGAGCGTCCACACCTGCCTGATTACCTGCTATTACGTCTCAGAGGCCACTCTGGGCGAGTCGGTTCACAAGATGACGCTGCGGATGATCGGGTGTCTGATCGGGGCGGCGATCGCGGCGTTGAGTCTGATCTATCTCGTCCCACTGATGAATGATGTCGGCCAGCTCGCGCTGCTGGTGTTCGTTGTCGCATCCATTGGCGGTTGGATCGGGGTCGGCTCCGAGCGGATTGCCTACGCGGGCTTTCAGATTGTCCTCGCGTTCTTTCTCGTGGTGCTCGAGGCCTTCGGGACTTTTGGGGTGAATTTCGGCCCGAGCTATGATTTCGAGCCGGCCACCGGGCGCATCATCGGTATCCTGCTCGGCTCGCTGGCCTGCGCATTCGCCTTTGTCGCGCTCTGGCCGCTGCCCATGCGGGTGGATGTCGCTGATGGGATTCAGCGGGCCTACCGGTCCGTGGCGGCCGGACTCCGGGGGAGTCCGCTGCCCGAGCGCGCGGGTGTGCTCGCGGGCCTGGGGCGCGCGCGGGACCTGCAGGATTACACCGCCTTCGAGCGGGCCGTCGAAATCGATTCCATCACCCCCGCCTGGGGCGCCGCCGTCGATGAGGCGTTCACCACCCTCGCCGTGGCATCGACGCTCGAGCGTCGCCGGGCGCGGGCCTCCGGTGCCCCGTTGATCAACACGCAAGCGTTTGCCGAGGCATTCGAGCAGGATGCCGAGACCTTCGCCATGGGCCGCCTGGCGCCGCCATGGACACGAACCGCCGACCCGTCGCTGGGTGCCACCGGCGCGGACGCGAAGGACCAGGCCCTCGTCAATTACCTCCAGGAGATCGCAGGATGCCGTACCGCTCCCTGCGCGGCCGAGTCGCCGCAGCCAGCGCTCTCGTCATAGTCCTCTGCGGATGTTCCCCGCGCATGGATTCGCTGGCGCCGGCAAGCTCAGTGACTGAGTGGGATGTGCCCGTGACGCTGACCGATCAGGCCCAGCAGGCACTGGGGGCGACGGATCGCCCGATGCCAGCCGTGCATCGGGACGCGCCGCACGATCTGCCGGCGCTTATTGATCTCGCTCAGCGCCTCAACCCCGAGACGCGGGTCGCTTGGGAGCAGGCACGGGTTGCCGCCCATGCCGTGGATGCGGCCAGCGCCGAGTATTTCCCGCAGATCGGCGCGGGACTGGTCATGGGGCGCGGGCGCTCCGACATTACCTACGACCTGCCCGGACTTGGCAGTACCACGGTCGACAATACCGCCACGGCCACCGTGCCCACGGTCTATGCGGAGTGGCTCCTTTACGATTCCGGCGGTCGCGATGCCGCTGTCAGACTCGCGCGCCGACTCGCGCTCTCGGAGAACATCGGGTTCAACCTGGCCCACCAGGAAACGGTGCTTGATGTGACCCGCGAGTACCACGAGCTGCGATCGGCGCGCACCCAGGCGGAGGCGGCGGCAGAGGCGCTTGCCAATAGCCGGCGGATTCTGGCGGCCGCTCGGGCCCGGCGGGACCAGGGCCTGGGCGATGTTGTCGAGGTCGCCCAGGCCGAGCAGGCGCTGGCGCAGGCCCAGCTTGATGATCTACGCGCCCGGGGCGAGGCCCGGAGCGCGCGCGCCGCCCTGCTGGCAAGCGTGGGTGTCGCGCCGGATGATGATCTGGCGATCGCCACGGGGCCCATGCCTTTGCCGGTGGAGATGACCCAGCGGCTGGATGGTCTTGTCCGCGACGCCCTGGTGCACCGGCCCGACATTCTCCAGGCCGTGCTCAATCTCCAGGCGCAGCGCGCTGCACAGGCCGGTGCCGAGGCCGAATTCCGGCCCAAAGTCGGTGTGGTGGCGTCGCTGGCTCGTAACGAGGGTGGGCTGGCGATCAATGGTAATCGATTTGATCTACCCGCGACGGACAGCCTTGCGCTGTTGACGCTCGAGGTGCCCATCTTCAATGGTGGGCTTCGGGAGAGTCGACGCAGCGCCGCGGCAGCCGAAGTGGCGGGCGCCGAAGCGGCCCTCGCTGCCGTGCGTAATGAGGCCGAGGCGGCCATCATCACGGCTTATGAGGGCATGCGGACCGCGGTCGAGGCGGTGCGCAGTGCCGAATCCCTGGTGGCGGCCTCGCGCCGGACGGCCGAGGCGACGCTCTCGGCCTATCGCGAGGGGGTCGGCAATCTGCCCGATGTGCTGGCCGCACAGAACGGGCTTCTCGATGCCGAACAGCTCGCCTCGCAGGCGCGGGCCGACGCGCATGTCTCGGTGGCAGTGCTTGCCTTCGAGACGGGTAACTTTCAGTAAGACGTCAAGGAGTCATCGATGTACAAGGATTGGGCGAACACAACCGACGAGCTGACCAAGCTCATGCAGTCCTTCGGCAAGGGGCATCCCGAAGTCGCCAAGGGCTTTGCCCAGCTCTCGAAGGCGGCGGAAAAGGACGGCGCGCTCAGTGCCAAGGACAAGGAGCTGATGGCGCTGTCCATTGGTGTGGCGATTCGCTGCGAGGGCTGCATCGCCTTTCATGCCAAGGCGGCGGCCGAGTACGGTGCGACGCGCGCCGAGGTGCTGGAGACCATCGGGGTCTGCCTCTACATGGGCGGCGGCCCGGCATTCGTCTATGGCGCTCAGGCGCTGGAGGCATTCGACGCCTTTGCCGAAGACCGCTGACCCCCTCGTCTGAGCACAAAAAAAGGGCCGACGCCGATGGCGTGGCCCCTTTTTCTACCCGCAGGCAGTCGGCTCAGTAATTGCCGCGCACGCCATCCACCGCCGCGCTGGTGGGCACAAGGGCCTTGACCAGGGTCTGCATGTCGATCATGCCCACCTGCTCTCCGTCCTTGGTCACCCGATAGACCAACCCGGTGTCACCATCCGAGGCGGCAATCACCGACTCGAGGTTGGAATCCTCGTCGATCTCTCCCGCAACGGGGCCTTCAATGGGCTCGCGGGTGTGCTGCATCACCGAGCGGACCCGCAGCACGCGGGCGCGGTTGATGTCGCTGATGAAGTCGATGATGTAGGGGTCATTGGGTCGCAGGAGGATGTCCTGCGGCTCGCCCTGCTGCACCGTATAGCCGTCCTTGAGAATCACCAGATGGTCGGCGAGCTTCAGCGCCTCGTCCAGGTCATGGGTGATGAACACGATGGTCTTGTGCAGTTCCTGCTGCAGCTCGAGCAGCAGGTCCTGCATGTCGGTGCGGATCAACGGATCGAGTGCCGAGAAGGCCTCGTCCATCAGCATGATGTCGGAGTTGGACGTCAGCGCCCGTGCGATACCGACCCGCTGCTGCATGCCACCGGAGAGCTGATGCGGGTGCTGGTTGTCATTACCCTGAAGCCCGACCCGCTTGAGCCATTTGCTGGCCTCCGCCAGGGCGGCCTGCTTGTCTTCACCGCGCACGATCAACGGCATTGCCGCATTCTCGGCGATGGTGCGATGGGGCAGCAGGCCGAACTTCTGGAACACCATGGACATGTGCTCACGCCGCAGCTGGCGCAGCGCCGTCTCGTCATAGGCGATGACATTCTCGCCATTGACCGTGACGTCACCGGAGGTGGGCTCGATCAAGCGGTTGAGGTGCCGGATCAGCGTCGATTTGCCCGAGCCGGACAGCCCCATGATGACGGTGATCTGACCATCCGCCATGTCCACGTTGATGTCCTGGAGCCCCAGGACATGTCCGTACTGCTCGAGCAGATCGGTTTTGTTGACACCGGCCTTGACGTGTTCCAGCGCTGCGGCCGGGTCGTCACCGAAGATCTTGTACAGATGCTGGATCGAGATCTTTATCTGATCGCTCATTGAATCGACCTCCTGTGATTACTGCTGCGACGTGTTGACGCGGGCCAGCGCGGCCTTGGTCACACGATCGAGGATGACGGCGAGGAGGACGATGCCGAGCCCGGAGACCAGTCCCACACCCAGCTCGAGGTTGCGGATGCCGCGCAGCACCAGCACGCCCAGACCCGGCGCGGACACCAGCGAGGCGATCACGACCATGGCCAGGCTCATCATGATGGTCTGGTTGACACCCGCCATGATGTTGGGAAGCGCGAGCGGGATCTGCACGCCATAGAGCTTCTGCCGATCGGTCATGCCGTAGGCATCCGCGGCCTCGATCACATCCTTGTCGACCAGCCGGATCCCCAGGTTGGTCAGTCGGATCACCGGAACGATGGCGTAGAGGATGATCGCGATGCCGTAGAGCTTGGGCTCGGTAATCGAGAACAGGAAGATCAGCGGGATCAGATACACAAACGGCGGCAGGGTCTGGAGCATGTCCAGCACCGGCGTGATACCGCGTTGCAGGTTGTCGCTGCGGGACATGGCGATGCCGATGGGCACCCCCAGCAATACGCAGATCAGCGAGCAGACGAAGATGATCGCCAGCGTCTGCATGGCGTAGTCGTAGTGGTCGATGAAGGCGAGGAACAGGATCATGGCGGCCACCATGCCCACCAGCCGGACCGACTTGGAGGCGACGAACACCACGGCCAGCATGATCGGCACCATGATGAACCAGGGCACGGTCTGGAACATGTTGAGGGCGCCGTTCAAAAACCAGCTCAATGGCTGGGTGATCGGGTCAAGCACGAACTTGAGGCTGTCCTTGATGGCAAGGAAGCCACTCTCCAGACCGCTGGTCAGATCTCGCGTCTGGGCAATGGCCGGGCAGGCCTCGTTGAGGTTGTCGAGGGACGGGAACGGGAGTTCCCATAGGGAGGGTGAACCGGTGTTCTGGCTGGCCAGGAGGTCATCCATACTCATGGATCCACCGCCCTTCTCGCCGCACCACTGGCGCAGTCCCAGGCTGTTGAAAATAAAATCGTAGGTCGCCATCGGCGGATTCCTTTCGTGGGATGAGAAAAGGCGCCGGGGCGGAAGCCCCGACGCCTGTGGTCATGTCAGGGCGCGTGCCCTTAGAACATGCCCTGCAGGTTGGAACGGGCATCCTCGCTCAGCCAGCTCATCCACTCTTCCTGATTGTTCTGCAGGAAGTAGACGACCGCCTCGTCAACGGTTGCCTCGTTATCGGTATGCCAGGCCAGCAGACCGTTCATGACGTCGTTGTCGAACGTGACGTTCTGCATGAGCTCGAAGGCTTCCGGCTCGCGCTCGGCCAGATCCGCGGTCACGACGTTGAACACGCTGGCGGACGGGAACGACGAGACGCCGACCTCGTTGCACTCGGTGTTCTGGTTGCAGTCGTGGACTTCCTCGTTGTACGGACCCAGATCAACGCTCACGAAGTCGTACTTGCCGAGCGGTGCGGTGGGACCCCAGTAGTAGCCGAAGTAGGGCTCTCCGGCCTCATAGGCCGATGCCATGGCGGCCTGAAGGGTCTCGCCGGAACCGTGGTTGAACACCTCGATGCCATTGCCTTCCAGATCAAACGCCTCTTTCAGCGAGTCGTTGACGATCCGGCAGCCCCAGCCGTCAGGGCAGTTGTGGAAACGGGCGCCGACGAGATCAGGGTTGTTCAGGATCCCTTCAATGGTGCCGAGCTCGGGGTTTTCCTCGACGAGGTAGCTCGGCACGAGCCAGTGCTCGGTACCGCCTTCGCTGAAGGCGTCGGAGGCCTTCACGACCTTGCCTTCTTCGGCAAGCTCGAAGTATAGCGGGGCGGAGTTGACCCACAGCTCAGGCACGATGTCAGGCTCGTTGTTCTCGGCCAGCGAGGTGATCGCGGTGGTGGTCGCCGACGGCACAACCGTGACATCGCAGCCATAGCCCTGCTCGAGCAGGAACTCGGTGACACCGGTCATGATGCCGCCCGAGGTCCAGTTCATCTCGGCGACGGACACTTCGCCGCACTCGGCGTTCGCCGCCATGGGTGCCATCGCACCGGAGAGGACGAGGGCGTATAGAGGACGCTTACTCATGGTTTTCTCCATTATCTTGGATTAATTGAAGGATTGGCCATCAGCCGGGGCGGCCCGAGTACCCGCTGATAACGGGGTCGCGCCTGCACCGGTGCGATGGAAAGGGGAGAGTCTGCTGCACAGCGCATGCAGTCTGAATTTTGCGCGGTCGATCGGGTATCGGATTGCCCGGTCTCCGTGTCCAAGTTGAGTTAACTATAGATCAACTTTTCTGATCAGCGCAAACGGCCGGACTCATCCGAGCCAGGAAAGGGCCAGGGCGCCCGCCAGCGGGCCCAGCACCATGCTGACCAGCCAGCGGCGCCAGACGAACGCCCAGCCGAGGGTCGGCAGTTCATAGGCAAGCACACGATGGAGGGCAAAACACGACCATCCGGTCAGCAGCGCGATGAGCTGCGGGGTGCCCACGCCGGCGCGCTCGAGCACCAGGATCAGTGGGAATGTGACGGTCGGCCCGCCCGGCAGGATGCCGCCGAGCGCCGAGGCGATGACAACGCCGGTGAGCCCCGAGCGGGCACCGAGCCACTCGCCGAACAGCGCCTGGGGGATCAATTCACCGACAAGGCTTGCGGCAATCAGTGCGATGGGCAGTCGGATCAGCAGCGGAGCGAGCTGTCGCCATGCCCCACGGATGACGCTGGCATGGCTGACCCCGCTATGGCGATGGCCCATCATGCCAAGGGTCAGCGCCATGCCGAGGATGCTCAGATAGGCATAGACCATTCAGCGCCGCACCGGCTCGCCCAGCCATTGGGCGGTGACGCCCGCGATCAGCGGCAGGGGCAGTGACACGAGAAGGCGCAGCACAACAAAGTCGACGCCAAAGAAGGGTAATTCCCAGATCAGGATGCGCTGGATTCCGAGCACCGACCAGGCGGTCAGGTAGGTGATGCAGATCGGCAGCGAGGCACCCACGGCACGCAGTCCGACAACCAGCGGAAACGCCATGAACGGTCCGCCCGGGGTGACCGCGCCGGCGGCAATGGCGATGAAAAGCCCGCGCCAGCCGGCATCACGGCCGAGCCATCGTTCAACGATCTCCCGGGGTAGCAGGGCCTGGGCATAGGCCGCCATGACAATGGCGATGACCACCAGTGGAATGACCAGGGCGATCAGCTCGCCGGCTGACAGAAGCGCACCGGTCACGGCCTCCACGCCCTGACGCTGGGCGAGGAGGGTACCGGCGGCTGCGGCCAGCACCATGAAAAACACCGTCATCCGCCGGTTTCCTCACGAAGGCGTTGCCAGCGTTGCCATTGCCCGGCGTCTATTTCACCGCTCTCCAGCCCCTGCCGAATGGCGCAGGCGGGCTCATGGCCGTGACGGCAGTCATTGAAACGACAGCGGCGGGTGGCCGCCGCAATCTCCGGGTACGCGGCATCCACGTCACTCGCGGACAGATGGTCGAGCCGCAATGTGCGGACCCCGGGCGAGTCGACCACGGCGCCGCCATCGGGGCGCTCGAACCAGGTGGTCGCGCTGGTGGTATGCCGACCCTGGCCGCTGGTCGCGGATATTTCCCCGATACGCCGCGATGCCGTGGGGATGAGGGCCTGGGTGATGGACGATTTGCCGACCCCGGACTGCCCCACCAGGATCAGGGCTTCATGGCGGGTCGCGGTCCGCAGGTGGGCGAGCCCGTCGTCGGATAGGAGGCTGCCCGTCATCAGGACGATCCCCTGGCGCTCGCAGCGCGTCCGTAAGGCGTGCATCGCCCCCGTCGGCGTCGACGGGGCCAGGTCCTGCTTGTGACACCAGATGAGCAGCGGAATGCGCAGTGCCTCGCCGAGGACGATATAGCGGTCGATCAGCAGGGCGTCGGGGGCGGGCTGTGGGGCGATCACCACGACGATGCGGTCGATATTGGCGGCCAGTCCCCGGGGTCGACCGCGAAAGTCACCGCGTTCGATGAGATTGGTGCGCGGCCGGATCGCATCGATCCAGCCCGCGGTGGCGTCGGCGGACCAGTCCACCCGGTCGCCACAGACCGGGCGGGGCGCGCGCCGACTGCGGGGGTGGCAGCGATGCAGCGCGCCGGACGAGTCGGCCACAAGGCAGTGATTGCCGCTGCTCACGATCACGCGGCTGCCGGTCTCATCCATGGCGTGGGTGTCTCGGTCGGGGAGTGGCTTTGGTAGACTGCCGGCTCAATGCAGGCAAGGGGAATGCAGACCAATGCTTTACTCGGCGACGAATCTGATCTGGATCGATCTTGAAATGACCGGGCTCGACGTCGATCGCGACCAGGTCATCGAGATTGCCACGATCGTCACTGACGCCGATCTGAATGTGCTCGCCGAGGGGCCGGTGCTGGCCATCCATCAGCCTGAGTCGGTACTGGCCGGCATGGACGAGTGGAATCAGACCCAGCACGGTGGCTCGGGCCTGCTCGAGCGGGTGCGTCAGAGCGTGGTGGATGAGCGTGAGGCCGAGCGTCAGACCCTGCGATTCCTCGAGCAATGGGTGCCGGCGGGGGTGTCGCCCATGTGCGGCAACAGCATCTGTCAGGATCGTCGCTTCCTCCATCGGGTGATGCCCGAGCTCCTGGGGTACTTCCACTACCGGCACATCGACGTGAGCACGCTCAAGGAGCTGGCGCGGCGCTGGCTGCCTTCCGTGGCCGAGACCACCGGTAAGACCAGCTCGCACCTGGCGCTTGACGATATCCGCGACTCCATCGCCGAGCTGCGCCACTACCGCGCCAGTTTTCTGTGCGAGGCGGCAAAGGGCGGTTGATGTCGGGCGTGCTCAGGCGTTGCTCCCGGCACTGACGGGGCGCCGCGGGTCGTTACCCCATTCCGACCAGGATCCATCGTATCCGCGGACCCGCTCGAAACCGAGCCAGCGCAGCACGACATAGCTCAGCGATGAGCGGTGATGCGTCTGGCAGTGCGTGATCACCTCGCGCTCGGGCGTTACGCCGAGTGCGGCATAGGCCTCGCGCAGGCTCTCCGCTGGCCGCAGGCGGCCGTCACCGGCTGCGTCGACGTTATCGGTCCAGTCCAGGTTGACGGCGCCGGGAATATGCCCGGCGCGTGCCGCGCGAACGTCGTCGCCGCGATACTCGCCCGGCGAGCGGGCATCGAGGATGACCACATCCGGGTCGTCGAGGTGTGATTCGATGTAGTCGGCGTCCGCCCGCGCGCGGCTGGCGGCCGTGTCGACGGGGTAGGGCGGCGCCCCGGCCCGGGCGGCGTGGGTGTCGGCCACCAGTGGCAGTCCTTCCGCCCGCCACGCCGGCAGTCCGCCGTCGAGCAGCGACCAGTCGTCGTGACCCACGCAGTCCAGGGTCCAGAGCAGTCGCGAGGCGGCGCCACCGCCGCTTGCGTCATACGCAACGACATGCCGCGTCGGGATGATGCCCGCTTCGGCCAGCACCCTCGCGAGGGTGGCCGAATCCGGCAGCAGCCCGCTGGCCGGGGGCCGGGCGGCTACCAGATCCGCATAGCGCAGGCAGGTCGCCCCCTCGATGTGGCCCTGAGCGTGAACGGTCTCATCGCCCACAAACACCACCTGGATCCCGGGGTCGCCCAGGCGCTGCGCCAGATGATGCGCCGCGATCACTCGTGGCATGGCCGCCATCAGTGGGTCTCGCCGCCCAGGTACAGCCAGGTCTCGACCACGCTGTCAGGGTTGAGTGAGACACTATCAATGCCCTCATCCATCAGCCAGCGCGCCAGGTCGGGGTGATCCGAGGGGCCCTGGCCGCATATCCCGACATATTTGCCCGCCTTGTTGGCGGCCTGGATCGCCATGTGCAGCAGCGCCTTGACGGCCGGGTCCCGCTCCTCGAACAGGTGCGCGACCAGTCCTGAATCGCGGTCCAGCCCCAGGGTGAGCTGGGTGAGATCGTTGGAGCCGATGGAGTAGCCATCGAAGATCTCGAGGAACTCGTCGGCCAGCACGGCATTCGACGGCAGCTCGCACATCATGATGACCTTAAGCCCGTCACGACCCTTTTCGAGTCCGTTGCGGGCAAGCAGATCCACCACCTGACGGCCCTCATCGGGGGTGCGCACGAACGGGATCATGATCCAGACATTGGTCAGCCCCATTTCCTCGCGCACCTTGCGCAGGGCCCGGCATTCGAGCTCAAAGCAGGGCCGGAAGTCCTCCGAGATGTAGCGCGACGCCCCACGGAAGCCGATCATCGGGTTCTCTTCCTCGGGCTCGTAGGCGGCCCCGCCGATGAGGTTGGCGTACTCGTTGGACTTGAAGTCGGACATGCGCACGATCACCGGCTGATCGGCAAAGCTCGCCGCCAGTGTACTGATGCCCTCGGCGAGTTTATCGACGTAGAAACTGACCGGATCATCATAACCGGCGATCTGATTGTCGATGACCGATTTAAGGTCATCCGGCTGCTGGTCATACTCCAGCAGTGCCCGGGGATGGATGCCGATCATGCGGTTGATGATGAACTCGAGCCGGGCCAGCCCTACGCCGGCATTGGGCAGCTGGGCAAAATCGAAGGCGCGGTCCGGGTTGCCCACGTTCATCATGATCTTGAATGGCAGCTCGGGCATGTTGCCCAGCTCGATGTTGCGGATCTCGAAGTCCTGGATGCCCCGGTAGATGTAGCCGGTATCCCCCTCGGCACAGGACACCGTCACCTCGAGGCCATCATGCAGGCGGTCGGTGCCATTGCCGGTGCCGACCACCGCGGGGATGCCCAGTTCGCGGGCGATGATGGCGGCGTGGCAGGTCCGCCCACCGCGGTTGGTGACGATCGCCGAGGCACGCTTCATGATCGGCTCCCAGTCGGGATCGGTCATGTCGGTGACCAGGACGTCGCCGGCCTCGACGGTGTGCATGTCCTCGAGATCATCCACCACACGGGCGCGGCCGGCGCCGATACGCTGACCGATGGCGCGGCCTTCAACCAGCACCTGACCACGTTCGTGGAGCTGGTAGCGCTGTAGACTCTGGCCGCCGTCGCGGCTTTTCACCGTCTCTGGCCGGGCCTGGAGGATGTACAGGCGCCCGGTCTCGCCATCCTTACCCCACTCGATGTCCATGGGGCGGCCATAGTGGGCCTCAATGGTCGTGGCCTGACGCCCCAGCGACTCGACATCCGCATCGCTGAGGCAGAAACCGGCCCGTTCCGCCTGTGATGTCTCAACGACCCGCACCGTCTCGTCGCTGTCCGGGTCGTCCTCATAGACCATCTTGATGGCCTTCTCACCCATCGTCCGGCGCAGGACGGCGGGCCGCCCGGCGGCCAGCGTCGCCTTGTGAACATAAAACTCGTCGGGGTTGACCGAGCCCTGCACCACGGTCTCGCCAAGACCATGGGAGGCGGTCACGAACACCACGTCACGGAAGCCGGATTCGGTGTCCATGGTGAACATCACGCCCGAGGCACCGACATCGGTGCGCGCCATTTCCTGGATGCCCGCCGAGAGCGCGACCTTGTCGTGCGCAAAGTCATGGTGCACGCGGTAGGAGATCGCGCGGTCGTTGAACAGCGAGGCGAAGACGTCCCGGATCGTGCGGCGGACGTTGTCAAGCCCGCGGACGTTGAGAAAGGTCTCCTGCTGGCCGGCGAAGGAGGCGTCGGGCAGGTCCTCGGCGGTCGCTGAGGACCGCACCGCCACCGACAGATCGGCTTTCTGCGAACGCTCGACGAGCTGCGACCAGGCCTTCGCGATCGCCTCGTCGAGTTCCGCCGGGAAGGGGGTTTCGATGATCATCGAGCGGATCTGTGCGCCAACCCGTGCCAGCGCCTGGACATCGTCGATGTCGAGGCCGTCGAGGGCGGCCTCGATCCGCGGCCGCAGCCCGCTTTCATCCAGAAAGTCCCAATACGCCTGCGCGGTGGTGGCGAAGCCCCCGGGGACCTGCACGCCCGCACCGGAAAGGTTGCTGATCATCTCACCGAGCGAGGCATTCTTGCCGCCTACCCGCTCGACATCGTCCATGCCCAGCGACTCGAACCAGACTACATATTCGCTCACTACCGCTCTCCCGTTAAAAGTATGTGCCGCATCGGTATACTGATGCGTGATTATCGTTGATCAAGTCGAGTCCCGCCATGTCTGAATCGCGCAGTGTCTTTTTCATATCGGATCGCACCGGGATCACCGCCGAGACGCTTGGCCACAGCCTACTCACCCAGTTCGCGCTCGAGGCCTCGCCGGTGAGCATGCCTTTTACCGACAGCCCGGACGCGGTGGATGCCGCCATCGAGCAGATCGAATCGGCGGGACGCGCCAGCGGCGTGCGCCCCATCGTTTTCAGCACCATCATCGATGCGGGCCTGCGCAACCGGCTGCGGCGGGTCAACGCCGTGGTGCTTGATTTTTTTGACACCTTCATCGGCCCGCTCGAAAGCGAGCTCGGCATGGAGTCGAGCCACACCATCGGCCGCAGCCATGGCATTGCCGATCCCGGGGCGTACAAGCTGCGTATCGATGCCATGAACTACGCGCTATCCGCCGACGATGGCGCCGCGGTGCGTCACTACGAGCAGGCCGACGTGGTCCTTGTCGGCGTGTCGCGCTCGGGCAAGACACCGACCTGCATCTACATGGCGCTTCAGTACGGGATCTACGCAGCGAACTATCCGCTGACTGATGATGATCTGCTCAGTGGCCGGCTGCCGGAAGTGCTGCGGCCGTTCCGCCAGCGGATCTACGCGCTCACGATCCGTCCCGAACGGCTCGCCCAGATCCGTGCCGAGCGGCGCGCGAACACCCGTTATGCGTCGCTGCGCCAGTGTCAGTATGAAACGGCTCGCGCCGAGGGGCTTTTTCACCAGGAGAAACTGCCTTTCTCGAACACCACCACCATGTCCATTGAGGAGATCGCGGCGATGATCATCCAGTCGCGTCATCTTCCGCGGCGACTCTATTAAAATCCCGGCTTTGATGCCAGTCAGGGGGCGTCCCACGCCGCGTGGCTGTGCTAGCATCCGCGCATGATCAAGCAGCCTGGCCAACTCGTTGCAGAGCGCCCGCCGCAGGGCAGTTTCGCCGCGCTCATGGAGCTCTACGAGAGCAACTACATCTTCCTGCGCCGCCTGGTGCCGCAGCTTGACGGACGGCGTGACGCGCAGGTCTCGAGCGTTGACCGCGGCCCCGATCTGCATCTTGAAGTCATTGAACGTTGCCCCTACACCACCACGCTGATGCTCACCCACCGGTTTGCCCGTCGTGATGGTGATGAGTCGCTGCCGGATCTGCAGGTGCGTATCTATCATGATGCCCGGGTGGCCGAGGTGCTGGCCACTGAGACCGAGACCGCGGGGCAGGCGCCGCTGGCCTGGCGCTGGGGGGCCAACCGGTTCCTCTATCGCTGGCTGCGCTACTGCCTGGGCGAGGGACACGGTTTTCCGAGTGCCAGCGGCGAAGCGGTCGTGCTGAGGCCTTCCGCAAGACGCTGGGCCGTCTAGGAGGGGGTTGCATGCGCCTTTCAACGAAGGGCCGCTACGCCCTGACCACCATCATGGACCTGACGCTGCATCAGGACGGTGGGCCGGTCACGCTGGCGGATATCTCCCAGCGTCAGTCGCTCTCCCTGTCCTATCTTGAGCAGCTGTTCGCCGATCTGCGCCGCGACGGACTGGTCCATGGCATGCGCGGACCGGGCGGCGGCTATCGCCTGGCCCGGGCGGCCGACACGATCAGCGTGGCGGCGGTCATCATGGCGGTGGATCCGCCGGCTGCCGCCATGGTGGATGACGGGGGTGGGCATGATGACGCGGGCAATCACTGCATCACCCATGACCTGTGGTCGGATCTGTCCGATCAAATCCGGGATTTTCTGGCCGGTATCACGCTGGCCGACCTTGCCGCGGATCCCGCGCTGGTGTCGCTGGACGGGTGACTACGGTTCGAGGTCGACGAGGCCGAGTTTGACCGCCGCCAGGGTCGCCTCGGCACGGGTCGATACATTGAGTTTGAGATAGATCGACTTGATGTGGCCGGCCACGGTGGACGGCCGGATCACCAGTGCCTCGCCCACCCGATGCCGATCGAGCCCCTGGGAGAGCAGGGCAAGGACCTCGATCTCGCGCTGGGTCAGTCCGGCCGCTTCGCTATCGGCGGGTTCAGAGCCCGTGCCGGACCCCGGCTCAGTCAGTGGCGCTTCAAACTGCCGCAGCGCGAGGCGCGTGATTTCGGGCGAGAGCCCGGGGTCTCCCTTGCCGATGGCGGCGAATAGCGCCTGGATCCCGTCGTTGCCCTGGTCCTTGAGGATATAGCCGTCAATGCCCTGGCGCAGGGCCGCCCGCAGATGGGCCTCGTCATCATGCCGGGTCAGCAGCACGCGCGGCGAATCGGGGTAGAGCATGCGCATCTGCTCGATCAGCTCAAGCCCCGAGCCGTCGGGCAGATAGAAGTCGGTGATGAGCAGTCCCGGCATCGAGCGGCCAAGCTGCCCATGGGCCGACTTGATGTCGGAGACAGCGATCAGGTCAATTTCGGGCCAGAGCCTGCAGAGGATGTTCTGGACCCGCTGCTGTTCGTCGCCATCCGGGTCGATGACCAGAGCGCGCTTCATCCAATCATCCGTTCCTCAGTGCTGCAGGATCTGTTCGAGAAACTCGCGGGTCCGCGGTTGCTCGGGGCGGGTGAAAAAGTCCCGGGGTGGCGCGGCCTCGACGATCTGGCCGTCATCCATGAAGATCACCCGGTCCGCCACGGTCTTGGCAAAGCCCATTTCATGGGTGACACACAGCATGGTCATGCCGCTGCTCGCCAGCTCGACCATGACATCCAGGACCTCCTTGATCATCTCCGGGTCGAGCGCCGAGGTCGGCTCATCGAACAGCATGATCTTGGGCTGCATGCACAGGGCCCGGGCGATGGCCACCCGCTGCTGCTGTCCGCCTGAGAGCTGGCCCGGGTATTTGTCCGCCTGTTCCGGGATGCGCACCCGTTCGAGATAGTGCATGGCCATCTCGATGGCCTCGCGCCGGGGCGTCTTACGGACCCAGATGGGCGCCAGCAGGCAGTTCTCGAGCACGCTCAGGTGCGGGAACAGGTTGAACTGCTGGAACACCATGCCGACCTCGCGCCGGATGGCCTCGATGTTCTTGACGTCTTCATTCAGCTCGACGCCGTCGATGATGATCTGGCCGCGTTGATGGGCCTCGAGGTGGTTGAGGCAGCGGATCAGCGTGGACTTGCCCGACCCGGACGGGCCGCAGATCACGATGCGCTCGCCCTTCTGGACATCGAGGTTGATCGAGTTGAGCACATGGAAGTCGCCGAACCACTTGTTGAGGTCGTTGACCTGAATGATGCTCTCATCACTGGCGGCCGATTCAACCGGGGTGGTCAGGGTCTCGGCCTCGAAGCCCGTGCCGTTGTTTTCCATGCCGGGTGTCCTTTACTACTGCCGATGGTCGGTATCGAGCTGCTTTTCAACGCGGTGGCTGTACCGCGACATCCCAAAGCAGAATACCCAGAAACAGAAGGCGACGAATAGATATCCTTCGGCCATGACGTTGTTCCAGGCCGGGTCGCTGAGCGTTGACTTGACCGCACCGAGCAGGTCAAACAGACCGATGATCAATACGAGCGTGGTGTCCTTGAACAGCGAGATCACGGTATTGGCGATCCCGGGGACGACGATCTTCAGTGCCTGCGGCAGGATGATCAGCCGCATGCGGCGCCAGTATCCCAGCCCCAGCGCCTCGGCCGCCTCATACTGTCCCTTCGGGATTGCCTGGAGTCCACCGCGCACCACCTCGGCCATATACGCGGCCTGGAACAGTGTGATGCCGATCAGTGCCCGCAGCAGTTTGTCGAAGGTCACCCCATCCGGCAGGAACAGCGGCAGCATGACCGAGGCCATGAAAAGGATGGTGATCAGCGGCACCGCCCGCCAGAATTCGATGAATATCACGCAGATGCCGCGGATGACCGGCATTTCGGAGCGTCGCCCCAGCGCCAGGGCGACGCCGATGGGCAGGGCGGCGATGATGCCCACATAGGCCAGTATCAGGGTGAGCATCAGCCCGCCCCACTGGGAGGTATCCACCGACTCGAGGCCGAACACACCGCCGGCGATCAGGATATACCCACCCACCGGTAACCCGGTGAGACCGAAAATGGCGACGCCGCGCCGCAGCCTGGCTGGCAGTGGCAGAAACGGCGGGACAACGGCGAGGGCGAACAGCACGAACGCCAGGGTGGGCCGCCAGCGCAGGGCCTCGGGATAGAAGCCATACATGAAAAAGCCGAAGCGCTCCTCGACGAATATCCAGCAGGCCTTGCCGGGCCGACAGGCGTCGACGCCATCGCCGGTAAAGACCGCGCCGATGAACGCCCAGTCGATCAGCGGAATGAGCGTGCTCAGCAGGTAGTAGCCCACCACCAGAGTGACCAGACCATTGATCCAGCTCGAGAAAAGGTTGGCGCGCAGCCAGCGGATGACGCCACGCTGCGTCACCGGCGGGGGCTGATTGGGCAGGGGCTGATGCGGGACCATGTCGCTACCGCTCCTTCAGCGCCACGGCGCGATTGTAGATGTTCATGAGAAGCGAAATGCTCAGGCTGATCGCCAGGTAGACCGCCATGGTCATGGCGACGATCTCCACGGCCTGACCGGTCTGGTTGAGGGACGTGCCCATGAATACGTTGACCAGGTCGGGATAGCCGATGGCCACTGCCAGGGATGAGTTCTTGGTCAGGTTAAGATACTGACTGGTCAGTGGCGGGATGATCACGCGCAACGCCTGGGGGATGACCACCAGTCGCAATACGCGTCGCGGCGGCAGTCCCAGTGCCAGAGCGGCTTCAGTCTGGCCGCTGCTGACCGAGACGATGCCCGAGCGGACGATTTCGGCGATGAAAGTCGCGGTATAGATCGTCAGCGCCAGAAGCAGGGCACCCAGCTCGGGAATGGCGGTGATGCCGCCTGAGAAGTTGAATCCGCCCATGGCCGGAATATCCCACCCCACCGGCCGCCCCATGACGAAGTAGGCGAGCGCCGGAAGGCCGAGGATCAGCGCGGACGCCAGGGGAAACGCCGGAAAGATCCGGCCGGTCGCGGCCTGACGGCGGCGCGCCCAGGTGACCATCACGGCCGAGGCGATCAGCGCGATGATCAACGCAATGCCGATCCATCCCGCGCCGGCCTCGAACACGGGCCGGGGGATGATGATTCCGCGGTTGCTCAGAAAGGCGACGCCGCCGACATCGAGGGCCTGCCGCGGGCCGGGCAGGGTGCCGAGCACCGCGAAGTACCAGAAGAAGATCTGCAGCAGCAGCGGGACGTTACGAAAGATCTCGATGTACGCGAGCGCGAGCTTTGCCACGAGCCAGTTGGTGGAAAGCCGCGCGATGCCGACGATGAATCCGACGATCGTCGCAAAAAGAATGCCCAGCCCTGAGACCAGCAGGGTATTGGTCAGCCCGACCAGAAAGGTCCGGGCATAGGTCATGGTTTCGTTGTAATCGATCAGGCTCATGATGATGCCGAAGCCGGCGGTTTCATTCAGAAACCCGAACCCGGTGCGGATGCCCCGGCTTTCCATGTTGCTGATCGTATTCTGAAAAAGGCTGTATCCGATCCAGGCCACGGCGGCGATTGCGATGAGCTGGAAGGCCACCGAGCGGACGCGCGGATCATTCCAGGGTTTGGGGTTGCCCGGCTTAAGCGGTGTCGGGTCGCTGCTCATGACTGCCGGCCTGTGCCGTGGGTGAGTGGGTTGTCAGCACCCGGGCATCGGCATCCGACGCCCGGGCGGTTTCATTGCGCCGTAGTGCGCTTACCGGAACGGCGGTGCGTAGAGGATGCCACCGTCGGTCCACAGGGCATTATTGCCCCGGTTGAGGCCAAGCGGCGTGTCCGGGCCCACGTTACGCTCGAACATCTCGCCGTAGTTCCCGACCTGGCTGATCACATCGACCATGAAGTCGTCGTCGAGGCCAAGGATCTCGCCCATGTTGCCGGAGGTGCCGACGATACGCTGCACGCTCGGGTTGTCCGAGGACTCCATCTCTTCGACGTTCTCCGAGGTGATGCCGTACTCTTCGGCATTGATCTGCCCGAACAGCACCCATTTGACGACGTTGAACCATTCGTCATCGCCCTGCCGGACCACGGGGCCCAGCGGTTCCTTGGAGATGATCTCCGGCAGGATCTCGGCGGAATCCGGATCCGTCAGCTGGGTCTTCAGCGCCGCGAGCTGCGAGGTGTCCGAGGTCAGGACGTCACAACGGTTGTTGTCAAAGCCCTGGGCACTCGCCTCGGAGGTGTCGAACACCACCGCTTCATACTCCATGTCGTTGGCCCGGAAAAAGTCGGCCAGGTTGAGCTCGGTGGTGGTGCCGGCCTGGGTGCAGACCGCGGCCCCGTCGAGGTCATAGGCGCTGTCGACGCCGAGCGCGGTCTTGATGAGAAAGCCCTGCCCGTCGTAGTAGTTGGTGCCGGTGAAGTTCAGGCCCAGCGACGCATCACGGGTGGTCGTCCACGTGGTGTTGCGCGACAGCACATCGATCTCGCCCGACTGCAGGGCGGTGAAACGCTCCGCGGCGGTCAGGGGGATGAATTCCACGGCATCGGCGTCACCGAGTACCGCGGCCGCGACGGCCCGGCAGGTGTCCACATCGATGCCCGCCCAGTTGCCGCTGCTGTCGGGTTGTGAAAACCCGGGCAGCCCGTTGCTGACGCCGCAGCGCAGTTCCCCTGCATCCTGCACGTCCTGAAGGGTGGCCGCCTGTGTGGTGCCGGCAAACGCCAGCAGCCCGGTCGCGGCAAGGCCCATTGAGATGATTGTCTTATTCATTCCCGCGTTCCTCTTTTGTCTCGAGGGTGTGCAAAGCCAGTTCGGCACCCCTGTCTCAAGCAAACTACGTGCCAATCGGGTGGACTCTCCTCCTCGACCCGCGGCCGTCAACGGTGCCGGGATCCGTTATGTCACGGATGCACCAGTCTGGACAAGTCCGGGCGATCTGCACATAAACAGTGCATCTGATGGCATGGACGACCCGGCATCCGCCTGCGACGATAGGCGGCTTGAAAAATCCCGGAGAAGCGCATGTCCACCGCCTTTGATCTGCACCTGCCCCGTCATGTCCGGTTTGGTCGGGATACGGCCGTCGAGGCGGTCAGTACCGTGTTCGCCCATGGCCGCCGGGCACTGGTCGTTCATGGTGCCAACGCCGCTCGGGCGCAGTGGCTGGTCGACGGACTGACGGAAATGGGCACCGGGTGCGCGTGCCTGGCCTGCCCCCACGAGCCCGATGTGGGTCTCATCGAGACCGGCGTGGCGCTGGGGCGTCAGGCCGACGTCGACGTGGTCGTGGGGTTGGGCGGCGGGTCCGTGATCGATACCGCCAAGGCGGTGGCGGCGCTCATCCCGGCCGCGGGGGATGTGCTGGACTATCTCGAGGTGGTGGGTGGCGGTGCCGCGTTGGATGCCACGCCGCTGCCGTTCATTGCCCTCCCCACGACGGCCGGCACTGGCACCGAGGCGACCCGCAACGCGGTGATTGACGTGCCCGAGGCCCGCCGCAAGGTGTCACTGCGTGATCCGCGTCTGCTCCCGGCAGTGGCCCTCGTCGATCCTGCCCTGACCGATCACTCACCGGCCGCGGTCACCCTGGCAAGCGGTCTCGACGCCGTGACGCAGGTGATTGAGCCGTATCTCAGCGGTCAGGCCAATCGGTTTACCGATGCACTCTGCCGCGATGCGATTCCTCTGGGACTGACGGCGCTCCGGCGATTGATGGCGGGCGAGGATCCGGCCGCGCGTGACGACATGGCCTGGGTCAGTCTGACCGGGGGCCTGGCCCTCGCCAATGCCCGGCTGGGTGCCGTGCATGGCCTTGCCGGGCCGCTTGGCGGCATGACCGACCTGCCCCATGGCGCCATTGCCGGCGCATTGCTGCCAGCGGCCCTGCGGGCCAATCGCGCCGCCACCCATGGTGCAACCGCCGCGCGGATCGGCGCGGTGGAGGGGTGGATCGCCGACGCCCTGGGTTGCGAGGCCGACACG
Organism: Spiribacter aquaticus; assembly: GCF_007625215.1. Classification (NCBI taxonomy): domain Bacteria; kingdom Pseudomonadati; phylum Pseudomonadota; class Gammaproteobacteria; order Chromatiales; family Ectothiorhodospiraceae; genus Spiribacter; species Spiribacter aquaticus. The sequence continues at coordinate 181,054 of NZ_VMKP01000004.1, read as the reverse complement.
GCCATTGATCACCTCGCGCAGTGGTCCCGTACGCAGGGGCTGCCCGGTCTGGGCTCGGCGGGGCTCGTGCGCAGTGATCTGCCAGCGATTGCCGCGGCCGCCGAGCGGTCCTCATCGATGAAGGGCAACCCGGTGGTGCTGCCCGCCGAAACCCTGGTGGCGATGATGGAGTCGGCCTGGTGAGTGGCCGTGTGATGCGCGGACTGCTGACGCTCTCAGGAATGATTGATGCGCTCAGCGACCGGGTGGGCCGGGCGCTGCGATGGGTGGCGATGCTGATGATCGCCCTCGGGGTGATCAACGTGATTGGCCGTTATCTGGGCGCGGAGCTCGGCATGCAGCTGTCCTCGAACGCCCTGCTCGAGGGCCAGATCCAGGCTTTCGCGGTGATCTTCCTGCTGGGTAGCGCCTATCTGCTCCGCCACGATGGGCACATCCGCGTCGACATTCTCCAGTCCCGATTCAGCGCCCGCACGCGGGCGTGGGTGGATCTGTTGGGTGCGCTGCTCGCGCTGGTGCCATTCTGTGGGGTCATGCTCCTCAATGGCGTCGACTATGTCGCCCTGGCCTGGGCGCGGGGCGAAGTCAGCCCTAACCCCGGGGGGTTGCCGCTCTACCCGATCAAGACCGTCATCCTGATCGGTTTCGCGCTGTTGCTGGCCCAGGGGATCAGTCAGGCGATCAAGGCCGCCGCCACGCTGACCGGGCGGGAGGCGCAATGATTTACGAGCTTCTGCCCCTGGCCATGTTCGCCGTGCTGCTGGTGTTCCTGCTCAGCGGCTATCCGGTCGCCTTCGCCCTGGCGGGGACGGGGTTGCTGTTCACGCTCATCGCCAGCGACTGGCTGCCCGGTCTGGGCATCGCCCTGCCGTGGGAGCCGCTGTTCCGTGTCGCCCGGCTCAGCATCCTGCCGCAGCGGGTGTATGGCTCGATCATGGACAATTACACCCTGGTTGCCGTGCCGTTTTTCATCTTCATGGGCAGCATGCTCGAGCGCTCGGGCCTTGCCGAGGACCTGCTGCAGACCATGGGCCGGCTGTTCGGACGGCTGCGCGGCGGGCTGGCGGTCTCGGTGGTGCTGGTGGGCATGCTGCTTGCCGCCGCCACCGGTGTGGTGGGCGCCTCGGTGGTCACGATGGGCGTGCTGGCACTGCCGGTCATGCTCAAATACGGCTACGACCAGCGCCTCGCCACCGGCACCATCGCCGCCAGCGGCACGCTGGGCCAGATCATCCCACCGTCCATTGTCCTGATCATTCTTGGCGATCAGATGGGCGTGAACGTGGGGGACCTGTTTGTCGGTGCGCTGATCCCCGGCCTGTTACTGGGCATCGCCTACGTGGCATGGATCGCGCTGGTTGCCTGGCGCCGGCCCCTGGCTGCTCCGGCGCTGCCGGAGGGTGCCGACGACCGCGGCCCGGCTGGCCCCCTGTGGCTGGCGGTGCTGCGCTGCCTGGTCCCACCGCTGGCGCTGGTGGGCGCGGTGCTGGGGACGATTTTCGTGGGCTTGGCCACCCCCACCGAAGCGGGCGCCATGGGGGCGTTCGGGGCGCTGCTGCTGGCGCTCGCCTATGGCAAACTCTCGCGCGGCAGTCTGCTGTCCGTGTCCGACACCACGGTCCGGCTGACCGCGATGGTGTTCACCATTCTGGTGGGCGCCACGGTATTCGCCACCGTGTTCAGTGCCATGGGCGGTCAATGGCTGGTGGAAGACTTTCTGCTGGCGCTGCCCGGTGGCGAGACGAGCTTCATCCTGTTCGTCATGCTGACGATCTTCATCCTCGGGTTCTTTCTCGACTTCATCGAGATCACGTTCATCGTGGTCCCGCTGGTGACGCCGATCGCCGAGAGCTTCGGGCTGAGTCCCCTGTGGTTTGCGGTGCTGATCGCGATGAACCTGCAGGCCTCGTTCCTGACGCCGCCGTTCGGGTTCTCACTGTTCTATCTGCGCGGTGTCACGCCCGATGCGGTGCCCACCCGCGCCATTTACGCCGGGATCCTGCCCTACATCGGGATACAGCTGCTGATGCTTGTGCTGATCGTGGCCTTCCCTGGCCTGGTCACCTGGCTGCCGGGACTCGCCGGCTGATTCAGTCGGCGTCGCGGTAGATGAATTCGCGGTACCGGTAGCTGTTCACCTGATCCCAGCCGCGCAGCCGGTCGCGGAAGGCCGACCAGTTGGGGTAGATGCGGGCGTAGTCCTCGTTGTCCATGTCCTCTTCGTGCACGGCCGCGGCGCCATTGCGGAAAGCGGCCAGGACGCTGTCGGGAAAGTCGAGGACCTCGACCCCCTGCGATTTCAGGGACTCGAGTGCGACCGGATTCTTGGCCAGGTACTGAGCCGCCATCCAGTTGTTCGCCTCGGCGCAGCAGGCACGGATCTGCGCCTGGATATCGGCCGGGAACCCGCTCCAGACGTCGAGGTTGAAGTAAAAGCCAAGCATGGCACTGGGCTCGGCCCAGCTCGGCAGGTAGTAGTACTGGGCGACGTCTTGCATGCCCAGGATCTGGTCGTCGTAGGGGCCGACCCATTCGGCGGCGTCCAGCGCGCCACGCTCCATCGCGGTGAATACCTCGCCGCCGGGAAGCTGCTGGATGTTCACGCCGGCTTTGGCCATGGCACGCCCGCCGTGCCCCGGGAAGCGCATGCGCAGCCCCTGGAGGTCGGCCGGCGAGTTGATCCGGACATTGAACCAGCCACCGCACTGGGCACTGGTGTTGCCGCCCGGAAAGGCGATCAGATTGTCCTGGGCGTTGAGCTCGTCCCAGAGCGTCTGGCCGTCGCCCGCGGTCATCCAGGCATTCTGCTGCTCCAGGGTCATGCCGAAGGGCAGCGAGGTGAAAAAGCCGTGCGCCGGATTCTTGCCGATGAAGTAGTAGGGCGCGGTGTGGCAGGCCTCGAAGGCGCCGCTGGACACGGCATCGTAGACCTCCACTGGTCCGACTTCGGCGCCGCCCGGCGAGGTGCGGACCCGGACGTCCCCATCGGTGAGGACCTCGATGCGTTCGGCAAAGTACTCGGCCGTGCCGTAGAGGTTGTCCAGCGAAGCCGGCCATGACGTCAGCATATTCAGCCGAAAGCGCCGCGGCTGCGCGATCACTGCCGGCGCGTTGATGCTGCCGGCGGCCACCAGCCCGGTGCCGGCGCCCTTGATGAACCCTCGACGATCCATTGCGTTTTCTCCGAACCTAAAACGGCAAGCTTAATGCCGGCTGTGGACCCGCCGCAATGGCTGACGGGCGATGGCGGTTTTGCTACTGTCAGTGACCAACAAGATAAGGGGGCAGTAATGACGACCTACACACCCACCCGGGTATCCGACTGGGCCAATGGCAACCGCATCCGGCAGGCGCTCTGCGTGCTGGTGGGCACGGGATTACTGGCGCTTTCCGCGCGGGTCGAGATCCCGTTCTGGCCGGTGCCGTTCAGCATGCAGACCTTTGTCGTGCTGGCCCTCGGCATGGTCTATGGCCCCGTACTGGGGGCGGCGACGGTGCTGACCTATCTGGCCCAGGGGCTGATGGGGCTGCCGGTGTTTGTCGGCGGCGGTGGGCCGGCCTATCTGGCGGGTCCCACAGGGGGTTATCTGCTGGGCATGGTGGCGGCGGCATGGGTCGCTGGCTGGCTGGCGTTTCACGGCTGGGCCCGGCATCCGCTGACCGCGATTGCCGCGGCGGGCATCGGTAACCTGCCGGTCTATCTGCTGGGACTGCCGTGGCTTGCGGTGTGGGTCGGCAGTGCCGAGCAGGCGGTGGTTGCCGGCCTGGTGCCGTTCATCCCCGGTGCGATTCTCAAGGTCATCGGCGCCGGTCTCGTCGCCTGGGGCATGATGCGGATCGCGCGGCGCTAGGCGGCCGGCGGCGATGTCGCGGAATACAACGCCAACCGCCGCCGCCACGGAGATCGCGCCGGGCCTGATACGGATCGACACCGGCTATCTGCGGCCGGCGCATACGGCCTGCTACCTGGTCATCGATCAGGGCCGGGCAGCCCTCGTCGACACCGGCGTCGTCCACAGCGTCGCGGTCATCCTCGAAGCGCTTGCCGCGTCCGGACTCGACCGCTCGGCGGTGGACTGGGTCATCCCCACCCACGTGCATCTGGACCACGCGGGGGGCGCCGGCCCGCTCATGCAGGCCCTGCCGGCGGCGCGGCTCGGGGTGCATCCCTCGGGCGTAGACCATCTGGTGGATCCCGGGCGGCTGGAGGCGGGCGTCCGGGCGCTCTACGGCGACGCCTTCTTTGATCGTGAATATGCACCGCTCGTCCCGGTGGACCCGACGCGCATCGTGGCGCTGGAGGACGGCGCCATGGTGGCGACGGGCGCAAGGCAGCTCCAGGTCATCCACACGCCGGGGCATGCCTGGCATCACCTGAGCCTGCTGGACGCTGACCGGTCCGTATTCATCGCCGGCGACGCCTTCGGCGCGGGTTATCCCGGCTATGCCGAAGGCGCCGCGCCGTTTCTGGTGCCCGTCGTGCCACCGCCCCAGTTCGACCCGGACGCCTATCGCCAGACCCTCGAGCGCATCCGTGACATCGATCCGCGCTACGTGGCACCGGCCCATTTCCCTTTGATCGAGGCACCGCGCGCCGCCGCGGACCGGCTCCAGACCCTGCTGGATGCGGCCGTTGACTGGACGCTTGAGTGCGACTCCCTGGACGATCTTCAGCGGCGCCTCGTCAGCGGCTGGGCCGAGGCATTGCCGGCCGGCGCGGATCGGGCCGCCTTTGAGCGTGATTTTGGCCTGGATCTGTGGCTGACCGTGGAAGGCCTCTGGCACTGGCGCCGGAAAAAGGCGCGCCGCGCTTCGGGCTAGACGCCCGTCACCCCCAGGATCCACCCTTCGTAAGCTGCGGCCGCCGCGGTGGTGGCATCCAGCGTCGGCTCCAAACAGGCGTCAAGCTGATGATTCTGATCGGCGGCCTGCAGCGCCCGGGCAACGCTGTAGGCGTCCTGTTGATCGGCCGTCCGGCCGTCGCGGGGATAGTCGGCGGCCCATAAAGACGGGTAGATCTCGGCGATCGCCGAGCGGTCCGCGGGTATGGACCAGCCATCAAAGGGCCAGGCATGCAGCCGCGGCCCGAGGCGATGGCGTAGACGATTGATCCATGGCAGCCCGGCGTGGGTTGATTTGGCTACCGATCCCGGCACGTCGAAATGAAATACCGACTTCGCGCCCACCGGATGCTCCGTATGACGGCGCCAGCGTGCGTTGCCGAGGCGGGCCAGGCCATCGCCGCATTCGCCCCGACGGATGGATTCGACGGGGGTGTCGGGCTGGTCGGTCGGCCAATGACGACAGAAGTCGTCGAGAAAAACATCCCAGTCGCGCGCCACGCCATGGGCATCAAACCACGCGCCGGGGAAGGCGAACCCATGGTCGATGCCGACGAGGACGCGGTCATCGGTGAGCAGACGCGTCTCGAGCCATGCCGCCAGCGCCCGACGACTCCAGTGCTGGCGGCCGCTCGGAGTGGGCCGGATCTCGGTGATGGGACCGCCGGCAGTGGCCTCGTAGACACGCAGTCCAGTGAGTCCGCGCTCGGCGGTGGCCGCGCCCGAGTAGTCAATCCCGATACAGGCGTCGAAGCGCGGCATGGGATTCATGCCACCTGAGGGCGTTGCTCCAGGGCGCCTCGGGCGGCGGCTTCGCCGGCCAGCAGCGCGCCCTCCAGCAGGCCCGTGCTCTGGTCGGCCGTTTCCGCTGCGCAGAACCACAACCGTCCGCCCAGGTGCGGGGCCCGCAGTGTCGCAGGCCCCACTGAGGGGTGGGCCGGTGGCTCGCGGCGATCGGCCTCGGAACAGACCGTGTCATCCATGGCCCAGTCGCGGATCACCACGGCATCAGGCTGCGCGGCCTGCGGCCCGAGGCAGCGCGTGAGCTGATCGATGATCGGCTGCTCCAGCGATCGCTCCCGGCGCTCGGAAAGCGGGGTCGAGATAAATCCGAACAGCGCGGCATCGCCCTCGGCACTGGTGTGGTCATGGGCCTCGAAAAGCGGCCCGACGCGGCTGGCGATACGGCCCGAAAGTCCCGCATCACGCCAGAATGGGTGTGCATACTGGATGATCGCCTTGGCCTGAGCTGCCATCCAGGTCGATTGCCCGGCAAGGGCCCGGTGGAGTCCCGGATCGATCGAAGCAGGCAGGGTGATGCGCTCGGCAACCCGCCGGGGCGGCGCCGCCACCAGAACCTGCCCGGCAATCACCGGCGGACCGGACTGCCGGTGGACTTCGAGGCGGCCGTCATCACGCTGGCGGATCGACTCGACCGGTGAGCCATAGTGGAAACAACCCGCGTCCAGCGGCGCTGCCATCGCCTCGACCAGTCGGCTGGGGCCGCCGACGATGCGCGCCATGCCGAACTGCCCGGGCAGTTGATGGCGCATGGGGGTGGGCGCGAATCCATCGAGGACCGCGTCGCCGTGCTCGTACTGATCGAAGACTGGCAGATCAAGGCGGTCCAGCCAGCGCTGGATGCCCGGCTGAAAGGCCGGCCACACCCATGAAGGGCCGAGATCGCCAACCACGCGTCCATCGGCGTCGGGCAGGCCCTCGATGCGCCCGCCGATGCGATGCCCCGCCTCGAGGATGAGCGGCCGGGTGCCGGCGTCAAACGCCGTCCGCGCAGCCGTCATGCCGGCAAGGCCTGCGCCGACGATCGCCAGCTCGGTCTCGATCATGCGTCACCTTTTCTATTTTCTCGCAATGGGCTGAATATCCGATTCCGTCGATTCGTAGCGCAGGGCGCGCATCAGGCTGAAGCAGCAGACCACCAGGATGACCGCCACTGGCAGGCCTGCGGTCAGGGCACCGGTCTGGAGCCCCTGCAGCGCGGTTTCACCGCCAATCAACAGCAGCGTCGCGGCGACCGCTCCCTCGGTAATGCCCCAGATCACCCGCTGGCGGCGCGGCGAGTGCGTCGCGCCGCGCGAGATCAGCGAGTCGACAACGAACGTCCCCGAATCGGACGAAGTGACGAAATATGTGGCAATCAGCAGTGTCGCCAGCGCCGACGTGAGGGTCGACCACGGGAGGGCGTCGAGGGTTCGGTAGAGGGCCACCGTGGTGTCCTCGCTGACCGCCGCGGCAATGCCGGCGTTGCCGCCAAAGACTTCCAGATGCAGGGCCGTGCCGCCGAAGACGGTCAGCCAGGCGAACACGAACAGCGTCGGCAGCGCGAGCACGCCGACAATGAATTCGCGAATGGTGCGGCCACGGGAAATCCGGGCGATGAAAAGCCCGACGAAGGGCGACCAGGCGATCCACCAGCCCCAGTAGAACATGGTCCAGTCCTCGTGCCACTGAGTGCCCTGCATGGCCCCGGTGGACAGACTCAGGCCCACCAGTTGCTGGAAATAGCCGCCCACTGATTCGAGCAGAAAACGGATCAGGAACAGCGACGGGCCGGCCATGAAGATGAACGCGAGCAGCAGCAGCGCCAGGCTGAGGTTGAAGACGCTCAGCCATTTCAGGCCCCGGTCAAGCCCCGAGATCACCGAGACCACGGCAAACCCGGTGATCGTGGCGATGATGCCCACCTGCCAGACAGGCCCCACCGGCATCCCCAGTAACTCGTTGAGTCCGGTGTTGAGCTGCATTGCCCCAAAGCCGAGCGAGGTCGCGAGCCCGAACAGCGTGCCGAACACGGCCAGCGTATCAATGGCGTGACCGATGGGCCCGTGGATCCGATCGCCGATCAGCGGGTAGAAGATCGAGCGGATGGTCAGCGGCAGCTGATGGCGGAAGCTGAAGTATGCCACTGACAGGCCCAGCACCACGTAGACGGCCCAGGCGTGCAGTCCCCAGTGGAAAAAGCTGTAGATCATCGCCTGACCGGCGGCCTCGCGCGTGCCCCCGGGGCCGGTCGGTGGGTTCTGGTAATGCAGGATCGGTTCGGCGACGCTCCAGAACACCAGTCCGATGCCCATCCCGGCGCTGAACAGCATCGCGAACCAGGCCGAGAAGCGAAAATGCGGCCGGTCCCCGGGCTGACCCAGGCGGATGCGCCCGTAGCGACTCAGCCCCAGCCAGATCAGAAAGCCGACAAAGAACGTCACCACCACCAGATAGCTCCAGCCCAGATAGGCGGTGATGAGATCGTGAACGGCTTCGAACAACGCCGTGGCCTGAGCGGGCAGCAGGATGCCAAACGCCAGAAACCCGCCGACGATCAGTGCCGAGGCGGTGAACACCGTCGGGTTGACGGTGGCGAAGAACCGCTCGTCGCGCGGCTTGTCGCGCATCAGCGCCGCCCCGGTCTAGTCGTGATCATCGCCCGCGACGGCATGGGCGGCGAGCGTTTCAAAGCCGATCACGGCGAGGGTTTCTTCGTGGGTGGCCGCAAGGTCGACCAGCGGCGCGACACCGGCGCGATGGGCCTCGAGCCAGCGCCCGGCACACAGGCACCAGCGATCGCCGGGCTTGAGCCCCGGGAAGTCGGCGAATGGTACGGGTGCAGTCAGGTCATTGCCGCGGCTGCGTGAAAACGACAGGAACGCCTCGGTGACGATGGCGCAGACCGTATGCATGCCACCGTCGGCGTGGCCGGTGTTGCAGCAGCCATCCCGGTAAAACCCGGTCACCGGGTCCTGCCCGCAGGGCTGGAGTGCGCTGCCGAATACGTTGGTGCTCTTGAACTGATCCATGTTCCCAGTCTACCCCTGCAGGATGCGGGTTGCCTACGCAGGGTCGAGTGCCTACAATTGGTTGCAAGAATAGCGTCGTGGATCGTATCAGGAGTACTCATGAGGTCACTCGTTCTGCCGTTGGCAACCCTTGCCCTTTTGCTGTCGCTGGCAGCGGGATCCGTCAACGCCCACTCGATGGTGACATCGAGTACACCGGCTGATGGGGCAACCGTCGGCGAGTCGCCGGAACGCATCGCCGTGGCGCTGAGCGCACCCATGCGCATTGTGAGTGTCACGCTGCGTGCCGAGGACGGCACCGACTACGCGGTGAGCGCCATGGCCGGTCGCTCGGCGAGTGACCGCCTTGTCGTCGAGCCGCCGAATCTGCCGGCTGGCGACTACACCCTCGAATGGCGCGGCCTGTCCGGCGACGCACACACCCTGTCGGCGGCGCTCAGCTTTACGGTGAGTGAGCGCTGAGTGCTCGAAGTCATCGCCGACGCGACCGCTTTCGATGGCGTTGTCATCAGCCTCAAGGCGATCACTTATGGCGCTCTGCTGGTGGCGGCGGGGTCCATTCTGGTCGGCCTGACCATCGACGGCGTGCCGTTGAAGGAGCGCCGGTTTCTGCGTCGGCTTGCGGCCGCTCTGGTACCGGTCATCCTGTTTGCACTGATGGCCCAGCTGATGCTGGAGGCAGTCTTTCTCGCCGGCAATGACTGGACGGCCGCGGTCGATGTTCAGCTACTGGGCCTGCTGGCCACGGGCTCGCTGGGAAAGGCACTGGGCCTGGAGGGCCTCGGTGCCGTGTTGCTGGTCGGTGGGTTGATGCGTGGCGCGAGCGGAGCCGCCGTATCGTTGGCAGGTGTTGCGCTGATCGTTGGAGCGTTTGCCGTCGGTGGTCATGTCAGCAACACGCCCGGCGCATTGGATAATCTCCTGCTGGCCATTCACATGCTCTGCCTGGCGTTCTGGGTGGGTATCTTCCTGCCGCTCGAGCGCCTGAGCCATCAGCCCGGCAATGCTGCCGCGCGGGTTGCCGAGGATTTTGGTGACAAGGCACCGGTGGCTGTCGGGCTGTTGCTGGTGGCCGGTGCGCTGACCCTTGACCAGCTCACCGGAGGCATCGTCGCTGCCCTGCAGACACCCTATGGCCAGCTCTTTGCGCTCAAGCTGGCCGCGTTTGCCGGGGTGCTATGGTTGGCGGCCTTGAACAAACGCCGGTACACACCGGCACTGGTTGCCGGGCATCCCGGCGCGCGGCGGCGACTGCGCCGGTCGTTGCACGTCGAAGCGGTAGCGATTGGATTCATCCTGGTGGTGAGCGCGACTTTCACGACGCTGACCGGGCCGAGCGGCTGAGATAGGCCTCAATGCCGTCGAGGGCCTCGGGCATGTGCTCGAAGCGGTGGGATCCTCCCTCGAACACCAGTGCCGCACCCAGCGACGCGTACCGTTTGTGGGTGGCCCGGGCGTCCAGCAGTTCATCGCCGGTATCCAGCACGAGTAGGGGCGGAACCGGGTAATCCGCCGGGTCAGTGGACAGGGCGGTGTCCCGGTAGGAGTCGACGACCGCCGAGGTCAGCGTCTGCGGTGGCTGATCGGGCAGTTTGTAATTCTCAAGGGTCATGCCGCGGTAATGCGCCAGCGCCCAGTGCGGGTCGCAGCTTGGGTTGACCAGGATCGCGGGGCACGCCAGACGCTGACCCATGACGGCCGCAAAGTAGCCGCCCAGCGAGGTGCCGATGAACGCGGTGGTGTCGCCTTCGACGGACTGCGCGGCAATCGACTCGATGATGCTGGCGCGGGGGGCGAAACTGTCGTAGTTGATGCGATGAACGCCGAAGCGGGTGGCGAGTTCGCCGACTTTGGTATCGGTCTCGAGGGCTGCGGAGTTGAAGCCGTGCAGGTAGTTGAGCGTGATCATTGAGTCTCTCGGTGATTGCATTCGGGATTCAAAGACGGGAGACTTTGATTCTAGCGCAGGTGGGAGAGCCCGGCATTCGATGCCGGCGCCGAAGGAGCAACCGCCCCGGAATCTCTCAGGCAACCGGACCGTCTGCGTGCTGATCATTCCGAAAAGCAGTCGGCCGTAGGGTTCGACTCGCCGAAGGAGCAAGCGAAGCGCCGGGTCGCTTCGTCAATCTCTCAGGCACCAGGACGGAAGGGGCACGGATCGCCACAAGGCGATGGGTGCACACAACCTGACTGGGAGTACGACGATGAACCACATTGCAGTCATCGGCGGCGGAATCACCGGCATCACCACGGCCTATGCGCTCACCAACCGCGGCTTCGACGTCACGGTGTTTGAGCGTAACCGCTACGCGGGCATGGAAACCTCCTTCGCCAATGGCGGGCAGCTCTCGGCGTCCAATGCCGAGGTCTGGAATCACTGGCCGACCATCGTCAAGGGCCTGCGCTGGATGCTGCGCTCGGACGCGCCTCTGCTGGTCAACCCCAAACCCTCCTGGCACAAACTCAGCTGGTTCGCCGAGTTTGTCGCCGCGACCCGGCGCTACGCCCACAACACCACGGAAACCGCCCGGCTCGCCATCGAGGCGCGGGACTATCTGTTCGACTGGGGTCGCCGCGAGGGCATTGATTTTGATCTTGAGCGCCGCGGCATCCTGCATATCTACCGCCAGCAGGCCGACTTTGACCACGCCGCGCAGGTCACCCGCCTCCTCGCCGCCGGCGGGCTCGAGCGACGCGCCGTATCACCTGAGGAAATGCGCCAGCTTGAACCCAACCTCGCCGGCGACTATTACGCCGGCTTCTATACCGAAAGCGATTCCACCGGCGACATCCACAAGTTTACCCACGGACTGGCCCAGGTGCTCGAGGCCCGCGGGGTGTCGATGCGGTATGAGTGTGCCATCGAGGATCTCGGCACGGCCGGCTCCGGGGCCTGGGTGCAGACTGACGGCGGGCGCGAATCCTTCGACGGCGTGGTGGTCTGTGCGGGTGTCGCCAGTCGCCGGCTCGCGACCCGCCTGGGTGATCGCGTCAACGTCTACCCGGTCAAGGGCTATTCGATCACGGTCAATCTGGAGGATGCCGCGTCGCGGGAAGCGGCGCCGTGGATGAGCCTGCTCGACGACGAGACCAAGCTCGTCTCAAGCCGGCTGGGTGCCGACCGCTTCCGCGTTGCCGGCACGGCCGAGTTCAATGGTTATAACCGCAACATCCGCCAGGACCGGATCGAGCCGCTGCTGAAGTGGGTTGAGACCTGTTTTCCGGGGGTGAGTACCCGCCAGGCGGTGCCCTGGGCCGGCCTGCGGCCAATGATGCCGGACATGATGCCGCGGGTGGGTGCGGGCCGGCGCCCTGGTGTGTTCTACAACACCGGCCATGGCCATCTGGGCTGGACGTTATCCGCCATCACCGCCGAGCAGGTCGCCGAGACCGTCGAGGCGGCCGCGGCGCCGTCGGTCCCGGTATCCGGGGTCAGGGCCGCCGGTACCAGAACCAGCTGAGCCGCTTGAACCGTCCCGCCCATGGGAACAGGACAAAGGTGGCAAGCACCAGTGCATGCTGCCACGGCCGGAACCAGTCCATCTTGCGGGCCGAGCTGATCACGGGCGGGCAGTCGAGGATCATGAAACGCCGGCCGCGCGGGCGGCCGAGGCGGTCGAGCCGGCGCGAATAACCAATCTCGTCGCCGGCGTAGAGCTGCTCGCTGAATCCGCCGATGGCGGCGTGTGCCGCTGCGCGGGCAAAGACGAAGCAGCCGGCCGCGAGACGCAGGCGTCGCGACAGCCCGTTCCAGGCGGCCAGACCCAGCCGCTGGGGGGCGGACTCCAGGCGATCAAAGCCGATCGGCGCGCCGCCGCCCACGCAGCCCTCATCCATGGCCGCCCGCATTGCCTGCAGCGCCGCCGGCGTGACGCGTGTGTCGGCATCCACGAACAGTAACCAGTCGCTGGCGGCGGCCTCGGCACCGGCGTTCCGCACCCGGGCGATCCGGTGTTCGGGTTCATGCACCACCCGGGCACCCGCCCCGGCGGCGATCGCGGCCGTCGCGTCGGTGGAGGCATTGTCCACCACGATGATGTCCGCCTCGAGCCGGCACGCGCACAGGGAGTCCTGCAGGGTCTGCAGGGTGTCGGGCAGGTAGGCGGCCTCATTCCAGGCCGGGATGATGACCGACAGCTCAGGCATGGTGGGTCTCCAGCGTTGCGCGAAGCCAGCGCTCGAATGTCTCGAGCGCGCCGGTGGGGGAGGCCTCGGGCGGGCGTACCCACCAGTACGACCGGGTACCGGGCACGCGGGTTTCAAACAGCTGCACGAGACGCCCGGCGGCGAGGTCATCGGCCACCATGTGCCAGTCGGCGATGGCCGCCCCCAGGCCTGCGATGGCCGCCTCGATGGCGAGGTCGAGGGTATCGAACTCGAACCCCTTGCCGGCATCCACGCCGTCGATGCCGGCGGCATCCAGCCAGTGCTGCCAGGACAGGTACCGTCCCTCGCGCTTGAGGACATGCAGTAACGTCGCTTCGCCAAGCACGACCGTGCCGTCACGTCGGGTCAGCGCCTGCTGGACCCCCGGCGCTGCCACCGCCACATGCTCCTCCGAGAACAGGTGGCTGCTGTGCAGGTTGGGCCAGTCGCCGGTGCCAAAGCGGATGGCGGCATCCAGCTCATCGCGCTGGGACAGTCGATCCTTGGTCTCGGTGCGGATCGACAGGACCAGCGCGGGGTCCTGCGCCCGCAGGCGATGCAGCCGGGGCATCACCCAGCGGCTGGCGAGGGTGCTGGGGATGTTGAGCGCAAGCCGTCGGCGGTGACGGCCCGCCCGCAGATCGCTCACGGTCTGGCGCATCTGCTCGAGCGACGCCGCCACGGTTTCCATCAACCGCTCGCCGCTGGGTGTCAGGCCTGTCTGCCGCGGCCCGCGAATCACCAGTGTCTCGCCGAGTTCACGCTCGAGCTGCTTGAGCTGGCGCGATACGGCACCGGGCGTGACATGCAGCACGGCGGCCGCCCGGGTGATCGAGCGGCAGCGGGCCACCACCTCGAACGCCTTCAATGCATTCAGTGACGGCAGGTCAGTCGGCATGGATGGCCTTGTCGGATCGGACTTGAGTAAAACGCAATTTGAACCTGCAATTTTATCGATTGAGTCGGCATCAGACGCGCTGATACTACTGGCCGCGTTTACTTCAGCGCAAAGGATGGGCCGATATCATGACCGCTCCTGAAACCCCGACCGACTGGCGGGCCGCCGCCGCGGCCGTTGAGCTCCCCACCCAGGCGTTTGTGGACGGCCGCTACCGGGCGTCGCGTCACGGTGCGACGTTCAATGCCGAGAACCCCGCCACCGGTCAGGTCCTGACGCCGGTGGACGAGTGGACGGCGGCGGATGTCGATGATGCCGTGGATATTGCGGCCGCGCGCTTTGAGGCCGGCGTCTGGGCGGATCGCGATCCGGCCGAGCGCAAGGCGGTCATGCTGCGGTTTGCCGAGGGCATCCGCGCCAATGCCGAGCGCCTGGCGTTGCTCGAGACCCTCGAGACCGGCAAACCCATCAGCCAGACGCAGGCCGTCGATGTGCCGGCCTGCGCCGGGACCATCCAGTGGTACGGCGAGTGCCTCGACAAGCTGTATGACGAAATGGCGCCCGGCGGTAACGACGCGGTCATCGCCATCCGGCGTGAGCCCGTGGGCACAGTGGCCGCCATCGTGCCGTGGAACTATCCGCTGATCATCGCCAGCTGGAAGATCGGGCCAGCGCTCGCCGCGGGCAACAGCGTCATCCTCAAACCGGCCGAGGAGTCCACCCTGGCCAGTCTGCTGCTGGGCGAGATCGCGGCCGAGGCCGGGATTCCGGCAGGGGTGTTCCAGGTCCTGCCGGGCCGGGGACATGTCACCGGCGACGCGCTGGCCGGACACAACCAGGTCCAGGCCATCGCGTTTACCGGGTCGACCGAGATCGGCAAGCGGCTGCTGGTCCGCAGCGGCGAGTCGAACATGAAAAAGGTCGGGCTCGAGTGTGGTGGCAAGTCGGCGCAGATCGTCACCCGCGAGTGCGAGCAGCTGGATGCGGCCGCCGAGGCCATTGCCTGGAGCATCTGGTACAACCAGGGCGAAACCTGCCATGCCGGTTCGCGACTGATTGTTGACCGGCGGGTGGCCGATGCGTTGCTCGAGCGGGTTGAGGCCTTGATGGGGCAGTTTGAACCGGGCGATCCGCTGGATGATGCCACCGTCATGGGGGCGATGATTTCGACCGATCATCTGCACCGGGTACAGGGCTATCTCGACGCCGTGCGCCGTGGGGGAGGTCGTGTGATCGGCGGCGAGGTCATCGAGCGGATCGAGGGGGGTGCCTTCATGCGCCCGGCCATCCTCCGTGACATCGATCGGACCGGGCAGGCGGCGCGCGAGGAGATCTTCGGCCCGGTACTGGCCGTGATGGAGTGCGACGGTCTGGACGAGGCGGTGCGTATCGCCAACGATTCGGAGTATGGCCTGGCGGCGGCGGTCTGGACCGACCGCCTGAGCGATGCCCACCGGGCCGCCCGGCGGCTGCAGGCGGGCACCGTGTGGGTCAACTGCTATGACATGGCGTCGGTGGCGACACCGTTCGGCGGTTACAAGCAGTCGGGGATCGGTCGGGACCGTTCGCTGCATGCCTTCGATAAGTACACCGAGCTCAAGACCACCTGGGTGGCGGTATGAGTGGCCTCGAACTGCACGTGGATCGTCCGGCCACGCCGCGGATCGTTGCCGGGGCTGATGCCCTGCAGCGCCTGGGTGAGGTCCTGCCGGCGACCCCCGCGCCGATCCTGCTGATCGTTGATGCAGGGCTGGTCGCGGCGGGAATGGCGGAACGCCTCGAAGTCGCGCTGCCGCCGGGACGTCCGGTGACCCGGTGGATCTGCCCGGCGGGCGAGCCGACGCTTGCCAGCGTCAACGACGCCGTGGCCAGTGCCCGCCGCCTTGATCATGCGGTGATCGTGGGCCTGGGTGGGGGTAGCGCCCTTGATAGCGCCAAGCTGGTGGCAAGCCTCGCGGCCAGTGCATTGCCGGCGGAGGATTTTGTGCTGGGCCGTAACGTCCCGCCCGCGCGATGGCCTGCGGTGATGATTCCGACAACCTCCGGGACCGGCTCCGAGGTGACGCACACGGCGATCGTGAGTGATCAGGCCGGCCAGAAGCTCTGGGCATGGGCGCCGGATATGGCGCCCGATAGCGTGATCCTCGATCCGACGCTGACCACCAGTGTGCCCCCGGATATGATCGTTGGCACCGGGCTTGATGCGTTTGTGCACGCCCTTGAGGCCATGACCGGGCAGAGCCGGCAGGCCTTCACCGAGGCGTATGGTCTGGAGGCAACACGCCGGGCGCGCGGCGCGCTCGCCAGTTATCGGCACGATCCTCATGACCTGCACGCCGCCGCCGACATGCAGCTGGCTGCGACGCTGGCGGGGCTGGCCATTGATGGCGGCGGCACCGGCATGGCGCATGCCATCGGTCATGCCCTGGGCAGCCTCTACCACGTCCCCCACGGCATTGCCGTCACGCTGGGTCTGCGGGCCAGCCTTGCCTGGAGCATTGAGGCCGATCCCGGTCGCTACCAGCCCGCCGCAGCGGCATTCGGTCTACCCGGCGGGACGGCGGCCGATCTGGCCGAGGCCTTCGATGGCTGGCTCTCGGAACTGGCGTTCGACGCGGTGGCGGCGCGCTCACTGCCCGCGTCGATGAGCGCCGGGGCATTGCATGCCGAACTGGCCGCCGAGCCCAACCGGCCCATGATCCAGAATAACGCGCGGCCTGCCGCGGATGCGGACCTCGCCTGGCTGGCCCGACAGGTGGTGGCGGCATGAGTATCCGGGATATCCGCATCAGTCACCATGTGCTGCCGCTGGATCCGCCGTTCCCCGCCGCCTGGGATACCCGCCCGCGCCGTCGGTTCGGCGCTACCATCGTGCGCGTCGAGGACGACCAGGGCCGCGTCGGCATCGGATCAGGCGATCCGATGCACGGCCTGTCGGAGATGCTGGATCTGTTCATCGGCCAGGATCCATGCGCGCTCGAGCGGCATGCCGAGGTGCTGAGCAATATCGGTTTTCATGCCGGGCGGCCCTGGCCGCTGGATGTCGCGCTGTGGGATCTGGTCGGCCAGATCGAGGGCCGGTCCGCCTGGCGCATGGCCGGTGGTCGGGGTGGGACGATCGCCTGTTATGCCTCAAGCGGCGTGCATCGCACGCCCGACGCCATGGCCGACCAGGCGCGCCGGATGCTTGCCGAGGGTTTCCCGGCAATGAAAATCCGCTTTGGCCGATCCACGCTGGAGGCGGATTTCGCGGTGCTCGAAGCCGTACATCGCGCGGTGGGCGACGGGCTCACCCTGATGGTGGACTGCAACCAGGGCTGGCGTATGCCTTGGGACACCCAGCCGCCGTGGACGTATGCCCAGGCCCTGGAGGTGGCTCGGGAGCTGGAGCGCTACGGCGTGCACTGGATGGAAGAGCCGCTGCATCGCGGCGATTACGCCGGCATGACCCGCCTGCGCCGGGAGACGCGGCTGCTGATCGCCGGCGGCGAAATGACCCGCGAGTGGCACGAGTTCCAGACCCTGCTCGAGCGCGATTGTCTGGACGTCTATCAGCCCGATGCCGTGTGCTCGCTGGGGATGACGCATCTGCGCGCATTGGCCGAACAGGTCGCGGCCGCCGGATGCGTGTTCACCCCCCACACCTGGGGGAATGGGATCGGGCTGCTCGCCAATGCGCATCTGACGGCCGGCAGTGTTGGCACGGCGTTTATCGAGCTGCCCTACGACCCGCCCGAGTGGACACCCGAGCGCCGTGATTTTCCCCTGCTGACCCCGGTGCGGCCGGATGAGCAGGGCAGGCTCGATCTGGGTGACGCTCCGGGCCTGGGGATCACGCTGGACGAGGAGCGGCTGGCGCAGACACGGGTGGCGCCCTAGCGCGGTGGCTCGCAGCGCAGGCGGCGCAGGCGCCATGCCGCCCAGCGGTTATAGGCCCAATCGCCGCACTGGAAAAGCCCCGGCAGGGTGAGCACCCGAGCCAGCCAGCGGAAGCCCCCGCCGGCCACGCGCCAGTAGCCCAGCGAGGCGCGCAGGCCCACCTGCATGCGTCGGCCGTCATGAAAGTGCAGCTGAGCCATCATGTCCGCAAGTTGATAGCCGGCGGGTGGCTGGAATCCGCTCTGACTGATATCCACCAGGTCGATCCGGTGCCTCAGCCGCGGTCGCAGATGGTCGATCTCGCGGCGGCACATGCCGCAGCTGCCGTCGAAGTAGAGCGTGGGCCGTGTCATCCGCCTAGTGTGCCTGCGGATGGGCAATAACGGCACCCTTGCGGGCGCGGGTGACGGCTGTGTAGAGCAGTTCCGGGCGCGTTCGCCCGGGCCCACCCTCGGGCAGCACCACCAGCACGTGGTCAAATTCCGAGCCCTGAGATTTGTGCACCGTCATCGCGAATACGCTCTCGATGGCGTCAAGCCGGCTGGGCAGGACCAGGCGGATGGGGCCGTCGGGCCATTCAAAGACCACACGCAGCCGTGGGGTCTGTTCGCCGGGCAGACGGGTCATCAGGCAGATGCCGATATCGCCGTTCATCAGGCCCAGTTCGTAATCGTTGCGGGTGATCATCACGGGGCGGCCTTCAAACCAGCCGCTGGCCCGATCGATCAGTCCGTTCTGTTGCAGTGTCGCGGCAATGCGGGCATTGAGGCCCGTGACCCCGAGGGGGCCATGGCGGACCGTGGTCAGCACCTGGAAACGGCTGAAAGCCGCCAGCACCGTGCGGGCCCACTCCTCGGTGGCCTCGCGGTCATCACTGACGGGGCGCGTGGCCTGCAGCTCGGTGAGATAGGCCTGGTAGCCCTGGCAGGCCGCTGTCGCAATGCCCGCATCATCGCCATCGGTCAGCTTCAGACGCTGAATGTCGGCGGCATCGCTGTCGAGCAGGGCCTCTGCGTGGGCTGAATCGCCGCGTCGAACGGCCTCGGCCAGCGCCCCGATCCCGCTATCCACCCCGAATCGGCGGCTGTCGCGCAGGCGGACGATCTGCTGTTGCAGCGCGCTGCCCCCGGCCTGCCAGGTGGCGATGTCGTCGCCACTGTTGGCCTTCACCCAGGCCACGGTCCCGGCGGTGTAGTGGGGCTGCTCGATGCCGGCGCAGAGCTCGCCGAGCACCGCGCCGGCCTCCACGGATGCCAGTTGATCCTTGTCGCCGAGCAGTACCAGCCGCGTTTCGGGGCGCAGGGCATCGAGCAGTCGGGCGGTCAGTTCCTGGTCGATCATCGACGCCTCGTCCACCACCACCAGGTCGGCATGCAGGGGATTATCGCGATCATGCCGGAACCGTCGGCTGCCGGGGCGCGGGCCGAGGAGTCGATGCAGCGTGCTGACCGATCGCGGGATGGCGTCGCGCACGGCGGCTGGAAGCGGCAGGGCATCAACCTCGCCACTGATCGATTCGCCAAGCCGTGCGGCCGCCTTGCCGGTAGGCGCCGCCAGCCGGATGCGCAGCGGAGCTTCCGGGTGGGTGTCCATGCGCTCGGCCTGCAAAAGCCCCAGAAGCCGCAGCACCGTCCGGGTCTTGCCGGTGCCGGGGCCGCCGGTGATCAGGGTAAAGCGCGAACGCGTGGCGAGGGCGCAGGCAATGCGTTGCCAGTCCGGCTCGCGCCCGGTGCGCGGGAAAAGCCCGTCAAGGCGGTCCGTGAGTCCTGAAGGCGCCGGCAGTGATTCTGCAAGCCGGCTCGCAAGGGCGGTTTGGATGAGACGTTCGTTGGCCCAGTAACGGCGCAGGTACAGGGTGTTGCCCTGCAGTACCAGCGGCGTGGTGCCGTTCCGGGCGACGGCTGCATCGTCGGCGGTGACCGACTCGACGCTTCGCGCGTCGGTTAGATGCGCGCGCAGGGTGTCGAGTGCCAGTCCTCCGAGCCATTCGACGGGTGTCGGTGTATGGCCGTCGGTCGCGGGGGGTTCGGGCCAGAGCATTGCCGGTGTCTGCATGAGCGTGTCGAGGGGCAGGCGGATATGCCCCGCACCCACCGTGTAACTGACCAGCGTGGCCAGTCCCAGGACGACCTCGTCGGTCTCCCCGCCGTTCTCGGCAAGCAGGGCGGCCAGCGCCAGATCGGTGGAACGGATCCAGCCACCATCGAGCCACTGATGGAGCCGCGCCGGCAGCTGCGGCGCTCGGAGGGTCGCGATCTCAGACATGCTCGGGGGCCTCGTTGAAAAGCGCATCCAGGGATTCCACAAGCGCCCGGTCAGGGCGTTCGGCATGTATCCCGCGGCTGCCCTGGTTGATGCCGCGCAGGAAAAAACATATCGCTCCGCCGACGTGGGTGTCGTAGTCGTAGCTGGAGCCGAGCCGCGCCCGCAGCAACCGATGGAGCGCCAGCAGGTAGAGCGCATACTGCGCGTCGTAGCGTTTCTCGCGAACGATCTGCTCGAGCGCCCCGGAAGGATGGGCGTCGCTGTTCGCCGGCAGGCGGTTGGACTTGTAGTCCATGACCCAGTATCGCCCCTCATGGCAGAAGACCAGATCGATATAGCCCTTGATCATGCCGTTCAGTTCATTTTCGCCCAGGGCGGGGCGGCCGACGCCGGCCAGGGTATGACGGCGGATGATCGCGTCGATCTGACTCGCCCGGGCCCGTCCCACCGCCATCAGGAACTCGAGCTCGGCCACCAGCGCCCCGGCATCGAGAGTGCTGAGGCGGACCGGTGCCGCGCCCGGCAGGGGCAGGTCGGTGTCGGTCACGGCGGCCAGCCAGTCCCGAATGGCCGGTGCCCAGGGCTGCCAGCGCTGTCCGCGCAGACCACGCTCGACAATGGTACTGAAGGCGGGATCATCCGCGCCGGGAAACCGCCGACTGGCGAGTGCCTCGAGCTGCGCGTGGATGAGGGTGCCCGTGGCCGGTCCAGCCGGGATCATCGCGACGGAATCGGCCGCCGTCTGCGTCGGTGCGGCGGGCGTCGGCGCTGCATCGCGGCTTTCCTCGGCCAGGATGTCCGCCTGCGCTGTGCCGGGGATGGCGGCGCGCGGCCCGTCCTCGACCAGTGCGCTGTAGCTTGCGATCCACCATCGCGCCCGGCCCGGCGCCGGGCCGGTGTAGTGGCGCGCCACCGCCATGGCCGGCGGCGGGGCCGGCGCGGTCGTCGCCACCGGTGCGCCTGGCTGCGTCGGCTGGATACGCTCGCGGGTCAATGCCGGGCTCTGGCCGGCCAGTGCCTCGAGGCAGGGGCCCAGATCCATCGGGCGCATGTCATCGGAACAGCCAAGCAGGCGGCCGATGGCCGAGCGCTGCAGATGCACCGTCGCCGATCCCGTCTGGGCACTCCCGCGCACGGGGGCCATTCCCAGCCAGCAGGCGTGGATGGCCCGGGTGACAGCGACGTAGAGCAGGCGCATGTCTTCGGCCTGCTGGCGATCCCGGGCGGCATCCGTGTCGTCGCGCCCCGCGTCAAAGGCGATTTCGGGACCCGTCTCGGTGGTCCGCACCAAGGGTGGCTCGGCCCGGGCGCTGCGGTAGCTGCAGATGAATGGCAGGAACACCAGTGGGTATTCGAGGCCCTTGGATTTATGGATGGTCACCACTTTGATCAGGGCCGCGTCGCTTTCCAGACGCAGGATGCGGTCGTCGGCGGGCGTTTCGCCGCGATGCTGCATGGCTTCATCAAGCCAGCGGATCAGACCGCCCGCGCCATCGAGCGTGGCGGCCGTTTCCTGGAGTAGCTCGCTGATCTGTAACAGGTTGGTCAATGTCCGCTCGCCACCGCTCCGCGTCGCCAGGCGCGACGCCAGTGCGTGGTCGTGGATGAGCTGGCGCAGCGCGGGCAGGACGCCCTGACGCTGCCAGCGCTCGGCATAGTCCTGGAATTGCTCCAGCGCAGCCTCCCAGCGCGCGTCGTCGCTGAACAGTCCTTCCAGCGTTGCCCAGTCATAACCCATGCTGGCGGTCCCCAGGGCGGTGCGTACCCGGCGCTCGGATTCCGGCGTGGCCATTGCCTGCAGCCAGCGCAGCACATCTCCCGCCTCGGGGGTCTTGAGGACATTGTCACGATCCGACAGATAGACCGATGCCAGCCCCCGACGCCGCAGGGCCTCGCGGATCAAACCGGCCTCCTGGCCGCTGCGGACCAGAATGGCGATATCCGCCGGCCGGACGGCGCGGGATGTTTCCGCGTTTTCGAACCGGGCCTCGCCGGACGCGGCCCGGTCGAGGAGCTGGCGGATCTGCTCGGCACCGGCTTCAGCCATCTGCTGGCGGTAGACCGGCAGGGGGATGCTCTCGTCAGGCGCGTCCTGCGGCTCGAGCTGCCAGAGCGTCATGGCGGTCGCGGGCTGCTCGCCGATCCACAGCGCCTCGTTGCGGCCATTGGCCTCGACCCGGGCAAAATCGATGGCATCCGGATGGAAGGGCCCGGGCTGCATCGGAGACTGGCCGAACAGCGTATTGACCGCCTCCACCATGCCGGTGCTCGAGCGATAGTTGCGATCCAGCGTGTAGCGCTGGCCCGCGGGGATCCGTGCGGCTGCGCTCAGGTAGGTCGCCAGGTCCGCGCCGCGGAAGCCGTAGATGGCCTGCTTGGGGTCGCCGATCAGGATCAGGCTGGCGGATTCGTCCGCCGGGTAGATGGCCTGCAGGATCCGGTACTGCACCGGGTCGGTGTCCTGGAATTCGTCCACCAGCGCGACCGGAAACTGCCGGCGGATGGTTGCCGCCAGGCGCGTATCGGCGCCGGGTTGATCAAGCGCATCGCGCAGGCGGGTCAGCATGTCATTGAACCCGATGACGCCGCGTTGGTGCTGTGTGGCCTCGACCCGTCGGGCCACCCATCCCACGGCATGGGCATAGAACGGCGCCGCCGCGCCGGCGAGCGCCGTCCGGGCGGCCTGCAGGGCGTCGGCGGCGATTGCGATCGGGTGCTCGGCGAGCGCTTCCGGCAGCGTGCAGTCCTTGGCGGTGCCGGCATTCAGGGTGCTCAGACTGATCTGATCGAGCTCGATGCCCGGGTGTGGCTGAGCGGGGTTGGCCGCCCACTCCGCCAGGGCCGGTTTGAGGGTGTTCGCCCAGGTCCCGGCAGTGGGCCTGCGGTTGCCGCGCAGGCGGCGGCTGGCGCGGGCGTCGGCGAGGGCCTGCTCAAAGCCCTCGAGATCGCTCTTCACCGCCTGCCGAAGCGCGTCCGTCGCCTCCGCAGCGCGCCGGGCACTGGCTGCGATCGCCGCCATCGGGTCGTCGCCGGACGGCTCCGGCAGGGAATCGCGCCGCTTCAGCAGCGCTTTGAGGTTGGTCGCGAAGCGCTCCACTGAGGGTCGCGGGTCGTTCGATTGACCGCTGAGCACAAAGCCCAGGGCGCCCAGCTGGACCTCATCGAGGGGGTAGACCGTTTCGCGCCAGTAGTCCTCGATGGCCTCGCGGGTGATCAGGTCGGTGTCCTCACTCAACTCCAGGGCAAAAGCAGTCCCGGCTTCGAAGGCATGCTGCTGGAGCATTCGATGGCAGAAACTGTGGATGGTGTAGATGGCTGCCTCGTCCATCCAGTCAGCCGCCGCGCGCAGGTGATCGGCATGCCGCTGACGGGCATCGGGGTCGGGGTAGGCGGTGAGCAGCGCGGCGAGAATCGTGTCGTCGGGCTGCGGATCGGCGGCGCCGGCAAAGCATCGGGCGGCGGTGGCCAGCCGCGCGCGGATCCGGTCGCGCAGCTCCTTGGTCGCGTCGCGGGTGAAGGTCATCACCAGTATCTCGGGCGGCAGCATGGGCCGGCGCTGCGGGTTGGCCGGATCGTGTCCCAGCACCAGACGCAGATAGATCGCCGTCAGGGTGAACGTCTTGCCGGTGCCCGCGCTTGCCTCGATCAGGTGCTGCCCGTCGAGGGGCGCGGTGAGGACGTCGAGTGTCTGTGCTTCGGTCACGACCCATCCTCCCGGATCAGTGCATCGATAAGGGGTTGGTAGAGCCGGGTGGCCCAGGCAACCAAAAGGGGGCTGGCGTCGGTGGACGGCTCGAACAGAGCGTCGGCATCGGGAAAACACCGGCGCAATGCGCCGTTACCCGCGAATGTCA
Source organism: Spiribacter aquaticus (assembly GCF_007625215.1). NCBI lineage: Bacteria > Pseudomonadati > Pseudomonadota > Gammaproteobacteria > Chromatiales > Ectothiorhodospiraceae > Spiribacter > Spiribacter aquaticus. The sequence goes on along the minus strand of NZ_VMKP01000004.1, from coordinate 157,359 downwards.
TCTCGCCGGGGTGACGAGTCGTGCCTTCGTAATGCGGCCGTGCCGTCCCGGCATTGATGGGCTTGTCGGGGGCCTGTCCAAGCAGGGCAAAGACGGTACGTACCGGCAGCGGCAGGGGGCGTTCAAGCCCGGCTCGCCAGCCGCGCAGGATGTCATCGAGAGGCCCTGCGGCCGATCCGCAGGGCATTGCCGGCAGGGAATGGGTGGCATCGTGGGCGATGATGACGCTGCGGGCGTTGAATCCGGCGGCATTGAGCGCCAGGTGCTGCACCCAGTCGCTGAGCAGGCGCGGGTAGTGCGGGTGGCCAGCCTTGAGGGTGTCGCCGGCCTTGAGCACCAGACGCAGCCGCTCACCGTCGGCGAGTCGATACAGATCGGCGCTCCAGTCCTCGATGACAAAGGGCTGATCGTCGACATCGCGGCTCAGTCGCAGCTCCTGAGGCGGCTCCGGCGCCGGCCCCCTGGCTCGCCAGACCTGCCAGCGCCGGGCGGCCCGCAGCGCCTGGGCGATGGACTGATCAAGGGCGATCCGGCCCATGCCGGCCACCGGCAATTCACCGCTGCGCTGCAGCCGCGCCCCGGCGGCGGCGATGGCCGGGTCGGGGTCATCGGGCGGGTCTTGCCGCCGCAGGGGGGCCAGCAGGGCATCCTGAACGCTGTAACGGGCGAGACCGGCCAGCTCGAACGGCTCGCTATCAGGCGTGGCATCGCGGGTCTCGTCAAAGCGCAGCTTGAGCCGATCTCCGGCAAAATGCCCGGCGCTGTCGCTGAGGAACTTCGCCAGATCACGTAAGCCGAGGGCCTGTGGTGACGCCAGTAACGGCGGGCCGAGTGCCGGCGATTCGTCCATCGGCCGGGCGTCGTGCCGCCATTCGCTGGCGTAGGTGAAATATTCGCCCTGGCCGTCATAACGGGGGCTGAACGGCTGCAGGGGATGGTCGACGGTGAGATGCGGCGTCACCGCCGTGCTGTCGGTGTCAGGCTCATCGAGCCGCCACCCGCGGTCCAGGTGGTCACGCAGCTGGCTGACCAGTACCGAGGGGGGGAGCTCGCTGTCGTCGCGCGGATTGCGTCCGATCCAGCTGACATGCAGGTGGTCACGGGCGGCCAGCAGCGCCTCCAGAAACAGGTAGCGATCATCATCGCGTCCCGATCGATCGCCCGGCCGGTACTGACCACCGGCGGCCATCAGGTCAAAGTCCACGGGCGGCCGGGTGCGCGGGTATTCACCGTCATTCATGCCCAGCAGGCAGACCAGCCGGAACGGAATGCTGCGCATCGGCATCATGGTGCAGATATTGACGCGGCCGGCGAGAAACCGCTGGCTGGGGCCTTCGTCCTCGAGCACGGCAAGCCATGCATCGCGGGCGACCGTGAGGGGGATGGGATCATTGAAGGCCGCCTCGTCACAGGCATTCAGCCACTCGGTCATGGCATCAGCGAGCCGCGACTCCAGTGCCAGTTCTTCGCTGCCCTGCAGGCTCAGGCAGTCGTCGATCAGCGCGCTCAACCGGTCCGCCCAGTCGCGGGGACGGCCGGGTTCACGGAACGCCGCCGCGTGATGCTCAAGGGTGTCGAGCAGCGCGCGCAGAGGTCCCAGCAGTGCAGCATCCAGGCTGCCCACTTCCGGGTAGGGCTCGATGTCCTGCCAGGCGTCGCCGGCTCCCACGGCATATCCGAGCAGCATGCGCCGAAGCCCGAATCGCCAGCTGTTCTGCTCGAAACCCCGGGCGATGTCGAGGGACTCGCGGCGCTCGGCATCCAGTCCCCAGCGCACGCCGGCGTCGCGGCACCATTCGCGCAGGATGATCAGATCCTCCTCGCCGAGCCCGAAGCGCTGGCGGAACGCCGGTACCTCGAGCAGATCGAGAACCTCGCCAAGGGTGAGCCGCGCATTGGGCAGATCGGTGAGCCGTTCGATGGCCGTGGCCACGGGCGCTTCGCTGCGCGCGCGACGATCGCCGATGGTATAGGGGATATAGCGGTGGTCGTGGCGGTCGAGCCGTCCGAACACCGCCTCGACGGCCGGGGCGTAGGTGTCGATGTCGGGCACCATGACGATGATGTCCCGCGGCCGCAGCGGTCGTTCCGTCCGCGCGGCCTGCTCGAAGGCGTCGAGCAGCCGGTCATGGAGGACCTCCACCTCGCGCTGCCGGCTGTGGGCACGATGAAAGCGGATGGACGCGTCCCGGACGAGGGGGCGCTCCTCCCCGGGTGAGGGCAGGGGCGTCAGGTCGAAGATATCCTGCTGGATCTGCTCGAGCAGCGGATAGTCGGTGATCGACGCCGTCGCGGGGATCGGTGGCTCGAACGCGTCAATGGTCTGGAACCAGTCACGGTATCGCTCCGGCTGGTCGATTTCATTGAGCAGCGCGATGAAGTCGCGGCCCTGCTTGCCCCATGCCGCCAGCAGCGGCTGTCCCGGCGTACCGAAGTGGCGTTGATGGCGGCGCTGGTCCAGCTTGAGCAGGTCGCGGTCCTCGACCAGGTCGGCCCAGAAGTAGCCCGAGGGGTTCTGGACCAGCTGCAGGATCTGGCAATGCCGCGACAGGGCATGCAGGGCATCCAGGACCGGCCGCGGCATCGAGGTGACGCCGAATACCGTCAGACGCCGTGGCAGCGCGGGCCATTCGCCCGGTTCGGCCGCGTCCAGCGCGGCGATCAGCTGCGCCTGGATGGCGGGCCGCGAGAGGGCTTCGGCGCCGGCGCCGATATCGGCATGGAGGGCCCGCCAGAGCTGCGCCTGCCATTGCAGGCCGGCATCCAGGGGTGTGGTCTGGCCGTGCCCGTCGCGCAGGATGTCGTCGCCGGCCAGCCAGTCGGCCAGCCAGTCCGGGCGATAGACCTGGTACTGGTCGTACAGATCGGCGAGGCGCCGGGCGAGCTGATGGCGCTTGCGCGGGTCGGGGTCATCGCCCAGGTAGTGATCCAGGGCGGCGAACGTCTGCGGGTGGGCCTCAAGCTGTTCGGGGATGAGCCGATAGATCCGCCACTGCAGGCGGGTCTTGTCAAACGGCGATGTCTCCGGGATCCGGCTGGCGCCGAGGACCAGGCGGCAGGCCTGCCAGAGGAACGACTGCGGCAGCACGAACCGCTGGGCCGCGGCGATGCCCGCGCCGCCCCCGGCACCGTCGTTGGTGGCCGCGAAGGCATGACGCAGCCACTGCGCCATGCCATTGGACTGCACCAGAAAGGTCTCCGACTCAAGGGGTGCGGGCGGATGGGCCTGCAGGTGGCTGACGATCAGGTCGCGCAGCGTTTCGAGTCGGTTGGCATGAATGGCCGCCAACCCCGGCGTGAATGTCTCTGTCATGCAAACGCGTTCCCGACCGACTCGATGAAGGTCTCCAGTCTGCCGCCGGGCGGCGACATTGAGTGACGCAGGTATCGATCCATGGCGTGGCCGCTCCTTTCAGTCCCACCTCCCAGAGTGCCACGCCTGGACCATCATGCTCACCTGGCGGTGCTAGAAACCATAGGTGGCGCCGGCGGTGATCGTAGTGGCCGTGTAGGCATCCTGATCGAGGTAGCTCGCCCACTCGACATACCCCGAAATCCGGTCGGTCAGGGCCGCCTCGCTGCCGATGCCCCAGGACAGTCCGGTGTCGTTGGCCGTGTCACTGAAACCCCCCGCGCTGCCGGTGAACTCGGCCCGGCCATAGGTGAAGCCGGCCAGACCGTAGACCGATGCTCCCCGGGTGATCGGGAGATGACCGACGGCATAGGCGCCGGCGAGCTGTTTGAGCGCGATTTCGACGTTGCCGCCGCTGTCGATAGCGGTGTCGTCGCTCGAGAGGCCCACACCCAGGCGAGCCTCAATGGCGATGTGATCGGTGACATGGTAGCCCAGCCGGCCGACGATGGCGGTGGGGTTGAGAGTCACGTCGGCATTTGTGTCATAGCTGACCCGGCCAAGGCCACCGCCGGCATAGGTGTCGCCGGCGTCGGCACCGAGCGCGGGTGTGGCGGATGCGGCGAGAAGCAGGGCGAGGGGAAGGGTTTTTGCGTGGGGCATGGGTCTTACTCCGCTGTTGTCGAGTCGCGGAGAGCCTAGCGACGCGGCGGACGCCGTATCGCGCAATGGTCCGCACAACGAAGAAGTCGGTATTGTCTGAAGGGATTATGGATCGAGTGCCCACAACCACCCGCGACGCTGAAATCACCGTCAAGCGCAGTCGCTTCATCGCCACCGCCGCGCCGGCGGCTGATCGCGGGGCGGCGTTGGCGGTGGTGGAAGCGGCCCGGGCAACGCACCCTGATGCCCGTCATCACTGCTGGGCCTGGCAGGGCCGGAGCAGTGCCGGTTCCAGCGATGACGGCGAACCGGCCGGCACCGCTGGCCGGCCGATCCTGGGGGTTATCGGGCACAAGGGGCTGATCGATGCAGTGGTGGTGATCAGCCGCTACTTTGGTGGCATCAAGTTGGGTGCGGGAGGCCTTGTGCGGGCCTATGCGGGGGCCGCGGAAGCGGTTCTGGCGGATCTCCCCAGTGCGGCCCTGCAGGCAATGATCGAGCAGAGCGTGAATATGCGTTTTGCCGATGAACAGCCCCTGCGCCACTGGCTGGCCGGCCAGCCCGATGTCTCCCTGATCTCGATCGAGTATGGCGTGGGAGTAACCGCGCGGGTGCGGCTACCGGTGTCGTTGCACGCCGATTTTGCGGACTGGTGCGCCGCTCGGGGGGTTCGGGGGCAGAACGACGGAGACTAGACGGTCGACCAGCCCGCCGCGGTCGCAAAGCGGGCGCGCCAGTCGGCGGCGCCCTCGGGCGTGGACAGCACCAGCATCAGCAAAAGGCGCGCCTGCCGGGCGCTGAGGGCGTCGGCGCCGACCGCACCGGCGGCGATGACCCGCTCCAGGCTGCCGGGATATTCGTAGACTTCGGCCACCGGCCCGGATCCGGTGCTCGAAGTGATCGCCACCGGGCAGCCCGCCGCATGGGCGCGCGCGATGGTCGGGACCCAGTCGGGCGGCACCTGGCCGCGGCCGAGGGCGTCGATAATCAATCCCTGCGCGCCATCACCCCGCAGTGCATCAATGGGACAGGCACTGCCGGCGGCGGCCGGCACGATATCCACCCGCGGCAGCGTCGGCCCGCGTGGGATCGGCGTCGGGATCCGGGCATTCAGGGGATACCGGAGGATCGTGCCGTCGATGTGACCGACCGGGCCATAACCCGGCGAACCGAATCCCGTCAGGCGATAGCTGCTGATCTTTCGCACCAGCGATGCGCTGTGGATCGCCTCGTCGAATACCACCAGCACGCCCTGGCCCCGCGAACCCGTCGCCGCGGCGACACGCAGGGCGTCGACGAGATTGCGCGGTGCGTCCGAGCCGCGCTCATGCAGGGCGCGCTGCGAGCCGGTCACCACCACCGGTCGCGGGCAGTCCCCCAGCACCTGCTGGAGGAACCACGCGGTGTCCTCGAGCGTATCGGTGCCGTGGGTGATGACAATGCCGTCGGTGGAGGGATCCGCGAGCCGTGTCTCGCAACGCTCGGCGATCCGGCACAGGTCCTCGCCATTGATGGCGTTGCTGGGCTTTTGCAGCAGCGACTCGGTGTGCACGGCGGGGCCGGCATCAAGGCCGGCATCGATGGCGTCAAGCAGCGCCTCGGCGGGCAGCGCGCCGGCGACATTACGGCCACTGGTGCCGGGCGTGCTGGCGATGGTGCCGCCGGTGGTCAACAGATGGATCATGGGGCAGGCCGCTCCTTGAGTCAGTCGATTTGCATCAATTTGGTGCCAAATGAGCCGGTTTGGTGCAAAAAACTGCACCGGTGGTGATTCCTGTGCGAGTTTCTGCCCCGATCTGATGCTTGGCAAGCGAATTGCATAGTGCGAGGCGTTACTCAATCACCACGATCAGGGAGCCAAGCATGCATCGGAATCCACTCGTCGTCTGCCTTGCCGGGCTGCTCGCCAGCCCGGCGACGTGGGCCCACAGCGCTGAGCAGACCGGCCACGGCCTGATGTTCTTCCACTGGCACATCGCCGACACCGGCCACGTGCTGGGCATGTCCCCGGCCATGCTCGGAGTGGGCGCGTTGCTGCTGGCCATCGTCGCAGTGGTGGGCAGTGTCCGGTTCCGGCACGCCCGTCGTGCGCCGGCGGCGTTGTCGCTGGCCGGTACCGCGGCCGCGTTCGCCTTGATTGGCACCGGGCTGATCGCAGGCGCCGTTTAAATGGCGGCGGTGGCACCGGCAGCCCCCGATCCAGGATGGCGGGCGCGACTCGATCTCGCCTTCGTGCCCACCCCCGCACGCACCGTGCTGGCGCGGCGGCGCCATGAGGGGCCGTTGCGGGTGCAGCGAAGCTTTCACCCCGAGGGCGCCCCCTGCCATAGCTATGTCCTGCATCCCCCCGGTGGTGTGGTGGGGGGTGATCGGATCAGCCTCGACGCCGATGTCCGGGAGGGGGCATGGGCCCTGTTGACGACGCCCGGTGCCACCAAGTTCTACCGCAGTCTGGGCCGCACGGCGACGCTGCGCCAGAACCTGCGCGTCGCCCCCGGGGCGACACTGGAGTGGCTGCCCCAGGAGCAGATCGTGTTCTCGGGGGCGATCGTCGAGGCATTGACCCGTATTGATCTGGGTGCTGACAGCCGCTGCTTTGCCTGGGAGCTGAACTGCCTGGGCCGTCCGGCCGGCGGGCTGCCGTTCGAGTCGGGATCGCTCCGCCAGCGTCTCGAGGTCTGGCGCGAGGGACGGCCGGTGCTGCTGGAACATGCCCGTATCGAGGGCGGTAGCCGCGCGGTGGACGCGCCCTGGGGCCTCAACGGCCAGCCGGCCTTCGCCACCCTGGTGGCTGGCCCGGCGGATGCCGATGCACTGACGGCGGCGCGCGGGGTGTTGGCCGCAATGCCGGGCGAGGCCTCGGCGACCCGACTGGAGGATCTGCTGGTCGTGCGCTGGCGGGGGGCGGGCGCGCTTGAGGGATATGCCCTGCGCGAGCGCCTCTGGGCGGCGTTGCGCCCCTTGTTGATGGGGCGGCCGATGTGTCGGCCCCGAATCTGGAATACCTGAGGAGGACGCATGCAACTCACGCCGAGAGAAAAGGACAAGCTGATGCTCGCCACCGCCGCGATGGTCGCCGAGCGGCGTCTGCATCGGGGGGTTCGACTGAACTACCCGGAATCGATGGCCTACATCGCCAACGCCATCGTCGAGGGCGCGCGCGATGGCCGCAGCGTGGCGGAACTGATGAGCGAGGGGACGCAGCTGCTGAGCCGCGAGCAGGTCATGCCCGGCATCCCGGAAATGCTCAGCGAGGTCCAGGTCGAGGCGACTTTCCCCGACGGGACCAAGCTGGTGACGATTCACGACCCCATTGCTGAAGCGGCCGATGACGGCCAGGCGGTGTCATCATGATTCCCGGCGAGGTGATCACGGCGGCCGGCGAGATCGCCCTCAACGCGGGGCGGGAGACACTGACCGTCCGAGTGGCGAACGCCGGTGACCGGCCGATCCAGGTCGGATCCCACTACCATTTCCACGAAGTCAATCCCGCGCTGGAGTTTGATCGCGACGCCGCGCTCGGCTACCGGCTCAACATCCCGGCCGGCACCGCCGTGCGGTTTGAGCCGGGGCAGTCCCGCGAGGTCGAGCTGGTGGCCTACGCCGGTGATCGCGCGATCTATGGCTTTCGCGCCGCAGTCATGGGGGAGTTGGAATGACCTCGATTGAGCGATCGGCCTATGCCGAGATGTATGGCCCGACCACCGGCGATCGCGTCCGGCTGGGGGATACCGAGCTGTTCGTCGAAGTCGAGCGGGATCTGACCTGCTACGGCGATGAAGTGAAGTTCGGGGGCGGCAAGGTCATCCGCGACGGCATGGGCCAGAGTCAGCGTGATAATGAAACCGCCGTCGATCTGATCATCACCAACGCCCTGATCATTGACTACACCGGTGTCTATAAAGCTGACATCGGGGTCCGTGACGGCCGGATCGCGGGCATCGGCAAGGCCGGCAATCCCGATACCCAGCCCCACGTCGATATCGTGATCGGCCCCGGCACTGAGGTGCTCGCCGCCGAGGGCAGCATCGTGACGGCCGGGGGCATTGATGCGCATATCCACTTCGTCTGCCCACAGCAGATTGAAGAGGCGCTGATGTCAGGCGTGACCACCATGCTGGGCGGCGGCACCGGTCCGGCGACCGGTACCAACGCCACCACCTGTACGCCGGGCGCGTGGAATATCCACCGGATGCTGCAGGCCGCCGAGGCCTTCCCGATGAATCTCGGTTTCATGGGCAAGGGCAACGCGAGCCTGCCCGACTCGTTGCATGAGCAGATGCAGGCCGGGGCGATGGGGCTCAAGCTGCATGAGGACTGGGGGACGACGCCGGCGGCGATCGATAACGCGCTCGACATCGCTGAGGAGTACGACGTCCAGGTGGCCATTCATACCGATACCCTGAACGAGTCCGGGTTCGTCGAGGACACCCTCGCCGCGTTCAGGGGACGGACCATTCACACCTATCACACCGAAGGCGCGGGCGGCGGCCACGCCCCCGACATCATCCGCGCCTGCGGGCAGTCCAACGTTCTGCCGTCGTCCACCAATCCGACGCGCCCGTACACCCGCAACACCATCGATGAGCATCTGGACATGCTCATGGTCTGCCATCATCTCGACCCGGCCATCCCCGAGGATGTCGCCTTTGCGGAATCGCGGATCCGGCGCGAGACCATCGCCGCCGAGGACATCTTCCACGACCGCGGTGCGTTCTCGATGATCGCGTCCGACTCGCAGGCCATGGGTCGGGTCGGCGAGGTGATCACCCGCACCTGGCAGACCGCCCACAAGATGAAGGTGCAGTTCGGGCCACTTGCCGAGGACAACGATCGGCATGACAACCTGCGGGCCCGGCGTTACGTCGCCAAATACACCATCAACCCGGCGATCGCACACGGGATCGCCCACGAGGTGGGATCGCTGGAGGTGGGCAAGCTGGCCGATCTGGTGCTCTGGAAGCCCGCTTTCTTCGGCGCCAAGCCGGGCACGATCGTCAAGGGCGGCATGATCGCCGCCGCACCGATGGGTGATCCCAACGGGTCGATCCCCACGCCGCAGCCGGTGCATTACCGGGGCATGTTCGGCGCCCATGGCGGGGCGGTGGCCGAGACCGCGGTGACTTTCTGTTCCCAGGCCGCGATCGAAGCGGGCATCGGCGGGCGACTGGACCTGAACAAGCGCCTGGTGGCGGTCAAGGACTGCCGCGACGTGGGGAAGGCCGATATGAAGCTCAATGACTGGCAGCCCGAGGTCAGTGTCGACCCGCAGACCTACGAGGTCCGCGCCGATGGCGAGCTGCTGACCTGCGAAGCGGCGGTGGAGCTGCCGCTTGCACAGCGCTATTTCCTTTTCTGAGGGGCTGTCATGGAGACACTGACACAACGGCTCGGGGCCCTCGCGGCGGATCAGGATGTGGTCGGCACGCTGGTCCTGACCATCGAGCAACGTGAGCGCTCGCGGTTTCGGGCCATGCTGGGTAACGGCGAGGTCATCGGCGTGATCCTCGAGCGCGGGGGCGCGGCCCTGCGCGCGGGTGATGGACTGGCTGACGACAGCGGCCGGGTCTACCGCGTCGAGGCCGCGCCCGAGCCGGTGAGCACGGTGCGCTCGGACGATCCGCTGGTGCTGCTGCGGGCCGCCTATCATCTGGGCAATCGGCATACGCCATTGGAAGTGGCCAAGGGCTACCTGCGCTACCGCCATGACCATGTGCTCGATGAGATGGTGCGCGGGCTGGGCGCTGAGCCCACTCATGAAACCGCCCCTTTCCAACCCGAGTCCGGTGCCTACGCCGGCGGTGGTCACCATCATGGTTGATGGCACCGATGCCCGAACGCTGCGGCTGTGGCAGCTGCTGAGCCCGACGCTGCCGGTAGGCGCCTACGCCTACTCGGCCGGTCTGGAGACCGCCATTGAGCAGGGCTGGGTGGGCGACGAGGCGTCTCTGGTCGATTGGGTTGGCGGTCAGTTGCAGAGCGGGATCGGGGCGCTTGATCTGCCGGTACTGGCGCGTCTGCAGGCCGCCTGGCAGCGCGATGACCGCCCGGCGGTCGAGGTCTGGACCAGTCGTCTGCTCGCGGCCCGGGAAACCGCTGAGCTGCGCGCCGAGGATATTCACATCGGTCGGGCACTGATGCGGCTGCTCGGTGAGTTCGGCATCAGCGAGGCGCTCACTTTCGACCGCGACCGCGATGTCACCTGGGCCACCGCCTTCGCCCTGGCCACCGCGCGCTGGGCCATCGGCATGGATCAGGCCGCCCTCGGCTATGCCTGGGCCTGGTCCGAGAATCAGGTGGCCGCGGCGGTCAAGCTCGTTCCCCTGGGGCAGAGCGCCGGTCAGCGTGCGCTGCTTCGTATCGCGGACGCCATCCCCGGGGCCGTCGACAACGCCGCTGCCCTCGATGATGAATCCATTGGTGCCACCACCCCGGGCGTCAGCCTGGCCAGCGGCTGGCACGAGGTCCAGTACTCACGGCTGTTTCGCAGCTGAACGATCACAATTCCGGAGGATGCCCCGTCATGACAGATAACCCCACTCCGCTGCGCGTCGGTATCGGTGGACCGGTCGGATCCGGCAAGACCGCCCTCACGCTGGCGCTGTGCCGGGCGCTTCGCGAGCGCCTGTCGCTTGCCGTGGTGACCAATGATATCTACACCCGCGAGGATGCCGAGTTTCTCTCGCGCCACGAGGCACTGCCCAGCGGGCGCATCGTCGGCGTTGAAACGGGTGGGTGTCCGCATACCGCCATCCGCGAGGATGCCTCGATGAATCTCACCGCGGTCGCCGATCTGCAGGCGCGCTTCGGTGATCTCGATGTGGTGTTCATTGAAAGTGGTGGCGACAACCTCTCGGCCACATTCTCGCCGGAACTCTCCGATCTGACCCTGTACGTCATCGATGTCTCGGCCGGCGACAAGATCCCGCGCAAGGGCGGCCCCGGCATCACACGCTCTGACCTGCTGGTCATCAACAAGACCGACCTCGCGCCGCAGGTGGGGGCGTCGCTCGACGTGATGGCCCGTGACAGCCGCATGATGCGCGGCGAGGCCCCGTTCCAGCTTGCGAGCATCGCCGCCGGAGAAGGCGTTGAGGGCATCATTGAATTCATCCTGCGGGAGGGCATGCTGGCGCGCTCGGTGGCCTAGCGTGCACTACGAGCGTGAATCGCCGGTCGCGCCCGCACCAGTGTGGCGCATGCGACACCGGTTGACGCCTGCCGGGCGGTAGCCCGAACAGCTGGCACGTTAATTGCTATCCAGTGAACAGGCCGATGGTCGGCCTGGTGATTCACTTCAAAGGAGTTCACGCATGTACGCAAAGAAGCGACTGCATAACGGCATGGCAAGTACGCTTGCCGCTGGCGTTCTGGCGCTTGGCCTGGGAGGCAACAGCGCACTGGCCCAGGAGGAGGATCCGATCAAGGTCGGCATCCTGCATTCACTGTCCGGCACGATGGCGATCAGTGAGACGGCCCTCAAGGAAACCGTCGAGATGCTCATCGAGCAGCAGAACGAGAACGGCGGCCTGCTTGGCCGCGAAATCGAACCGGTGGTCGTGGACCCGGCCTCGGACTGGCCGCGATTCGCCGAGCAGGCAAGGCAGCTGCTGGCGGACGACGAGGTTGACGTGGTGTTCGGCACCTGGACATCGGTCTCGCGAAAGTCCGTCCTGCCGGTGTTCGAAGAGCTCAACGGGCTGCTCTTCTACCCGGTGCAGTATGAGGGCGAGGAATCCTCCGAGAATGTGTTCTATCTGGGGGCCTCACCCAACCAGCAGGCCATTCCGGCGGTTGATTACCTGATGGATGAACTGGACGTGGAGCGCTTCGCGCTGCTGGGGACCGACTATGTCTATCCCCGCACGACCAACAAGATCCTCGAGCAGTACCTCATGGATAACGGGGTGGCCGAGGAAGACATCATGATCAACTACACGCCGTTCGGGCATTCCGACTGGCAGAGCATCGTCTCGGATGTGCGCGACTTCGGGGGCCAGGGTGAGAAGACCGCCATCGTCTCGACCATCAACGGTGACGCCAACGTCCCGTTCTACACCGAGCTGGCCAACCAGGGCGTTTCCGCCTCGGATATTCCGGTGGTGGCCTTTTCGGTGGGTGAGCAGGAGCTTGCCGGGATCGACACCGAACCGCTGGTCGGTCACATGTCCGCCTGGAACTACTTCATGAGCGCGCCGACCACGGAGAACGTCGAGTTCATCCAGGCGTGGCACGAGTTCAAGGATGATACCTCGGCGGTCACCAACGATCCGATGGAGGCCCATTACATCGGCTTCAACATGTGGGTCGAGGCCGTGCGCCGGGCCGGTACAACCGACGTTGAAGCGGTGCAGGACGCGATCATCGGCGTGACCGTCCCCAATCTCACCGGCGGCTACGCCACCATGATGCCCAACCACCACATCACCAAGCCGGTGATGATCGGTGAGATCCAGCCTGATGGGCAGTTCTCGGTGGTATGGGAAACCAACGGCGAAGTGGCCGGTGATGCCTGGTCGGACTATCTCCCCGAGAGCAGCGACATCATCGCCAGCTGGCGGGCACCGTTGGTCTGCGGCAATTACAACGTCGAGACCGGCGTGTGTTCAGGTCAGGACTACGGCGACTGACCATGGCGACGCTGCCCCGCCGCCGGTGGGGCAGCGCCTTGAGGGATCATTCATGAAACGCTTTGCCCGATGCATGCTGGTCAGTCTGCTCATGGCCCTGGGTCTGACGGCGTCGCCCGCCGGAGCGGCGGATGACGAGGCGCTGGTCTCGAGTCTGCGCCAGCTCAATGAGGGAAGTTTTGATGACAAGGCAGCGGCGGTCCGCACGATTGCCGAGAGTGGCCACCCGCGGGCAGTGCCCGTGCTGCAGGCCCTTCTCGACAGCCGGCTGTACTTTCGGATCGGGGGTGGCGAGATCGTCATCGCCGACAGCCTTGATTCGGGATTCGCGGTGACCGATCCGCTCAGTGGCGAGCGGGTCGGCGAAGCCTCGCAGTACGAAATCCGCCGGGTGAGCATCAACAACGCAGTTCGCACCGAAGCGCGCAAGATGCTGGCGCTGGCGGGACTCTCCAGCCCCGATCGCCAGGCGCGTAGCGAAGCGGTCGAGCGCCTGCTGGAATCCCCCGATCCGGCGATTGCCGAGCGCATGGAGGGCCTCGTGGCGGAAGAGCCCGTCGATGCGATTCGCCGGGATATGTCGTTGGTCATCGGCCTGGCGCGCCTTGATGCCCCCAAGGCGGCGATCCGGCTGGAAGCGCTGGAAACACTGGATGGCTCGCTGCGCAATCGGGTGCGCAATGAGGTGCGGCGGTTGGCGGAAAACGACCCCGATCCGGCCGTCCAGGCCCGTGCCGCTGAGATCCTCACCGGCATCGAGGAGCGGCGGGATCTCTGGGGACTGGGCGAGCAGATATTCTTTGGTCTGTCGGCGGGATCGGTCCTCATGCTCGCCGCTTTCGGGTTGGCCATCACCTTCGGGGTGATGGGCGTCATCAACATGGCGCACGGCGAACTGATCATGCTCGGCGCCTACACCACCTATGTGGTCCAGCTGTTGATGCCCAATGCAATTGATTATTCGCTGTTCGTCGCGATTCCGGCGGCCTTCCTGGTCACCGGGGCGTTTGGCGTGGCCATCGAACGCGGAGTCATCCGGTTTCTGTACGGGCGGCCGCTCGAGACGCTGCTCGCCACCTTCGGTATCAGCCTGATCCTCCAGCAGCTGGTGCGGACGGTGTTCTCGCCACTCAACCGCCAGGTGAGTACGCCGGATTGGATGAGCGGCGCCATCGAGGTCAATGCGGCCCTCAGCCTGACGCTCAACCGGCTCTATGTGATTGCGTTCGCGTTTCTGGTGTTCGGGTTGCTGCTGTTGCTGTTCAAGCGCACCACGCTGGGCCTCAAGGTGCGGGCGGTGTCACAGAACCGCGCCATGGCGCGGGCCGTAGGGGTCAGTTCATCGCGCATTGATGCACTGACCTTTGGCCTGGGGGCGGGTGTCGCCGGCCTTGCCGGTGTCGCGCTGTCGCAGATCACCAATGTCGGCCCCAATATGGGTCAGGCCTACATCATCGACTCATTCCTGGTGGTGGTGTTCGGGGGCGCCGGCAGTCTCTGGGGCACGCTGGTCGGTGGGCTGTCGCTGGGCGTACTCAATAAATTCCTCGAGCCCGAAACCGGCGCCGTTCTCGCCAAGGTGCTGGTCCTGGTGTTCGTGATCCTGTTCATCCAACGCCGCCCGCAGGGACTGTTCCCCCAGCGTGGTCGCGCGGCATCGGAGGGCTGAGGCATGGCGACCCCGCAATCCTCGGCCACCCGGCTGATTCCCGAGCGCCCCTGGCGGCGGCTGCTGCATGGCGACATGGGTGGCCGGATACTGCTGGGTGCGCTCGCGGTACTGATTGTCGTGATACCGATCCTCAACCAGGGGGTATCGCCGTCGTCGCCGTTTCATGTGAGCGACTACACCGTCAATCTGCTCGGCCGCTATCTGTGCTTCGCCCTGCTGGCGCTGGCCCTCGATCTGGTGTGGGGCTATGCGGGCATTCTCAGCCTGGGGCATGGTGCGTTCTTTGCCCTGGGTGGGTATGCCATGGGCATGTACCTGATGCGCCAGATCGGCGACCGCGGGGTCTATGGCGATCCGGTGCTGCCGGATTTCATGGTCTTTCTGGGTTGGGAGCAGTTGCCGTGGTTCTGGTACGGCTTCGACCAGTTCTGGTTTGCCGCGCTGATGGTCCTGCTGGTGCCCGGCGTGTTCGGCTTCATCTTTGGCTGGCTCGCGTTCCGTTCGCGCGTCACCGGGGTGTATCTGTCCATCATCAGCCAGGCGATGACCTATGCCCTCATGCTGGCGTTTTTCCGCAATGAGATGGGCTTCGGCGGCAACAACGGCCTGACCGACTTCAAGGATATCCTGGGGTTCAGCCTCTCCGATCCCCAGACACGCCTGGCGCTGTTCGTGGCCTCAGCGCTCGCGCTTGGACTGGCCTATCTGCTCTGTCGCAGGGTGGTCCGCTCGCGGGCCGGCCGTGTCGTCCGTGCCGTGCGCGATGCCGAGCCACGCACACGCTCGCTGGGCTATCGCACCGATCACTACAAACTCTGGATCTGGACGCTCTCGGCGATGCTGGCCGGACTGGCCGGGGCGCTTTATGTCCCCCAGGTGGGGATCATCAATCCGAGCGAATTCTCGCCGCTCAACTCGATTGAGATCGTGGTTTGGGTGGCGGTGGGCGGCCGCGGCACGCTGTACGGCGCGGCACTGGGGGGCGCGCTGGTCAATTACGCCCAGACGCTGTTGACGGCGATGATCGCCGAGCTCTGGCTGTTCGCCCTGGGCGGGCTGTTCGTCGCGGTCACCCTGTTTTTCCCGCGTGGACTGGTGGGCCTTTTCAGGCGCCGGGAGGACCGCTCATGAGCCTGCTGGACAGACCGCGCGAGGTCATGCGCCGGGATCGGGTGTTCGACTTCATGATGCCGGACCCCCTCGAGGCGGGGCGCGTCGATACCCGCCACGGCCCGATCCTCTATCTCGAGGACGTCACCGTCAGCTTCGACGGGTTCAGGGCGCTGGATGCCCTGACCCTGTACATCGATGTCGGCGAGCTGCGCTGCATCATCGGGCCCAATGGCGCCGGCAAGAGCACCATGATGGACGTCATCACCGGCCGCATCCGGCCCGATCAGGGGCAGGCGTGGCTGGGCCAGCGCCTGGATCTGCTGCGCATGCAGGAGACCGACATCAGTCGTGCCGGGATCGGCCGGAAATTCCAGAAACCGACGGTATTCCCCGAGCATCGGGTGGTCGAGAACCTGGAACTGGCCATGGCCGGCCCGCGCGGTGTCTGGTCGACACTGCGCCAGCATCTCGACGGCGAGTCGCGGGATCGTATCGATTCAGTGCTCACCGAGATCGGGCTGCAGTCGGCCGGGCATTCGCGTGCCGGGCAGCTCTCCCACGGCCAGAAGCAATGGCTGGAGATCGGCATGCTGCTCATGCAGAACCCCCAGGTGCTGCTGGTCGATGAGCCGGTCGCCGGCATGACGCATCAGGAAATGGACCGCACCGGCGAGCTGCTGCAGCGTCTTGCGGGTCGCCACTCGGTGGTGGTGGTCGAGCATGACATGGACTTTGTGCGCTCCATTGCCCGTACGGTCACCGTCCTGCACCAGGGCTCGGTCCTTGCCGAGGGGTCCATGGATGCCGTCCAGGCCGACCCCCGCGTGGTCGAGGTGTATCTCGGAGAGTAGGGCATGCTGTCGATACGCAAGCTGAATCAGTACTACGGCGAGAGCCATACCCTCTGGGATGTGGACTGCGAGGTCCCGGCCCAGGGCTGTACCTGCCTGATGGGCCGGAACGGCGTCGGCAAGACCACGGTGCTCAAGACGGTGATGGGCCTGCTGCCGGCAGCATCCGGAGAGATCGAGTTCGATGGTCGCCGCATCGAGTCGCGACCCGCCGAGCAGCGCGCCCGTGGGGGCATCGGTTATGTCCCCCAGGGCCGCGAGATCTTCCCCCTGCTCAGCGTGGAAGAGAACCTGCGGGTCGCCCGGACCTCGGTGGGCCGCCGTGACATCCCGACGCTCGTCCACGAGCTGTTTCCGGTGCTCCATGATATGCGCCACCGCCGGGGTGGTGATCTTTCCGGCGGGCAACAGCAGCAGCTGGCAATTGGGCGGGCATTGTGTCTGGAGCCCCGGCTGCTGATCCTCGATGAGCCCACTGAGGGCATTCAGCCCAATATCGTCCGCGAGATCGGTGACGTGATTCAGCGGTTGAACCGCGATCAGGCGATGACCGTGCTGTTGGTCGAGCAGAAGCTGCCCTTCGCCCGTCGCACCGCGGATCACTTCGTCATCCTCGATCGTGGCCGTTCGGTGGCGGACGGCCGTATGGACGAGCTGGAGGACGATCTTGTCCAGCGCTACCTGACGGTGTAGCCGATTGGCGTTAGGGTAGGTAGGCAGAAACCGATTCACGGACGGAATCGCGATGACCGACACCCTGTTACGTCAATGGCTCATGCTTCGGCACATACCGCGCTATCCGCGCAAGATCACCGCGCAGGCGCTGCGTGATCGCCTGGCCGATCAGGGCTACCCCACCACCGAGCGCACCGTGCAGCGGGATCTGCTGCGACTCTCGGGCGAGCTGTTCGGCCTGTCGCTGGACGACCGCTCGCGGCCCCATGGCTGGTCCTGGGATCGCGACGCCATCCAGCTCGACATCCCCGGTATGGAGCCGCAGACGGCGCTCGCCTTCAAACTCGCCGAGCATTTCTCGGGTCAGCTCATGGCGCCGGCGACCCTGAATGCGCTCGAGCCCTATCTGCAGCGTGCCGCCGATGTCCTGGCCGATACCGCCAGCCCGGTGCGCACCTGGCCGGACAAGATTCATGTGGTGCCGCGGGGGCAGACCCTGATTGCGCCGAACATCGATCCAGACATTCTCGAGACGGTGTACGCCGCCCTGTTCAATGACCGGCAACTGGACGCCCGCTACCAGCGCCGCTACGACGGGGCGGTCCGCGATTATCGTCTGCATCCGCTGGGGATCGTTTTTCGGGATGGCGTGGTGTATCTGATCTGCACGCGCACCGGCCGCGATGGGGTGGTGCAGATGGCGCTGCACCGCATGCAATCGGCAAGTGCCTGCGCGGAGGCGGTCGAGCGACCGGCGGATTTTGATCTGATGGCGTATGTGCGCGCCGGTGCCCTGGATTTTCAGCTGAGCGCCGAGCCCCTGGCCCTGGAACTGTTGCTGGAGCCTGCCACGGCGGTCCATCTGGAAGAGACACCGCTCAGCGAGACCCAGCAGCTGGAGGACACCGATGACGGGCGCATCCGCCTGACCGCTCGAGTTGCTGATACCGCCCAGCTGCGCTGGTGGTTACTGGGGTTGGGGGATCAGGTCGAAGTCAACGGCCCGCCGGCGCTTCGCGGTGACATCGCCGACCGGCTTGCCCGCGCGCTCAGCCGCTATCCGGGCTGACCGGCAGATGGCGCTGGAGCGTGGCGCTCAGTTCGCCGACATTGACCGGCTTTTTGACCACCGCCTGCATGCCCGCATCCAGACAGCGCTGCTCGTCCTCACCCAGGGCATTCGCGGTCATGGCGATGATCGGCAGTGTCGCACCCTGCGCCCGCAGCCGGCGTGTGGCCTCAAGCCCATCCATGACCGGCATCTGCATGTCCATGATCATCAGATCAAAGGTCTCGGCTGCGAATTGATCGAGCGCCTCGCGACCATTTTCAACCACGACGACGGAATGCCCCAGGTTCGAGAGCATCTCGCGCGCCACCAGCTGATTGACCGGGTTGTCCTCCACCACCAGGATCCGGCCGGTTCGGGTCGCTTCCGCACCGGGGACGAGCGGGTCAGCCGGCGAGGCCTGCGGTGTCGATGAAACGACGATCGGCAGTCGCAGGTGCACCGCAAAGTGGCTGCCCTGGTTCAGCTCACTGTCAATGTGGATCGCACCGCCCATCTGCTCGATCAGCTCGCGACTGATCACCAGTCCCAGCCCTGAGCCCTCATGGGCCCGGGTCAGCGATGTGTCGACCTGGGAGAAGGGCTGAAAAAGCGTTGCCTGATCCTCGGGACGGATCCCGCAGCCGGTGTCGGTCACATGAAAGCGCAGATCAACGTGATCGGTGGCTGGCTCGGCCTCGACGGTCAGCGCGACATGACCGCGTTCGGTGAACTTGAAGGCGTTGTTGAGCAGGTTCATCAGTACCTGGCGCAGCCGATCGGGATCGCCGCGGACGTCACCCAGCGCTTCGGGATAATCGCAGCGGAAAGCCACTGGAGCGCTCTGGGCCTGGATCCGGTAGCCCCGGCAGAGGGTCTCGAGGAAGTCATCCAGACAGAATGGCCGGGGCGTCAGGGCGAGTTTGCCCGCGCGAATGCGCGAGTAATCGAGGATGTCGTTGACCACCGTGAAAACGGCATCCGCACTGGCCCGCAGCGTCTGCAGATAGCGATAGGCGCGGGACTGCGGAGTGAGCTCCTGCTGGATCATGTCGGTCAGGCCGAAAATGCCGTTCAGCGGCGTGCGCACCTCATGACTGATAACCGCCAGGAACTCCGTCTTGGCCTGGCTCGCCTGCTCGGCCTCGGCCCGAGCCGCCTCCAGCTCGCGGTTGGAGGCCTCCAGCGAGGTGCGCTGACGGCGCAGCTGTCGGACCAGAAGCAGACCGGCCAGCATTGCCAATGCGGCAAGAACCAGCACCGTCTGAATCATCCGGATCTGCCCTTCACGGCTTTTCTGGCGCTCGCCGGCAAAATGCCGATTGGTTGAGAGGATGAGATCCCGCGTACCGGTCTGGATCTGCCGCAGCGTTGCCAGAAGCGGTTCCCGGCGCTCGCCGAGATTCTCTGCGCTCAACGCACTGATCCGCTCGTCAAGTGACTTGATGCGCTCGAGCAGGGCGTTGATGTTGCTCTCGCGAACCTCGACCGACTGAATCAGGTCGGCCACCTGACCGCGCTCGAGGACATTGATGCGGCTGTAGAGGATGTCGTAGTTGAGCTTGACGTCGGCAATCGTCGCGGGCGTCGCACTCAGCAGCGAAATCCGCAGACTCTTCAGTTCGCGGTCGAGCTGGAACGTGGCCCAGACCGCATCCTCGAGGAGCACGTCGTCGATCGCCCGCTGTTTCTGCAGCATCATCACCCCGACCGCCATCAGGGCAAAGAACAGCACGCCCAGCGCGATCAGGGTCGAGAAGCGTTTATGGAACGTCAGGCCCACATGAGCACCCTGCCCGGCGTCTATTCGACGCGAAGCCGATTGACCTGCCAGACCGAACGTCCGTAGATGGTCTCCCGGTGGAGTTCCGGGTGGCGATCGAACGGGTAGATGACAAAGATCGGCCCGCGCTCGCGCACACTCATGCGCTCGCCGTCCTTGTGGGTGGCGAGGATGACGTCATAGTCGCGGAAGTTGCTGACCGGGATTTCGGCGCTGTAGTCGTTAAGGGCGATTGCGGTGACCTGTTCACCGCCAGCGTCCACCGCCTCCAGCACCGCCCGGGCGAGCGGGCCGCTGAAGGTTCTGACGCCCTCATGCCAGGGCGTTTCGGTTTCCAGTGTCCGACCCTCGAGTTCGGCGAGCATCGCGGCGTCGAATACCGCCTGATCGCCCTGGTTGGTGGTGCCGATATCCCCACTCACCGTGAGGATGGCCCGGCCTTCCGGCGCCTCCAGGGCGCTGGCGGGGGCGCTCCAGAGGCCCAGCAGCGCCAGGATGCCGATCAGTGCGGCGGTGGATCTAGATCGGGTCATTGGAAGTCTCCTCCTCGGTTGGGCGACCGGCTGCCGCCTGACAGACCCGGTCGATCTCGGCCTTGAGCCGGTCGGCATTGAGCGGCTTGGTGACATAGCCCTCCATCCCCGCCGCAGCGTAATGCGCCTGATCGCCCTGCATGGCATTGGCGGTCACGGCCACGATGGGGGTGTGCGGGCGTTGCGCCTGCCGCTCCAGGTCCCGGATATGACGCGCTGCCTCAACGCCATCCATGCCGGGCATCATGATGTCCATGAGAATGACGTCAAACCGCGCTTCCTGAAAGCGCGCCACGGTCTCCTCACCATTGGTGGCGGTCTCGAACGACAGGGCATTTTTCTCGAGCAGCTTCTCGGCCAGCAACCGGTTGACCGAGTTGTCTTCGGCCAGCAGGACATGCAGGCCGGCGAGGCGCTGATCGCGACTTTCAGCTGACCCGGGGGATTGCGCCGGGCCCGGGGCGGATGCCCGCAGTAGCGTCCGGAGCGTCTGCAGTGACAGCGGCTTGGTCAGCGGTTGTGGCACCCCCAACCGGTCCGCCTGTCGGGCCGCCTCCGCATCCAGCGTGCCGGTGACCAGCCGTAGGGGCGTGCCGGCGGTCTGCAGGGCGCGGATCGGTCCGAGGGCGTTGTCGGCATCGGCCATCGCACTCAGCCGGACATCCATGAGGACCAGATCGAATGCTGAGCGGGCGGCAGCGGCCGCCCCGCCGATGTCGCGGGCTTCCACCGCCTCGACCCCGAGGGTTTCGAGCAGGGTCCGCGCCAGAGCGCGGTCTCGGGGGTCATCATCGATGATCAGAACGAGCCGTCCCTTCGGCTCGCTGGCGCCGCCGGCCTCTTCCTGTGGTGCATCCGCCGGGCGGAGGGGCAGGTCGACGCGCATGACCGTCCCTCGACCTTCCTCACTGGTCATCGTGATCTGGCCGCCCATCAACTGAGTCAGTTGCCGGGTAATGGCGAGCCCCAGCCCGGTGCCTTCGAACGGGCGGTCATTGGCATTGCTGGCCTGTTCAAACGCATCGAACACATGGCGCTGGCGATGGGGCGAAATGCCGACCCCGGTATCCGAGACCGTTAACGCGACCGGCAGCACGCCATCCGTACCCGGGCCGCGCGCCGTCGCCATCCCGACGCTCAGTTCGACATGGCCCTCATCGGTGAACTTCAACGCATTACTGAGCAGGTTGTCGATGATCTGCTGCAGACGCATCGGGTCCAGCATCAGCCATCGGGGCAGTTGCGGGTCGAGGGTGCAGTACAGGCGGACCCCACGGGTCAGGGCCCGGGGGGTATGCGCCTGGACGATCTGACCGATCAGGGTCGGGAGATCGCAGTTCTGCGGGCGGAGTTCGAGCTTGTCGGCCTCGACTTTCGACAGATCAAGGACCAGGTTGACGATTTCAAGCAGGTGATCGGCGCTGTTGCGGGCCAGATCGATGTACTGGCGCTGGTCGGTCTGCAGTGGCGTCTCCGCCAGCAGATCGAGCATCCCGAGCACGCCATTCATGGGGGTCCGGATTTCGTGGCTCATATTCGCCAGGAATTGGCTCTTCGCGCGGCTCGCCGCCTGCGCCTGGTCGATCTGGTACTGCAGTTCGCTTTCGTACAGGCAGGCCCGGGCGGCAGTGGCGAGTTTTTCCATCAGCCCTGCCAGCGACATCAGCAGGCTGTGCGTAAAACCGCTACCGCGCCGCCGCAGCAGCAGGATCCCGAAATTCGGCAGATCCAGGACATAGTCCTCGCCGTCGCCGGCGCGATTGGGGAGACGGGCGGGCAGACGCTCAGTCAGGCGGGGCAGCGCAGTGTCCCGATCGGGGAGTTCCAGCCAGTCGATGAGCTGCTGGAAATCGGACTGTCGGGTCAGCGTGCGCGGCAATGCCAGTGAATAGCGCCACTCCAGCATGGATGAACCAGGATCGTCCGCGGCGGCTGACGGCGTGTACTGCAGCACGCAGCCGCTCACGCAGTTGAGGATGCGCAGCATCTTCCGCAGGCTCTCGGTGAGCATCTCGTCGAGCTTGAGACTCTGACCGATGGAGATCGAGATCTCGTAGAGCAGATCCGATTCGGGGATGCCGTGGGTGTGGGATGAGCGCATCCGGTCGTTCATCGATCGAGGATCGCGTAGACGATGCTTTTATTGAGGAAGTCAAGATAGTCGCGCCCGCTGTTGGCGATCTCGCCCAGGGTGAACGCGCCGTGGACCGGCGCACCGCCCCCCACGGCATCCAGTTCCCGGCTCAGGTCGGCATCCAGAAACAGCACCCGTGAGATGCAGTCAAAGAGCAGGGCAGTGTCGATGGAGCGCTGCGGGTGCGCCGTGGTGGCCTCGCTCCGCGCATCACCGGCCGCGGTGAGCAGGGTATCCATGTCGCCATTGAGCAGCCGGATGCGACAGCCGGCGGGCACTTCACCCACACAGACGATCTCGCCCGCGTCATTCATCATCAGCGGGTCGCGGACCACCACCTCCGCGCCGTAGCGCGCGATGCCCAGCGGATAGGATTTGGCGATCGAGAAGAAGTTATCCGCGTCAATCCGCTCGCCCCCGTGGGCGAAGACCTCGCGGGCATAGAGTTCGGCCGCCGGCTGCCAGTCGATGGTCCTGACCCGATTGCCCTCACTTTCGGTGACGGTCATGGTCTCGCTGATGGGCTGCCAGCCATGACTGACGCCAATGGCACTGGGCAGCGCCAGCCGGGCTATGAGGGCACTGTCGGCATGCAGCCCTTCAGGGGTGATGATGCAGGGCGACTGTTGCAGGCTCAGTGAGCCGGCGCCCCCGCCGATAAAGTTGTGCTCGAGGCCAAGACTGAAGAAAAGCGCCTCGATCAGGTCGCTGGTGCGGGCGGCCAGGCCATCGACCACCACCAGGTAGGTGGCGTCGTGGGGCTCGTCGGGCCAGGTGTCCGCGAAGGCTGAGATGGCCGGCTCGAACGCCGTGTCGGGCGCGCTCAGGGTGTCGATGACACCGTAGTCCGGAAGGTGATCAAGGCCCACCACCAGGGTACCCTGTTCGTGGCTTTTGCTGGCATAGGCAATGGCCGGGAAAATCCCCCCCAGCAAGGGCAGCGGCGAAGCGCTGATGGCGTCGTTCATCGCCCCGGCCGGCAGGTCGTTGCCATCCGCGGCAAACACCAGCGCGGCGCGCACGGTCGGGTCGGTGTGGAGCCGATTGATGGCCTCGCCAAGGCCCGTCACCGTGCCGGTGGGATCAAATTCGACGTGCATCAGTCCTCCTCCTCTGACAGGGCGGCCAGTAGACCGGCACAGGCGTCTGCTTCCATGGGCCGATGGATCAGGAACCCCTGGATGGCATCGATTTCAAGGGCATGCAGGTAGTCGCGCTGGCGCTGGGTCTCGACCCCCTCAGCAACGGTCTTCAGCCCGAGCCCATCGGCCAGCAGCGTCATCGAACGGATCACCGAGCGGTTACGCGGATCATCGGCCACCGCCTCAATAAAGCTGCGGTCGATCTTGAGCGTATCCATCGGAAACCGCAGTAGCGATTCATACGACGAGTGACCCGTCCCGAAATCATCGATGGCAAGCCGGAATCCCGCCGCACGGAGTTTCTCGAGGGTGCGTTGGCTGGCATCCGGGTCCTGCATGGCCATGCTTTCGGTGATCTCGAGCTCGAGCGTCCGTGGATCGATGTGGTGGCGACGGGCGATGCGGGTGATGCGCTCGGCAAGGTCCCCGCGCTCGAACTGCTGAGCCGAAATATTCACGCCCATCACCAGTCCTGTGTCTGATTCATGCCAGATCGCCAGCTGCCGACAGGCCTCATCGAGCACCCACTCGCCGACCTCCGCGATCAGCCCGTTTTCCTCAAGCAGGGGGATGAAGCGGGCCGGCGGGATCACCCCATGGACGGGGTGACGCCAGCGCAGCAGCGCCTCCACCCCGTTGAAACGCGCACCGCTGAGAGGTTGCTGGAGCTGGTAGACGAGAAAGAACTGGGCCTGGCCCAGGGCTTTGCGGATATCGCTCTCAAGGCTCAGCACGCCGGTTTCATCCATCGCGCCAATGTCCCGATAGAACACCACGCGGGGTTGGCCGCGACGGCTGCGACTGAACTGTTGGGCCTGCTGCGCGTGACTGATGAGCGTGTCAGCGTCGCTGGCATCATCCGGGTGGAGGCTGGTGCCGGCGGAGAAGTCCACAAACACCTCTTCGCCGGCCACGGACAGCGAACGGGCCAGCGGCGCCAGCCATTGTTCATGGGTGTCGGCCGGCCCATCGACGGCCGCGACCGGCGCGGCGACCACGAAGGTGTCGATCTCCAGCCGTCCCACCAGCGCATTGCGGGGAAGGATCTCCTTGAGACGCTGGGCGAAAGTGGCAACGACCTGATCCCCCGCGTTGATGCCCAACAGCGTATTGACCCGACTCAGTCCGGTGAGGCCGATGGCCGTGATCGACCAGCGTTGCCGGCCGTGCTGACGGATGCGGTCGCCGAGCAGTCGGTTGAACAGGCGTCGCCGTGGAAGGTCGGTGAGTTCGTCGTATTCGGCGAGGTAGCGCGCCCGATCCTCGAAAGCGCGCAGCGCGGTCACATCCTGAAAGGCGCCAATCAGCCACGACGGGCCGGCGCCGCCCTCACTCTGCAGTCGCAGGATGGTCGGCTGGTCGTCGCGCAGCCACAGGGTGAACTCGACGTCGACGCCGCGGCCGCCAGCGATGGCCGAGTCAAGGGCCGCCTCCAACCGGTAACGGTCGTTGTCGGCCGTCCTTTCAATCAGCGCCTCGCGGCTGGCCGGCAATCCCTCGCATTCGAGCAGATCGGCCGCCTCGGCCGACCACTGCAGATGCCCCGTCGCCGGGTCGTAGCGCCAGAAGCCGAGCCGTGCCATCCGGCAGGCGGTGGCCTGCTCGATCTGGGCGTCGGCCAGCGCCTGGGCCCGTTCCGCGGCCGCAAGGGCGTATTTGACCCGTTCGATGAGCAGCGCCAGGTTGACCGGCTTAGTGATGAAATCGGTCGCGCCGACGGTGAATGCCCGGTGTATGGACGGCGTGTCATCCAGGGCGGTCAGGATCAGGATCGGTACATCGCGGTTGGCCGGGCCGGCCTGCCCGAGGCGGACCGTTTCGATGAACGCGAACCCGTCGCGGCCCGGCAGGTTGACGCTCGCCAGCACCAGATCCGGCGCATCCGTCTGCATCGAGGCGAGCGCCTGATCGGCATTGTCGGCCTGCTGGATGATATAGCCATTCTTGGTCAGACCGGCTGAGGTCATCAGCTGGATGGTGGGGTCATCATCCACGATCAGGATTGTCTGTGGGCGCAGCATCAAATTTTCCCGTCGGGCGCTAGTGATCTCGGGTAGTGTAAACTCGGCGAAGGACGTTGTAATACGCCGTGGACGCAGAAGGGTACGCCAAGCATATGTTTTCCGAAGATTTCGATCGCGAAGCGGGGCTGGCCTGTGTGGATGGCGACGCGGCGCTGTATGAATCGGTGCTGGCCGTATTCCATCAACAGCTCAGGGATGACTTTGCGGCGTTGCCCGATCACCTGCGCGGCGAGCCCGATGAGGCGGTCGCCCGGCAGGTGCACTCACTGAAGGGATCAGCGGGATCGGTGGGCGCGAAACGTCTCGAAGCCAGTGCGACCGCGGTGGACCGGCGCCTTAAATCGGGCGACGGCGAGCTCGATGAGGCGCTCATCGAGGAATTGGCCGCAGCGCTGCAATCCGCGATCAATTCGCTCGAGTCGCCGCGCTGAGGGGCGTCCACAGCTGCATGGCCCGCGTCAGCGTCGCACCAAACAGCAGGATCAGGGCCGAGCCATAGATCCACAACAGCAGAACCACCAGCGAGCCGGCGGCGCCATAGGCTGACCCCGGTGCCGTGAGCGTCAGATAGGTGGCCATCAGCTGCCGACCCGGCATGAACAGCACGGCGGTGATCAGCGCGCCGGGCAGGACGTCGCGCCACGCCATCCGGGTGTCGGGCAGAAACCGGAACATGGCGGCAAACAACAGCGTCATCAGCAATACCGTGAACGCCGCCTCCAGCGGGGCGATCAGGCTGATGTCAAACGCCAGCCAGTCGGACGCGAAATGCGCGATGGCCTTCAGCGCCACCGACGAGGCCAGCGAGATCAGGAAGCTCAGCCCGAACAGGGCCACGATGACCAGTGACACCAGCCGGTGACGGACCAGCACCAGCAGCTGCCGGCGGCGCGTGGCCTGCGGCGGCACTTCCCAGATGGCGTTCAGCGAGCGCTGCAGCTGGGCGAACACCGCGGTCGCGCCCGCCGCCATCGCCGCCAGCCCCGCCAGGGTGGGCAGCCAGCCGCCGCGCTGGATGCGCACCTGCGCCACCATTTCGCGGGCCGCCTGAGCGGCTTCGGGACCGATCAGCGCCTGCACCTGCGCGACGATACGCGTCTGCGCCGCCTCGGGTCCCAGCACCATACCGGCTCCGGCGATCATCAGGATCAGAATGGGGGCGAGCGAGAAGAGCGTGTAGAACGCGAGGGCACCGGCACTGCCGAGGGCGTTGTGCGACTGCCAGAGTCGGCCGGCCTCGAGGATGACCCGCAGGGCGTTCTTGCTGACGGTTTTAAGGGGCATGGTCGCGGATTCCGCCATCGATTGCCGGCTTCGGGAATTTTCGCATGGACGTCGGTATCATACCCGGCACGGACGACAAACCCACCATCCCGTTCAGGCGTCGAGGGGAATACTCAGTGCGTGTCTTTCTTTTACTGGCTGGTCTTATCGGGCTTGTGTCGGTGGCTTTCGGGGCCATCGCCGAACATACCATCCGCCCGGCGGTGGACGCGGAATACTTCCGTTATCTGATGACCGGGGTGCGCTACAACCAGGTCCATGCGGTGGCTCTGCTGGCGCTCGCCTTCGGCCTGGGCCTGCCGCTTGCCGACGCCACCCGCGGGCGTGTGCAGATTGCCGCGTGGCTGATGGTGGTGGGCACGGTGCTTTTCAGCGGCAGTATCTACCTGGCGGTCTCCCTCGACGTCATGGCCATCACGTATCTCACACCGGTGGGGGGTACGCTGCTGATGGGCGCCTGGCTTGCCCTGATCTGGGCGGGCTGGAAGGCCCGGTAAACCGGCGATGAGAACCGTCAGCCTGCCTGTCGCTCATGGTTGATTCCGGCTTGGCACTGCTTGAAGAACTGGCCGAACTGCTGGAGCGCGAGCCCGACACCCGCGTTGCGATGAACGACCGCATGCTCCAGGTCCAGCGCGAGCAGACCAGCAGTGACATCAGACTGCGGCGGGTTCACGGCGTGGGCGTGGATGCCGGCGTCCGCTATCCGGCCGTTGACGTCAGCACCACGCTCAACGGCAATATTACCGCGCCCTCCAATCCGCGTATGCGCGCCTATCGGCTCAACCCCCAGTGCGCGATCGGTGCCGTGCAGTCACGCGCGCCCGGCGGCGTTGAAGCGGTGGTTCTCGGCAGTCGCATCTGCATTGACAGTGAGGTGCCATGGTCGGCCACCGGGCGCCACCTGGTGCGCCTTGCGGTCACGGACGCCGGGGGGCACCTGTTCGTCGACTGCGTTGCCGGCGAACGCACCCTGGCGCGTGCCGGCATGGGCGTCTGGCGCAATAGCATCCAGGGCATCCGCCCCACCGAGACCGACGGCTGGCGCGTGCTACGACGCACGGCCGACAGCCTGTGGGCGCAGCCCCTGGGATGGCCTGGCGTTCGCGGGGCAAGAATCGGAATCGCCGTGCAGGGCAACAATGCCCGCGTTGGCCGCGGGCTTGAGTATCGCCTTGAAATGCCCGCCACCGATACCGATGCGGAGGCGCTGGCCGCCTACTGCGATGCGCTCAACCAACAGGAGTGGGAGACCGCCACCGGTGCCCCGCATATCGGTGCCTGGTCGGTGACCGAGGCGGGGCAGTGCTGCTACCGGGCCAGTGTTCCGGCAAGGCTCGGCCGGCGGATGCCCGATCTACCCCGCCAGCTGCTGGCCACCTCGGGGGCACGGGCCAACGCCGCGATGGCGGTGCAGGCAATGCGGGACTAGCCGCGTCCATCCACCACCGGGCGGTGGCTTCAGGCCGCTGCGGTATAGCGATCCAGCTGCCGGATATCCTCATCGCTCAGGTGCATCCAGAAGGCCGTTACCATCGCATTGCGGCGCGCCCGCCCGGCCTCGGCCTCCAGTGGGATGGGCCACTCCAGTGACTCACCCGGTTGAATGGCGGCGCGCTCGAGCAGGGCCCCGGTGAGGCGGGGGGTGAGCGTGACCGCCTGCAGGATCGTACACTCGACGGGCCACTGGTAGTGGGCCGGCGCGCGCGTCTGGGTGGCGAGGGCAAGCGGATCCCGTTCGCCGCTTTGAAAACGCCGCCAGCCCCGGAGGACGGTTGGTTCGGTCAGGCGGCGCTTGCGTGCCGAGTGCTGGACTGCATCCAGGGCCAGCAGCAGATCGGCCTTGCGCGGATTGATCAACAATTGCCGACCGCCGGCCAGTTCCTGGTAGAGACGCTCGGATATCTCGGGGCGGATATAGTCACGGGCCATCGGGTGCGCTCCTGCCGGGGATGTTGGCCGAAGCGTGTCAGGATCCGCCGGGGGCGACTGTGATCAGCTGCTCAGGGGTGGCGTCAGCAGCGACAGGAACTCAAAGCGCTCGCCGTCAAAAAGGCCCTGGTCACTCAGCTTGAGCGCCGGGATGACCAGCAGGGCCATGAATGACAGGGTCATGAAGGGTGCGCTCAGCGGGCTGCCCATGGCATGGGCCAGTGACACCATGGCGTGATGCCGCGCGGCCATGGTGTCGCCATCGGCGGTGCTCATCAGCCCCGCCACGGGCAGTGGCAATCGGTCGCGACCGGCACCGCCCACCGCCGCGATCCCGCCCTGCATGTCGATCACTTCGTTGACGGCCTCGCTAACCCACTGGATATGACTGCCGACCGCGATCACGTTGTGCGAGTCATGCGCAATCGACCCGGCGATGGCGCCATCGGTCAGCCCGAAGCCGCGGATGAACGCCACGGCCGGCGGGGCGGGGTGATAGCGGTTGACCACGGTCAGCAAAAGCAGGTCGCGATCCGGGTCGGGGACGGGGTGATCGCCCTGCCAGCTGGGAGGCAGATGGCACTCCCGGGTATCAAGTGCTCCATCGCGGCATTCGATGACCCGCAACTGCCGGGACGCGTCGTCCGGATCGCCCGTGGGCAGCGCCTCGGTCAGTGTGCGCGCCGATATCGGTGCGGCATTGAACCGATTGCTGGGTGTCGCCGGGCGATGCGCGGTGAGGCTGCGGCCTTGCTGCGCAACGCGTGTCCCCGCCACCCAGGTGGTGACCACATTGAGTTGATCCGGGTCCGTCACCGTAATCGCATCCATGCGATCGCCCACCCGCAGCTGGCCGACGTCCATCCGGTAGTGCGCCACCGGATTGCTGCAGGCGGCGCGCAGGACATCGAAGCGGTCATGACCGGCCTGGATGGCCCGTGCGGCGATGCGGTCGATGTGGCCGGTGACCAGGTCATCGGGGTGCAGATCGTCGGTGCAGAACATGATCTGACCGGGGAACCGGTCGATCAGCGGGTGGAGCGCGTCAAAGTTCTTCGCCGCGGAGCCCTCGCGGATGACCAGATGCATACCGGCGGCCAACTTGGCCTCGGCCTCTTCGCGGGTGGCGCACTCATGATCGTTGTGGATGCCAGCATCGGCGTAGTCGCGTGCCGCTGCACCGGTCAGCCCCGGTGCATGGCCATCGATGGTGCGGCCCCAACGCCGGGCGACCTCGATTTTGGCCATCAGGCCGGGCTCGCGGGCCAGCACCCCCGGAAAGTCCATGACCTCGGCGAGATGCCCGGCGCTGCCCTCGTGCAGGAGGGTCTCGATGGCCTCGGCGGACAGTTCCGCGCCGGATGTTTCGTAGCGGGTGGCCGGCACGCAGGCGGGGGCGCCGAAATGGATCGGGATGGGACTGCGGCGGGCGTCCTCGGCCATGTAACGAACACCGTCCGCGCCCAGGACATTGGCGATTTCATGGGGGTCCGTGACCGCCGCCACGGTACCATGACGGCTGGCAATGCGGCCGAACTCGGCCGGTGTCAGCATCGTGCTCTCGACGTGCACGTGGGCATCGACAAACCCGGGCAGGAGGTAATCCAGGGCGGGATCCGGGGCACCGAGGACGGCGATCGCCACAATATGCCCGTCTTCCCAGTGCACGCTGGCGGCATAGATGCGGCGATGATCGATGTCGACGAGGTTGGCGCGAATGTTCTGGGTGCGGCGTTGCATGGAGTCAGTATAGGCCGCGAGGTCGACGGCCAGATACCCCGTCCATGATTGCGGATGATTAGCACATGTTGTTAAGTGTGCACTGCAACATGAGCGTTAGGGAGTGACTGATGACTGATTCAACCGGCGCCGGGGCCTTTTCGCTGAACGGTCGTGTCGGCATCGTGACCGGCCTGGCCAATGAGAACAGCATCGCCTATGGCTGTGCTCGGGCATTGGCCGCGCAGGGCGCGGAGTGCATCGTGACCTATGCCAGTGAAAAGGCCGAGCGCTTTGTCATGCCGCTGGCCGAGGGAATGGGCGATCCCGAATACCAGCTTGTCGATGTGCAGGATGATGATTCGCTCCAGGCGCTCTTTGATCGGGCACGGGCTCGCTGGGGCCGTCTGGACTTTGTCATTCATTCGATCGCCTTCGCCCCGCTCGCGGAATTGCAGGGCCGTCTCACCGACACCTCCAGCGAGGGATTCGCGCTGGCCATGGATGTGTCCTGTCACTCCTTCGTGCGCATGGCGCGACTGGCCGAGCCCCTGATGGACAACGGCGGGAGCCTGATCTGCATGAGCTATCACGGCGCTCACCAGGCGGTGGAAAATTACAACCTGATGGGCCCGGTCAAAGCGGCGCTGGAGGCATCCACGCGCTACCTGGCCACCGAGCTCGGGCCCCGCGGTATCCGCGTCAACGCCATTTCTCCCGGGCCGATCCGCACCCGTGCCGCCTCCGGGCTGAAGGACTTTGAAGCGCTGGCGGCGGACGGCGAGGCCCACGCGCCGCTGCGTCGGCTGGTCACCACCGACGAGGTGGGTCAGACGGCCGCTTACCTCATCTCCGATGCCGGGGCAGGTGTGACCGGTGGC
This sequence comes from Spiribacter aquaticus, assembly GCF_007625215.1. NCBI lineage: Bacteria > Pseudomonadati > Pseudomonadota > Gammaproteobacteria > Chromatiales > Ectothiorhodospiraceae > Spiribacter > Spiribacter aquaticus. The sequence goes on along the minus strand of NZ_VMKP01000004.1, from coordinate 125,923 downwards.
ACTCACTACGTTGATGGGGGACACCATGTCCAGTTCTGAGGCGCTGATCGAGAACCGCACCTTCAATGAGATCGAGATCGGCGAGTCGGCCAGCCTTGAAAAGCGCCTGACCATGGATGACATCAAGCTGTTCGCGGTGATGTCGGGGGACGTCAATCCCGCCCATGTGGACGAGGCGTTTGCCCGCAGCAGCCGCTTCCATGAATTGATAGCCCACGGCATGTGGGGCGGGGCGCTGATCTCGACGGTCCTGGGGACGAAACTGCCGGGGCCGGGGACGATCTATCTGGGTCAGACGCTACGCTTTCGGGCACCGGTAATGCTGGGTGACCGGATCCGCGTGCGGGTGACCGTCCGCGAGAAGGATGAGCAAAAGGGCCAGGTGGTATTCGCCTGCGAGTGCCGCAACCAGGAAGACGCCCTGGTGCTCGACGGCGAGGCACGCGTGCTGGCGCCCACCGAAAAGGTCAGCCGGCCCCGGGCCGTGATGCCCTCGATCCGCCTGGCGGAACAGGGCAAGCTTGCGGAAACGCTCGCTGAGACCGGCGATGCGACGCCCGTCACCGCGGCGGTGGTGCATCCGGTGGATATCGAGAGCATGCAGGCGCTGGATGCGGCCGTCCGTCAGGGGCTGATCCGGCCGGTGCTGGTGGGGCCAGGCGGGCGCATGCAGGCCGCCGCCGATGATGCGGGTGTCGATATCAGCGGTTATGAGCAGATCGCCACCCGGCACAGCCACGGTGCGGCGCAGACGGCGGTGGGCATGGCGGCCGCCGGCGATGTGGCGACGCTCATCAAGGGCGGGCTCGCCACCGAGGAGCTGCTGGGCAAGCTGATTGATCCAGCTGGCGGCCTGCGCACCGAGCGGACACCCAGCCAGGTCATGGCCTATGACGTGCCGACCTATCCGCGCCCGCTGTTGATCGCCGATCCGTTGGTCAACATCCACCCCGGTCTTTTCGAGAAGCGCGACATCGTCCGCAATGCCACCGGGCTCGCCCACGCGCTCGGCATCCATGAACCCCGCGTGGCCATGCTCTCATCGTCCGAGGCCATCGACCCCAAGCTCAGCTCGACGCTGGATGCGGCGGCCATCTGCAAGATGGCGGATCGCGGCCAGGTGCAGCATGCGATCATTGACGGCCCCATGGCCTTTGACGCGGCCATTTCGGCGGCCACGGCCCGGGCACGGGGGCTGGAGTCGCCGGTTGCCGGGCGCGCCGATGTGCTGATCGCGCCCGATCTGGAGGCCGCCAGCATGCTCGTCAAGCAGCTGAGCCACCTCGCCGACGCCCGCGGTGCCGGCCTTTTACTGGGTCTGAGACTGCCGGTGGTGATGAGCGCCCGGGACGATGATGTCGCGAGCCGGGTTGCTGGCATCGCCCTGATGCATCGCTACCTCGACCATCGGGCCCGTTCCGGGCAGAGCGCCATGGCGGCGGCGATGGGCTAATCGCCCAGCGCTTTGGGCCGGTTGTCGTCGTCGACGAAAACCCGCGTCGGTACCCAGCTCGGGGCGGCGTCGGCATCGATCTGGGCGTAGGCGGCGATGATCACCCGGTCACCGTGACCGGCCAGATGGGCGGCGGCGCCATTGATGGTGATGGCGCCGCTGTCGCGCTCGCCCTGGATGATGTAGGTCTCGAATCGATGACCATTGGTGATGTTGTAGACATGCACCTGCTGATGGGCAAGCAACCCTGAGGCCTCGAGCAGGGTCGAATCGATGGTGATGCTGCCCTCGTACTCGAGGTTGGCATCCGTCACCGTCGCCGCGTGGATTTTGGCTTGTAGGACCGAAATCATCATTGCTTTACTCGTGGCCTTGTCGTCTCTCATTACAGGATCAATGGTAATGCACAGTTTGTTCGCTGACGAGATCATCCCACCCGGAGCGCCCGGATGAGGCGCTTTGGTGGACTGCTGCGGTTGTCCGGGTATCTGCGCCCGTACTGGCGCCAGGCCCTGGTGGCCGGCACAGCGCTGATCGTGGCCGCCGCGAGCGTACTGGCCATCGGCCAGGGCCTGCGACTGGTGATTGACCAGGGGTTTGCCAATGGCACGGGCGCTGCCCTTGATCGCGCCCTGATGATCACCGCCGGCGTGGTGCTGGTGCTGGCGGTGGCGTCGGCCATGCGCTTTTACTGGGTGATGTGGATTGGCGAGCGGGTCGCGGCGGATCTGCGCCGGGACGTCTTCGAGCGCCTGCTGGATCTTGACCCCGGTTTCTATCTGCGTAACGGCGTCGGCGAAATCCAGTCGCGCATGACCACCGACACCGCGCTGTTGCAGAGCGTACTCGGCTCAACGTTTTCCATGGCACTGCGCAATGCGCTGCTGCTGATCGGCACGCTGATCATGCTGGTGGTCACCCAGCCCACGCTGAGTGCCATGGTCATCATCGGGATCCCGGTGGTGGTGGCGCCGATGCTCATCTATGGCAGGCGCGTGCGCCGCCTCTCGCGCCTCAGCCAGGACCGGATCGCCGAGGTGGGGAGCTACGCCGGCGAGACGTTGGGTGGCATCGAGACGGTTCAGGCCTTCGTCCATGAGGCCGAGGACCGTCGGGTCTTTCGTGACCGGGTGGAGGATGCCTTTAGCATTGCGATCCAGCGCATCCGCCAGCGCGCCGGGTTGAATGCAGTGGCGCTGCTGCTGGCCTTTGCGGGCGTCGCTTTCGTGCTGTGGCGCGGCGGCAATGCCGTGATCGCCGGCACGATGAGCGCCGGCGAGCTCTCCGCGTTCGTTTTCTATGCGGTGCTGGCCGCGGGGGCCGTCGGGGTGCTCTCGGAGGTGGCGGGCGAGCTTTTCCGAGCCTCCGGCGCCGCGGAACGGCTGTTTGAACTGCTTGACGCGGTGCCCGCCATCCGACCGCCGGCCGATCCGGTGGCATTGCCGGTGCCCGGCCGGGGTGAGGTGGTCATCGAGGCGGTGGAGTACCGCTATCCCACCCGGCCCGACCCGCCGGCGCTTGCGGGCGTCGATCTTGAGATCCGCGCGGGGGAGACCGTGGCACTGGTCGGGCCTTCGGGGGCGGGCAAGAGCACGCTGATCAGCCTGCTGCTGCGTTTTCACGATCCCTCCGCGGGACGCCTGCGACTCGATGGCGTGGATCTGCGCGACGCCGATCCGGCGGCGCTACGCCGGCGCATGGCGCTGGTGGCGCAGGAGCCGGTGCTGTTCACCGGCACGATTGCCGGGAATATCCGCTTCGGCGATCCCGCCGCGGCGCGCGAGAAAATCCTCGAGGCGGGCAGGGCGGCGAACTGCGAGGGCTTTGTCGAGGCGCTTCCTGACGGTTATGACACGCACATTGGACCCGGCGGCGTGCAGCTCTCGGGCGGGCAGCGACAGCGCATCGCCATTGCCCGGGCCATCCTCCGCGATCCGGCGTTGCTGCTGCTCGATGAGGCCACCAGCAGCCTCGACGCCGAGAGCGAGCGCCAGGTGCAGACCGCGCTCACGCGCCTGATGGCCAAGCGCACCAGCGTGGTCATCGCCCATCGGCTGGCGACCGTGCGTAACGCCGATCGCATTGCGGTGCTCGAGGCGGGGCAGGTGCGCGCGGTGGGCACCCACGATCAGTTGCTTGCGGGCGACGGCCTTTACGCGCATCTGGCGGCGTTGCAGTTTCAGTCCATCGCCTGACGGGAATGGGCGAGTGCCGCCCGCAGCATCGGAGCGGGCGGCAGGGCCCTCAGAATCTTATAAATATCCGCAAGTTGTGGCCGACTCATTAGAAAGCGGACCATTGATTCAGCGGGTGTGCGCTCGAATAACTGGACGAAAGGCGTACCCGCCGTGCCGGCCGGGCGATGCCGCCAGAGCGACTCAAGGAACACGCCATCCAGCCAGTCCATGCCCCGGCGTCGTGCCGGGGCGACCGGTGATCGGCCGGCCATGAGGGCATCGGCGCAATCATCCGCCCAGCGCTGGATGCCGTGAAAGGCGTAACCGGTGGCCGGCCGCATACTGCCACCGGCGGTACCGACGCGCATCCAGCCGTCTTGATTGTAGGGCGGCACGGGCGTCATCGGCAGATGACTCGACTCCTCACGGGCGATGGTGTGATCAGCCAGGCCCCGATCGGCAAGGAGGCCGTCCAGTCGTGCGCCAAGGGCGGACAGCGACGGGCGCTGCGGGGCAAATCGCGTCAGTTCAATCAGCCGTCGGCCCGGTGCGATGGGCAGCTCGTAGACAAACGTCAGTAACGGCGTCGGGTCATCCAGAAAGTCCATGAGCCGCACGGGACTGTCATCGGGAAGATCGGGGCCCACCAGTTCGCGACCGACGAAACTCTGCCACACCCAGGGTCGCGTGAGTGTCAGTGCCGGTGGGCGCGAGTCCAGCACCCGATCGGCGATGATCGAGCCGCCATCATCCAGCTGCAGCATCCACCGCGTGTCATCCATGTCGGCCGATATCAGGGATCGCCCGGCATACAGGGCCCAGTCGGGTCGCGTCGCGATGGCATCCAGCGCCTGGCGCTGGACCGTTGACGCCCGCAGCATCTCGTAGGGTGTCCGGGTGCTGCCCCTGATCACGGACTGTCCGCCATCACTGACCGCCCATGTCGACCAGGTGCGAGTGGCGTGGGCGCTGAAAGGATGCTCTGCGAGCCGCCAGCCACACCAGGTCCGGTCATCACAGGGTTGCTCACGCGGCTCAATGATGGCGATCGATCCCGGGTAGCCCCGCAGCACGAGGCGGACGGCCAGACTCATGGTCGCCGCCCCCAGGCCGATCAGGGCAATGTCGAAGCGTTTCATGGCGCGATGCAGGGGCGGTCGGTGGCGGGCCGTACCAGGGCCTTCAGCGCCAGCCGCCGGCGGGCGGCGTGGGTGAGCGAAATACGGCCCTCCCAATAGCGACAGCCATTCGCCCGCACCTGCAACCCGATGGCGCGATAGAGCCGTGCGGCCACCCGGATCGCCAGGCGATTACGCCATGGGATCAGGCTGAAACCGGTCTCGGCGTGGGCGTATTCACGTTCGGCACGCTCGATCACCCGACCAATCGCGGCCTGGATCGGCGCCCGGTCAGCCCCGGCGGCGTTGGCAATGACCGCGGGGCTGCGCTCGCCCACCCAGGCCGCCGGCAGATAGCGCCGCCCGCGCTGGGCGTCCTCAAGCACATCCCGGGCGATGTTGGTCAGTTGCATGCCGATACCAAGGGCCACCGCGGCATCCCGGCCGCGCACCGGATCGGCGCCCAGCAGGGGGCACATGAGTTCGCCCACGGTGCCGGCGACCCCATAACAATAATCAATCAGCTCGGTTTCGGTCTCGATCAACCGGCCGTCGCGTGCCTCCTGCGCGGCGGTGCGCGCCAGGACCACCAACGGCGCGAGCGCCATCTGCCGGCGACGGACAAGGGCCGCGAACCCATCAACGGGGACGGCCTCAGGCCGGTCGTCGGTGAGCGCCTCGACGAATTGATCAATTTGCCCCGCGCCATTGGCGGACTCATCGGCGATATCGTCGATCAGCCGACAGACGGCATACAGCGTGGCGACATCATCGGCGTCCTGCCGGCGCAGGAGCCGGCTCGCCATGTGGAAGCTGCTGCCGTGGCGGGCGAGGACCTCACGCGGCTTCACGCCGCCTCCACGCCCTCAGGGAACAGTCGCTCGAGGACCTTGGCGCTCGACAGCACGCCGGGCATGCCGGCGCCCGGGTGGGTGCCAGCGCCCACAAGATAAAGATTATCCAGCCCCTCGGCCTGGTTGTGGAACCGGAACCAGGCCGACTGGCGGAACAGCGGGGAGAGGGTGAATCCGCTGCCGTGGACGCTCTGGTAGTTCTCGCGGAAGTCATCAGGCGTCATGTAGAACGCGGCGCGCAGATGCGTGCTCAGGCCGGGCATCAGCGTGGCCTCGAGCGCCTCGACAATGCGGGCCTGCAGGCGCGGGCCTTCGCTGGCCCAGTCGATATCGCCCAGCTGATTGGGCACCGGGGCCAGCACATAGAAGCTGTCATGGCCGGGCGGCGCAAAGCTGGGGTCGGTGGCAGTCGGCCGGTGCAGGTACAGCGAGAAGTCCTCGGAGAGGATCTTGCGGTCGAAGATGTCCCGCAGCAGTTCACGGTAGCGGTCACCCAGCCAGATCGTGTGATGGGCTACGTCGGGATAGGTGCAGTCGGTACCGAAGTACAGGACGAACAGGCCCATCGATGTCTGTGCCAGCCGGTGCTTGACCCGGGCGGCCAGTGGCGCCGGATCCATCAGTTCCCCGTACAGATGCATGGGGTCGAGATTGGAGACGAAGTGATCGGCCTTCAGCGTGCGGCCGTCATCGACACTGGCGCCCGTGATGCGGCGGCCTTCGCGGTGCACGGCGGTGATGCTGCGGCCGTTTTCGACGCGCACGCCCTGGCGCTCGAGCAGACCGGCGAGCTCACCGACCAGCGCCCCGGTGCCACCCATGGCGAAATGCACGCCCCATTCCCGCTCGAGATAGTGGATCAGCCCGTAGATGCAGGTGGTATCAAACGGGTTGCCGCCGACCAGCAACGGTTGCAGCGATAGTGCCCGCCGCAGGTAGGGATGCTTGATGTGGCGGGCCACCATCGTCCAGACACTGCGGTCAAATCGCAGCCGCAACAGCCGCGGGATCTGGCGGGCCATGAACGAAAGCCGATGGAAGGGCTGATAGCCCAGCTCGCGGAAACCGATCTCGAACAGTTCACGGGATTCCGCGAGCAGCCCGTGATAGCCGGCGACATCGGCCGGATTGAAACGCGCGATCTCCGATTCCATGCGCTCGATGCCCGGTCCATAGTCGAACGACGAATCGTCCGGGAAGCGAAATCGATACCAGGGATCGAGTGGGCGCAGCTCAAGGTGATCGTGCAGTGACTCACCAAACAGTTCGAACAGCTCGGCGAACAGAAAAGGCGCCGTGATCACGGTGGGACCGGCATCGTGGCGGTATCCGTGGCGCTCGAACACCTGGGCGCGTCCGCCCAGTCGGGGGCAGCGATCAATCAGCGTCACTTCGTGACCACGGGCGCGGAGACGCAGAGCGGCCGCGATGCCGCCGAATCCGCCGCCCATCACCAGGGAATGCATAGGGCTCTACCCCTTGTGTTGTGTCAGTGCGCGCCGGGAGACGACCCGGGACTGGTCGGCGAGTCGCTGCAGCAGTTCTCGGACATCGTGGGCGAGTGGGGCCGGCAGATGCCCGGTCAGTCGTTCCGCGCGGTCAAGGGCGGCACGGACATGCCGGAGACAGCGCGCCAGCGTTGACTCGCGGGTGTCGCCACTCTGCCTGCGGGGCGGCTGATGATGGCGCCAGGCATGTAGCGGGTGGAGTCGATCCGGGTTGTCGGTCGTCTGCAGATCGTCGAGATCATCGAGGATCTGATAAGCCAGACCGATCGCTGCGGCCAGCTGACGCCCGCGCTCGAGCGGCGCGGTGGCGCCCGCATCGGTCTGGACCCCGACATTCAGTGCCAGCTCGATGAGCGGCGCGGTCTTCTCGCGTGTCGCGGCCAGATAGTCGCGGCGGCTCACCGGCCGGCGCCTTTCGCGCCCGGCCAGTTCAACGCTCTGCCCGCCGATCACGCGTGCGGTGCAGTCGGCCATGGCGGCCATGAGCCGCCGCGACGTGTCGGCGTCGCGCATACCGGCTGCAATCTGATAAGCGGTGGTTAACAACAGGTCGCCCGCACACAGGGCAACGTCGTCACCATAGAGGGACCGGACGGACGCCTGTCCGCGCCGGTAGAGATCGTGATCACTGATGTCGTCATGAATCAGTGATGCGTTGTGAAGCAGTTCACAGGCGGCGGCAGCCGCTGTGCTGTCGTGCGTGTCCAGTCGGCCGGCACTGCTGGCGAGCGCCAGTCTTGCCCGCATCCGATGGCCACCGGTGTTGAGGTGATAGATCGCCGCATCCCGGGCCGGCGTCGGCCGCAGATGAGCGAGGGCATCGATCATGCACTGATCGACGGTGGACAGGGGCGCAGGAGTGGGCGCGTGCGTCAGACCGTTCGACAGGGCGGATGCCTCTGCGTCGGTGCTTTGCTGTTGGCTGACGTCGACTGCGGCCACGGAGTTGATCCTCACGCTTTGTCCGGGGAAGTGGATGCCGGACAGCGTCCGGCATCCACAGGCTCAGCATTGGCAATGCCGGCCGATCGGGTGATCCCGATCAGGCGCTGGCTTTGCCCTCGGCTTCCGACTTGCGCATGGCAATCATCAGAATGAGGATGCCGAACACGGCCTTGGCCACGATATCCGCAACCGTGTAGCCCACTTCCACGGCCGTGATGGCGGCGCCACCGGTCAGGCCGATCAGCGGGAACAGGAACACGATCGGGTAGAACAGCCAGGACACGACCACCAGTGTGGCAGCGCCGTTGATCAGCCCGCGGACGTTTTCCGGCTGCTTGCTGATCGAGCCCTTCAGGCCAACCACCAGCTGGTAGACGATGTAGATGAACGGAATCATCGACAGGACCCAGAACAGGAAGCGCGTTGCGCCACCTTCGGCCACTTCGCCCGGATACCCGAGTGATGATCATCAGAGCGGCGGCACCACCCAGCGTCACGCTCTTGGACACCGTCTCGCTCCGCGACAGGCGCATGACGAGAATCAGCTCGACAAGCAGCAGCGGCACGGTCAGCAGCCAGTCGACGTAGCGATACGCCTGGTTGAAGGCATAGCCCGTGGTTTCGATGGTGCCGTTGGTCACGGAGAAGGCCGCATCCCACGACAGCATGATCTGCAGATAGTGATAGCCGGCGATGGCGGTCACGAGACCGGAGATCGTCACGGCCATCTTGTACGCGGGAGCTACCTGACTGCGGGAGAACCACAGGAAAAGGGTCGCGGCCGCCATCACTGCAAAGCCAAACGAGAAGGCATTTGCAATGAAGTCGTACTGACCCACGCTGAGAGTTGAAAGATCCATGGTTGATTTCCTCCTTTTGGAATCAAGACGAAACATACGCCCGGCTGTGATGCAGGTCAATCGGGCATTTGCACTGTTTTGGTGCGGCGATTCACCCCATCAGCCCAGTGACAATAAAACCGCCTGTGTGTTCTGAATCAAGCTTGATCTGGATCAAAAATCGCCGCCGTCATCGCGCAGTGAAAAACGGACCGGAACGTCGATGGTCCGGCCGGCGACATCGGCGTCATCGGGTGGGGCGGGAAGCGGTTGTGCACGCCTGAGCATCGCGGCCAGTGCTTCGTCCAGGGACCGGTGCCCGGTAGCCTCCGCAACGTTGGCGCTCGCGAGGGTGGCGTCGCCGTCGAAACGCAGGCGAACAACCGCGTCGCCTTCGAGCCCCCGCAGGCGCGCCCGCCGCGGATAGCGCTGATGCTTCGACAGCCAGGTCCGCAATGTCTGCAGGTAATCACGCCGCGCCGCCGCACTGCCCTTGCCAGGGACCGGCTCGCCCGCGTCGGACGGAGCCGGGGGAGGCGACGGCGCAGGCGCAGACGTCTGGGTCTGGGGGCTTGTCTTAGGTTCAGGCTCAGGTTCAAGTGCCGGGGCGGGGGAGGGCTCTGCTTCAGGCTCAGGCTCAGGCTCAGGCTCAGGCTGGGGCTCTGGCTGAGGATCGGGCTGGGGCTCTGGTTTGGGCGCGGGCTCTGGCGCCTCCGCAATGGCCTTTTGCGTCTCGGCGATGGATCGAGAGGGTGCCGCGCCAAGCTCGATCCGCAGCCGATCGTCGGCAGCGCCCGGCGCCCGCGATTCCGGCGGACTGAGGGGTGGAGTAAGCCCCAGCAGCCCGGCATGGGCCAGGCCCGCCAGCAGAAAAGCCACGATCCAGATCCCGCCGCCGCGGTTCATGGCGCTCGGGTGACCAGGTCCACCGTCTCGACACCCTCATCGCGCAGCCGGCCGAGGATTGCCACAACCTGGGCGGCGTCAGCCCGCGCATCGGCGACGAGGCGGATCGTCGCGACGCCCCGGGCGCCCTGACGGTCCATGGCGGCAATGGACCGGGAGAGGGCGTCGGCATCGACCCTCTCGCCGTCGATCGCCACCGAGCCGTCCCGCGCGATGTGGATGACAGTGTCCGCCGAGGTTTCGAGGGCGGCACCGTCGTGTTCCGGGGGCGTGACGGCAAACGGTGCCGATGGGCTCAGGTGACCGGCAATCAGATAGAACGCCAGCAACAGGAACACGACATTGATCAGTGGCAGCAGACCGGCCTCGCGGTCGGCGGATCGCCGCCGAGGGGGAGTCTGCAGTCCGATCATGCGTCCTCCCCGTTTTTCAGTAGCGAGACCTCGATATCAAGGCGCTGCATTTCACCGAGCGCTTCAAGTGTGGTCTGTAACGAGACACCCGCCCGCGGCTGGAGGTGGATGCCGCGGACATCGCGCGTATTCACGGCCGCCTCAACGGCATCCATCATTCCTGCAGCGGGCACGCGCCGCCCCTCAATGATCGCGGCATCGGGCTCGAGGCTGACCCGCAGGATGTCAGAGGCGGTCGTGCCGGCCCCGGCGGGCGGGGCGATACCGACGGCTACCTGCTCGCGCGATTCGAGCGTCGAGGCGAGCATGAAAAATATCAGCAGGATAAAAATGACATCGATCAGTGGCGTCAGGCGGATCAGTGTGTGACGCGGTGGGGTATCGAGGGCAATTCGGGGGCCAGCGCCCATTACGAGGCCCGTTGATCGAGCCGCGCTGGACGCCGGGTGAAGAGCTCGGTGACCAGGCTGTCCATTTCCTCGCCCAGGTGCTGGACGCGTGCTTCCAGCCAGGTCGCGGCGGCCACCGCCGGGATCGCGACCGCCAGCCCCACGGCGGTGGTGGACAGGGCCTGCCAGATGCCGGCTGAGAGCACTGCCGGGTCGCTGCCAGTCCCGGTCTGCTCAAGCGCCTGGAACGCATCGATCATGCCGAGCACGGTGCCGAGCAGTCCCAGTAGCGGGGCGAGGCTCGCGATCAGTTCAAGTGGCCGCAGCCCGCCGCGCAGGCGTCGCAGCTGGGCCTGACCCAGTCGGGCAAGATCCTCGCGGAGTCGGGCCTCATCGGTATCGGCCTTCTGCAGTCCCTGGATGGCCCGGGCGACCAGCTGCCCGGCGGGGCTGCGCGCGGCACTGACGCAATCGGTGGCTTGATCGATGTCACCGGCGGTAAAGGCATGGACGGCGGCCCGCGCCTCGCCGAGTCGATGGCTGCGTGTGAGCACGGATTGCGCGATCTTGGCAAGCACGATGGCGAGCGCGGTGACGGACATCGCGAGCAGCAGGCCGATCACCGGTCCGCCGGTTTGGTAGAGGGCGACGAGACGATCGATTGCGGTCATGCGCCAAGCATACGTCAGCGCGGCGATGCGGCGAAATTGCCTCTGTTAGACTGGCGGCTTGTCCAGAGGAGTATCCATGAGTCTGATCCGCGTTGATGAAATCGAGTTTTCCGTCGGTGGTCCGCCGCTGCTCAAGGATGCATCGCTGACCATTGAGGATCGCGAACGCGTGTGCCTGGTCGGCCGCAATGGTGTCGGTAAATCGACGTTGCTGCGCATCATCGAGGGCGCGATCGAGCCGGATGCCGGACGGGTGCAGCGTGGTGAGGCGGCGAAGGTCTCACGCCTCGAGCAGGCCGTCCCCGATCATCTCGACGGTCGGGTGTTCGATGTGGTGACCGAAGGCCTGGGATCGCTGGGGGAGCTGCTCGCCCGCCACCATGATCTGGCCATGGCGATCGGCGCCGGTGAGGGCGACATCGACGAGCTCACCGATCTGCAGTCCCGCATCGAGGCGGCGGGCGGCTGGCAGATCGAGCAGCGCGTCGATGCCGTGCTGACCCGCTTCGGGCTGCCGGCGGACAGCCTTTTCTCGGGGCTTTCCGGTGGTCTCAAGCGGCGTGTCCTGCTGGCACGCGCGGTGGTACCGGGCCCCGACGTGCTGTTGCTCGACGAGCCCACCAACCACCTGGATATCGAGGCAATCCGTTGGCTCGAAAATTTCATGCGCGAATTCGATGGCGCGGTGGTGTTCGTCACCCATGACCGGGCCTTTCTGCAGGCCGTCGCCACCCGCATCGTCGAGATCGATCGGGGTCAGCTCACCAGTTGGCCAGGCGATTATGCGAACTACCTGCGACGGCGCGAGGAGCGCGATCATGCCGAGGCCGAGGAGCAGGCGCGTTTCGATAAAAAGCTCAAACAGGAGGAGGCCTGGATCCGTCAGGGCATCAAGGCTCGGCGAACCCGCAACGAGGGCCGGGTGCGGGCCCTCAAGGCCATGCGCAAGGCGCGCGCCGAACGCCGTGAGCGGCCCGGCGAAGCGCGGCTGACAATGGCTGAGGGCGAGCGCTCCGGCAAGCGGGTCATCGAGGCCGAGCATCTGAGCTATGCCATCGACGGCAAGCCGCTGGTGACCGATTTCAGCACCCGCATCATTCGTGGTGACCGGATCGGCATCCTTGGCCCCAACGGGGTGGGCAAGACCACCCTGATCCGGCTGCTGGTCGGCGAGCTGGCGCCGGACAGCGGGTCGATCAAACTGGGGACAGGGCTTCAGGTGGCCTACTTCGATCAGCACCGTGCGTCGCTGGACGACCGCCGCACGGCGCGCGAGAACGTGGCCGGCGGCGAGGACTTCATCGATCTGGGGGATGGCAAACGGCGTCATGTAATGGGTTATCTGCAGGACTTCCTGTTCTCACCCGAGCGCGCCAATGCCCCGATCAGCCGGCTGTCGGGGGGCGAGCGCAATCGCCTGCTGCTCGCGCAGCTGTTTGCGCGTCCCTCGAATCTGCTGATCCTCGACGAGCCCACCAATGACCTGGATGTCGAGACCCTCGAGCTGCTCGAAGAGCGGTTGGTGGACTACACCGGCACGCTGCTGCTGGTCTCGCACGACCGGGCGTTTCTCGACAATGTCGTCACCAGTGTTTTCGTTCCCGAGGCCGGTGGCCATATCGGGGAATACGTCGGCGGTTACGAGGACTGGCGGCGGCAGAGTCAGGCAGACGCCGCGCCCAGGGAGCCGGCGAAGCGTCGCGCCAGTAAGCCGGCATCGTCGCCGAAAAAGCCGCGTAAGCTGAGTTATGGCGAGGCCCTGGAGCTCGATGAACTGCCTGCGCGCATCGAAACGCTGGAGGCTGCCGCCGAAGCCGCGCGTGAGAAGGCCAATGATCCCACCCTCTACCAATCGGACGCAGCCACCGTTCAGGCTACCCTGGATGCCCTCGAGCAGGCGGAGGCCGAGCTCGCCGCGGCCTATGACCGCTGGGAGGCCCTGGAGGCGCAGCGCGCCCGTCTGGGCTAGGTGTTGACCACGCCCGCCGGGTCCAGCGGGATCATCGGGCCGCCGGCGGCCTGCGCATCGGCCGGATCATGGGTGACCAGCAGGGCGGGGATCGACCGGGCCCGGATGTGGTCGAGCACAAACCCGCGAATCCCGTTGCGCAGCGCCTGATCGAGCCGCGAGAAGGGCTCGTCCAGCAGGATTGCCTCGGGCTCGGCCAGCAGGCTCTGCATCAGCGCGGCGCGGGCCCGCTGGCCGCCGGACAGCGTCGCCGGGTCCCGGTCGCCCATGCCCTCGAGGCCCGCCGTGGACAGGGCTTCGTCGACCACCCGTGCACGCGCCCGTCGTCCCCGCACCGTCGCCCGCAGACCGAACGCCAGGTTGTCACCGACGCTCAGATGCGGAAAAAGCCCGGCGTCCTGAAACATCATGCCGATGCGCCGCTGTTCGGCGGGGAGGCCATTGAGGGGGCGGCCATTCAGCGCGAGGTGACCGGTCAGCGCGAAGCCGGCGGGCAGATGCCCGGCAATCCCCTGCAACAGCGTCGTCTTTCCCACACCCGAGGGGCCCATCACGGTGGTCACGCTGCCCGCTTCGACCTGGATGGTGAGCGGCGCAAACAATGGCTCGCCACTTGGAGCCCGGATGGCGAGTGAGTCAATCGCCAGCGGCATAAGGCGACTCCCTGAGAAAACGACGGCGCCGTCCGCGCAGCGGCGGCGTCATGATGGCGATGGCGTAGGCGGCGATCGGGATCAGCATCTGGAGCATGGCATAGACCGCGGTGATGCGGCGATCCGCGCCGCTCGCAAGACTGACCGCCTCGGTGGTGAGGGTGTTGATGCGCCCGCCGCCCATGATCAGCGTGGGCAGATACTGGGCGATGGAGACCGCCACGCCGATGGCGGCGGCCGCCAGCACCGGTCCCAACAGGACCGGCAGCTTGACCCGCAAAAGGCGTCGCAGCGGCCCGGCCCCCAGGCTCGCGGCCTGACGGCTGAGAAGCGGGTCATACCCCCGCCACGGACCGACCAGAACCAGAAGCACATAGGGGAAGACGAACAGCAGGTGAGCCCAGCCCACGGCCAGCAGCCCGGGGCCGATTCCCAACTGAAGGAAGCCGAACTGCAGCCCGGGCAGAAACCCGATCTGAGGCAGCAGCAACGGCAGGTAAAGGATTCCGGCCAGCAGCGTCGCCCCGCGGCGGTGCTCGCTCTCAAGCCAGGCGATGGCAAGGGCCAATGCCAGTGCGGTCGTTACCCCCGCGAACAGCAGGCTATGGCCCAGTGGCCCGATCCAGCTATCGCCCGGCTGCCGCCAGGCGGCCATCGAAAGCTGATCGGGGAGGCGGCTGGGCCACGGCCAGCGCCAGGTCACCGACCAGACCATCAATGCCAGGATGGCCGCACTCGCCAGGCTCAGCAGGACCGGATTGAGCGCCCTGGCGAGCCCCAGGCCAAAGCCCGCCAGCCGTCCCCGGCGCCCGCGACGCAGCGCCACACGGCCAATGAGGGCGGTCATGCGCTCGATCGTCCAGACGCCGGCGAAGGTGACGAGGACCACCATCGCCTGCAGAAGGGCTCCGGCCCCTGCGGTCAACAAGCTCGAGAGTTCGGGCGCGGTATAGGCCCGCAACACCGTGACGGCGAGCACCGGCGGGTTGGCGGGCCCCAGAATCAGCGCCATGTCGACGTTCGAGAGCGCATAGCTGAGCACGATCAGCGTCGGCAGCCGGATCTGGGGCCACATCAGGGGTAGAACCACGCGGATCCAGGCGGCGGATCGGGAGTATCCCAGTGATCCTGCCTGGATCAGCCAGCGCTGGACCGGCAGGTGGCTGACGGAGGCACTCATGATCAACGCCAGAAACGGCACCTCTTTGACCAGTAAGCCCAGGATCAGGCCGATGCCCATGGGATCGCCCACCAGCGCCCAGTCGGGGGGCCGGGTCAGATCGAGGGGCCCCGCCACGAGCCGCAGTAACCAACCGGAGGGCGCAAGGATGAACGCAAGGCCGATGGCGATGGCGGCGTGGGGCGCGGCGAGAAAGGGGGCCAGCCAGGGCATGAGGGAGCGGCCAATGGATCGGCCGTGAACGCTGGCGACCAGCGCAAAGGCGAGGGCAAAGCCGAAGCCGGTGGCGCTCAGCCCGGTCCACAGGGTGAGCTGGATCGAGGTTGCGAGTCCCGGCTGGTCAAGCAGCGTCCGCCAGGGGGCGAGTCCGATACTGCGCTCGCCAAGCGCGGGCAACCAGCCGAACGCCGCGCCGAGGGTCTGCGCCAACCCGAGCAGCACCGGACCGATGAGTACCGCAATGATCAGGATCCGCAGCCCGGTGCGCAGGACAGCCGCCACCGAGCGTTAGCGGGTGTAGCGCTGCGCCCAGGTCTCGATGAGCCGTGTCATCCAGCTGGGATGCGGTTCAGGCAGCGTCCTGCCCAACGCCTCGCGGCTGGGCAGTGCGGGCGCGTCGGGCAGGGCTTCAAAGCGGGCGCGCTGCTCGGCGCTCAGCCGATCGAAGTCGAGCACCGAAAACGCACCCAGCACTTCGATGTTCTGCATGTGCGCCTGGGCCCGTGGTGAGAGGAGGAAGTTGGCGACAACTCTGGCGCCGGCGGTATGCCGGGCGTTGTAGGGGATCGCCACGAAACTGACATTGCCGATGCTGCCCGCCTCCGGAATCAGTACCCGCGCTGTCGGCGGCAGCAATCCCTGCTTGATGGCGGCGGCCGTGGAGGCCGGGTCAAATGACAGCCCGATATCAACGGCCCCGTCGTTGAGCAGCCGCTGCTGCTCGGATTCGTTGGCCGGATAGGTCTCGCCGCCGCGCCATAAGTGCGGCTGTATGGCGTCATACCAGCCCCACAGTGGGGCGGTTGCTGTGGCGAAGTCGGCCTCCTCAACCGGCGCCTGAAGGACCGCCGGGTCGGGCGTCAGCTCGATCAGCGCCTGTTTGAGGAATGTCGCGCCCATGAAGTTATCCGGATGCGGGTGCGTAAAGCGGCCCGGGTTGGCCTGCGCCCACTCCAGCAGGGCCGGCATGGTCCGCGGTGGATTCTCGACCCGGGCGGCGTCGTAATTGAAGACAAAGCGTGCCAGTCGCCACGGGCTCTCGAGTCCCTCGGTCGGGACCGTGAAGTCGGTGGTATTGGCTGACCCGCGACTGAGGTCGAGATAGCGGCTATTGGGCAGATCCCGCACGAACGGCCCGTGCAGCAGGTCCTGTTCCTTCATCGCCAGAAAGTTGGGGCCGTTGATCCAGAGTAGATCCACTGATCCCTGCTCGTCGCGGCCGGCCGCCTTTTCGGTCACGACCCGCGTTACCGCCTCAGCGGTGTCGGAGAGCTTGACATGGCGGACCGCCACATCGAACCGCGCCTCGGTCTGCTCGCCGACCCACTGGATGAAGGCATTGGTGCGCTGATCGCCGGCCCAGGCATTCCAGTACACCGTCTGACCCTCGGCTTCCCGCAGCGTCTTTGCCCAGTCCGAGCCGGTATCCTCACCGGTCTGGGCAGTGGCCGGCGTCACCAGAGCGATGGCCAGGAGCAGTATCCGTGAGCCCGCACGGACTCGGCGAAGGTGGTTGTTCATGAGGCTGACTCCTGCTCGCGGAAAGTCTGGATACCCTGGACCCATCGGGTGAACGTGGTGATCAGACAGGCCAGTGCGAACCCGACGGCGATTTCGCCGAAGTAGCCGGGGAATAAGCAGATTGCGACAAAGAATGCGATGGTCTCGGTGCCTTCGGTGAGTCCGCTCAGATAGTGGATCCCCTTGCCGGTGAACGCCGAGGCGGGCAGGCCACGCTGGGCCGCGATCACCGCGAAGGCAAGAAACGATGACCCGGTCCCGACGAATGCGGTGATGACCACGGCGGCGGGCAGGGCATTGGCGGCCGGGTCGGCCACCGCAAAGCTGAGCGGGACGGTGGCGTAGAAAAAGAAATCAAGGGCGATGTCCAGAAACGCACCCCGGTCGGTGGGCCGGGTCAGCCGGGCGATGGCCCCGTCCAGTCCGTCAAGGAGCCGGTTGAGCAGGATGAATGACAGCCCTGCCAGATAGGCCCCATTGGCGATGAAAAGCAGCGCGATGATGCCCATCGCGAAGCCGGTCAGAGTGGCCGTGTCCGCACCGATCCCGCGTGCCACCATGAATCGGGCGATGGGCGTCAGGGCCCGGCGCTGCAGGGGTTGAAGGGCGGCGTCGAGCACCGCCTATTCCACGCGATTGGGGCTGGCGATCAGTTCCAGGATCATGTGCGGCACCGTCAGGGCGGCCAGACCGATAAAGATGACCTGCATGAGAATCGCATCGCTCGGCATGTCCATGAGAAAGGGCACGGCCGCTGCCGCCAGTGCGTAGGTGGCGAGCGTTGTCGGCGCCACCGCCCGCAGCCGCGCTCCCCAGCTGTCGAGGTTGAGATCGCGCGCCGCGATGGTCAGATGCCGCGGGCTGTGCAGAAAGCACCAGTAGGCGATGAAGTAGGCCAGCGGATGCAGCACCGCCGCGCCCACGGCGAGCAGCAGCGGGTCGCGCCAGTCACTCATTGCCCGTTCCGGATGGAGGATCAGTGCGGCCAGCAGGATCCCGCCACCGAGTGCCAGCGCCCAGGGCGCGACTGCGATGATCAGTCCGGTCTGATCAGCGCCGAGCATGGCGAACAGCGGCTCGACGACTGCGGGGTGGAAAGTGACCGGCAGACCGAGGATCCACAGCCCGTAGCCGGTTCCGCCGATGCGCCCGAGGCGATGCGCGACATCGTCACCGAAATGCACGGCGGAGTAGAGCAGAAAGACGGCGAGCGCGATGTTGGGCACCTGCAGCCAGATCGCGATCACCGCCGCGCTCAGCGCCATGTATCCGCCCAGAAACCCGAGCATGCGCGGCGCGTTATCCAGGTGCAGATAGCGTTTCGCCACCGCCGTGTCGAGACTGCCGTGGGGTAGACCCAGCACCGCGGTGCTGAGCGCGAGCACTGCATAAAGCGGCCACTGACCCGGAAGTAGCGAGATCCCCAGCGAGATCAGCAGTCCGGCAGGGAAAAGCCAGTAGGCAGGCGGCCGGTGTGTTGTATCCATGAGTGCCTCCGCAGAGCGAATCGGTGATGACCGACCAATAGATTACCAAGGTCGAAGGGTAGCGGATACGGCGTCAGATCAAGGATAGCGCTTGCGCGGCTGCCTGACGACGGACAGGATGCAGTTGATCATGGAACGCTCGATCCCTCAGCTTGAATCCCTTGCCCGTGCGGCGCTCGAGCGCAGCGGCACCCACGCTGACAATGCACGCTCGGTGGTCCAAGCGTTGATTGCCGCCGAGCTTGATGATCTGCCCTCTCACGGGCTATCGCGGGTGGCGTATTACGCCGATCAGGCCGCCGTCGGCAAGGTTGATGGCCAGGCCACTCCGGTGCTCAGCCAGTCGAGGTCGGTGGTGGGAGTGGATGCGTCGACGGGATTCGCCTATCCCGCCATCGAGGCGGGTATTCCCGCGGCGGTGTCGGCCGCCCGGCGGCAGGGGATCGCCGCGCTGGGTATTCACCGCTCCCATCACTTTGGCGTCGCGGGTCACCATGTCGAGGCGATGGCGCGGCAGGGTGTCGTCGCCCTTGGTTTTGGCAATGCACCGGCGGCCATCGCGCCCTGGGGCGGAAAACGCCCGTTATTCGGCACCGACCCGATCGCCTTTGCCGCGCCCCGGTCCACCCCGGACCCCCTGGTGATCGATTTGTCAGTCAGCCGCGTCGCCCGGGGCAAAGTGATGATGGCTCAGCGCAAGGGCGAGGCGATTCCGCCGGACTGGGCACTGGACCGTGAGGGTCAGCCCACCACCGATGCCGGCGCGGCGATGGCGGGCAGTGTCCGGCCGATGGGGGATGCCAAAGGCGCGGCCCTTGCGCTGATGGTCGAGCTGCTGGCCGCCGGACTTACCGGGGCATCATTCGCCTACGAGGCCTCGTCGCTTTTCGATGCCGAGGGCGGGCCTCCGCGCCTGGGGCAGCTGTTTGTGCTGCTGGATCCCGGGTTTTTTGCGGGTGGGGACGACTTTTTGAGGCGTGTTGAGGCGATGCTCTCGACAATGGCCGAGGAACCGGGGGTTCGGCTGCCCGGGGAACGGCGGCTGGCGGCCCGTCATGGGCACGACCAGACCATCGATCTGGATGCCGCCATTCTTGCCGATCTGGAGCAGCGCGCCCGCTCAGCGCCGGCTGACTGAGTTGAGATGCACGCAGTCGTTGAATCGGTTGATGCGGCAGCGATAGGTGCTGAGGCCGCCCAGCGAGCCGGAGTCCTCCCGTTGTGCCGCCGCCGACAGGGTGAATTCAAAGCGTGCGGTGTTCTCGGGCCGAAACCCCCAGATGCGGCGAGTACCCAGCAGCGCGGCCACCAGGTACTGCATGAACCCACCGTGGGTGACAGCAATGACGGTCTGCCCGTCGGCATGATCCGCCAGCAGTTGATTGATGACCGCCTCAGCGCGTTGCGCCCGCGCCGCGACCGGCTCCGCCTGGGGCACATCGTCCCAATGACCGTCCCGTCGAAATCGCTCGATGATCTGCGGGTAGTCACGATCCAGGTCGGTGGCCGTGCAGCCTGAGAAAACCCCCACGTCATACTCACGCAGGGCATCGCGGGAGGCGATGGGCACAGACAGTGCCTGCCCGATCGGGCGTGCGGTGGCGAGAGCCCGCCCCAGCGATGAGCTGTAGAGGACCGGGTCTATCCACTCGCCGGGTTGCCGGGCCTCCTCATGGGCCAGGGCATCGGCCAGCGCCTGGGCCTGGGCCTGTCCGGCGGGGGTCAGCGGATAGTCGCTGTGACCCTGCCAGCGCCCTTCGTCGTTGGCGACGGTCTGGGCGTGACGGATGAGGATTAAACGCATGGCGAAAGTATCGCACGAGGGACGAGGATGAATGTAGCTTCTGACGTGGCCGTCATCACGGGGGCAGGCTCGGGTATTGGCGCGGCGCTCGCCGTCGAACTCGCCGACCGGGGGCTCTCGGTGGCATTGATCGGTCGGCGCCGCGATGCACTCGAGCGCACATGCGCGTCACTGCCGGAGGGCGCGACGGGGTTTGTCCTGCCCGGCGACATCGCCATCAGGGATGATCGCCAGCGTCTGATCACAAAGCTCGGCGAGCGCCTTGAGCCGACCGGGGCGCGGCTGCGTTATCTGGTGCACAACGCTGGGGTGGGGGAACCGGCGACCGGCATTGAGGGCATTGATCCCGACGACCTGGCCCAGGCGCTGGCAGTCAATGTCACGGCACCGCTCGCCCTCACCCAGGGGCTTCTGCCGCTGCTGCGGGCGGCGTATCCGTCACGGGTGCTCATGGTGGGTGCCGGGATAGCCGATCGCCCCCAGCCGGGCACTGGCAGTTACGGCATCAGCAAAAAGGCGCTGGCGCGCTTATTCGAGCAGCTGACGATGGAGTTCGCCCGGTCGGCGGTGACGGAGCCCGACGTCGCACTGTTTCAGCCGGGACTGGTGGATACCCCGGGCATCCGCACCCATCTTGAGGCAGCGCGTCGTTGCGGTCTGCCGCATGTTGACTACCTCGATCAGGCGCTTGCCGCTGGCCAATCCCGCTCGGCCGAGGCAGTTGCCGGGGCAATGGCCGAGGCCCTGATCGACATGTCGACCGAGCACTTCGCCGGCGCTGTCCTGCGGCCTTGAGCCGGCGGACGGACTCCTAACCCGGCGCGCCCGCGGTCTCGTCAGCCTGGACGGCCTGGGCGCGGTTGCGAACCTGTTTGACCATCGCAACAAAGCCGTCGCGGCGATTGGCGGTCAGCTGCTGCGAGAGCCCCAGGTCATCAAAGAGCGACTCGATGTCGGTGTTGAGGATTTCCTGAGGCGTTTTCCCCGAGTAGGCCTTGAGCAGGATGGCGACCAGTCCCTTGACGATGAAGGCGTCGCTATCGGCAGTGAAGAACATCCGCGGCGGGTGCTCGTCACTTATCGTCGTCTCGAGCCAGACATTACTGGTGCAGCCATCGACGCGGTTGCCTTCGGTGCGTGCCTCGTCGGGCAGTTCCGGTAACTCGCGACCCATGTCGATCAACAGGCGATAACGATCTTCCCAGTTGTCGAGGAAGTTGAACGTATCGATGAGGCGCTGCAGATCCATGGCTGATTCCTCCAATCATTGATAGGTATACGATAACATCCATGAATCGCGTCCATGAACGCTGCCATCGCCTACCAGGACTCGCCGAAGGGCCGGGCTTCCACCTCGAATGACCATGCCGAGCGCGGTTGCTGGACGAGCCAGTATGCCGTTTCCGCGACATCATCCGGATCAAGGAAAAACGTATCGGGCTTGTCGGGCAGGCGTTCCCGGGTGCGCGGCAGATCCACGATACCGTCGATCATGATGGTGGAGACGTGGATACCGTCGGGCCAAAGCTGCTTGGCCAGTGACTCAGTGAGATTGCGCTGGGCCCCTTTTGCGCTCGCGAACGCGGCGGTCTTTGCCGCACCCCGGCGTGATGCGGTGGCGCCGGTGACGACGATGCTGCCGTGACCGGCACGGCGCATGTCCGGTGCGACAGCGCGCGCGGCCGCCACCAGACCGAGTGTATTGACCCGCCAGGATTGCTCGAACGCCGAGAGTTCGAGTGACTCGAAGTCACCCCAGATGCCGGCACCGGCGTTGTGCAGCAGTACCTCTACCGGGCCGAGTGCTTCGCGGATCCGCGCAAAGGTCTCGCTGACCCCGGTGGGATCGCCGATATCGCATTGATAGGCGTGCGCGCTGTCGCCGATCTCCGCGGCCAGCGAGTCACAGAAATCCGCCGACCGGGCGATCAGCGCGACACGGTAGCCGGCCGCAGCGAAACGGCGGGCGAATGCCGCGCCGTTACCCGGTCCGACCCCGTTGATCACGCAGACAGGCTGGACGTTATTCATGGGATGCTCCAGATGCCAATACAATCCGATAGCGTATCAGTGAGGAATGCCGGGGGGTTGCCATAGAACCTATCTGACTCGCGGTATAACAAATAAATATTAAAAGGCAATTGTAAATATCAGATCAACATACTCTAATGGCGCGGGTTCGAAATCCATCGAAGGAGTACAGACAATGTTGACTCGTCTATCTGTTCCGGGTGTCGCCCTTGGCGCTCTGATAACCGCGGCGCCCGCGCTCGCCAGCGTGCCATCGCTGGTGGATCCTGCGTGGCTCGCGGACAGGCTCGACCAGGATGATGTCGCAATTCTCGATGTGCGCAGTCCCATCGATGACGGTAACCGTGTGGCGTTCAGCGAAGGGCATATCCCCGGCGCCGTGGATGCGGGTTATACACGACATCCCTGGCGCGCGGAGCAGGAGGGTGTAACCGGCCAGCTGCCGCCCGTGGAACAGCTCGAGGGCTTGATTGAAGGATTTGGAGTCGACAACGCGGACACCGTGGTGATCGTTCCGGCCGGTACCGGCGCGACTGACTTCGGCAGTGCGGCAAGGGTTTACTGGACCTTCAAGGCGCTTGGTCATGAGCAGGTGACCATACTCAATGGCGGTTACCAGGGATGGCTCGAAGCAGGTCATGGGACCGCCGATGGAACTGTTTCGGTCGCTCCGGGAGAATTCAACGCCGACCTGCAGACTGACATGATCGTCACCACGGCCGATGTCGAACAAGCTGATGATCGAGGTCTGCAGCTGATCGATGCCCGCCCTGCGGAATTCTTCGAGGGCGATCGTCAGCATCCCGGTGCGCGCGTTGCTGGCACCATTCCCGGGGCCATCAATCTGCCCCACAAAGATTTCATCCGTGAGGAGGAGGTCTGGCGCTTCGACCCGGCAAGCGTCAACAGCGCTATCGATGCGGACACCCTCACAGAAGGCCGCCGCCCCGTGTCGTTCTGCAACACCGGTCATTGGGCAACGACGACCTGGTTTGCCCTGTCGGAAGTCCGCGGCATCGACGATGTGGGCCTTTACGACGGCTCCATGGTCGCCTGGACCGCAAGTGAATCCCGCCCGGTCGACGTTGCCAAGCGCGGTCTCGCGCGGATCCTCGAATTCTTCGGAGGCTGATGATGGGGAATGCCGCTGTGGCCGCCGCGGCCCCCGCGACCGCCCGGCCGATCGATCGGTTCATCGTCACGACGGCGCTCACGGGGCTTGCCGTGATGGCAGGTCTGATCGCCCTGGAGGCGCCCGCTGACCGTGTGTGGTTACTGCTCATCGGGGCGGGTCTGGGCATCGCCCTGTATCACGCCGCATTCGGGTTCACGGCCGGCTGGCGGAATATGGTCACCCGCCGGCGTAGCGGTGGATTGCGGGCCCAGCTGCTTTTACTGGCCATCGCGACGGTGCTGTTCGTTCCAGTGCTCGGCTGGGCGGAGGGTCTTGGGTTGACCGGCATCAGTGGAACACTCGCGCCGGTCGGCGTTTCGCTGGTGGTAGGATCGCTGTTATTCGGCTTCGGAATGCAGCTCGGGGGCGGCTGCGGCTCAGGGACGTTATTTACGGTCGGAGCCGGCAATCTGCGCATGATGATCACACTGCTGATGTTCGTAGTCGGATCGGTGATCGGGACCATGCACCTTCCCTGGTGGCTGGAGCGACCGGGTATTGACCCCGTCAATCTAACGGAACGGCTGGGGGTTTTCGCGACCATCGGGATGCAGCTCGCGGTGATTGGAATACTCGCCTCGGCAGTGCTCTGGCTTGAGCGGCGTCGTCATGGGTCGGTAGACCGTGCCCTGATGGCGCCTCGGGATGCCGGTGCCGTCACGACTCTGTTCAAGGGTGGCTGGCCGTTGCTTTGGGGCGCAATCGCCCTGGCAGTGCTGAATCTCGCAACGCTTCTGGTCGCCGGCTATCCATGGGGGGTGACCTTTGCCTTCGGTCTCTGGGGCGCGAAGATCCTTCAGGCTACCGGTGTCGACATGGCGCAGTGGTCATTCTGGACATGGGACTACCCAGCCCTCGCGCTACGGGACAGCCTGCTCGTTAATGTGGTCTCGGTCATGAACTTCGGGCTGCTCCTGGGGGCCATGCTGGCGGCCGGGTTGGCGGGACGCTTCAATCGGGCGAGTCAGAAGCCGCTCAGTGGCCGCTCAATGCTGGCGGCGGTCGTCGGTGGTCTGTCCATGGGTTATGGGGCCCGGCTGGGATTCGGCTGCAACATCGGCGCGATGTTCAGTGGCATTGCCTCAGCCAGCCTTCATGGCTGGATCTGGTTTGCCTGTGCTTTTGCGGGCTCAATCCTGGGGATTCGTCTGCGCCCATGGTTCGGTCTGGACCAGCCGGAGGGACGATGAGCGGAAACCGGGACTATACGCGGGGACGAGTGATCCTTGTCCTCGTCGGTCTGCTTATCGTGATCCTCGCGGATCATTTCCATTCGGCGACGTTTGCCCGCAATAGTGGGCAGGCTGGAGTGACCACGAGCTATTCCCAGCTCGACAGTGGTGCGTGCGCACCCTGTGGAGCGCCGTGCCGATCAGATGAGTGAGCCCCCGGCTCCAAAAGAACACGGGGGCGTAAAGGGGGCCTGGCGTCAGCGCCCCAGATCGCTCAGGCGGGCCGGTTCGACGATCTCGATCCAGTACCCGTCCGGGTCACGGATGAAGGCCACATCCGTCAGCTTGCCCTGATCGGGTCGCTTGATGAACTCGACCCCGTTGTCATCGAACCACCGTTCGGCGGCGTCCAAATCGGGCACCGAGACGCAGATATGCCCAAAGCCCTGCGGCTCGGAGTTGCCGTCGTGGAACTGCAGGTCGGGATCATCCTCGCTGCCCCAGTTGTGGGTGAGCTCGAGCAGACCGCGCTGTGAAAAGGTCCATACGGTCCGCTCGCCGACATCGGACGGCGGCGTGGACTGCCCCTCAGTGGGGCAGTCGAGGAAATACAACGAGAAGTTGAGTTCCTCGAAGTCCAGCCGCCTGAGCACGCGCATCCCGAGCACGCCGGTGTAGAACGCCAGTGAGCGCTCGGGATCCTTGATGCGCATCATGCTGTGATTGAGCGCGAACCCCCGGGTCGCTTCGGGGCGTGACTCGACCACGCCGGGGTACTGCTCGCTGGTAAAGGGCATTGCGGTCACTCCTTGTTGCTAGATCGCACGATCCGCCATCTGCCGGGCAATGTAATCGGCCTGCCGGATCGCCAGGCTGACAATGGTCAGCGTCGGGTTTTCGGCGGCACTGGTCGTGAACTGACTGCCGTCGGAGATGAACAGGTTATCGATATCGTGGGTCTGGCCATACCCGTTGCAGACGCCGTCACGGGCATGGGTGCTCATGCGGCAGGTGCCCAGGTTGTGGGTCGACGGGTAGGGCGGCGTGCGATACGCCTTATTGGCGCCCGCTGCTTCGTAGATCGCGGTCCCCTGCTGGAAGGCATGCTGGCGCATGGCGACGTCGTTGGGATGGTCATCGTAATGCACGTTGGGTACCGGCAGTCCGTAGGCGTCCTTAACGTCGGTATTCAGGGTGACCCGATTGCGCTGTTGCGGCATATCCTCACCAACCAGCCACATCCCGGCCATATGGGCATACTGATCCATGGCCTCGGTGAAATCCCGGCCCCAGGCGCCCGGGTCGAAGAACGCCGCCATGAAGGGCAGACCGAGTGAGACGGTCTCGATCTCGTAGCCCCCGGCAAAGCCCCGCGACGGATCATGGTGGGCCTCGTCCTGGACAATGCCAGCCATGGTGGTGCCGCGGTACATGTGCACCGGTTCGTCAAAGCTTGCATAGACCGAGCCGGTCATATGCCGCATGTAGTTGCGGCCCACCTGACCGGAGGAGTTCGCGAGCCCGTCGGGGAACTGACTGGATGCCGAGTTGAGCAGCATGCGCGGGGTCTCGATGGAATTGCCGGCCACGGCGACCGCCCGAGCGCGTTGGCGCTGTTCGCGGCCCTCGGCGTCAAAGTACACCACGGCGTTCACACGCCCGCGGTCGTCATGCTCAATGGCCGCCACCTGGGATTCGGGTCGCAGCTCGACATGACCCGTCGCCAGTGCCCGCGGGATTTCGGTGTACAGGGTCGACCACTTCGCGCCAGTCGTGCAGCCCTGGAAGCAGAACCCGCGCTGAACGCAGCTCGCCCGGCCATCCCGCGGCTCGCTGTTGATGGCCATATTGCCGGTATGACAATTCTTGTAGCCGATGGCGGTGGCCCCGGCGTGCATGACCTTGAAATTGTTGTTGCCGGGCAGACCCGGAATGCCGTTGGTGCGGGTGACGCCCATCTTGTCCTCGGCCCGGTCGTAATAGGGGGCCAGATCGTCGTAGTCGATGGGCCAGTCCAGCAGGTTGGCGCCCGGGATGTCGCCATACTCGCTGGCCGCACGAAACTCATGGGGCTGAAAGCGCAGGCTTGCGCCGGCCCAGTGGACGGTACTGCCGCCGACCGCCTTGACGATCCAGGAGGGCAGGTTGGGAAAGTCGCGGGCGACGCGCCATGTGCCGCTGGTGGTGCGGTTATCGAGCCAGGCGAGCTGCCCGAACGAGGCCCACTCATCGGCAATGAATTCGCCGCGGGTATGCAGTTTCCCGGCCTCGAGGACAACGGCGTCAATGCCTTTCTGGGCGAGTTCGTTGGCGAGTGTGCCGCCACCGGCACCCGATCCGATGATCACCACGACGTTGTCGTCATCGTGGGCGAAGGTGGTCTGGTTATCGTAATTTTCCATCGTTCAATCTCCTCAGCCGTTCATCCCGGGGACGGGGCCGCTCGCGCTGGCTGGCAGGTCGGGCAGCCATGTCAGGTCATTGAAGCCACGTGACAGGTATCCGGCATCGCCGCGCTCGCCGCCATAGCCAAAGTGGCGGAACGCCATTTCGTTGTTGTAGAGCGATACGACGGCGGTGGACTGGACCTTGCGGAACAGGTCGGACCCGGCAATGGCACGGACATGCATGCCCTGCTGCTCGTCATCCAGGGCCAGCCAGTCGCCACCGGCGCGGTTGTCCAGTGCCGCGATGCCCGAGCGCATGGTGTCGGCCGTGCTGGGGTTGGCGGCCGCTTCGGCGTCCAGGTCTTTGACCACAAGGGCGTAGACCGCATCCTCGAGCGTTGGGTGAGGAAAGATGTGACGGGTGAGCGTGAGTAGTACCTCGCCCTGGTGGGCGTCGAGCTGCTGGAGCTCGAGGGCCCAGGACCGGGACGGGGCAAGGATGGCGATGGGCATGCTGGTCATCGCCAGCGTGCCCATCAGCGTCGAGCCACTCCCCTTGAGAAAGCGGCGACGATTCATGGACTGATCCAACATGGTTGGCTTCTCCTCCTGAATGAGCATGGCGCACGGGGCATCTGCCCCGTGACTGGCGCCTTTCTGTGAAGCGCTTGAGGCGATTGTGTGATGCGCGATTGCTCATGGGGTAGTAGCGTGCTACTACAAACTAAAAAAATACTGGATAGCCAGCGAGGAGAGAGTGATGTGTGAGGTGTACGCGTCGACGCCACACGAGCGGTACGACTCCAGTACCCGCTCGGTTCGGCTCAGTGGGTTTGTCACCAGTATTCGGCTTGAGAACGAGTTCTGGTGGATCCTGGAAAAGCTCAGTGCCGAGCAGCACCTGAGTGTGCCGCAGTTCATCACCGAGATTCATGATGAGGTGCTGGCCCGCCAGGGCGAGGTAAGAAACCTCGCTTCGTTGCTGCGGGTCTGCTGCGCCCGCTATCTGGAGCGCCAGATCCCCGAAGACGCCGCATCGATGGGTGCGGTGGTCGGGAGCCGGTGATCAGTCCACAAAGAACACCACGGTGGTAAGCGCGCCCACGGCGACAATCCCGGCCCGCAGGACCGCCGGGGGCAGCCGGCGTCCGATTTTTGCCCCGGCCATCCCGCCGATGCTCGCGGCGATGGCCATAGGCAGGACCTCGCCCCAGGCGATGGCGCCACCGATGGCATAGACGGTCACCGCGATCACCGTCAGGACTGCGGATAGCAGGTTTTTAAGGGCGTTGGCGAGGTTCAGGTCGTCCACCCCCAGCAGACGGAAGGCAGCCAGCATCACGATCCCCATGCCACCGGCAAAGTAACCGCCATAAATGCTCACGGCCAGCACGCTGAGGCGCCCCGGCAGGCTGTGGCGGTGGCTGAAACGAGTCGACAGGGCGCGATGGATGCGCGGGCCCAGCGCGAAAAGGCCGGTGGCGAATAAAAGCAGCCACGGCACGATGGCACTGAAGGCATCATTGGAGGTCAGCAGCAGAAGGCTTGCCCCCAGGCTCCCGCCCAGAGCGCCCAGGGCAATCACGGCGAGTAGTGTCATGCCATGGGGCGCGCGGATCAGGTCGCAGGAGCCCCAGACACTGGCCAGGTATCCGGGCAGCAGCGTCGTGGTACCGGTTGCATTGGCCATGACCGGCGGGACGCCGGTGAACACCAGCGCGGGCAGGGTAAGGAAGCTGCCGCCACCCGCCAGGGCGTTGATGACGCCGCCGCACAGGGCGGCTGCCACCACGATGAGCAGGTCCATCAGCGCAGCCGCCCGGGCGGCTGGAGCCGCGGCGTCGCCGCGCTAGCCCGGTTCAGCTTCGTGCACCAGCAGATCGGCCAGAAACCGCTCAAGCCGATCGGAATCCGACAGATCACCGTAGAGTAGCGCGCCATCGCGCCCAGGTTCGCGCTTCAGCAGCGAAGGCGTCGCAAAGACGGCGTAGCTGAGGCCCGCCTGCGGTTGATCCAGAAGATCGATTTCCTGGGGCGACAGATCACTTCGACCCAGTCGCTCGAGCATGCTCGCGAGGTTTGCCCGCGCCCGGCGGCTCCGTGGCGCGTCGCCGGTCACGAACAGGATCAGCACTGGCGTCGACGCATGCTGCGTGCTTGTCTCAGTTGTCATCGAAACCATCCCTGTGTTCCGGATCCCGGGTCGCCGGATCGCGTCGATGGCGGATCCGGTTGCGCCATTGTTCATCAAGCCGTGTGACCTCATTGTACTCTTCGGCTTCCAGTTCAAGTGTCTGGGCAAGGCGCTCACGCTCCTTTTCGGCCTGAGCGATGCGCCGCTCGAGGTCGTTGCGACGCTGCTTCCACTCCAGCTGCGCGCGCCGGGCGCGCGCCTCGTCTTGCTGAGCCCTTTCGACTCGGGCAGTACCCATCAGCACCTCGCCGCCGTCTTCGTAGACGTCGGCGAGATCAATACCCTCGCTGCTCAGCAGCAGCTCGCGCTGTTGGTTGGAATGTCCTGACCCGCGGGATTTGACGATCGACAGCGACCGATTCCGCTCACCGCCGCGGACGTTGTAGTCGAGCACGATCCAGCTGTCGGCGAGTGTCGAGATCTGCCCCTGTGTGGCTTCCCCTTCCGGATCGCGCACCCCGGTCAGCGAGGTGAGAAGGGTCGTGATGCCGCGGCGTCGGACCATGTCGATCAGCCGTTCGGTGGCCATTTCGGCGCCCTCCGTGGCACTCGCCTTGAGCAGCGCGGAGATGGGGTCGATCACCAGGCAATCCGGTTCGAAGTCATCCAGCAGGCGCCGGATCACGAGGAAATGCTCGGTCACTCGCGCCGCATACGCCGATAAGGTCTGAAAGCGCACCTGCCCGGCTTCAATCGGATCGCGCAGGTTGATCCCCACCGATCGGAGGTTGCGGACATAGGGGCCTTCGAGCTCATCAAAGCTGATATAGAGCGTTTTCTGGCCGCGCGCGACGGCGGTCTCGGCGAACCTGGCGGCGAGGGTGCTTTTGGCGGTCCCCGGCCGTCCCGAGATGAGCAGGCTCGAGCCGCGGTAGATGCCGCCACCGAGCAGTGCATCGAGCCGGTCAACGCCCAGGCTCAGCCGCTCGTTACTCGCTTCGATGTTGTCGTTCTCATTGCCGTAGTGATACGGCAAGGCAATCCCGTCATCGTCGATGAGCATCGGCAGCTCGTCGGTGACATGGGCGGACCCGCGGAATTTGGCGATGCGCAATGAGCGGTTGAGCTGCTGGTCGACGATGCGGGCGGAGAGCATGACCGTCGCGGAGAGCAGAAACTCGATTCCCTCGAGATGGAACGGCTCGGTCCCGTCGTGCTGGGTTTTTCCGGTCAGCAGCAGCGTCCAGCCATTTTCGGCGCAGGCCTCGTCGACGCGTCGGATCTGATTGATGGCGGCGTTATGCCCGACCTGGTGGCGGAGCAGCTGGTCGATGCCATCGAACACGATCCAGGCGGCGCCTTTCTGGCGACTTGTCGCCGTCACGATCGACAGCAGCCCCTCGAGATCAAACTCGCCGGCCGTCTCCGCGCTCAGGCGCGGGCGGGCATCGATTACTACCAGCGAGTCGGCCTCAATCAGGCTCTCGCCCCAATTGAAGGAAGCGGCATCCTGCCGGATCTGGGCGGGGGATTCCTCGAACGAGACGAACACCCCGGCGCCACCTTGCTCAATGGCCCGGGCAAGGACCTGTAGGGCCAGCACGGTCTTGCCGGCAGCGGCCTCACCCAGCACCAGCGTTGTCTGCCCGGCGGGCAGTCCGCCCTGGGTCACCCGATCGAGATCGATGATCCCCGTGGTGCGTTTTTCCACGATCTACTCCGTTCGTCCGCGTGTCAGAGGGAGGTGACTGCGACGCTCGAGCAACCAGCGGAAGTCCTCAGCCTCCAGCGGCATACTGTAATAAAAGCCCTGGCCAAACTGAATGCCCATCGCCAATAGCTCATCGCGGACGTCAGCGGCCTCAATGCCTTCGGCGATGATTTCGGCATCAAGGGCCTGGGCAAGGCGCCTGACGGCATCGATCAGGTTGCGGTTGAAATTCCTCTGCATCAGGTCGGCGACAAACCCCTGGTCAATCTTGATCTCGTCGAAAGGGTAGTGCTGCAGATAGAGCAGGGATGAATAGCCGGTGCCGAAGTCATCCAGTGACAAGCGCACATTCATTGCCCGCAGGGCGCGTAACTGCTCCAGAAGCAGGGTGGATTCGCTGGCGAATACGCTCTCCGTGATCTCGAGTGAAAGCTGTTGTGGTTCAATTCCCGACTCATCGAGGA
Source organism: Spiribacter aquaticus (assembly GCF_007625215.1). Classification (NCBI taxonomy): domain Bacteria; kingdom Pseudomonadati; phylum Pseudomonadota; class Gammaproteobacteria; order Chromatiales; family Ectothiorhodospiraceae; genus Spiribacter; species Spiribacter aquaticus. The sequence continues at coordinate 94,744 of NZ_VMKP01000004.1, read as the reverse complement.
TGCGCCGGACCTGGTCGGGAAAGTGGCCTGAGCGAAACTGAATCAAAGAGACGTTGACCGCGACGCGCACCAGATCCAGTCCGGCGTCGCTCCAGGCCTTCAGATGCTGGCAGGCGCGTCGCAGTGTCCATTCACCGATCGGTCCGATGAGCTGACTCTGCTCGGCGATGGGGATGAACACGCCGGGCGAGACCAGCCCGCGGGTCGGGTGGTTCCAGCGAAGCAGTGCTTCGGCGGCGATGACACGCCCGGTGGCCATGTCGACCTTGGGCTGGAAATGGACTTCGAACTCATCGTTCTCAAGCGCGCGTCGCAGGGCCTGTGTCAGGCCGACCCGCGCCTGCGTTTCGGCCTCCAGCGCCTCGCTGTAGGCGACCCACGGCAGCGTCGATTCGGCACGATGGCGGAACAGTGCCCGCTCCGCTTCCTGGAGCAGGGTCTCGGCAGGGCGGGGAGTTTGGCCGAGATGACTGTAGCCAAGACGAATGGCAAGCCGAATGGCGACGCCATTCAGATCGAAAGGTTGGGAGAGCGCCTCGACGAGCTGCTCGAGCTGACTCACCGTTGATCTATCCGGCGCCAGCGGCAGATACAGCGTGCACTCATCACCGCCGATGCGTCCGCTGAGACCGTGCTCACCGGCAAGCGAGCGCAGCCGCTGGCTGAACTGGATCAACAACCGGTCACCGCCTTCGTAGCCATAGGCATCGTTGATGTCTCGAAGGCTGATGATGTCGACCATGGCGATGACGCCATTATCCGGCCAGCCCTGCCCATCAAGCTGCTCCTGCAGCGCTTCACTGAAGCCGGTGCGGGTGGGCAGCCCTGTCAATGGATCTTCCAGCGCTGCGCGCTCAAGGCGCTTCTCGGTGGCTCGCAGGGCCGTCGTGTCCTGTTTGATGGCGATGTAATTGGCGATTGCCCGATCCTCGTTTTCGAGGGGCGCGATCAGTGTGTACTCCCGGTAAGGCTCGCCATCCTTGCGTCGGCTCTCGAGCTCGCCGGTCCATATCCCGCCCGCTTCGACGGTTTCCCAGATCTCGCGATTGACCGCGTCGGGGGTATTGCCGCTTTTGATGCAGGTCAGGGTGTCGCCGAGGAGCTCATCGCGACGATAGCCGGAGTTGTGTTCAAACGCCGGATTGACATATTCGATGCCGCCTTGAGCGTCGGTGATCGCGATGGGGGCCGGGTTGAGATGGGCCACCTGCATGAGTTTGTGGATTTCGTGGTCGTTCTGCCGACTCTGGGTGATATCCGCAATGACCACGCCCACCTGAGAGACCACCGCCGCCGGGGCATTCAGCGGGTGATGGCGGACTTCCAGGGTGCGCCAGCCGAGTGCCGGGCTATGCCGCTCGGTGCGATAGCACTGTGGCTCGCCCGCCAGGCACCGATCCAGTCGCCAGCGATCCACGCGCTCGAACGCCCCGCCGAGCACATCCTGAACGCACCGCCCCGATAGATCACTGGGCGCGCCCAGGTGCAGCCGCTGATAGGCGGTGTTGGCCCAGACATACCGGTAATGCCGATCAATGATGGCGCAGGCGTTATCGCTCGCGTTCAATAGCGCGTCGAGGCTTTGTTCATCGGGCATGGTGTCGCCGCGACCATCGATGTCGGTCATTGGCTGCTTCAATCGTCCCTGTCGCTGGATTGCCCCGGCAGGATGCCTTGCCGGGCGTTGGCTCGCAAAGTTGTCGGTTCGGCGGGTTGTACGGATCAAAAAAATTGGTCTATGGTTAAACAAGGCTGGACGCCTGATCGGGCGAATTTCCTCCCGCTAGACCGCATGTACTCCGTCCCTTCTGCTGCGCAGGCGCCAGTCCATGAGTTGAACCCCGGAGACGGAATGGTCAAACGCAAGGAAAAAGGAGCATATGTATGAATAAGCGTTCCCTATACGCTTTGGCACTGACCGGCGCGCTGGCCCCCATGGCCGCGAACGCCGAATGCGGCGAGATCTCGGTGGCCGAGATGAACTGGACCTCGGGCGGCATCATCACCGGTGTCACCGAGTTTCTGCTGACCCAGGGTTATGGCTGTGATGTGACGGTCGTGCCATCGGCCACCACCACGGCCATCACATCGCTGGCCGAGAACAACGAGCCGGACATCGTGCCGGAGTTCTGGCCGAACGGCGCCCCGGCATACTACGACCTGGCCGAGCAGGGCAAAGTCGTCAAGGCATCGGATGCCTTCAGCGAAGGTGCTACCGAGCACTGGCTGGTGCCGGGCTTTCTGGTTGAGGAGCACCCGGAGCTCGCCACCATTGAGGGTATTCTGAATAACCCGGAGCTGGTTGGTGCCCGATTCCATAACTGCCCGGATGGCTGGGGCTGCCGGATCGCGAATGACTCGCTGGTCCAAGCCTTTGAGCTCGAGGACCATGGCATCGAGGTCTTCAACCACGGCTCGGGCGAGACCCTGCAGGCGGCACTGGTGTCGGCGGCTGAAAACGAAGAACCGTACTTCGGCTACTACTGGGGACCGACCGCGCCGCTGGGTCAGTACGACATGGTCAGTGTCGATATGGGCCCGGTGAACCAGGAGGCCTACGAGTGCAACCAGGACACCGAGTGCAACGAAGTCGGCAAGACAGGCTGGCCGGCCGCACCGGTGTTCAACGTGGTGACCACCGATCTTGCCGAGAGCGAGCCGGAGGCTTTCGAACTCATGCAGAACATGACGTTCGAGAACGACACCATGAACGGCCTGCTGGCGTGGCATGCGAACAACGATGCCACTGTCGATGAAGCGGTCGTGCAGTTCCTGCAGAACAACACCGACGTGTGGATGGACTGGCTCAGCGACGATGCCCGCGCCAACGTGCAGGACATGTTCTAACGCCTGAGCCGCTCAGGATCTGAAGTTAAAAGGCGCCGGGGCGATGACGTCCCGGCGCCTTTTTTATCAATCCGCCGTGTTGCGCAGCGTCTCCATGTCGATGACGAAGCGGTACTTGACGTCGCCCTTTTTCACCCGCTCGTAGGCTTCATTGATGTTGCGGATGTCAAGCATCTCAACATCGCAGGCAATGTCGTGATCCGCGCAGAAGTCGAGGACTTCCTGAGTCTCCGGCATCCCGCCGATCAGCGATCCCGCCAGTACCCGCCGGCCGAAGATCAGGCTGCCGCCGTGGACCGGTGGCTCGATGGGCTCGATCAGCCCGACCAGAATATGCGTGCCGTCATACTTCAACGCCGAGAGATAGGGGTTGAGGTCGTGCTGGACGGGCACGGTATCGAGCATGTAATCGAAATAACCCGCCGCGGCCTGCATCTGCTCCTCGTCCGAGGAGACGACCACGTGATGGGCCCCCTGGGCCCGTGCCTCGCTGACCTTGGCCTCGCTGCGGGTGAAGACCGTCACCTCAGCGCCGATGGCGCGGGCAAACTTGATGCCCATGTGGCCAAGGCCGCCCATGCCAATCACACCGACCTTGTGACCCGCCTGGACGCCGTAGTGACGCAGGGGCGAGTAGGTGGTGATTCCCGCGCAGAGCAACGGCGCCGCGGCCGCCGGATCCAGCGCCTCAGGCACACGCACGACGAACCGGTCGCTGACCACCACCGACTCTGAATAACCGCCAAAGGTAATGGACCCGTCACGCCGATCCTGGCCGTTGTAGGTCAGCGTCGGTCCTTCGAGGCAGTACTGCTCCAGGCCATGCTGGCAGGGCTCACACTCGCGGCAGGCATCCACCATGCAGCCGACACCCACGACATCGCCGGGACGGAACCCGGTGACCTGGTCACCGACAGCGGAGACCCGACCGACGATCTCGTGGCCCGGGACCAGCGGATACTGCGTCATTCCCCAGTCGTTCTGAACGAAATGAATGTCGGTGTGGCAAACGCCACAGTAGTCGATCTGAATGGCGACGTCGTCGGGCCGAAGCTCACGACGTTCGATATTGAGCGGTGCGAGTCCGGATTGATCCGATTGAGCGCCGTAGGCTTTCGCTGGCGTCATACTGAGCCCCCTGATGGTATGGTGAATAAGTCTCCATCTGGACGCCCTCGTCCCGGAATCGTTCCATCACTCGGAGCGCTCGGGGGGTGTCGCATGTTGTCGATAGGTTCGGGTACTGCCGTCATCTTCAACGAGCAGTGTTGAATACTCGTCCTGGTGCTCGCCCATTTCCATTCCCGGCGATCCCACTGGCATGCCCGGGACGGTCAGTCCGTTCGCCTCTGGCTGACTCGCCAGCAGAGAACGGATCTCACGGGCGTGGACATGGCCCTCGATGAAATAGCCATCAACCATGGCGGTATGGCATGAGGCTTGCGCCGGAGTGATGTCCAGGTCGACCTTGATGGCGTTTAACTGGCGATGGCTGACGTCGTGGACGGTTACCTCGAACCCGTTGGCTTCAAGATGCTCGATCCAGGCCGAGCAGCAGCCGCAGGTTGGTGTCTTGGCGACCTTGATGATGGAGTCGGTGGCCATGGCGACGGGGCTGAGCGCGACGACCCCAAGGGCAACAGCCAGATGAGAGAGCGATCGGGAACTGAACATCGAATGGCCTCCATTGCTTTACGCCTCCGAGTATAACCAATGTGGGTTCATCGCGCATTACCGGGATTGGCGTATTGACAGGGTGTGATCACTGCTGCCATGTTTGCGCTAACATCAGGTCCGAGAGCCTGAGGTCGCAGCATCACGGCAACGCACCGTGATCGTGGACAATGCGTAATGCGCCGGTCCGGATCGGACGGTTGTTAGCGCTAACATTGCGACCTGATAAAAAAATGCAAAAAGCATGAAAGACAAATGGAGGAGATCACTATGGGCGCTGAATCGTCCACGCCCCGCCCGTCCCGACGGCCATTCGGCCGCCTTGGAGCGACTGCACGTCGCATCGCCCATTTTCTGGGGCCCTGGGCGCTGATTCTCGCGCTCTGGTATGGCGTTCGCTACTCCGGCTTTTTCGAGGCCTCACTGATTCCGACGCCGGTGCAGGTCGCCACGCGGCTCTGGGACATGCTGATCGGGGGCGATCTGGCACTGGACATGTACATGTCGACCCAGCGCGTTTTTCTTGGAGTGATGCTTGGCACCGCCTGTGCCGTGCCTGTCGGTTTCCTGCTGGGCTGGTACAAGGGCCTGCGGTCGTTCATGGACCCGTTGATCAATTTTTTCCGTGCCCTCCCACCGATCGCGCTGATCCCTCTGGTCATCGTTTACTTCGGGATCGGTGAATCCGCCAAAGTGATCATCCTGTTCTACGCGGCGTTCTTTGCCAGCGTCATCGTGATGTACGAGGGGATCAGTCAGATTTCACCGCTGTATATCCGGGTCGCCCAGACCCTCGGGGCGAGTGATTTCGAAATATTCCGCAAGGTGATTATTCCCCTGGCCGTGCCGCATGCCCTGACAGCACTCCGCGTGGCGCTGGGTGTGGCGTGGGCAACCCTGGTGGCCGCCGAGCTGGTCGCCGCTCAGCAGGGACTTGGTGCGGTGATCCAGGATGCGTCCGCGTATTTCCAGCTCGACACCATCTACATGGGGATCATCTGCATCGGGTTTATCGCGCTGGCCATGGACGTCGCCCTGCGGCGACTCACCCGCCGTGCGCTTGTCTGGCAGGAACGCAATGACTGAGGGGGCCGGAATGAGTCAGTACAACGAAAGAATCCGTTTCGAGAACGTCGGCAAGGTATTCGACACCGACAATGGCTCGATCCAGGTTGCCGAGGATGTCTCCTTTGGTGTCGGGGATGGCGAGTTCGTCTCGCTGGTCGGACCATCAGGCTGCGGGAAAACCACCATGCTCAACATGGTAGCGGGGTTCATGCAGCCAACCACCGGCTCGGTTCTGCTGGACGGTCAGCCCATTCAGGGGCCCGGTTCGGAACGCGGCATGATGTTCCAGGACTATGGCGTTTTTCCATGGCTGAGTGTCGAGGACAACATTGCCTTCGGTCTGCGCCTTCGCGCCAATCGCGTCACCGATGCCCGGCGCAGGGAGATCGTCGACCATTTCATTGAGCTCATGGGGCTCAGCGAATTCCGCCGGGCCTATCCGAAGACACTTTCCGGGGGGATGCGTCAGCGACTTGCCCTGGCGCGTTCCTATGCGGTCAACCCAGAGTTCCTTTTGATGGATGAGCCGTTCGGCGCGCTCGATGCCCAGACCCGGACCGCAATGCAGGACCTGCTGCTGAATGTGATGGGCGAGGTCCGCAAGACCGTGATGCTCATCACCCATTCGGTGGAGGAGGCGCTGTATCTGTCCTCCCGGATCCTTGTCATCAGCGCACGCCCGTCGCGCATCCGCCGCATCATCGAGGTGCCGTTCGGGTTTCCACGCACGGCCGAGCTGCGCGACTCCGCCGCCTTTGCTGATCTGCGAAGCGAGGTCCGCGAACTGGTGATGCAGGAGTACGCCGCGCAGGAAAGTCAGGCGCGGCAGAAACAAACAACAGGACAGGCGTAGAAAACGCCTCATTACCGCAAGAGGAGAGAGAAATGAGCTATTCCAGCAGTCGCAGAAACTTCATGAAGGGGATCGGCGCGGGTGCCGGTCTGTATGCCATGGGCGGCGTACCCAGCCTGTTTGCCCAGAGCGGGCAGACGGTACGGGTTGGCTACCTGCATACCCTGGCGGTGGACGGCCATATCTGGCTCGCCGACCACATGGGAACGTGGGCCGAACAGGGCCTGAACATGGAGTACATCCAGTTCACCACGGGGCTCGAACTGTTCCAGGCGCTGGTCGGTGGGAGCCTTGATGTGCTCGCGACCGGTGCAGTGATCTCAAACTTCCCAGCGCGCGGTCAGGGCGAGGCATTTCTGATCAACAACGTCGAGGAGGGGACCGCCCAGCTGTGGGCCGATCCCGAGTCGGGCATCAATGAGATCGCTGACCTCAAGGGCAAGCAGATCTCCACCACCACGGGTACCACCGCGCATGTGTTCCTGCATCGTGCCCTGGTTGAGGCGGGACTCGATCCCGACCGGGACGTTGAGCTGGTCAATCAGCGCATGAGCGACGCGGTCACCTCGTTCATCTCCGGCGCCGTGCCGGCGGTGGCGCTCTGGGTGCCCTTTAACGTGCAGGTGGCCGAGCAGCGGCCGTCGGCAAAAATGCTGGTGGACGCCTCGGCGTACTACCCCGAAGCCGCCATCGTGGGTGGCTGGGCCGCACGCGGTGACTTCTATCAGGAGAATCCCGAGGTCATCGACAAGATCATCCGCGGCTGGCTGCCGGCCAACGAGATGCTGGTCAATAACCCCGAAGAGGCACTCAGTATTCTCCAGGCCAACTACTACCCGAATGTCAGCCTCGACCAGTTGCAGGCCCAGTATCAGGCCCAGCGGGTGTTCTCACGCGACCAGTGGCTCACGCGGTATGAAGACGGCACCGTCACTGAATGGCTTGACCAGGTGACCGACTTCTTCGTCGAGCAGGGAGGCATCAGCAATCCCCGCCGCGCCAGCGAGTACTTCCATCCGCAGCACTACATCAACATCGCGGGTTGAGCACGCCCCGCCACCTCTCATCGGCAGGGGTGGCGGGTTCAATTTCGCGGTTTTTCAAGGAGAAAAAAATGGGCGCGAGCGTCAGTTTTATTGGTGTCGGAACCATGGGTGGGCCCATGGCCCGCAATCTTCTGCGGGCCGGCCATCGGGTCCGCGTATTCGATCTAGACTCGCGACTGGTTGCGGGTCTTGAAAAGGACGGCGCCGAAGTGGCTGCCAATGCGGCCGCTGCGGCCTCGGAGGCCGACTGTGTGATCACCATGCTGCCCCGGGGTGAGCATGTGGAGTCGGCACTTTTCGGTGACCAGGGTGCGGCGACCGCGATGCGGGAGGGTACTCTCTACATCGACATGAGCACCATTCTGCCGAGTCATTGCGAGCGGTTCGCACACCGGCTCCGGGCCGCTGGTGTCTGCGTTGTTGACGCTCCGGTTGGAAGGTCGTCGCAGCATGCCATCGACGGCAAACTGTTGATCATGGTCGGTGGCGAGGCAGGCGACGTCGACCGGGCCAGGGCGTTCCTCGAGCCTCTTGGCGACACCATTGTCCACTGCGGTCCGACAGGGGCCGGCCAGAAGATGAAGCTAGTCAACAACTACATGTCCATCGCCCTCAATGCGCTGACCGCCGAAGCTCTGGTCATGGCGGAAAGTGCGGGTCTCGATCCGGAACAGGCGCGCAGCGTAATGCTTGGCACGGTTGCCGGTCAGGGGCACATGGGAACGACCTATCCCGCCAAAGTCCTCAAGGGCGATCTGACGCCCGGTTTCATGGTTGATCTGGCGCACAAGGACATGGGCCTGGCACTGGCCATGGCCGGTGAGCTGGACGCACCCGCGTGGCTCGGTGCAGTCGCCCATCAGACCTACGGACTGGCGCGCCGGCACGGGCGCGGAGCCGAGGACTGGACGGCGGTGTATGCAGCGCTGCGCGAAACGGCGATGGGTGATGAGCGCTAGAAGCTTCCCTCATCACGGTAACGACGCGTGGGGCCGGTCAGTCAGCGCCTCCATCGGGCGTGGTCTCGCGCTCGATGATCTCGAACCCCAGATCGCTCAGGGCGGGTGGCGTCGTATCGCCCTGCAACCTCTCGAGGATCTTGTGTGCGGCCTGGCGGCCGATTTCATAGCGGTGAATGCGCACGGTGGTCAGCGCCGGGGCGACACTGGCGGCCAGCTCCACATCGTCAAAGCCCGCGATCGCCAGATCCGCCGGCACGCGGATGCCCTGACGCTGACACTCGAAAAGCGCGCCCAGGGCGAGGATATCGTTGCCGAAGAACACCGCATCGACATCCGGCCGGCTGGCCAGCAGGTCGCGAAGCCGACCCGCCCCGGCGGCAAACGAGAACTTACCTTCGTAGATCAGCGAGTCCGAGGCTTCCAGTCCCAGTGCCGTCACCGCCGCCCGGTAACCGGCAACGCGCTGGGCGGCACGGTCGTTGGCGAGCGTCGGGGCACCGACATAACCGATGCATCGTGCCCCTCGCGCCACGAGACGCTCGACCATCGCGTGACAGGCGTTGAAGTTGGAAAACCCGACAGCCATGTCAATCGGCCGACCGTCGACGTTCCAGGTCTCGACCACCGGGATCCGAGCCGCGCGGAGCAGGGTTTCTGCGGCCGGTTCGTGCTGCAGGCCGGTGACGACAATGCCGGCGGGGCGCTGAGCCAGGATGGCATTGATCAGCCGGGTCTCTTCGCCGAGGGAATAACCGGTTGCGCCCAGCAACAGCTGGTAGCCCTGGGCGCCAAGTTCGTCGGTCAACCCGTCGATGGTGTCGGCAAAGATCGAGTTGGTCACGGTGGGTACGAGGGCGCCGATGATACGGGTCTGGTTGGATGCCAGGCTGCCGGCGACCCGATTGGGCACATAGCCCGTGGTCTCGATTGCCGCGAGGACCCGCTCGCGGGTGGTGTCGGCGACTTTGTCGGGATGGTGAATGACCCGCGAGACGGTGATGGCCGATACGCCGGCCACCCGGGCGACATCCTCCATGCGAACGGGCGAGTGTTGGTCCATGACGCGGCGCTTCCCTGACAGCCCTTTTTTTGCCAGCGCGATGTTAGCGCTTTCAACCCTATACTTGGAAATCAACAGGAGTCCAGCTGATGTATACCTTTGGATCGTTCATTAACGGCGAGTGGCAGCCCGGCACCGGCGAGGTGTTTGAAACGGTTGACCCAAGTGCGCCCGGGACCTGCGTGGGTCGCTATTCTCCGACTTCTACCGCCGGGCTGCGCACCGCCATGGATGCCGCCCGCCGCGGGCAGGCCGAGTGGGCGGCGTTGCCGCCGGCCGAGCGGAGCCGTCGTGTCGTCGCACTGCTGGATGCCGTTGAGGCACGCACCGAGGACATTGCCCGTGCGGTCACGCTCGAGCAGGGAAAACCCATTGCCGAATCCCGTGGTGAAACCGGCAAGTCGCTGCGCGAGGCGCGGTTCATGGCCGGCGAGGCGATCCGCGGCCATAGCGCGGTCATGCCCGCGCAGAAGCCCGATTGCCGCAACATGGTGCTGCGTCGGCCGCGCGGCGTCATCGCCGCCATCACCCCCTGGAACTTCCCGATCCTCACGCCCATGCGCAAGATCGCGCCGGCGCTTGCCCACGGCAATGCCATTATTCTCAAGCCCTCTGAGCTGACGCCCGCACCGGCCTGTCTGATCGCCGAGGCGGCGGAGGAATTTCTGCCCGCCGGGGCGCTGCAGATCGTCCATGGCGGCGGCGAGGTAGGCGCGGCGCTGGTCAGCGATGCCGCGGTGGATGGCGTGACGTTTACCGGATCCGTGGAAACCGGCCGCAGGATCTATGCCGCAGCCGCGCAGAATCTTGCCGAACTGTCGCTCGAGCTGGGCGGCAAAAACGCGGTCGTCATCAATGACACTGACGATCTCGAGCGCTGCCTCGACCAGGTTTTTGGCGCGGCTTGCCAATGCGCCGGGCAGCGCTGCACTGCCATCAGTCGTGTGATCGTCGCCGACGCCCTGCATGACGCGGTGATCGATGGCCTCAGGGCGCGCGCGAAGGCCCAGGTGGTCGGTGCGGGGATCGATCCGGCGACGACGCTGGGCCCGCTCATCAATCAGGATCAGTTCCAACGGGTCAGCGGCTTTGTCGAGCGCGCCGTCGAGGCGGGTGCCCACGTAGTGGCCGGTGGCAGGGCGATCCAGGTTGACAGTGCCCCCGATGGTTTTTTCTACCCGGCGACCGTCCTGCGCGACGTGGAACCGTCCATGGAGATCGCCCGCGAAGAAGTCTTCGGCCCGGTCATCAGCGTCATGCGTTATACGGAATTCGATACGGCCATGCGCTTGCTCAATGATGTCGACTTCGGGCTGACCTCGTCGCTTTTCTCCAACGATTCGGCGCTGATCCAGCGGTTTCTCGACGAAAGCCAGAACGGCATGCTGCACGTCAATCACGGCACGATCCCTGATGATCACATGCCGTTTGGCGGCATTCGCCACTCAGGCGTGGGCGCTTACTCGGTGGGTCCGTCGGCGGTCAACTTCTACACCACCGAGCATTCGGCGTACCTGCAGTCGCCCGGCGGCATCTGATGGGCATGCAGGCGCTGACCACAGGGCGGATCGAGCAGGTGGCCCTGCATGTCCTGCGGGCGCCCATTGAAGAACCCGTGCGGACCTCATTCGGGACCATGACCGATCGGCCTAGTGTACTGGTTGGGGTGACCGATCACGAGGGGGCCTCCGGCTGGGGCGAAATCTGGTGCAACTACCCGGTCTGCGGGGCCGAGCACCGGGCCCGTCTGGCCGCCGAAGTGGTCGCGCCGCAGCTGGTCGGCCGATCCTTCGATGATCCGTCCGCCGCACAGCGGTTTCTGGTGCAGGCGACCCGTGTACTCGCGCTGCAAACGCGTGAGTTCGGGCCGCTTGATCAGGTCCTGGCCGGTGTTGATATCGCGCTCTGGGATCTGGCCGCTCGCCGTCAGGGCCGCCCGCTTGGCGAGGTCCTCGCCGGTGGACCGGTCGCCTCCCGGATACCGGTCTATGCCAGCGGCATCAATCCGCACGGCGCGGTCACCACCCTGCAGCGGGCCCGGGCGTCGGGCTTTGATGCCTTCAAGGTCAAGATCGGGTTTGAGGCCGGTCAGGACCGACGCACGATCGCGGCGCTGCTCGCCGAGCGCGGCGATCAGGAACATCTGATGGCCGATGCCAATCAGGCCTGGTCACTTCCGGAAGCCCGGGCGATGGTGGCCGATCTGCGGGGCAGCGGTCTTGAATGGCTTGAGGAGCCCATGCCGGTGGACACGCCGGTGGCTGACTGGCGGGCGCTGGCCGCGTGCTCCGCCATCCCGCTGGCCGGTGGCGAAAATCTGGCCTCGGTCGCGGGGTTCGACGCGGCGGCGGAAGCCGGATTGCTATCGGTGATCCAACCGGATCTGGCCAAGTGGGGCGGGTTCAGTGCGTGCTTGCCCATCGCCCGGCGGGTGCTTGAGGCCGGACGGCGTTACTGCCCGCACTATCTGGGCGGTGGCATTGGCCTGATCGCATCGGCGCATGCCCTGGCAGCCGTGGGCGGAGACGGCCGGCTTGAGGTTGATTGCAACCCCAACCCGCTGCGCGAGCAGCTGGCGACACCCTTCCCGGGTATTGCCAACGGCGCCATGGAACTGCCATCGGGCCCCGGTCTTGGAGTGGTGCCCGATGGGGCGGCGTTGCGTGACTGGGAGACGCTATGCCTGACCGCCTGATCCGACTGCTGCCCTTCATCGGCGCCTGGCCCGGCCTCGGACGCCGACAGATGCTTGCCGACCTGCGCGCCGGGCTGACCGGTGCGATCATTGTCCTGCCCCAGGGGGTGGCGTATGCCCTCATCGCCGGCCTTCCAGCCCAGTACGGGCTTTATACCGCGATCATCCCGCCGGTCATTGCCGGGCTGTTCGGCTCATCGCATCACCTCGTGTCAGGGCCGACTGCGGCGATCTCCATTGTGGTGTTCAGCGTGGTCAGTGGCATCGTCCCGCCCGAGCATCCGGCGTTTCTCTCATACGTGCTGACGTTGACCTTCATGGTCGGTGTGATCCAGCTGATGCTGGGGATCGCCCGGGTGGGAACGCTGGTCAACTTCATCCCGCACACGGTGGTGGTGGGGTTTACCGCCGGAGCGGCCGTGGTGATTGCGGTCAGTCAGGTCCATCACTTTCTGGGCATCCGCCTGGAGGCTGGCTATGGACTGGTCGATCGCCTGCGGGCGATCAGTGGCGCGCTGCCGGCGACCGAGCCGCAGGCCGTGATCATCGGTGGTGTCACGCTTGCCACGGCGCTGCTGGTTCGCGCCTATCGCCCGCGCTGGCCGGTCCTGCTCAGCGCCATGGCGGTGGGTACGGGGGTCGGTGCGCTCTCAGGCGGCGCCGCCGCGGGCGTGCAGATGGTTGGTGCGACCCCCGGGGCGCTGCCACCCCCGTCGTTCGATCTCATCGCCTTCGAGCGCATGCCTGAGCTGGCATCCGGCGCGTTGGCCGTCGCCATGATTGCACTGATCGAGGCGGTGGCGATTGCCAAGGCCGTGGGTATGCGGTCGCACCAGCGCATCGACGGGAGTCAGGAGTTCATCGGCCAGGGCCTCTCCAATCTCCTCGGCAGTCTGTTCTCGTGCTATGCGGCTTCGGGGTCGTTCACTCGTACCGGCGCCAACTACGACGCCGGCGCGAGAACACCGATTGCCGGTATTTTTGCAGCCGGGTTCGTGCTGGCGGTGATTGTCTGGTTCCCGGATGTCACCGGGTATCTGCCCATGCCGGCGATGGCCGCGGTGGTGTTCGTGATTGCGTGGAACCTGATCGACTGGCATCGCCTGCGCGACATCGTCCGGGCGAGCCGCGAGGAGACCACGATTCTTGCGGTGACGGTGCTCGCCACATTGTTCCTGGGACTCGAGTTTGCCATTTACGTGGGCGTTTTCCTGTCTCTGCTCCTGTTTCTCAAGCACAGCGCCCGACCCCGCCTGGTCAGCGTCGTGCCCATGACCGATCGGCCCGGGCGACCGCTGCGGAACGCCCACAAACGCGGACTGGCGGAGTGCCCGCAAGTGCTGATCCTGCGGGTTGATGGTCCGCTGTTCTTCGGATCGCTGGACCACGTGCGCGAGGGCCTGTGGGCGGCCTGCGACCGCGGCTATTCTCATGTCATCATTGAAGGCAGCGCGATCGAGCGGGTCGATCTGGCCGCCGCCGAAATGCTGGCCCAGGAAACCGAGCGCATGCGCGATCGCGGGGGTGGGCTATGGCTTTGCGGGTTCAAGGACGACGCCCTCCGGTTGTTACGCCATCCGGTGCTGAGCAGCCGGATTGGCGAGCAGAACCTGTTCAGTCGGGCCGGAGATGCCATTGCCGCGGTATTTGAGACTGCGCCGCTGTGTGATGCCTGCCAGCGCGAGGGCGCCGACGTCTGCCGGCTGCTGCGCTGACGCCCATCCGGCGGGCCGCGGCGTGAATTCATCGGCTTCCGCGATGTCGTATGGGATACTCAGCCATTGCCTTCACCGGCGGGACGACAAGGGAAGCCATGAAAGCCTTTTCACTGAGCATTGCTACTTCTATCGGTCTGGGGCTGGCGGCAGTGGCCAGTGCCCAGACCAGTGACTCGGGCTTTGCCCCGGATGATCCGGATCTGGCCGTCGCGACATTCGCGGGCGGGTGCTTCTGGTGCGTTGAGGCGTACTACGAGAAGAACGTGCCCGGCGTGGTCGAGGCCGTTTCCGGCTACAGCGGCGGCGAGGTGCAGGATCCCACCTACGAGGAAGTCTCCGGCGGCCGTACGGATCACACCGAGGCGGTGCAGGTTTACTACGACCCCACCAGAATCACCTACGAAGGTCTGCTCGAAGGCCTGTGGCGGACGGCGGACCCGACCGACATCAATGGCCAGTACGTTGATCGTGGCAAGCAGTATCGCCCGGCGATCTTTTACCATGATGAGGCCCAGAAACGCGCCGCCGAGGCGTCAATTGAGGCGCTCGAGGCCTCCGGCCGCTATGACGAGCCGGTCAGAATCGAAGTAGTCCCGTTTGACGCGTTCTACGAGGCCGAGGCCCGTCATCAGGACTACTACAAGGAAAAGCCGGTGCGCTACCGGCTCTATACATTCAATTCCGGGCGTTATCAGTTCATCGAAGAGATCTGGGGCGATGATCAGTCAGTGGATTTCTCCGAGTATGAGCCGCAGCGCCAGTCAGGTTCTCCATCGGTGGAAGCGTTCGATCCGGCGACCTTCGAAAAGCCCCCTGAAGCGCTCCTGCAGTCGCGTCTGACCGATGAGCAGTATTACGTGACCCAGGAAGACGGCACTGAGCCCGCCTATGACAATCCGTATTACGACGAGAAGCGCCCCGGCATCTATGTGGATGTGGTCTCGGGCGAGCCGCTTTTCTCGTCGCGTGACAAGTACCGCTCTGACACCGGCTGGCCGAGCTTTACGCAACCCATCCGCGAGGACGCGGTGGTTGAACGCGAGGACAACAGCCTGTTCATGACAAGGACTGAGATCCGCAGTCAGCATGCCGATTCGCATCTGGGCCATGTCTTTACCGACGGCCCGGAACCAACGGGTCTGCGCTACTGCATGAACTCCGCCGCGCTTGAGTTCATCCCGCTGGAGGAGATGGAAGCGGCGGGCTATGGCTCACTGATCAGCGAAGTTGAATAGGACGTAATCAATGACCGCACCGACGCTTATAATGGGTGCCCGCGGCGGGATCGGCGAAGCACTCGCCCGCCGCCTGGCCGCCGCGGGTCAGCCGCTCGTGCTCTCGGCGCGTGATCCGCAGACCATCCTGCCGCTGGCGCAGGCCCTCGGGGCCGACGTGGTCGCCTGCGATGTGCTGGATACCGATTCGATCAAGGCGGCGGTCCAAAGCGCGCAGTCCGATGAAGGGCTTGCCGGACTGGCTTACTGTGTCGGCAATATCGTCCTCAAGCCCCTCAAGAACCTGACCGAGAAAGACCTGCTTGACTGCTACCGGCTGAACACCGTGGGAGCGGCAATCGCGGTGCAGGCCGCCGCACCGGCACTGCAGAAGGCGCGGGGCAGCGTCGTGATGTTCTCGACGGTGGCGGCCGGACAGGGCTTTGGCAACCATGCCGTGATTGCCGCGGCTAAAGGCGGCGTCGAGGCCCTGGCCCGGTCGCTGGCGGCCGATCTGGCGCCCTCGGTCCGGGTGAACTGCATTGCGCCCAGCATCAGCCAGACTGAAATCGCCGATTCGCTGCTGTCCAACGAGAAGATGGCCGAGGCGCTCGCGGCCAGTCATCCGCTCAAACGCGTCGGCGTCGCCGACGACTCCGCCGCGATGGCGGCATTCCTGCTGGGCACCGACGCCAGCTGGATCACCGGTCAGGTGTTCCCGGTCGATGGCGGTCGGGGCGCGTTGCGTGCCAGGGGGCAGTAGCATCATGCGCATCGGCCCCGGCGGCGATCCGATTACTGACGCAGGTATTTGATAAGCGCGAGGATCAAAAGCACCAGAACGACGATGATCAGAAGACTGATGACGATGGGGATGATCATCATTCCCGTCATCATTCCCGGTCCAGGGCCATGCATGACGCCCGACCCGTAACTGGACTGTGCAAGCGCGCTGCCGCTCCAGCTACCCAATAACATCATGAAAATGATGATCCATTGCTTCATTGCGGTTTACTCCTGAGACCGGTGACCTTGTAGGATTCACTCGAGCCAAGCATGAGAGCGTAGACCCGGATGATCAATGGGCCTGAGATCAGCCATCCGATGGATGCGCTCCGTCGTCTATTTGATGCGGGTGTGGCTGCCGCGCATCCAGCCCGCGTGGTTGCGCCGCATTTTCCGCCGATCAGTAAAGACGGGCGGACCCGGGTCATCGGTGCGGGGAAGGCCGCCGCGGCAATGGCGCAGGCGCTGGAGAAGGCGTGGCCACCGGACGTGCCGGCGCCGCAAGGACTGGTTGTCACCCGTTATGGCCATGGGGCGATGCTCGAGAGCATCGAGTGCATCGAGGCATCCCATCCGCTACCGGATGCAGCCGGCCGTGAGGCCGCTCAACGGATGGTCGACATCGCCCATGAATTGGGGGAGGGGGATCAGCTGCTGTGTCTGCTCTCCGGCGGCGGCTCTGCGCTGCTCACCTTGCCGGCCGACGGTCTGACAATGGCGGATCAGCAGGCAGTATCGTCAGCGCTCCTCAGGTCGGGTGCTGACATCGCCGATATCAACTGCGTCAGGAAGCATCTGTCGGCCGTCAAAGGCGGGCAACTCGCCGTCGCGGCCTGGCCCGCCCGCGTGACCACCCTGATGATCTCGGATGTCGCCGGCGATGATCCGGCGACGATTGCCTCGGGTCCGACGGTCGCAGATCCGACCACTTTCGGCGATGCACGAGCGATTCTGGATCGATTTGGCATCGATCCACCCACGGCCGTGCGCCATCACCTTGAGTCATCCGGGCAGGAAACGCCCAAACCCGGTGATCCGCGGCTCGATGCTGTGGAGAACATCATTGTGGCCCGCTCGCAGACATCACTGGAGGCCATGGCGGAATACGCTCGCTCGCAGGGCATCAGGCCCATCATTCTGGGCGATGCCATCGAAGGCGAGGCGCGTGAGGTGGGTCGCGTCATGGCCGGCATTGCCCGACAGGTCGCCCGTCATCATCAACCCGCCGCGCCGCCCTGTGTGCTGCTGTCCGGCGGCGAGACCTCGGTGACCGTGCGGGGTGAAGGGCGGGGCGGCCGCAATCTCGAGTTCCTGCTCGGGCTTGCCATTGCCCTTGAGGGAGCCGAAACGGTCCATGCCCTGGCCGGCGACAGTGACGGCATTGATGGCAGCGAGGACAATGCCGGGGCGATGGTCACCCCGGATACGCTCGCCCGCGCGCGTCGGATGGGCGTCAACCCCCGGGATCGGCTCGCCAACAATGATGCCTACGGCTTTTTTGCCGCCCTGGGCGATCTGGTGATGACCGGTCCCACCCTCACCAATGTCAATGATCTGCGCGCTATTCTTATTGCTGAGCCTCGTGCTCAGGCGGGGAGCCAATAGCCGACCAGCATCGCGCCCATTGCCCCCATGAACAGGGTCTGCAGCACGATCACCGTGATCGGGCGCCAGCCAAGCTTGAGCATTTCGCCGATCTGGCTCTGGATGCCGAGCGCCGCCACGGCGGTAATGAGGCAGGCGGTGGAAGTGGTCGCCAGCACCGCCATCAAGGGCGCTGGCAGCCAACCCAGACTATTGATGCCCACGAGGGCGAGGAACCCCAGCAGAAACCCGGGAATCGGTGGGGCGGGGCGCTTGTGCGGCTGCCCGGGAAGATGACGGTTACCGCGCTCGCGCAACACCAGCGCCAGTCCCAGCACCAGCGGCAGCAGCAGCGCCACTCTCAGCAGCTTGATGATGGTCGCCGTCTCGCCCGAGGTCTCAGAGACACTGAAACCCGCACCGACAACTTGGGCCACATCATGGATCGTGGCCCCTAGAAACACGCCCGCCTGGGCGTCGTCCATGCCCAGTTGCGCCGCGAGGATGGGATAGATCACCAGCGCGACGGTACTCAGGGTGCTGACGCTGACCACCACCAGAACCGTGTCGAGGTGCAGTCGCTCATCCCGCGGCAGGGTCGAGGCGATCGCGAGGGCCGCCGAGGCCCCACAGATACTCACGGCTCCGGCGGATAGCACAGCGAAACGCCCGCCCATTCCCAGTGCGCGCGCCACCCCAAAACCGACAAGCAGGGTGGCGGCGACCGTCGCCAGCGTGATCAGCACCGGGGTCAGACCCAGTGCAGTGAGATCGGTTAGCGTCAGGCGGGCGCCGAGCAGCGCCACGCCCACCCGCAGAATCGTTCGGGTGCTCAGGCGGATGCCAGGCGCCACACGCTCGCGCTCGCGCAGAAACCCCAGCGCCATCCCCAGCAGCAGGGCAAACAACATCACCGGCGCGCCGTAGTGGCTGGCGAGGAACAGCGCCACCATGGCCACCGCCAGACTGATCCCGACACCGGGCGCGGCACGGCGACCCACTGCGAGGCGATGGCGGGCGGCTTCGGCAAGCCCCGTCATAGTGGGTGTCGGGTGACGTTCATGGGGGCGCAGCATAGCGGAGTCGGTGTGTATCATCGACCGGCATGACGATCGGGATCGCGGATCTCACCCTCTACGCCGGGGCGCTGCTGGTGTTGTTTCTGACACCGGGGCCGGTGTGGCTGGCGCTACTGGCGCGTACGCTCTCGGGCGGATTCGCGGCTGCGCTGCCATTGGCCCTTGGCGTGGTGGTGGGGGATCTGCTTTGGCCGTTGGCGGCCATCCATGGCCTGAGTTGGGTTGTGTCGGCCCATGATGAAACGCTGGTGATACTGCGCTGGGTCGCGGCGCTTTTATTCGCCGCGATGGGCATGCAGCTGATCCGGCACGCGGACCGGGCCATTCAGGCCGATGGCCGACTGACGCGTCCGGGTTTCTGGCCAGGCTTCAGTGCGGGGCTGGCGGCGATCCTGGGGAACCCCAAGGCGGTGCTGTTCTATCTGGGGCTGCTGCCGGGTTTTTTCGATCTTGGCACGGTAACGGCACTGGACATCAGTGTGATCGTGGTCACATCGATGGTGATTCCGTTTCTCGGCAACATGATCTTCGCGGTCGGCATCGACCGGTTGCGACGCCTGATCCAGTCGCCCGCGGCGTTGAGGCGGGTCAACCAGGTGGCGGGGCTTTTGTTGATTGCGGTGGGACTGGTCATCGGGCTGCCTTCGCTGTATGAATGACGATTCCCCTCACACAACCCAGCGGAGCAGAGACCAGCATGAGCGAGGATCCCACCGCCGGCCTTTCACAGCTTGGCAGTCAGTCGCCCATTCCAACGAACCCCGAGGAGGCGGTACTCGAGCGGGTGCCGAACCCGCAGTCCGACGTGCACTACCTGGCGCGGTTCACCGCCCCGGAGTTCACGTCGTTGTGCCCAATGACGGGGCAACCGGATTTCGCGCACCTGGTGATCGACTATGTCCCCGGGCAATGGTTAATCGAGAGCAAATCCCTCAAGCTGTTTCTTTTTGCCTTTCGTAACCACGGCGCCTTCCACGAAGACTGCACGGTCACCATTGCCCGGCGGCTCGCGGATCTTCTCGAACCGGTCTGGCTGCGGATTGGTGGTTATTGGTACCCGCGGGGCGGTATGCCGATCGATGTGTTCTATCAGACCGGGCAACCGCCGGTTGATGTCTGGATCCCCGAGCAGGGTGTCGCAGGCTACCGCGGTCGTGGTTAGCAGGGAGGTTCCGAGCGATGGATCATGAAAAGCTCGATCGCATCGTCGGCGATGCCAACCGGGCGGCCGATGCGCGCAGGCGGGGGTATCGGGAAAAGGCTCTCAAGCTCTTCCCGTGGGTGTGCGGCCGCTGCACGCGCGAGTTTACGCGGGCCAATGTCCACGAGCTCACGGTCCATCACCGCGATCATGACCATCACAACAACCCGGATGACGGCAGCAACTGGGAGCTGTTGTGCATCTACTGCCACGACAATGAGCATCAGCGTGCCCTCGAGGCGCATCACGCGCCGGGCGAGTCGGATCAGGGTTCGCCCCCGGGCACCCATTCGCCATTCGCCGATCTGAGGTCAATGTTGGATAAATGATGGATTCAACGCCGCGTATCTACTTCTACAGCGCCCAGAAATATGATCAGGCCTTTTTCGAGGCGGCCAACACCGCCCACGGCTTTGATCTGGCCTTTACCGACGCACCGCTGAATGCCGACACGGCAAGGCTCGCCGACGGCGCCGAGGTGATCTGTGCCTTCGTCAATGACACGCTGGATGCGGCCTGTCTGCGGGCGCTCGCCGACGCCGGCGTGCGCACGGTGGCGCTGCGCTGTGCGGGTTTCAATCACGTCGATCTGCCCGAGGCCAAGCGCCTGGGGCTCGCGGTGGTCTCGGTGCCGGCCTACTCCCCGGAGGCGGTCGCTGAGCATACCCTTGCGCTGATCCTCACGCTCAACCGGAACACGCATCGGGCCTATGCCCGGGTGCGCGAGGGCGACTTCAACCTCAAGGGGCTGCTGGGTTTTAACCTCAACGGCCGCACCGTCGGGCTGATTGGCACGGGCCGCATCGGCGTGGCCACCGCTCGCGTGCTGTCGGGTCTGGGGGTGGCGCTGTTGGGTTACGATGTCTATGAAAACCCGGCGTTCAAGGCGCTGGGTGGACAGTATGTGGCGCTGGACGACCTGTATGCCCGGGCCGACATCATCAGCCTCCACTGTCCGCTGACCGAGTCCAACCACTACATGATCAACGCCGAATCAATCGCGCGCATGCGCGATGGTGTGATGCTGGTGAATACCAGCCGCGGCGGGCTGGTCGATACCGAGGCGGTCATCGCCGCGCTCAAGTCAAAGAAGGTCGGCCACCTGGCCCTGGATGTCTACGAGCAGGAAAGTGACGTCTTCTTTCGCGATCTGTCTGACGAGATCCTCGCCGACGACACGCTCTCGCGCCTGCTGACGTTCCCCAATGTGCTCATCACCGGCCATCAGGGGTTCTTCACCCAAGAGGCGATGACCCAGATCGCCGAGGTGACGCTCCAGAACGTCGCCGCCGTCTCCCGCGACGAGGCCTGCGACAACGAACTGACCCGACGCTTGTGAGCGGCGTTTTATGGGTCAATGGGTCGCGATTTACCCCGAAAGATCCAGTACACGCCGACGGTGTAGATCAGCACCACGGGTAATACCACCAGCCCGGCGCCGTAGAAAAGGAACTGCAGGGAGGCCGGCGGCGCAGCCGCCTGATCGAAGCGCAGGTCCCCGGGCAGGATCCACGGCCAGAAACTGAAAATGAATGCGCAGAAGGCGGCGATGAAGATCAGTGCGGCCATGGGGTAGGCGAGTCGGTCGCGGCGCTGACGCACACTCAAGGCGATGCCGCCCGCACCCAACACGACCAGCACCAGCGGCACCATCACCCACTCCGGTGAGTCGGCCCAGCGATGGCTGATGTCCATCGATCCCATCAGGGTCCAGATGAAGCTTGCCAGTACGCAGGCAACGGTGAGGACCATGAGTCGCGGCAGCCACCGATAACTCCATTCGCGCACCCCGCCGCGGGTCTTCAGGACGAGCCAACCGGCGCCCAACAGCGCATAGCCCGCCACAAGCCCGAACCCGCCGAGCAGCGCGAAGGGCGACAGCCAATCCCAGGCGCCGCCGGCGTACTCGCCGTTGCTGATGTCGATACCCTCGACCAGGGCGCCGATCGCCGTCCCCTGCACAAAGGTGGCAACCAGCGAGCCGCCACTGAAACAGCCGCTCCAGAGTCCCCGCAGACGCCCGCTGCGGCCACGGAATTCCATGGACACGCCCCTGAGTATGAGCGCGCCCAGCAGGATGACGACGGGCAGGTAGAACGCCGAGAGGAAGATCGCATACGCCGCGGGGAAGGCCGCAAAAAGGACCGTTCCCACCACCACGAGCCAGGTCTCGTTGCCGTCCCAGACCGGCTCAATGGTCTGCATCATCTGATCACGCTGGACTGGATCGGCATTGAACCCAAAGAGAATACCCACCCCCAGATCAAAGCCATCCAGCAGCCCGTAGATGAGGATGGCGAACGCCAGTACCAGCGCCCAGAAGTGGACGAGATTGAATGCCTCCAGCGTCTGCATCAGATCCAACGGCACCCTTATACCCGCGCCGGCTCGACGACGAGACCGCGGTCAACCGGATCGCCCGTGATCTTTTCCGCCCCCGGGCCGGCCCTTAGCGCCCGCCAGATGTAGTAAGTCCCGGCCGGGAAGATCAACGAGTACAGCGCCACATAGACAAGCAGGGAGGTGAGGGCCGCACTGGTGGTCAGCGACGGCGTCACGGCGTCGGCGGTGCGCAGCGCGCCGAACACCACCCAGGGCTGGCGCCCGATTTCGGCGGTGAACCAGCCGGCGACGATCGCGATGAAACCACTCGGAAAGCTGATCGCCGTCGCCCATAAGAACCACCGGGGCGGTGCGCGCCCTTTGTCCATGCGGGCCCGCCGCGTCAGCCAGACGCCTGACCAGGACACGAACAGCATCACCAGCCCCATTCCGACCATGATCCGGAATCCATAGAAGGGGACGAGAAACGGCGGACGCTCATTGACGGGCACCGTGACAATGCCGGGCTCGCGCGAGTCAAAGGTCAGGCTGTCGAAAAAACTCCCCATGACCGGCACACCGATCTCGAAGGCATTGCGCTCAGCGGCCTCATCCGGCCAGGCAAGGAGCAGCAGCCGTGCGGGTTGTTCAGTCTGCCAACGGCCTTCGATGGCCGTGAACTTGCTCGGCTGATGGGCCTCGACATATTCACCGTTCAGATGCCCGATCACCAGCTGCAGGGGGATCAGTACCGCGGCCAACCCCAGCCCCATCCGCAGCATGACGCGTGCCCCCTCGGCGTGTCGGTGGCGCAGGGTGTACCAGGCACCGGTCGCCGCCACGCAGAACGCGGTGGTCAGATAGGCGGCCAGAATCATGTGCGGGAAGCGGACCCACAGGACTTCGCTGGAAAATATGGCGCCCCAGTCGGTGGGCACGAACTGGTTGCCCTGCATGGCGTAGCCGACCGGTACCTGCATCCACGTGTTGTTGGCGAGTATCCAGAACGAGGACACGGTGGTGCCGATCGCCACCATCAGACACGAGAAAAAGTACACGCCACGCGAGACACGCTGACGGCCGAAGACCATGACACCGAAGAACGTCGCCTCGAGCAGGAACGCGGTAAACGATTCGTACGCCAGCAGGGGGCCCTGAATGGGACCGGTGCGCGCGGACAGGGCACTCCAGTTGGTGCCGAACTGGAACGCCATGACGATGCCGGAGACGACCCCCATGACGAAGGCGATCACAAAGATCCTGAGCCAGAAATCGAACAGTTCACGATAGATCGGCCGCGACGTGGCGAGCGACAGCCCCTCCAGCGTCGCGAGCCACGCCGCCAACCCGATCGTGAAAGACGGGAAGATGATGTGGAACGTCATCGTGAACGCAAACTGGATCCGGGACAGGATCAGTGGATCGAGTTCCATACGCGGGTGCCCTAGTTCTCCAGCAGCTCGTACTGGGTTGGATTATCGGCGCACAGGCCCAGCTCGCACTCGGCGAAGGTCGATGCGGCATTGGCGACGACGATAAGGCTGAACAGGCCGAATGCCAGCAATGCAAGCCCGGTCGGGTGGGTGCTGCGCCGCTCGCTGGTGGTTCGGAATCCGCCATCGATGAGCAGCATCACCGCCGAGCCCAGCACGATCAGGCCGAACAGCAGCGCCGCCCAGGTGTAGAAGTGCAGGCCGATGAACGCATCACCGTAGCTGCCGGTACCGGGAGCGATGTGCAGAAAGATCTGGCGGACGGCGACGGCGAATCCGGCGAGTGCGCCCAGGATCACGAGGCCATAGTGCCGCGCCCGCTGCCCGTGAAACAGGTTGAGGACCAGGCCGAATCCCGCGAGGGCGAACCCGGCGCGCTGCAGCAGGCACAGCGGACAGGGCAGATCATCGTTGATTAGCTGATCGGTGAATGCGAACCCCAGCACGATGGTGATCGCGATCAATCCCAGGGCATTGAGGTTTTTTGAGAGTGACTCTGTCATTGCGCGACCCCTAGAAGTTGAGATTGAGCTTGTCGGTTGCATGGACGTTCAGCAGGTAGAGCGTCCAGAGCAGGCCGACCCCCCAGGTCGCGTGTGCCAGCGCGGGCCTGTCGAAAAAGACCAGCGCGAGCGCGATGGCAACGAGTAGAAAAGGCAGGACCATCATGAATGCGATTCCCCTTTTTTATGGTCGATACGGCGCAGATTAGTAATACCCGTTTGCACCGATCGAAGCCAGAAAAATACGGTGAAATTTACTGACAAATCCTGACGGCGGTCGCCGCCCGTCAGCACTCGCGACAGCCACGATGGGCGGTGGTAGTCTCAGAACCGATTCCCTTCCAAACCAATAGAGGTCGCCATGCTCGACAAGGTCAAAGCGTCCGGACACCGCAGTGTCGTCGTGAACGAGTACACCAACAGCGTCATCGATCCCGAGGCCCGCATGCTCGGTCCGGTCGAGGACGGTGGCACCATCATCGCCAATACGGCGCCCGGCTGCTGGGGCCCGATGATCACGCCAAGCCTGCGGGGCGGGCACGAGGTCACCCGTCCCGTCGAGGTTGTCGGTGCCCGAGTGGGAGACGGGCTTGTGGTGCGCATCCGCGACATCACCGTCACCTCGCTGGCAACCGCGTCGGGCCACGACAGTTCGCCCGAGGGGTTCTGCCTGGGTGATCCCTACGTCGCCGCCCGCTGTCCGCAGTGCGACACCCTCTGGCCGGCGACGCATATCGAGGGGATCGGACAGGACTCGGTGCGCTGTGATGCCTGCAATCAGCCGGTAAAACCCTTCGAGATCGTCCATGGCTATACCGTCGCCTTTGATGACAGCCGCCATGTGGGCGTGACCCTGCCCCCGGCCGCCGCCGAAACGGTGGGTCACGATGCGGATCATTATGCGGCGCTACCGGATGGCAGCCATCAGCACTCCGTGCTCCATTACGCCCCGGCCGACATGCCGGCGACGCTCATCCGTTTGCGTCCATTCCTCGGCCAGCTTGGGAGCTGCCCCTCCCGGGCGCTGCCAGACAGTCACAACGCCGGCGATTTCGGCGCCTTTCTGGTGGGCGCGCCCCATGATTACTCGATCACCCAGGCGGAGCTGGTCGAGCACAAGACCGACGGCCACCTCGACATTGATGCGGTGCGGGCCGGCGCGATCCTGGTGGCGCCGGTGAAGGTCAACGGGGGCGGGCTCTATCTGGGGGACATGCATGCCGGACAGGGCGATGGCGAAATCGCCGGTCACACCATGGACGTGGCGGGAAGCGTCACGCTGCAGGTGGAGGTGCTGAAAGACTACCCCATCGATGGCCCGGTCCTCTTTCCGCTGGTTGAAGACCTGCCGCCCATGGCCCGGCCATTCAGCGACGAGGAAAAGGCGAGGGGAGAGCGGCTGGCCAACCGCTGGGGCACTGGGCCCATTGAACCGACCGCACCCATCTCGGTGATTGGCACGGCCGCCAACCTCAACGACGCCATTGATAACGGGCTGGAACGCGCGGCCCGGCTGCTCGGGTTGTCCGTGCCCGAGGTGCGCAACCGCGCCACCGTCAACGGCGCCATCGAGATCGGTCGGGCGCCCGGGGTGATTCAGGTGACCTTTCTGGCGCCGCTGGCGCGACTGGATGCGGTGGGTCTGGGTGACTATGCCCGCGAGCAGTATGGTCTGGTGTGAACATGTCGAGTGTCGCCATTATCGGTAACGGCATCGCCGGCGCGTCGGTGGCGCGCCGGCTGGCCCTCACCAGGCCCGATGCCTTCAGCCCGATCAGCCTGTATGAAATCGGTCGCGGCCCCGGTGGCCGGGCCGCCACCCGTCGAACGCGGTCGATTCCCGAGCTGCGCATCAACCACGGGGCCCCTTATGCGGATATCTCAACCCGCACGGGACGGGAGCTGCTGGCATCACTGGGCGATGCCACGACGGCCTATACGGGGCCACGATGCACCCTGGATGGAGCGACCGGCGCTGTTGCGCCGCGCCGGCAGGAGCCTGGCACGGCTCTGATCACGGGCCGGGATAGCGAGATGGCGAACATCGCCGGCGATCTGCTGCGTGATGACGAAAACCGTCTGCTCTCACCCGTCACGACGCATTACTCGAGCATGGTCAGGGGCCTCAGTCGTGGTCGGGCATCTGACGATCCGTGGGTGCTGTCGGATAAAAACGGCGAGGAGATCGGACGGGCCGACTGGCTGATCGCGGCCGGCAGTGGCATCGCCCATCCGCGCTGGTCGGCGACGTTCGGCGGCGAGCCGCCGCTGGTCGGGGCTGCCTCCGACCTGGGGGATGCGCGGCTGAACGACGCCCTCGAGGTGGTGGCCCAGCAGACGGCGGCGCCGGTGCTGACGGTCCTGCTGTACTGCACGGGCGACCTCGCCGCCCAATGGCAGAGCCTGGCGTTCAGGGACGCAGTGGTCGCCGATCACGCGGTGCTCTCGAAAATCTCCATCCAGCCCTGTGG
Organism: Spiribacter aquaticus; assembly: GCF_007625215.1. Lineage (NCBI taxonomy): Bacteria > Pseudomonadati > Pseudomonadota > Gammaproteobacteria > Chromatiales > Ectothiorhodospiraceae > Spiribacter > Spiribacter aquaticus. The sequence continues at coordinate 68,168 of NZ_VMKP01000004.1, read as the reverse complement.
TGAGGCGCGCTGTGCGGTGGTGCTGCACTCCACCGGCGACTATGCCGCGGGCAACGCAGGCGTGCACGGGAGCTCGTCGAGTGCCGCGCGGGTGGGCGATGCGTCCTCGGATACTGCCCGGGAGGCCGCGATCATCGAGGAAATGCTCGTCGCGCTTGATGGCATTCCCGGTCTGCCGGCCGCCAGCAACGCCGACTACGCCTTCGGCCCGCTGCTGCATCGCTGGGGGAATGCCTTTCCGCAGGGCGAGCCACTGCCGCAGGCCCTGGCGGTGTGCCCCGACGCCCGTGTGGCGTTCTGTGGGGATTACGTCCGCACCGCCGCGCGAATGGGCAGCTGCGAGTCGGCGTTGGTGTCCGGTGTCGAAGTCGCCGATGCGATGGTCGGCACTTGCTCGCGCTAGTGCTGCGAGGCGCCTGCCTTGGGGTCGTCGTACGCGGCCATGGCGTCCATGAGAAGGGCGCCCTGGCCCTCGGGGTGACGGACCGCGACCTCGGCGCCGTTGCGACGGAGCTTGCCGACCACACGATCCACCGCCCCGACCGCGGAACTGTCCCAGAGGGTCGTGTGGGTGAGGTCGATGGTGACCTGCGGTACGTCGGCGGCAAAATCGAACCCTGAGAGGAAGTTGTCCACCGCCACAAAAAACAGCACACCGTTGACGTGATAGACACGGTGTTGGCCATCGTCGCTGTCCGTACAGGTGACGGTGATCTGTCGGGCCAGCTTACGCACAAAGAACACCGCGCTCAGCAGGACACCGGCCAGCACGCCCTTGGCGAGGTCATGGGTGAGGACAACGGTGGCGACGGTGACGATCAGCACAAAGGCGTCGGTCCGTGGCATTCTGCGGAGCATGCCAAAGGTACTCCAGTCGAAGGTGCCGATGGACACCATGATCATCACTGAGACCAACGCCGGCATCGGGATCATCGAGACCAGGTCCCCGAAGAAAACGATGAAACAGAGCAGATACACCCCGGCAGCGAGACTGGAGAGCCGTCCGCGCCCGCCGGACTTAACGTTGATGATCGACTGACCGATCATTGCACAGGCCGCCATGCCGCCGAACAGCCCGGTGACGCAGTTGCCGATGCCCTGGCCGATGCACTCGCGGTTTTTCTTGCTTGGTGTGTCGGTGAGATCGTCGACGATCGAGGCGGTGAGCAGTGACTCGAGCAGCCCGACGATGGTGAGGGTCAGCGCGGTCGGCAGGATGATCTGAAGGGTCTCGAGGTTCATCGGCACCATGGGGATCCCGAATACCGGTAACCCGCTCGGCAGTTCACCCATATCGCCGACGGTATTCAGGGGCATGTCCAGGAAGTACGCCACGCCGGTGAGCGTGACGATGGTGACAAGCGCCGGGGGAACGGTCCGGTTGATGTACGGGAACAGATACAGAATGGCGAGTCCGCCGATCACCATCAGATAGGTGGGTGTACCGTGGCCGACGAAATGCGGCACCTGGGCCATGAAGATCAGGATGGCCAGTGCGTTGACGAACCCCTGCATGACCGTGCGCGGGATGAACATCATGTACCGCGCGAGCCTCAGCCGACCGAAGACCACCTGCAGCACGCCCGTGAGTATTGTCGCGGCAAACAGGTATTCGACACCGTGCTCGGCGACCAGGTTGATCATGACCAGTGCCATGGCCCCGGTGGCGGCCGATATCATGCCGGGTCGTCCACCGGTGAACGCGATGACCACGGCCATTGAGAACGAGGCGTAAAGCCCGACGGCAGGATCGACGCCGGCGATGATCGAAAAGGCGATCGCCTCCGGAATCAGTGCGAGGGCCACGACGATGCCGGCGACAAGGTCGCCGCGCACGTTCGAAAACCAGCTGCGGCGAAGCGTCGCCCAATAGTTCGTCGCTCGATCAACCAAGTCGCTCGTTCCTTAATACTGCCGGTGAGGCCATCCGCGGGCGGGAGGCTGCGTAAGCTACGGCAGTTGCTGCACCGCGGCAAGTGGCGATGGGCGATGATGCCTGGTGCATCGATATTTCCGTTACCATGCAGCTTTATCGATCAACAGGCTGAGGAGCCATGCAGCAGCGCATTCTGGTACCGGTCAACTTCACAACCGCTTCGGCGCGGGCGCTTGCGGTCACGCGGGCCTATCACCCCGGCGCGGTCATCCGCCTGCTCTACGTGGTCAATCCGAGTGATATCGCCTCGGCGACGGCCAATCCCGTCATTAATCCGACCCACGCGCGGGATGAGCGCAGCAAGGCCGAGGATGAGGCCAGTCGCAGGCTCGCGACCTGGCAGCGCGATGATGAGGAGCAGGCCGTTGCGGTGGGCAACCCGGCGGAGACCATCAGTGATCAGGCCAAACAGTGGAAGGCTGATCTGATTGCCATGGGCACGCGCAGCCGGACCGGGTTTCAGCAATTCCTGCACGGCTCGGCGACGGAATGGCTCGTCCGGCATGCCGATCAGCCGATTCTGGTCGTGCACGATGTGGATCTGGCCGAGGAGCAGAAACGCCATCTGCCCCCGGTGGGAGACAACCCCGCCTGAGGCGGGGCTGCGGCTTTTATAGCGAAAAGCCGCCGTCGACGGCCATCGCCTGCCCTGTGACATGCTGAGCGGTCGCCAGATACACGGCGAGCTGGCCCATGTCCTCAGGGGTCTGGGCCTCACCCTGCGGGAGCAATGTCTTCTGGTGGCGCTCCCAGGATTCGGCCTCGGTTTCGCCTTCGTGGCGCCAGCGGCCGGCAAGGCCGTCCTCGCCGCGCCACATGCCGGTCCCGACAATGCCCGGGCACAGAGCATTCACCGTCACCCCCTCGGCGGCGACCTCCTTGGCGATCGCGTTGGTGAAGCCGATGACGGCGAACTTCGACGCGGTGTAGTGGGACAGGTCCGGGAAGCCGACCTTGCCGGCGATCGAGGCCACATTGATGATGCGACCGTAGCGCCGCGGCCGCATGACGGCCAGCTCCGCCTGCGAGCAGAGGAATACGCCCTTCGCATTGACCTTCATGATCCAGTCCCAGTCATCAATGGAGAGTTCGTCGACCGAACCAATGCTGAGAACCCCGGCGTTGTTGACGGCGATATCCAGCTGTCCCGCCTGCGCGACCACGCTGTCAATCAGCTCATTGACCGATTCCGGGTCGGACACGTCGACCTGGAAAGCGCCGCTGCGCCGGCCTGTCTCCTCCACCCGAGTGGCGGTTTCCCGGGCAATCTCGACATCGAGGTCCGCGATCATCACGTCGGCGCCGGCTTTTGCCAGTGCGATGGCGATTCCTTCGCCGATTCCGCGCCCACCGCCGGTGACCAGTGCCGTCTTTCCTTTCAGTTCCATGGGTCTTCTCCTCTATTGAGGTGAAATAAACCGTAATGTATGCAGGCGAAAAGGCGGGTCCGCGGTGGATCAACACCGTTATCCAACTGCATTGTTAAATCCGGGCAATCAATCCATTGTGTGGCGACACGGATGGCCTTTAGCAGAAATTTTCAAGGAAGATGGGTATGACAGGTACAGAAATGGCTGATTCATTGAGTCGCTGTATCGCGCAGTCGGAATATCCCGTGTGTACCATCCACGCCGTGCCGGAACCGCCCGGGCCGATGGTCTGCGATGTCAATGAGGCGTTCGCGCGTCTGATCGGCTGCCCGTCTGAGCAGCTGATCGCGACCCGCGCCGGTATGCCACCGGCGCCGCTGGGCGAGCGGGGGATGATCGACAACCTCAGGGCCAATTTATCCGCCGATAGCTGTCGTGTTGCGGTCGTCTGGGGCCTGCGTCGCGACGGCATCGCCTATCAGGTGGACTGTAGCGTCCTGCCAACCCGCGCACCTGGCGGCGAGGGTGACTACCTTGTCTGTATTTATAGCGACGTCAATTCATCTCTCGCGGCGCGGCAATCGTTGCTGGATGAAACGGAAAAACTCCAGGCCCTGATTGCATCCGTATGGGTGTCCCAATCCTTGGAGCCGTGCGATGCAGCGCCAGGGCCGCAACAGGCCACCGCGGCAACGCGCCATACGCTCGAGCGAGAGGCCGGGCGCCCTCGGGGAGGCGTCGCCTTTATCGATCATCAGCGGCGCATTCAGCGGATCGACGCCGCCTTCGAGACCATCCAGGGGCAATCGGCTGACGAGATCATCGGCCATGACATCGAGCGCTTCTACGTCGATCATGCGAGCTTTGAGCGCATGGGCGCCCAGGCTTACGGCCGGCGTAGGTGCGACGCGGATCCATCCATCTATTGCGCGGTGTTTGAGGCCTCCCGCGATGCGGTCATGCTGATGGCCGCGGAAGGGTATTTTACGGCCGTCAACTCCGCCGCGCTGGCACTCTTCGAAGTCCATGACTCCGGGCAGTTCCTTCGTGGCTATGCGACGCCTGCTGCCCTATCGCCCACGACCCAGCCTGATGGCGAACCCTCCGCCGACGCCACGCAGCGTTGGACTCAACATGCCCTTGACTGCGGCCAGTCGCTGTTCGAGTGGTATCACGAAACGGCGACGGGCCGTGTGTTCCCGGCGGAAGTCCAGTTGAGCCGGATCGATCTGGGTGATGATGTGATTGTTCAAATGATGGTGCGTGATATTTCTGAGAAAAAGGCTGCCATTAAGGCGCTTCAGCAGGCACGCGATCAGACCGAGGCTTACTTCCAAACGGCGCCGGTCATGATCCTTTTCATGGATATCACCGGAGCGATCACCGAGATCAATGAATACGGTTGTGAGCTGATCGGCCTCCCGCGTGAAGCGATCGTTGGCACACGATGGTTTGATGCCTTTCTGCCGCCGGAAGAAAAATCTCGCCTCGAGGGGGTCTTCGCGGCGTTGCGGCGAGGAGATACCCAACAAACGGAATACCATGAAAATCACATTGTGACGGCGAAAGGCGAAAAACGAACCATTGCATTTCGCAATGTCCCGTTCAGGGATGCCGCCGGTCAGGTTACCGGCATACTCGCCTCAGGCGTCGATATCACGCGGCAGCGCGAAGCGGAGGCTCACCTTGAATACCGGGCGGCTCATGATGAATTGACCGGGATCTGGAACCGGTGGCGGATGATAGAGCTTCTGAACGCCGAGATGCAGCGCGTTCAACGGCATGGCGGGGTGTTCAGCCTGATTCTGTTCGACGTGGATCATTTCAAGCGGGTTAATGATCGGTACGGTCATGATGCCGGGGATACTGTACTGAAGACGCTGGCGGCGCTCGCCAACCAGCGGCTTCGCCGGGTTGATGCCCTTGCGCGCTGGGGTGGGGAGGAGTTTCTCGTTCTGCTGCCCGCCACGGATGAGGCCAGTGGATACCAGGTAGCAGAAGCCCTGCGATGCGGCGTTGAAGGCGCTGACCTCGGTGTGCCAACACCAGTGACCATCAGCTTGGGGGTCGTTGGCTGTTACGGTCACGAGACGCTACGAGCACTCCTAAAACGCGTGGATGACTGTATGTACGCCGGCAAACGGGCGGGCCGTAACCGGACGGTGCAACAGGGGGCACGACCGGATTAACGCCGCGGCTGTATGAAAAGCCCCTGGGCAGGTGTAGCGTCATGGCGATCTGACCAAAGACAACGGAGTATCGATGTCTGAAAACGTGTTAATCGTCCTTACCTCGCACGATCAGCTGGGGGACACCGGGAAAAAAACCGGTTTCTGGCTCGAGGAACTGGCCGCGCCTTACTATGTGCTCAAGGATGCGGGCGTCTCCCTGACGCTGGCCTCGCCCATGGGCGGTCAGCCGCCGGTGGATCCGTCCAGCGACGCCGAGGAGAGTCATACCGAGGCCACGCGGCGTTTCGAATCCGACGCTGAGGCTCAGGCGGCACTGGCCAGCACGCATCGCCTCAGTGAGATGACTGCCGATGACTTTGACGCCGTGTTCTACCCCGGGGGCCACGGCCCGCTGTGGGACCTGGCTGAAGATGCCGACTCGATCCGTCTGATCGAGACCTTCATCACCCAGGGTAAGCCGGTGGCGAGCGTCTGCCACGCACCGATCGTGCTGGTTGGCGCCCGGACCGAGGCGGGTGAGCCGCTCGTAAAGGGGCGCGAGGTGACGGGCTTCACCAATGGCGAGGAAGCTGCGGTGGGCCTGACCGACGTCGTGCCTCATCGGGTGGAGGACGCACTGCAGGCCTGCGGAGCCGACTACGCCAAGGCGGATGACTTCGCGCCCTACGTGCGTGTGGATGGACAACTGATCACTGGTCAGAACCCGCCGTCCTCCGCACCGACCGCACAGGCGCTGCTGGAGTGGCTCGGGAAGCGGTAGGCGGCATGAAGGCGCGATGAGGGATGCCCATGCGTCGACGAACGAAAACCTGCGCCGAGTGTGACCGCCCCGGGGATGTCCTCTACCGGTGTCGCTACGGCGCAGGCTCCGACTGGGTTTTTGTCTGCGGGGCCTGTCTGAAAACGATCAAGCCGATGCATCCCGACTCGTATCAGTATGGCGGAACCTGGAAGAGCCGAAAGCGGTGAAAAGGCCCTCGGATAGTCACCTAAGCTTTCCTTCATAACAAAACAGTCAAGATAGACAGCTCAGGACTCGATCCAGGCGGCCGTTGACATAACGCGACCAAGGAGCCTGTTTGAGTCCCTACTTCGCATCCTTCAAGACTCGCACGAGCTCGGGAATGTCATCTTGAATGATGCTCCAGAGGGTGTCTTGATCTATACCCAGATAGCCATGTATCAGGCGGTTACGAGTGGCAATGATCATTCGCCACGGGATTTGCGGGCGATCGGTGCGAATTTCATGAGGTACATGCCTGGCGGCTTCCCCAATCAATTCGAGATTCCTTAATGTTGCGTCATAGGTTATACCGCTGGCTACAAAACTTTCTTGGTCCAGGCCATCGGTGTACGCGAGTACTTTCTCGGCGAACTCAGTCATGTCGTCCAGATAAAAACGCCATTGACGTTGCCCGCCTTCAGACATTGACTCGCTCGTGCTCAATAAATGGACGGAGCTCTGGGCGAAGTGCCTTTTCTGTCACTAAGTCGACTGGGCAGTCGAGGAGGTCCTCCAGGTAGAACTGCACGCCAAAGTAGCGTTTAGAGGTAGCCGGACCATCGAAGGCAACCAGTACGTCTACATCGCTGCCAACGTTCGTGGCGTCTCGGGCGGTTGATCCGAAAAGCGCGAGCCGAGTGACACCGAAACGAGCTTCGAGCTCAGGCTTGCTCTGTTTCAATAGCTCGAGTGCGCGGTGTTTGTTCATTGTTCTTCCTTAGACGGTGTCTTGATACCGCAAACTAACACTCTCTCAGCCGCCAATAAAAAACCCCGCCGCAGCGGGGTTTCAGGTGTTGGTGGAGACGGCGGGAATCGAACCCGCGTCCGAAGGACCTCCACTACAGGGTCTACATGCTTAGCGCCGTCTTTAGTTTTAGCAGCCACCGACCCAACGGCCAGGGTCTGGTTGCCGCGATCCCGTCAGGTTTCGCCGCGCGGGTCCGGGCTCCCCGCGGGGCTAGCCTGTGTAATATGCCTGTCCGACACCCAACCACAGGCGACCAAGTGTGGACAGCTCACGGGTGTTTAGGCCGCGAGAGCGAAGTTGTCGTCGTTGGCAACTATCTTTTTTGTCACGTTTTTAACGAGGTTGAGTGACATCCCCGGCATGCACCTGGAGCTTTGCGACCTTCGTCGAAGCCATGTCGTCCCCAGATATCAGAGTGGACAGGGTAGCGGTTGCGGAGTTCCGGGGGAAGGGCCGGCGGCTACACGCGGTGCTTGAGCAGGCGTTCCTTCTCGCGCTGCCAGTCGCGTTCCTTTTTATCGGCGCGCTTGTCGTGCTGTTTTTTGCCCTTCGCAAGGCCGATGGTCAGCTTTGCGCGGCCACGCGACCAGTGCATATCCAACGGCACCACCGTGTATCCGCGCTGCTCGGTCGCGCCGACAAGCTTCGCCAGCTCCTTTTGGTGCAGCAACAGCTTGCGCGTCCGGGTGGGGTCGGGGTGGATATGCGTGGACGCGGTTGGCAGCGGCGGCAGGTTGCAGCCGATCAGATAGGCCTCGCCATTGCGGATGAAGACATACGCCTCGGTCAGATTGGCGCGTCCGGCCCGCAGGCTCTTGACCTCCCAGCCTTCGAGCACGAGCCCTGCCTCGAAGCGCTCTTCGATGAAAAACTCGAACCGCGCCCTTCGATTGACGACGATGGACGAGCCGCCGTCACCGGGTTTCTTTTTGCCTGATTTCTTACTCACCCCCACAGTCTAACGGCGCCGGGCAGTGGCATCCAAGGCGCCGGGCCGGCGGTGAGCCGCCGCGCGGAGTCTGATATCCTCTGGCGCTTATTGACCGGCAACTCTCGAGCACAGCGCATGACCACCGTTTCCCGCTCCGCCATCGTCCGGCATTCCGCCGAGCAGATGTTCGATCTGGTCGATGACGTAGCCCATTACGAGGACTATCTCCCGTGGGTAAAGCGCAGCCGCGAGCGCGAGCGCACCGATGACCGGGTGGTCGGTGAGCTGCTTTTCTCGAAGGCGGGATTCGAGAAGTCCTTCGTCACCCGCAACCATCGTCAGCCCGGCAAGATGATCGAGATCCGCCTCATCGAGGGGCCGTTTCGCCACCTCGAGGGGTTCTGGCGTTTCGAGCCCATGGGCGAGGGGGCCTGCAAGGTTTCGGTGGATCTTGAGTTCGAGTTCTCCAGCCGGCTGCTGGCCATGGCCTTCGGGAAGGTATTCACTCAGGTCGCCGGGACGTTGGTGGATTCGTTCGTCAACCGGGCTGACGAGCGCTATGGCCGCTGACCACCGCCACGGGCCCGACGACTGGATCGATGTCGAGGTCGCCTATGCGCGACCGGATCGTCAATGGCTCATTGCCCTGCGCGTACAGGCTGGCACCACGGCACGGGCGGCGGTTGAGCAATCGGGCCTGCTCGACGACATCCCGGAACTGGATATTGACGCGGCCGGCGTCGGGATATTTGCAGAGCCGGTCAGCGCCGAAACCCCTCTGGCGCCGGGCGATCGCGTCGAGGTCTATCGCCCCCTGCAGATCGATCCCAAGGCCCAGCGGCGTCATCGCGCCCGGGCGCAGCGCCAGGCCCAGAAGCGCTAGCGCGCCGTTCCCGCCAGTGGGTGGTCGGCGTCAACGAAATCGCCGCGGGCCGTGGCCAGACCGTTGGCGTCGAAGGTCAGCGTCAGTCGGCGCGAGACGGCCTCGACATCGGCGCTGCGTGGCTCCACCTCATAGACATAATCCCAGCGGTCATCGGTAAACGGGTCATCAATGGTGGGTGGGCCCAGGACAAAGCGCACCTGGCGGCGGGTCATCCCCGCCCGCAACTCGTCCACGTCGGCCTCGTCAAAGAGCGTGCCCTGCCGGATCTCCGGTTTATAGAGAATGGGCAGCTCCTCGACGGTGCTGGCACACCCCGCAAGCGCCGCTGACACGAGCAGGGCTGCGACGATCCGTTTGCCGGTGTATACTGAAATCATTATAAAGAAAGCGTCGTCCTGAGTGGTTTTGCGACATGGTAACCCAAGCCCGTCCCGCCTCACACATTCCCTGGGAAATCAGTCACGAGTCGGACGAGCTCCGGCGCGCCGGGCTCAAGGCCACCGCACCGCGACTCAAGATCCTGCGCATTCTTGCCGGCCGCGAGCGCGCCCACCTTGCCGCCGAAGAGGTCTATCAGCGCCTCCACGACGACGGTGAGGACATCGGCCTGGCGACGGTCTACCGCGTGCTCACCCAGTTTGCCGAGGCGGGCATCGTGATCCGTCACAACTTCGACAGCGATCGCGCGGTGTTCGAACTCAACTCGGGGATCCATCACGACCATCTGGTCTGCGTCGACTGCGGCAAGGTCGAGGAATTCAAGGATCGGGTCATTGAGCGTCGTCAGGTGGATGTCGCCGCGGTCTCGGGCTACGAGCTCCACAGCCACTCGCTCATCCTCTACGGGCGCTGTCCGGATTGTGCCCGGGTGGCACGGCGCGGGGATCAGTCGGCCTGATCGAGCATTTCGCGGGCGTGGTTGAGGGTGTTCTCGGTGATCTCGAGACCGCCGAGCATACGGGCGATTTCGTGGACACGCTGATCTCCGACGAGTGGCCGGACATCAGTGACGGTGCGGCCTGACTCATTCTGGCGCTTGTCCACCTGGAGTTGATGCATGCCCTGAGCGGCCACCTGAGGCAGATGGGTGATGCAGATCACCTGATGATGCGCCGACAGGGCCCGCAGCTGGCGGCCGACCACTTCGGCGACGGCGCCGCCAATGCCGGTGTCCGCCTCGTCAAAGATCAGCGATGGCAGCTCGGCGGTATCCGCGGTGGCCACCTCCAGCGCCAGCCCGATGCGCGAGAGCTCGCCGCCGGATGCCACTTTCTGTAGCGGGGCGGGCCGCTGATCCGGGTTGGTGCGTACATCAAAGCGCACCCGGTCGATCCCGTGTTCGGACGGGGTCGCCTGATCGTCGGGATCCACTGCGATGATCAGTGCCGCACCCGCCATCCCCAGCTCGCCGAGTAGGCTATCGACCCGTTCGCTTAGCGCGGCGGCCGCGGCCTGTCGGGACTCAGAGAGGGTCTGGGCGGCCTCGCGGTAGTCACTGAAAAGCTTTTCCTTTTCGGCGTTGAGCGTGACAAGGCGCTCGTCCGCCGAGGTCAGGCGATCCAGCTCTGCGCGCAGCGCCTCGGCATGCTCGGCAAGGCCCTCGGGCTCGATCTGGTGCTTGCGGGCCAGATCGTGCAGCCGGCTGAGTCGTGTTTCCACCGCCTCGAGCCGCTCGGGGTCCATTTCGAGCTGGTCGGCGAACTGGCGCAGGGCCTGACAGGCCTCGTCGATCTGGACCTGGCCGGTGGTCAGCAGCTGCTGGACCTCGTCGATGCGGGCGTCGACATCGCCGTGTGCCGAGAGCTCGCGCTCGGCCGTGGCGATCAGCGACTGGGCACTGGTCTCGCCGTCATAGAGGGCCTCGAGGCTTTGCTGACAGGCCGTGATGATCTCGCCAGCCCCCGCCAGCCGGCGTTGCTCGCGTTCGAGCTCGGCCATCTCCTCGGCGCTCGGTGCGGCGTCGTCGAGTTCGTCGAGCTGGTAGCGAAGGAGCTCGATCCGGTCGTGATGATCGGCGCTGCCACCGCTCAGGGACTCGATTTCTGCACTCACCCGGCGCCAGCGTCGGGCCAGCTCCGCCACCGCCTCAAGACGCTGGGGGTGAGCGGCGAACCCATCCAGGGTGCGCCGCTGGGTGTCCGGCCGCATCAGTGCCTGATGGGCATGCTGGCCATGGATGCCCATGAGCAGCGCGCCCAGCTGCTCAAGCTGATGGCGGGTGACCGGGCGGCCGTTGATCCACGCCTGGGAGCGACCGTTGCTCTGCACGACCCGACGGATCAGGCATTCATCGTCCTCATCCAGCGCTTCCTCGGTCAGCCATGCCCGGGCGCGCGGGGTATCGGCCACATCGAACAGGCCATGCACCTCGCTCTTCCCCGCCTCGGCCGGGACCATGGAGCGATCGGTGCGGTCACCCAGGCAGAGACCCAGGGCGTCGAGCAGGATGGATTTGCCGGCGCCGGTCTCGCCGGTGAGGGTGGTCAGGCCAGGGCCCAGATCCAGACCGAGTTGATCAATGATGGCGAAGTCACGGATTTCGATACGTTTCAGCATGGTGGCGCGCCGTCTCCCCAGTGCAGTTTCGCCCGCAGGATATCGAAATAGCGATGCCCGGGAGGATGCACCAGTCGCAGTGCATGCGGGTAGGCGACGATGTCGAGGCGACCGTCGGCGGTCAGGGACAGGTTGGTCTGGCTGTCGCAGCTGACATGCACCTGTTCGATGGACTGGGGCTGGACGCGCACCTCGATATGGCTGCCGGCGCTGATCACCAGGGGGCGATTGCTGAGGGTGTGGGGCGAAATCGGCACCAGCGCCACGGCATCGATCCCCGGGTGCATGATGGGGCCGCCGCCCGAGAGTGCATAGGCGGTGGAGCCGGTGGGCGTGCAGATGATCAGGCCGTCGGAGCGGTGCCGGTTGCAGGGCTCGCCGTCGATCCAGGTCTCGAACTCGATCATTCGCGCGGTGTTCCAGCGCTGCAGGACCACTTCATTGATGGCGGGGGCGTGGGCGACGATGCCGTCGTCATGGACGACTCGTGCCTCGAGCACAAGCCGCTCCTCAACACGACAGTCGCCATCGATCACGCGGATGATCTCGTCGAAGCGGTCCGGCGATACATCGACCAGAAATCCCAGCCGCCCACGGTTGATGCCCAGCACCGGGACCTGGTGGGCGGCGACCTGCTTACCGGCGTGCAGGAGCGTGCCATCACCGCCGACGACGATCAGCAGGTCGATGCGCGGGGCGAGGCTGTCGAGGCTGGCGACGGGGTGGGTGGCGGAGGCACCCGTCGCATCGCCGATGGCCTCGTCAAGGGAGACGGTGAGACCGCGTCCGTCGAGCTCGTGGATGAGCTTGCGAATCGTATCGATGACCGCCTGGTCGCCCGGCTTGCCCGTGATCGCGATACGTTGGAACGGTTGCATGCAATTCCCTCGACAGTTCGCCGACAACCTAGCACGGTGGCCGCAAATTGACAGCCATGGGGGGTGTTGATAGCTTGCCTTGGCACTCGTCTGTCACGAGTGCCAATCCCTGGAGGACGGTATGGTTCAGCGACATCGCGACGGGCCGTCCGGGGCTCGTGCGCAGCACCTGCTCCGGGCCCTTGTGCATCGATATATCCGTGACGGTCAGCCGGTGGGGTCGCGGGCCCTGACGCGCGAGGCCGGCATGGATCTGAGTGCGGCCTCGATCCGCAATGTCATGGCCGATCTGGAGGAGGCGGGCTACATCCACTCGCCGCATACCTCCGCGGGACGGATTCCGACCGATCGGGGCTACCGGTTTTTTGTCGACACCCTGCTGAGCGCCCGTCCGGACAGCGGGCTTGACGCGGATAATCTGCGGATTCGGCTGGACGGCGAGGGCAGTACCGACTCACTGGTGGATTCGGCGTCCAACATCCTCTCGGGGCTGACGCATCTGGCCGGCGTGGTGACGCTGCCGAAACGTGACTTCGGCTCGATCCGCCAGATCGAATTCCTGCCGCTCGCCCAGCGCCGCATCCTGGCGATCAACGAGCTGATGACCTCGGCGATCGCCGTGGCGCAGACACTGTTCGCCGGTGATGGCGAGTCCAGCGATGATTTCGTGATGGCCGGTGAGACCAATCTGATGACCTTCGCCGAGCTCTCGAGTGTGGAAAAGTTAAAGGAGCTGTTCGAGGCATTCGGGCGCAAGCGCGACATCCTGCATCTGCTCGATCGCTGTCTGTCGGCGGATGGCGTGCAGATCTTCATCGGCCAGGAGTCGGGCTATCAGGCCTTTGATGGCGTGAGCCTGGTCACGTCCACCTATCAGAGTGATGACAATGTGCTGGGGGTGCTGGGGGTGATCGGCCCCACGCGCATGGAGTACGACCGGGTGATCCCGATCGTCGATGTCACGGCCCGGTTGCTCGGGCATGCCTTGAAACCGACGCATTGATCCCCACCTCTGCGCACAGGTGCATTTCAAAAGCGGAGCGACGCATGACAGACGAAGACGACAAGCCGGCCGGGAACGGTCCGCAGGAGCAGGACGCGGCGGATAACGGCGCCGCGGAGGAAAGCCAGGAGAAGACCGCCGAAACGCTCAGCGCCGAACTTGAGGCGGCCGAGGCGCGTGCCCAGGAGAACTGGAGTGAGTTTCTGCGCGCCCGGGCCGAGATGGAAAACCTGCGCCGGCGCGCCGAAAAGGACGTGGCGGCGGCCCGCCAGCAGTCGCTGGAAAAGCTCGCCGGCGAGCTGCTCGCGGTCAAGGACAGTCTCGAGATGGGCCTGCAGGCGGCGCGGGATGAAAACGCCGATGCCGCGCGGCTGGCCGAGGGCTCGGAACTGACGCTGCGGATGTTTGACCAGGCCCTCGAGAAATTCAACATCGAGGCCATCAACCCCCAGGGCGAGCGCTTTGATCCCGAGCGGCATGAGGCCATGACCGCGCAGGAAACCGACGAGCAGGCACCCAACACCGTGGTCAGCGTGATCCAGAAGGGCTATCGCCTTGGCGACCGCCTGCTTCGCCCCGCGCGGGTGATCGTGGCCAAAGCCCCGGCGGATTCAGGCGACGAGGCTTGAAAAACCCGGTGCCGGGCACCAGATCACCTGACGACACGAATTCCAGGACATTGAGGAGCAATCACTGATGGGTAAGATCATAGGCATCGACTTGGGAACCACCAATTCCTGCGTCGCCGTGATGGAGAGCGGGACGTCCCGCGTCATTGAAAACGCGGAAGGCGATCGCACCACGCCCTCCACCGTGGCCTTCACTGAAGACGGCGAGGTGCTCGTCGGCGCCGCGGCCAAGCGGCAGGCGGTGACCAACCCCGAGAACACGCTGCATGCGATCAAGCGACTGATCGGGCGCAAATTCGAAGAGGATGTCGTCCAGCGCGACGTCCGCGAGATGCCCTACAGCATCGTCAAGGCGGACAACGCCGATGCGTGGGTGGAAGTGCGTGGCAAGAAGATGGCGCCGCCGGAAGTTTCTGCGCGGGTGCTGCAGAAGATGAAGAGCACCGCCGAGGATTATCTGGGCGAGGAAGTGACCGAGGCGGTGATCACCGTGCCGGCCTACTTCAATGACTCCCAGCGTCAGGCCACCAAGGACGCCGGTCGCATCGCCGGGCTCGAGGTCAAGCGCATCATTAACGAGCCCACCGCGGCGGCGCTCGCCTACGGACTCGACAAGCAGGGTGGCGATCGCAAGATCGCAGTCTATGACCTGGGCGGCGGCACCTTCGACGTGTCGATCATTGAGATCGCCGAAGTCGAAGGCGAGCACCAGTTCGAAGTGCTGTCCACCAACGGTGACACGTTCCTGGGCGGCGAGGACTTTGACCGCGCGGTCATTGACTACCTGATCGCGGAGTTCAAGAAGGACCAGGGTATCGACCTGTCCGGCGACCGTCTGGCGCTGCAGCGGCTCAAGGAGGCCGGTGAGAAGGCCAAGATCGAGCTGTCCTCCGCCCAGCAGACCGAGGTGAACCTGCCGTACATCACCGCGGACAACACCGGGCCGAAGCACCTCAACCTCAAGCTCACGCGGGCCAAGCTCGAGAGCCTGATCGAGGATCTGGTCAAGCGCACCATCAAGCCCTGCGAGGTGGCCCTCAAGGATGCCGGCCTCAAGGCGAGCGACGTCGATGATGTGATCCTGGTCGGCGGCCAGACGCGGACGCCCAAGGTGCAGGAGGCGGTCAAGTCGTTCTTCGACCAGGATCCGCGCCGGGACGTGAACCCCGATGAAGCCGTCGCAGTGGGTGCCGCGATCCAGGGCGGTGTGCTCGGTGGCGACGTCAAGGACGTCCTGCTGCTTGACGTGACGCCGCTGTCCCTCGGCATCGAGACGCTGGGCGGCGTGATGACCAAGCTCATCGAGAAGAACACCACGATCCCGACCAAGGCCAATCAGGTGTTCTCCACCGCCGAGGACAACCAGGGCGCCGTGACCGTGCACGTCCTGCAGGGCGAGCGCGAGATGGCCAGCGATAACAAGTCGCTCGGCAAGTTCGATCTCTCCGACATTCCGCCGGCACCGCGCGGCGTGCCGCAGATCGAGGTGACCTTCGATATCGATGCCAACGGCATCCTGCACGTCACCGCCAAGGACAAGGGCACCGGCAAGGAGCAGTCCATCCAGATCCGTGCCTCCGGCGGGCTCTCGGACGAGGACATCGAGCGCATGGTCGAGGACGCCGAGACCAATGCCGAGGAAGATCGCAAGGCCCGCGAGCTGGTCGAGGCCCGCAACCAGGCCGACGGCCTGATCCACGGGGCGCGCAAGAGCCTGGAAGAGGCGGGTGACAAGGTCTCGGACGAAGAGAAGCAGTCCGTTGAAGAGGCGATCAGCAATCTCGAAGAGGCCATGAAGGGCAGTGACAAGGCGGCTATCGACTCGGCCACTGAAGCGCTGGCGACCGCCTCGGGCAAGATTGCCGAGAAGCTCTACTCCGACGCGGGCGGCGCTGACGGCGGCGAGCAGCCGGGCGGTGCCGAGAACGCCGAGTCGGATCAGGAGGACGTCGTCGACGCCGACTTCGAGGAAGTCAAGGACGACGACAAGAAGAAGTAAAGCCGCATCGCGGCCTTTCCGCTTCTTCGGCAGGGCGCAGCCCACCGATTGCCTGGCCCCGGCCGGCACTCGGTGCCTGCGCCTTTGCTGTTAGCGCGGCGGCCGTTACTCTGCAACGACAACGGTTAGAACGGGCACCATGGCAAAACGCGATTATTACGAAATCCTCGAGGTCTCGAAGAATGCCTCGGAAAGCGACCTCAAAAAGGCCTATCGCCGGCTGGCGATGAAGTATCACCCCGACCGCAATCCGGATGATGGTGATGCCGAGGTGCGCTTCAAGGAGGTCAAGGAGGCCTACGAGGTCCTCAGCGACCCGCAGAAGCGCTCGGCCTACGACCAGTTCGGTCACGCCGGCGTCGACCCGAGTGCCGGCGGCGGCCCCGGCGCGGGCGGATTCGGTCGTGGCGGGGCCGATTTCTCCGACATTTTCTCGGATGTCTTCGGTGATATCTTCGGCGGCGGTCGCGGCGGCGGGCGTGCCTTCCGCGGGGCGGATCTGCGCTATCGCATGGAGATATCGCTCGAAGAGGCGGTCCAAGGGGTGGATCGGGATATCCAGATTCCCACCCAGGTGCGCTGCGATGAGTGCGACGGCAGTGGTGCGGCCCCCGGCAGTGAGCCGGTCACCTGCCAGACCTGCAATGGCCATGGCGATGTCCGGGTACAGCAGGGATTTTTCTCGATTCAGCAGACCTGCCCGCGCTGTGATGGCACGGGCCAGGTGATCAGTGATCCGTGCCGCAAGTGCCGGGGTAAGGGCACGGTGCCCGACCAGAAGACCCTGAGCGTGCAGGTGCCCCCGGGTGTGGATACCGGCGATCGCATCCGCCTCAGTGGTGAGGGTGAACCCGGCGAGCAGGGTGGTCCGCCCGGTGATCTGTACGTCGAGATGGTGGTCAAGCCGCATCCGATCTTCACCCGCGAAGGGGCGGATCTGCGCTGCGACATTCCGCTCAGCGTGACCACCGCAGCGCTCGGTGGCGAAATCGAGGTCCCCACGCTGGCGGGCCGGGTGACCCTGCGCATTCCCGCCGGCACCCAGTCGGGCAAGGTCTTCCGGGTGCGTGGCAAGGGCGTCAAGCCGGTCCGCGGCGGCACCCACGGCGATCTGCTCTGCCGGGTCATGGTCGAGACGCCGGTCAACCTGACCGCGCGGCAGAAGGCCCTGCTTGAGGAGCTCTCCGAGACCCTTGAGCAGGATGGCGAGCACCATAATCCGCGGGGCAGCTCATGGCTGGATACGGTGAAGTCGTTTTTTGATCGGATGAAGCTCTGACATGACGAAAGTGGCGATCCTCGGGGCATCCGGCCGGATGGGCCGAACATTGATCGGGCTGGTTGCCGCCGCCGACGACCTGCAGCTGGTCGGGGCCACCACCCGCGCGGACAGTCCCTCCGTGGGCAGCGATGCCGGTCTGCTCGCGGGTTGCGGGGCGCTCGATGTCACCCTGACCGCCTCCGCGGAAGCGGCCCTGGCCGATGCCGATGTCGCGATCGATTTCACCCTGCCGGCGGCATTGGCCGACAATCTGACCGCCGCCCGCTCGCGGGGTTGCGCGCTCGTGATCGGCACCACGGGGGTGGATGCGGACGGGATCCAGGCCATTGATGCCACCGCCCGGCGTCTGCCGGTGGTGTTCGCCGCCAATTACAGCAGCGGGGTCACGCTCCTGCAGCGCCTGGTGCGGACCGCGGCGGCCGCACTCGGCAGTGACTACGATGTCGAGATCGTCGAGGCGCACCATCGCGGCAAGCGCGATGCGCCCTCCGGGACGGCCCGGGCGCTGGGCCAGTCGGTGGCCGATGGGCGCGGGGTGGATCTGGAGGAGAACGCGGTGTACGCCCGCGAGGGGATGACCGGGGAGCGTCCCGTGGGCGCCATCGGTTTTCAGGCGCTGCGGGGTGGCGATATCGTAGGCGAACACACGGTCATGCTGGCGGGTGAGGGTGAGCGGCTCGAACTCACGCATCGAGCCGCGAGCCGCGAGACCTTTGCCCGCGGCGCCCTGCGAGCGGCCCGCTGGGTAATCAGCCAGCCTCCCGGCCGATTCGACATGGACGATGTACTCGGTCTCAGCGACTGAGTCGTCGCCAAACGCCGGAGTCAGTCATGCGCATTGCCATCGTGGGGGCAGGGCTCGCGGGTCTGAGCGCGGCCCGCGTCCTGAGTGACGCAGGCCTCGAGCCCGTGGTGTTCGATAAGGCCCGGGGGCCCGGGGGACGCATCGTCAGCAAACGCACGCCCTACGCTGGCGTTGATCTGGGCACTCAGTATTTCACCGCCCGCGACGGAGAGTTTCGGGCGGCAGTGGACGACTGGCGCGAGGCCGGGGTGTTGGCATCCTGGCCGGTGACGCCGCGGGTTCTCCCCGAGGGACAGCCGGCGCGGGCGCAGGCCCGTCTGGTGGCGGTGCCGCGCATGTCCGCGCTGGCCCGGCACATGGCCGAGGGGCTTGATGTGCGCTGCGGGGTGCAGGTGCGCGAGATCACCCGCGAGGCATCCGCCTGGTCCATTCAGGATCGCCACGGTGATTCGCTGGGAACATTCGACGGCGTGTTGCTGACCGCGCCCGCGCCCCAGGCCCAGTCACTGCTGGCCGAGCCCAGTCCGCGCCTCGCGGCGCGTGCGGTGGAAGCGCCCATGAAACCCTGCTGGGCGGCGGGACTGGTGCTGGATGAGCCCCTCAATCTGGCGTTTGACGCCGGCTTTCCGAGCAGTGGTCCGCTGGGCTGGGTGGCGCGGCTGGGCGCCCGTCCCCAGCGCCCGCAGACCCCGGAGATCTGGACGCTGCACGCCACCGATGCCTGGAGCGAGGCGAATATCGAATGGTCCGAAGACGCCGTCGGCGAATACCTGACGCAGGCGTTCGCCGAACTGACGCGACGCCGGCCATCGGTGAGCGACCGGTTCGTTCATCGCTGGCGGTTTGCCCGCTCGCGCCGGGCCCTGGCCGAGCCGGCGGGTTATCTCGAGCACGATCAGCTGTTGTGTGCCGGCGACTGGGTGGTTGACGGCCGCGTCGAGGGGGCGTGGCGCAGCGGCCGAGCAGCCGCCCGACGGCTGATCAGTCTCGCGGCCGGCCGGGCTGATCCAGACGCTGAATGATGGCTGCGTAGTCCTCGGCAAGCTGGCCGATGGCCTCCAGCGCGACCCGTTCATCGATCTGGTGAATGCTCTGGTTGACCGGACCAAACTCCACGACCTCGGCGCCCAGCGGCGCAATGAACCGGCCGTCGGAGGTGCCGCCGGCCGTGTCCGCCCCCGGGGGCGTGCCGCTGCGATCGGTGATCACCGCCTCGATGGCCCGTCGCAGGGCGCCCGGTTCACTTGAAAAGGGCGCTGCGGAATGTTTCCAGTCAACGGTGGCACCGGGAGCATGGGCATCGGCCATTGAATGGATCCGCTGCTGCAGGCCCTCGGCCGTGCTGGCGGGCGAGTAGCGCAGGTTGAAGCGGGCCGATGCCTGCCCCGGGATGACGTTGATGGCATCGGTGGCGGCGCCGACACCGGTGATCTGCAATCCGGTGGGCGGGAACTCACGGGTGCCGTCATCCCAGCGCGTCGCAGCGAGCTCGGCCATGAGCGGCATCAGTCGGTGCAGTGGGTTGTCCGCCTGAGCGGGGTAAGCCACATGCCCCTGGTGGCCGGTGACGGTGATCTCGCCACTCAGTGAGCCCCGGCGCCCCACCCGTACCGTGTCACCAAGGCGGGTCTGGCTGCTCGGCTCGCCGACAAGGCACCAGTCGATGCCGCTCAGCCGTTCATGGATCAGTGGGGCGATGGCGCGGATGCCGTCCTGCGCCGGGCCTTCCTCGTCGCTGGTCAGGGCAACGGCGATGCGCATGTGTGTGGTGGCGGCCACCGCCTCACAGGCCGTGACAAAGGCCGCCACACTGGCCTTCATGTCGGTGCTGCCGCGTCCGTAGAGGTGACCGTCGCGCCGGGTCGGCTCGAAGGGGGGTGATGTCCAGGCATCCGCCGGCCCGGCGGGGACGACATCGGTGTGGCCGAGAAACAGCAGCACCGGTCCTTCGTCCCCCCGGATGGCCAGCAGGTTGCTGACCGGCCCCCGCGGCAGCCATTCGATGGCAAACCCCGCAGCGGCCAGATGTTCAGCCACCAGTGTCTGGCAGCCGGCATCCTCCGGTGTCACCGAGGCGCGCGCGACCAGTGCCTCGGTCAGGGCAATGGCCTGTTGTGTCGAAACCTCGCTGGCCATTGTCGGAGTGCCGCCTCAGGGGCGCAGCAGCTCGTTGATGCCGACCTTGGCCCGGGTCTTCGCATCAACCTGCTTGATGATGACCGCGCAATAGAGGCTGTGACTGCCGTCCGCGGCGGGCAGGTTGCCGGGGACCACCACAGCGCCGGCCGGGACACGGCCGTACAGGATCTCGCCGGTCTCGCGGTTGTAGATGCGGGTGCTCTGGCCGATGAAAACGCCCATCGAGATCACCGCGCCCTGTTCGACCCGAACGCCCTCGACAATCTCCGAGCGGGCGCCGATGAAGCAGTCATCCTCGATGATGGTCGGATTGGCCTGCAGCGGCTCGAGGACCCCGCCGATGCCCGCGCCGCCAGACAGGTGCACGTTCCGGCCGATCTGCGCGCAGGAGCCGACAGTGGCCCAGGTGTCCACCATCGTCCCACGGTCGACGTAGGCGCCGATGTTGACGTAGGAGGGCATCAGCACCACGCCGTCAGCGATGTAGGCGCCGCGGCGCGCCGCGGCCGGCGGCACGACCCGCACGCCATCGGCCTCGAAGTCGGCGCTGCTGTAATCGGCGTACTTCATGGCGACCTTGTCGAAGTAATCGGTTTCACCGCCGCGGATGCGCTGATTGGGGGTGAGGCGGAACGACAGCAGGACCGCCTTTTTGAGCCATTCATTGACCTGCCAGTCACCGTCGACCGGCTCGGCCACCCGCGCCTCGCCGCGGTCGAGTCGCCCGAGGGCGTCCCGCACGGCGGCATGCAGCTCAGCGGGCGCGTCGGCGGGGTTGAGGGTATCGCGCCGCTCAAAGGCGGTTTCAATGATTTCCTGGATGGATTCCATGCAGTCGGCTCCGTGGGTCAGTACGAGTGTTCAATAAAATGGCGGATGCGATGTAGCGCATCCTCGCAGACCGGGGTCTCGGCCACCAGCGCCAGGCGCGCATGACCCCGCCCGGGGTCGCCCGCGGGCGTGGGCCGTGACAGGTAGCGTCCCGGCAGCACGGTCACGCCGGTGTCGCGGTAGAGCCCGCGGGTGAAGGCCTCGTCATCGCCGTCGGGGACCGGTAACCAGATATAAAAGCCCGCTTCAGGGTCTTGATAGGGACAGATATCGCCGATGATCGAGCGGGCGCGCTCGAACTTGTCGCGATAGGCGGCGCGATTCGCGGCCACGTGGGCCTCATCCTGCCAGGCCGCGCGGCTGGCCTGCTGCACATGCAGCGGCAGGGCGCAGCCCTGATAGGTGCGGTAGGCGCGAAAAGACGCGATCAGTCGGGCGTCACCAGCGATGAAGCCGGAGCGTAGTCCCGGAACATTGGAGCGCTTCGACAGGCTGTGGAAGACGAGACAGCCGGCGAAGTCCGTGCGGCCGGCCGCCTGGCAGGCCTGCAACAGGCCCAGCGGCGGATTGGATTCATCGCGGTAGAGTTCGCTGTAACACTCGTCGGCCGCGATCACGAAACCGTGGCGGTCCTGTTGCTCGAAGAGCTTCTCCCAGAACGTCTGCGGAATGACCCGGCCCGTGGGGTTGCCCGGGCTGCATAGATAGATGAGTCCGCAGCGTGCCCAGTCGGCCGCCTGCCAGTCGTCCAGTGATGGCAGTCCGCCCGCCGGGTCCGTGTTGAGCAGTCTCGGGACGCCGCCGGCCAGCAGCGCCGCGCCCTCGTAGATCTGATAAAACGGGTTGGGCATGGCCACATCGGGCCGTTCAGCGGGGTTGAGCAGTGCCTGGGTCACGGCAAACAGGGCTTCCCGGGTACCGGCGGCCGGGAGGATGTGGCGATCGGGATCAATGGCGCCGTCGGTCAGTTGAAAGCGTCGGCGGATCCAGCCTGCGATGGTCTCGCGCAGCGCCGGCTGACCCGCACTGGCGGGGTACCGCCCCAGGCTGTCATGCAGCGCGTCGGCGGCGGCCCGGGTGATCCAGTCCGGCACCGGATGGCGGGGCTCGCCAATGGACAGCGCCACCGGCTCGCGATCCGCCGGCGGAGTGATGTCCGCAAGCAGGGCACGGAGGCGCTCGAACGGGTACGGCTGAAGGTGGCTGAGACCCGCCTGGCCCGGCCGTTGCTGATCAGACGCCATCGCCCCTCCGCATGATGTCGCCGTCTTCCTCAAATGCGCTCAGCAGCTCGGCCCGCAACTGCTGGCGCGTCGCGCTGGTGAGTGGCGCATTGGCGTCGTCGGTGATGAAGAACACATCCTCGGCACGTTCACCCAGGGTGGCGATCTTGGCGTTCTGCACCCGCAGCCCGTGGCGGGCCAGGGTATAGCCCACCTGAGCCAGCAGTCCCGGCTGGTCGCCGGCGATCAGTTCCATGACCGTGCGGTGATTGCGTGTGTCGTCGCTGAAGTCGATCTGGGTGTCGGTGTTGAAGTGGCGCAGGCGACGCGGCGTTTCGCCGGTGGCGGGTTCGGGCAGTGTCTGTGGATCGTGCAGGTGATCGCGCAGCGTCACGCGCAGTGTCTCCACCAGCCCGGCCCGATCCGCGCCGCCGCCCTGCGGCATCTGCACCAGGAAACTGTCCAGGGTGTAGCCGTTATCGGTGGTGATGATCCGCGCATCGAGAATATCCAGGCTCAGGCGGTCCAGTGCCGAGACCGCCAGGGCGAAGATGTTGTCGCGGTCGCGGGTGTAGATGAATACCTCGATCCCCCCGCGCTGGGCGTCCGGCTCGATCAGTACGAGGGGCTCGTGCGCGGCATTGCCGGCGGCGTGGATGGCCTCGGTATGCCAGGCCACTTCGGCCGCCGAGTAGCGCAGGAAATAGTCCGGGGTGAAATGCCGCCAGATCGAGCGCACGGTCATATGGTGCAGGCCCTTGCGCCGTAGCAGCTCGCGCGCCCGATGCTGGGCCTCGGCGACCAGCTCGTCCTCGTCGATGGGCTGGCCGAGCCCACGTCGCAGGGCCCGTGCGGTGCGCCGATACAGCTCATGGAGCAGGGACTTGCGCCAGGTGTTCCAGAGCTTGGCATCGGTGGCGCGGATGTCCGCCACGGTCAGCAGGTACAGATATTCGAGGTGCTTGAGGTCGCCCACTTCGCCGGCGAATTCGTTGATGACGCCGGGGTCACTGATATCGCGCCGCTGCGCGGTCATCGACATCAGCAGGTGCTTGCGCACCAGCCAGGCGACAAAGCGGCAGTCATAGCGCGACAGCCCGTGCTGCAGGCAGAAGGCATAGGCGTCCTCGGCGCCCAGCTCGGAGTGATCGCCGCCGCGGCCCTTGGCGATGTCATGGAACAGGGCGGCCAGATACAGCAGCTCGGGCTTGGGCAGTCGCGAGTGGATTTCGCTGAGTTGCGGGAATTCGTCGCGATGCTCGGGCACGCTCAGCCGGCGCAGGTTGCTGACCACCATGAGCGTGTGGGTGTCGACGGTGTAGACGTGGAACAGGTCATACTGCATGCGCCCGGTGATCGCGGCGAACGCCGGGATATAGCGCCCCAGAATGCCGTGGCTGTGCATGCGCCGCAGCGCGTGGGTGATCCCCACGGGCTGTCGGAAGATTTCCATGAACAGACTCCGTGCCCGCAGATCCCGACGGAACGCCGGACTGATGCGGTCGCGGTGGGCACGCAGCTGGCGGATCGTGGCCGCGCGGATGCCGCGGATTTCCGGGTGCTGCTGCATCAGCAGGAACAGCTCCAGCATGGCGAACGGATAGCGCTGAAAGACCTGCCGATGGGTGATTTCAATGAAGCCGCGCTTGACCTGAAAGCGCTTGTTGAGCAGCTGCGGCTTTTCGTCGACGTCGGTGTAGAGAATGGTCTCTTCGTAGAGCTGCAGCAACATCTCATTAAGACGCGATAGACGCTTGATCATGCGATAGTAACGCTGCATGAACTGCTCGACGGCCAGGGTGTGCGTGGCATCCTTGTAGCCGAACTGGCGGGCCAGATCGGCCTGGTAGTCGAACAGCAGCCGGTCTTCGCGACGCCCGGCGAGGCCATGCAGGGCGAAGCGGATGTCCCAGAGAAAATGCTGGCCCTGGATGAGCTCCTCGTACTCGCTTTCGCTGAGGAATCCCAGGTCGACCAGATCACTCAGCGCACCGGCATTGAAGTGCCGCTTCGCCACCCAGCCGATCATGTGGATGTCGCGCAGCCCGCCGGGGCCCTCCTTGAGGTTGGGCTCCAGGTTGTAGGCCGTGTCGTCGTAGCGCTCGTGGCGGCGCTGTTGTTCGGCCCGCTTGGCTTCAAAAAAAGCCGGTCCCGACCAGATGTGGTAGGGGCTGGTGGCGGCTTCCATCGCCGCGAACAGCGACCGGTCGCCGGCAAGCGGCCGGGCCTCCATCAGATTGGTGGCCACGGTGATATCCGCTTCGGCCTGGGTCACACAGTCTTCCACGCTGCGCACGCTGTGGCCGACCTCGAGGCCGATGTCCCAGAGCCGGGTGACCAGGTCGCTCAATCGCGCCTCGAGCGGGCCGGGCAGCGGCGTGGGGATGATGATCATCAGATCCGTGTCCGAACCGGGATGCAGTTCTCCGCGGCCGTAACCCCCCACGGCCACCAGACAGGCCGCACCGGCCAGATCCCCCAGGCACAGCGCCCATGCCCGCGTGACCACCGCATCCATCACCGCAGCGCGCAGGGGAACCAGCTTGAGCGCCGGCTCGCCGTCCAGGAACCGGGCGCTGAGGGTTTCGTCGGCGTCACGCAGCGCGCCCTGCAGGATCGGTGTGATGTCGTCGCCGCGGGCCAGTGCCCGATCAAGGGCGTCAAGGTCGAGCAGCTGCCGGTCAACCACCGGCGCAGGACCGGCATCGGTCGCGGTCACGGCGACCATGTCAGTGATTGCCGCTGAGGGTCAGGATATCGACGCCCCCATCCGTGACGGCGACGGTGTGCTCCCATTGGGCGGAAAGGCTGTGGTCCTTGGTGACCACCGTCCACTGATCGCCGAGCAGGCGTGTTTCGGCGCGCCCGGCATTGATCATCGGCTCGATGGTGAAGGTCATGCCCGGCTTGAGGACCTCGCCGGTGCCGGGCTGGCCGTGATGCAGCACCTGCGGGTCTTCGTGAAAGCCGCGCCCGATGCCGTGACCACAGTACTCGCGGACCACCGAGCAGCCTTCAGCCTCGGCGAGGGTCTGGATGGCGTGGCCGATGTCCCCCAGCCGCGCGCCCGGCCGGACCTGATCGATGCCGGCATGGAGCGCATCGAAGGCCACCCGGCTGACGCGGCGGGCCTGGACCCCCGGATCACCGGCAAAGTACATCCGGCTGGTATCGCCGTGCCAGCCGTCGTGGATCACCGTGATGTCGATGTTGAGGATGTCGCCGCGCTTGAGCTTTTTGCTGCCGGGAATGCCATGGCAGATCACGTGATTGACCGAGATGCAGGTGGCTTTCGGAAAACCACGGTAGTTGAGCGGCGCCGGGATGTCGCCCATGGCGTCGATTTTCTCGTGGCAGAGCCGATCGAGTTCGGCGGTGGTCACGCCGGGCCGCACATGCTCGGCGATCATGTCGAGCACCGCGGCGGCGCGGGCACCGGCCTCGCGCATCTTCTCGATCTCGGCGGCAGACTTGGTGGTGATGGTCATGAGGGCTTTCAAATTGTCGCTGTGAGCCGCCTATGGTATAAATGCCGCGCCATTTGGGCAATTCAATCCAGAAACCACACATGTACCGACACGACTGGCTGGGTGCCCTCGAGGTTGTCAGTTGCGGGTGCATGGAGGCTCAACCCACCACAAGGAGTTTACAGACATGGCGAAAGTGACCATGCGCCAGATGCTGGAGGCCGGCGTGCATTTCGGCCACCAGACGCGGTACTGGGATCCGAAGATGGCTCCCTATATCTTCGGCCACCGCAACAAGATTCATATCGTCAACCTCGAAAAGAGCCTGCCGCTCTACGAGGATGCCGTGAACTATGCCGGCAAGCTCGCCGCCAACGGCGGGCGCATCCTGTTCGTGGGCACCAAGCGTGCCGCGCAGGACGCGGTCCGCGAAGAGGCCGAGCGCTGCGGCATGCCCTACGTCAACCACCGCTGGCTGGGCGGCATGCTGACCAACTTCCGCACGGTCAAGCGCTCGATCCGCCGGTTCAAGGAGCTGCAGCAGCAGAAGACCGATGGCACCTTCGAGAAGCTTGGCAAGCGCGAGGTCCTCTCCCTGCAGCGCGAGATGGACAAGCTCGAGCGCTCGTTCGGCGGCATCGTCAACATGGAGTCACTGCCGGACGCGCTGTTCGTGATTGACGTCGGTTACGAGAAGATCGCCATCCAGGAAGCGCGCAAGCTCGGCATTCCGGTGGTGGCTGTCGTGGACACCAACAACAGCCCGCGTGAGGTCGACTACGTCGTGCCCGGCAACGACGACGCCATCCGTGCCATTCGTCTGTACCTGCGGGGGATCTCGGACGCCATCCTTGATGCGCGCATGAGCACTGCCCAGGCGCCGGCCGGCGACGACGAGTTCGTCGAGCTGCCGGGGGAGCCGGCGGCGGCCGAGGCGCCGGCCAATGACGAAACCGACACCAGCGGCGAGCAGACCGCCGGTTAATCTGACACGGACAGAGGAAGCATCGAATGGCAATTAGCGCACAACAGGTCAAGGATCTGCGTGAGCGTACCGGCGCCGGCATGATGGAGTGCAAGAAAGCGCTGGTGGAGACCGACGGCGACATGGAGGCCGCGGTCGAGCACATGCGTAAGCGCGGCCTGGCCAAGGCCGATAAGAAAGCCGACCGTGTGGCCGCTGACGGAGCGGTCGTCGCAAAGATCGCCGACGACGGCCACAGCGGCGCCATCGTCGAGATCAACAGCGAGACCGATTTCGTCGCCAACGGCGACGACTTCAAGGCCTTCGCCGCGCAGGTGGTCGAGCGGATTCTGGCCGATGACCCGGCCGACCTTGAAGCGTTGATGGCGCTGCCGTTCAACGCCGGGGGCGAGTCCGTCGAGCTGGCGCAGAAAGAGCTGGTGGCCCGGATCGGCGAGAACATCCAGGTCCGACGGTTCCAGCGCTACGCGAATGACTCGGCGCAGGTCCATCACTACCTGCATGGCAGCCGCATCGGCGTGCTCATCGAGATCGAAGGCGGTGACGAGGCACTCGGGCGGGATCTGTGCATGCACATCGCCGCCAGCCGGCCGGTCTGCGTCAGTGTCGACGATGTCCCCGAGGAGCGGGCCGCCAGTGAGCGCGAGGTGCTCGTCGCGCAGGCCGAGGCATCGGGCAAGCCGCCGGAGATTATCGATAAAATGGTCGAGGGCCGTCTGCGCAAGTGGCTGGCGGAGATCACGCTGCTGGGTCAGCCCTTCGTGAAGGATCCGGATCAGACCGTCGAGGCCCTGCTCGAGGCCAAAGGGGCCCGAGTGATCAACTTCACCCGCCTCGAGGTGGGAGAGGGCATCGAGAAAAAGCAGGAGAACTTCGCCGAAGAGGTGGCCGCGACGATTCAGGGCACCTGAGGAGTCGTTCGATGGCAGATCCCGTCTATAAACGCATCCTGCTCAAGCTCAGTGGCGAGGCACTGCTCGGCAATGCCGAGTACGGCATCGACCCGGTGGTGCTGCGCCGTCTCGCCGCCGAGGTCCATGCCCTGATCGATCGTGGCGTCGAGGTGGCGCTGGTGATCGGCGGGGGCAACATCTTTCGTGGGGCGGGTCTCGCCGCCTCGGGTATGGACCGGGTGAGCGCCGATCACATGGGCATGCTCGCCACCGTCATGAACGGACTCGCCATGCAGGACGCCCTCGAACATGAGGGCGTTTTTACGCGGGTGATGTCGGCGGTCAAGATCAATCAGGTCTGCGAGGACTACATCCGCCGCCGGGCCATCCGCCATCTCGAAAAAGGCCGGGTGGTCATCCTGGCCGCGGGCACCGGGAATCCGTTTTTCACCACTGATTCGGCGGCGAGCCTCCGGGCGGTGGAGATCGGGGCCGACCTGATGCTCAAGGCCACCAAGGTGGACGGGGTCTACTCCTCGGATCCGATGACCGACGAGTCAGCCTTCCGCTACGAGCGTCTCACCTACGACCGCGTGCTCGACGAACGTCTGTCCGTGATGGATGCGACCGCGATCGTGATGTGCCGTGACCAGAACATGCCTATCATCGTATTCGACATTAACCGGCCCGGCGCACTGGCAAGCATCGTTGAAGGCGAAGCGGTCGGCACGCGGGTCGAGCGAGGGTAATCGAATGATCGAGGACATCGAAAAAGACGCCGGCCAGCGCATGGATAAAAGCGTCGAGAGCCTGCGCAACGATCTCCAGAAAATCCGCACCGGACGGGCGAACACCAGCCTGCTCGACCAGGTCACGGTGAGCTACTACGGCACTGAAGTCCCGCTCAATCAGGCGGCCTCGGTGGCGGTGGGCGACGCGCGGACGCTGACGGTGACGCCGTTCGAGAAAAGCATGGTGGGGCCCATCGAAAAGGCCATCATGGAGTCCAACCTCGGGCTCATGCCCAACTCCGCGGGATTGACCATCCGCATACCGCTGCCGCCGCTGACCGAGGAACGGCGCAAGGATCTGGTCAAGGTGGTGCGCGGCGAGGGCGAACAGGCCAAGGTCGCCATCCGCAACATCCGTCGTGATGCCAACGGCGATCTCAAGCAGCTTCTCAAGGACAAGGACATTACCGAGGACGAGGAGAAGCAGGCCGAGGATCGCATCCAGAAGCTCACCGATCGGCATGTCAAGACCATTGACGAGATGCTTTCGGCCAAGGAAGAAGAGCTGATGGCCGTCTAGGGTCATTGGGCCTATGACGACCGAGCAAACGCCGCCTCACGATGTCGTCCCGCGACATGTCGCAGTCATCATGGACGGCAATGGGCGCTGGGCCGCCGAGCGCGGCGAGCCCCGCCACCATGGCCACCGCGCCGGTGCCGAGGCGGTCCGCCGCACGGTAGAGTACTGTGCCCGGGCCGGCGTTGAAGCACTGACCCTGTTCGCCTTCAGCAGCGAGAACTGGCAGCGCCCGGCCGCCGAGGTGAGCATGCTCATGTCGCTGTTCATGCGGGTGCTGGATCGTGAGGCCCAGCGCCTGCAGCGCAATGGCATCCGCCTGAACGTGGTGGGCGATCGTGACCGTCTGTCGCGGGCGCTTCAGGCGCGCTGTGAAGCCGCCGAGGCACTGACGGCCGACGAAACCCGTATGCAGCTCAATATCGCCGCCAGCTATGGCGGACGCTGGGACATTGCCCGGGCGGCACGCCGCCTCGCTGAGGAAGTGGCCGCCGGAGAGCGCACGCCCGAGTCCATTGATGCCGATGCCCTGAGCGGGCAGACCTGCCTGAACGCGCTGCCAGCGCCGGATCTTTTCATTCGCACCGGCGGCGAGCAGCGCATCAGCAATTTCCTGCTCTGGCAGATGGCCTACACCGAGCTCTACTTCACCCCGGTGCTCTGGCCGGACTTTGACGATGACGCCCTGGGCGCTGCGTTCGACTGGTTCGCTCGCCGGGAGCGCCGGTTTGGTCGGGTCAGTGCGCCCGCCGGCGACGGGGGCACTGGCGATGCTTAAGCAGCGCGTGCTGACGGCGGTCCCTCTGGCGCTGGTGGTATTGGCCATTGTCTGGTGGGCACCGGGTATCTGGACCCAGGGCGTGATGGCCGCCGCCATGGTGATGGCGGCCTGGGAGTGGGCGGATCTGGCCGGTCTGCGGGCCGGTGCCGCGCGCCTTGGCTACGCGGGGTCCGTCGCCGGACTGATCGCGGTAGCAGCCCTGCTTGACGTCCCGGCACGCGCCGGTTGGCAGGTCCCCGGGCTAATCTGGTGGCTCGGGATCGCGGTCTGGCTGCTGTCCGTGTCGCGTCGATCGGCGATCCCCCCGCTCCCCGGTTGGCTGCGGGGTGCGGCGGGGCTCATCACCCTGACCCTGGCCTGGCTGAGTGTGTCGGCCATCCACGCCCGCAGTGGCCTCGGCCCGTTGTGGCTGACGCTGTTGATGGGACTGGTCTGGGGCGCGGACATCGGCGGCTATTTTGCCGGACGGCGCTTTGGTCGGCGCAGACTCGCCGCCACCATCAGCCCGGGGAAGACCTGGGAAGGGGTGGTCGGCGGGCTGTTGCTGGCCCTGCTAGTGGCGCTCGGGGTGGAGCGGATCAGTGCCGGGGCGGCCGGCGACATGCCTGGTCTGGCCTGGCTGCTGCCGGTCACGGTCATGGTGGTAGTTTTCTCGGTGGTGGGGGACCTGGCCGAAAGCCTGCTTAAGCGGCAGGCCGGTCGCAAGGACAGTGGCCGCCTGCTACCCGGGCATGGCGGACTGCTCGATCGCATTGATGCACTGCTTGCCGCGGCACCGGTCATGGCCGCGGCGCTGGTCAGCGTCTCATGATGGACGCGGCAGAGCCCACTGGCATCGCCCTACTCGGCGCCACCGGGTCGATCGGCGCGAGCAGCCTCGACGTCATCGCCCGCCACATGGATCGCTACCGGGTCGTGGCGTTATCCGCGCATCGGGATGTGGCCGCCATGGAGCGCCTGTGCCGACGGTTTCGCCCGGCGCTGGTGGCCATGGCGGATCCCCACGCGGCCGCCGCATTGCGCCGGCAGATCAGTGATCTGAGCGATACAGCCGTGGCTGAAGGCGCCGCTGGGCAGACGGCGGTCGCCACCCACGCGGAGGCGCAGACCGTCATCGCCGGCATCGTCGGGGCGGCTGGGCTCGCGCCGTGTCTGGCGGCCGTAGAGGCCGGTCGGCGGGTGTTGATCGCCAACAAGGAGGCCCTCGTCGTCGCCGGCTCCTTGATCATGAACGCCGCCCGCCGCAGCGGGGCCGTGCTGCTACCCATCGACAGCGAGCACAACGGACTCTTTCAGTGCCTGCCCGCACGCCCCGGTCAGCCGTTGTCGCTGGCCGGGGTCGAGCGCCTGGTCCTGACCGCCTCGGGCGGGCCGTTCCGCGATCGCGACCCGGCCACACTGAGTGAGGTCACGGTGGCCGAGGCCTGTGCCCATCCCAACTGGTCGATGGGTCGCAAGATTTCCGTGGACTCGGCCACGATGATGAACAAGGGCCTCGAGGTGATCGAGGCCTGCCGGTTTTTCGGCCTGCCCGCCGATCAGGTGGAGGTCGTGGTGCATCCACAGAGTTATGTCCACGCCCTGGTCCAGTATCGGGATGGATCCACGCTTGCTCAGATGGGCAATCCGGACATGCGCACCCCGATCGCCAATGCCCTGGCCTGGCCCGAACGGGTGGCGGCGGGCGTGGCGCCGCTGGATCTGGTTGGCGCCGGTCGGCTTGATTTTGCCGCGCCGGATGATCAGCGGTTTCCGTGTCTGGCCCTTGCCCGGGCGGCGCTGAAGGCGGGGCGTGGGGCCACTGCAGCGCTCAACGGCGCCAATGAGGTGGCCGTCGCGGAGTTCCTGCGGGGCGGTCTGCGATATGATCGGATCGCCGGGGTGATCGAGGAGACGCTCGCCGCCCGGCCGGCGGAACCGGATGACACCCTCGAGGCGCTGATTGGCCACGAGCAATGGGCGCGACGGCAGACCACCGAATCGCTCCAACGCGGGAGGCACCGTTGAGCTTGCTGATCAATATACTGGGGTTTGTGCTGGTCATCGGCGTGCTTGTCGCCGTCCACGAGTTCGGTCACTTCTGGGTGGCCCGTCGGGTGGGCGTGCGCGTGCTGCGTTTTTCCATCGGGTTCGGCCGCCCGCTGCTGCAGCGGACCGGTGCGGATGGTACCGAGTATGTGCTCGCCGCCATCCCGCTGGGTGGCTATGTGAAAATGCTCGACGAGCGCGAGGCACCGGTGGACGAGGCCGAGCAGCATCGCGCCTTCAACCGCAAACCGCTCTGGGCGCGCAACGCGGTGATCTGCGCCGGACCGGCGTTCAATTTCGCGCTGGCGATCGTGGCGTATTGGCTGGTGTTCGTGATCGGCGCCACGGAGGTACGGCCGGTGATCGGGCCGGTGGCACCGGAGTCACCCGCCGCCACCGCCGGGCTTGCCAGCGGTGACGAGTTCCTGCGTGTGGACGGCAATCGGGTCCAGGCGTGGGATGAAACGGTCATGACCCTGATCGGTGCGGCGGACGATGGGCCGTTCCCGATCGAGGTGGAACGCGCCGGTGGGGCGCGGGCCAGCCTTGATCTGGACCTGACCGGGGTGCAGCTGCTCGAGGAGCAGGGCGAGGTGCTCGAGCGTATCGGCCTGCAGCCGATGCAGCCGCGGATCGACCCGGTGATCAACGAGGTCGTGGAAGGCAGCAGTGCCGCGCGCGCCGGTCTGCAACCGGGGGACCGGATCCGCGCGCTCGACGGTGAGCCGATGGACACCTGGCGGGCGCTGGTCATGGCCATCCGCGATCGCCCCGAGCAGACCGTGTCGCTGGCTTTTGAGCGGCAGGGCGACACCCTGACGCGGACCTTCACACTGGACAGCCGCGGGTCGGGAGGCGATCGCACCGGCGTGCTGGGTGTGACCCCGCAGGTACCCGAGGGGACGTTCTCGAACCTGCGTCACGAGGTCCGCTACGGGCCGGTCGCCGCGGTGGGCGAGGCCGTGGGATCAAGCTGGCGCGCCGCCACCCTGACCGTCGATGTGCTGGTGAAAATGGTGATCGGCGAGGCATCGGTGAAAAACCTGAGCGGCCCGATCAATATCGCCCAGTACGCCGGCGACTCGGTATCGCTGGGGCTGATCCCGTTTCTCAAGTTTCTTGCGATCGTCAGCATCAGTCTTGGTATCCTTAATCTGATGCCCGTACCGGTACTGGATGGTGGGCATTTGCTGTACAACACGATCGAATGGGTGCGGGGGCGTCCGCTTTCCGAAGCCGCGCAGGGTATGGGCCAGCAGATCGGCATGGTGCTGCTGTTCATGCTCATGGCCCTGGCGTTCTACAACGATCTCAACCGGATATTCGGCGCCGGGGGCTGAGTAAAGAGCGAATGATGCGATTAAGACTGGCCGCGTTTCTGCTGCTGCTGGCCGGGTTCAGCGGCGCACAGGCATTCACGATTGAAGACATCCGCATCCGCGGACTGGATCGTATCGCCGAGGGCACGGTACTCAACTACCTGCCGCTGGAGGCGGGCGACGAGCTGACCCCGGCCCGCACCTCGGATGCCGTGGAGGCCCTTTTCGATACGGGCTTTTTCGATGATGTCAGTCTGCTGCGCGACGGCGATACGCTGATCGTTGAGGTGGACGAGCGGCCGGCCATCGCCCGGATCGAGTTCATCGGCAATAGCCAGATTGACAGCGAGCGCCTGCGGGAGGGGCTCAGTGGCGCCGGCCTCGGTGAGGGTCAGAGCTTTGACCGGCCGCTGCTCGCGCGCATCGAGCGCGAGCTCGAGCAGCAGTACTTCGCGCTTGGCTACTATGATGTCGACATCGAGAGCACGGTCTCGCCGCTGCCACGCAATCGCGTCAGCCTGCGGGTGGACGTGGAGGAGGGCGAACCGGCTTCGGTCCAGGGCATCCGCTTTATCGGCAATCGGGCCTTTGATGTTGATCGCCTGCGGGGTGTCTTCGAGATGGGGCCCAAGGCCTGGTGGGCGGTGCTCTCGCAGCGCGACAAGTACTCCCGCGAGCGTCTGTCCGGTGATCTGCAGCGGCTGCGCGCGTTCTACCGCGACCGTGGCTATGCCGATTTCAGTATTGAGTCGACCCAGGTCACCATCAGCACCGACCGCGAGCGCATCAACATCACCGTCAACCTCGATGAGGGACAGCAGTATACCGTCGGCGACATCGAGCTCGCCGGTGATCTGATCTATCCCCGCGAGACGCTGCGTGATCTGATCGCCATCGACAGTGGCGCGATCTACAACCAGCGCAACATCACCCGCAGTGTCGAGGCCATACAGGAAAAGCTCGGCGAGCGGGGTTACGCCTTCGCCC
The DNA here is from genome assembly GCF_007625215.1 of Spiribacter aquaticus. Lineage (NCBI taxonomy): Bacteria > Pseudomonadati > Pseudomonadota > Gammaproteobacteria > Chromatiales > Ectothiorhodospiraceae > Spiribacter > Spiribacter aquaticus. The sequence continues at coordinate 33,986 of NZ_VMKP01000004.1, read as the reverse complement.
GGGTGAATCCCGTCCCGGAGCTGCGTGAAGCCGATCGGGTGGTCGATCTGACGCTGTTCGTCGACCCGGCCGAGCGCGTCTACGTCCGGCGGATCCGCATCAGCGGCAATGAATCGACCCGCGATGATGTGATCCGCGGCGAGCTGACCCAGTACGAGGGGACCTGGCTGTCGACCCGCGACCTCCGTAACTCCGAGTCGCGACTGGGTCGGCTGGGCTTTTTCAGTGATGTCAGCATCAGCACGCCGCGGGTGCCGGGTACCACCGACCAGGTGGATGTCGAGGTGGATGCCACCGAGCGTCTCTCGGGCAGCCTGCGCGCCGGTGTCGGGTTCGGGAGTGACCAGGGGCTGCTGCTCAACCTCGGGGTGCAGCAGGACAACCTGTTCGGCACGGGTGACCGGGTCGAGTTCGTCGCCAACAGTGATGACGCCGACACCGTCTATCGCCTGTCGTACCTTGAGCGTAACCACACCATGAGCGGCATCGACCGGCGGTATGCGCTGTCATTCCGGGACCGCGACGCGGACGAGGCCGATCTGGCGGATTACGGGGTCAAAACCACCCGCGCGTCCTACGGCTACCGGATCCCGGTCAGTGGTAGCGACCGGCTGGGTGCCGACGTGACCTTCGAGGACGTGGCCCTTGAATTTTCCGATCCGACCGAGTTCCAGGAGGATTTCCAGGCGCGCAACGGCAAGTCGAACCGGGCGATCCTGACCGATCTGTCCTGGACCCGGGATACCCGCAATACAGCGATCTTCCCATCCAGCGGAGCGCGTCAGCGTCTGGGTCTGGCAGTGGCCCTGCCGCAGGTCTCCGACATCGAATACTATCGGTTCAGCTACGAGCAGTCCCGCTACCTCGCGCTCAACGAGCAGTTCACGCTGGTGCTGGATGGCACGCTGTCCTACGGCAACGCCTATGGCGAGGGCGAGCGTCTGCCGTTCTACGAGAACTTCTTCGCCGGCGGTATCCGCACGGTCCGCGGCTATGAGGCCAACTCACTGGGTCCCCGGGACGAAAACAACGACCCCACCGGCGGCAATCTGCGCGCCCTGGGTCGCGCCGAGATCCGCTTCCCGCTGGCCCAGGACGAGGATGGCAACAACCTGCGCTTTGCCACCTTCATCGACGCCGGGCAGGTCTGGGACCGCGAACGCGACAATCTGCGCGACAAGTCCGATATTTCCTTTTCCGGCCTGCGCTACTCCGCGGGCCTGGGACTGGTCTACTATTCACCCATCGGACCGTTCACGGTCAGTATTGCCGAGCCAATCAATGACAAGGGCAATGATGACACCCAGCGCTTTCAGTTCACGATTGGAGCCAGTTTCTGAATGTCTGTTTCCAGGACCGTGACGCTGCGCCTGCGCCATGCCGTGTGTGCCCTTGTCCTGCTGGGCACGGCGACGGCGGCGCCGGCGCAGCCGGATAGCGACCTGTCGATCGGCTACGTCAACCCGGGGCGGGTCTCGGATGAGGCGCCACAGGCCGACGCCGCCCGCCAGCGGCTGCAGGAAGAGTTCGCCCCGCGGGATGAGGAGATCATCGCCCTGCAGGAGTCGCTGCGCGATCTCGAAGATCGGCTCGCCAACCAGCGCATGAACCTCGACAGCGAGGCCGAGGAAGCGTTGCGCCGCCGCATCGTCAATCAGCGCCGACAGATCCAGCGCCAGCAGGAGATTTTCCGGGAGGACTTCAACCTGCGCCGCAACGAAGCGCTGGGCGATCTGCAGCAGCGCATCCTGCGGGTGGTCGAGCGGTTCGCGGCCGAGCAGGGTTATGACCTGGTGGTCAGTGACGGCGTCGTCTTTGCCAGCGATGCGGTGAACATCACCGATCGCATCATCGAGCGGCTCGAGCGGCAGTACGAACAGCGCAATAACAATGAATGAAAGGGGAGTCACCGGTGGCCGATTCGCGGTATACGCTCGATGAGCTGGCGGCGCTGACCGGGAGCGTCTGCGAAGGGGCGGGGCAGGTGGCCATTCACGCGGTGGCGCCGCTGGAAACCGCGGGCCCGGACGAGATCAGCTTTCTGGCGAACCGTCGATATCGTGCGCAACTGGCCGACACGCGCGCCGCAGCGGTCATCCTGCCGCGTGAGGAATCGGTGCAGGGCGCCCGGTTCGCGGTGTTGCGCGCGGACAATCCCTATCTGGTCTTCGCCCGTATCGCGTGGCTGCTCAACCCGCCGCCAGCGCCCACGGCAGGCGTTGATGAGACGGCCGTGGTCGCGCCGGGTGCCCGGGTCGACGCGTCCGCAAGCGTGGCGGCGCAGGCGGTGATCGAGGCCGACGCGTGGATCGGACCGGGCTGCTCGATCGGCCCGGGCAGTGTCATCGGGACCGGGGTGTCGCTGGGAGCGGGCTGCCAGATCGGCGCCAACGCGTCGGTGCTGGCGGGCAGCCGGCTCGGCGAGCGCGTCGAGGTTCTGCCCGGCGCCGTCATCGGCAGCGCCGGGTTCGGTTTTGCGGACGCCGGCGATCACTGGGAGTCGGTCCCCCAGCTTGGGCGTGTGCTGATTGGCGACGATGTCTCGATCGGTGCGAACACTACGGTGGACCGCGGCTCGCAGGGTGATACCCGAATCGGCGATGGCTGCAAGATCGACAATCTGGTGCAGATCGCGCATAACGTGCAGATTGGTGAACACACGGTGGTGGCGGCCAATGCCGGCATCTCCGGCAGCACGCGCATCGGGCGATACTGTAGGATCGCAGGCGGTGTCGGCTTTGTCGGGCATCTGGAGATCGCCGACGGCGCCACTTTTACCGGCATGAGCATGATCACCGGTAATATTCACGACGCCGGGGTGTATTCCTCGGGCGTGCCATTGATGCCCACCCGCGAGTGGCGGCGCAGTGCGGTGCGGTTCCGGCAGCTTGATGACATGGCCCGCCGCCTCGAAAAACTGGAGCGATTGATGGAAACCACAAAGGATCGTGATGGGCGCTGATCAAACCGACGCCGTGGACTGCTGGATGGGGCCCGAGGCGATACGCGAGCGGCTGCCGCATCGGTACCCGTTTCTGATGGTCGACCAGGTCGTCGATTACACCCCGGGCGAGTCCATCAGCGCGCTCCGCAACGTCAGCGCCAGCGAGCCCTGGGTGCCGGGGCATTTTCCCGAAAAGACCATCATGCCCGGCGTGCTGCTGGTCGAATCGATGGCCCAGGCCTGCGGACTGCTCGCGTACGTCACCCGCGAGGCCGAGCCCGACGTCGAGATGCCGGCGACGCCGCCCCTTTTCTATCTGGTGGGTGTGGATGAGGCGCGCTTCAAGCAGCCGGCCTGCCCCGGGGATCAGCTTGCGATCAGCGCCCGGCTTGACCGGGTGGTCCGAGGTATCTGGCTTTTCAAGGCCCGCATCGAGGTCAACGGCCGGTTGGTCACAAGCGCGGGGATCCGTTGCACGATGGGGGCGTCGTGAGCGACATCCATCCCACCGCCATCGTCGACCCGAGTGCCGAGATTGCCGCGGGCAGCGGGATCGGGCCCTATGCCGTGATCGGCCCCCAGGTGGTGATCGAGGCCGATTGCCAGATCGGCTCACACGCGGTCGTCAACGGCCCGACCCGGATCGGCAGCGGCACCCGCATCTTCCAGTTCGCCTCGGTGGGTGAGCAGCCCCAGGATAAGAAGTTCGAGGGCGAGACCAGCCGCCTGGAGATCGGGCGCAACAATACGATCCGCGAGTTCGTCACCATCAACCGTGGCACTCAGGACGGCGGTGGCGTGACCAGCATCGGCGATGGCAACTGGATCATGGCCTATGTGCATATCGCCCATGACTGTCAGGTGGGACAGGGGGTGGTCTTCGCCAACGGCGCCTCTCTGGCCGGTCACGTCAGCGTGGGGGACCGGGCGACCCTGGGTGGGTTTACCCTGGTGCATCAATTCTGTCGCCTCGGCGAGGGATGTTTCACCTCCATGGGCAGCTGTGTACGGCGCGACGTGCCGCCCTGGGTGATGGTGGCCGGCGACCCCGCGACGCCGCATGGCACCAACAGCGAGGGGATGCGGCGGCGCGGTTTTGACAGCGATGGGCAACGCCGGCTGCGATCGGCCTATCGCACCCTCTACAAGCGCGGCCTGCGGCTGCAGGAGGCCATCGAGGCGATCGAGGCGGACGCCACCGATGACCCGGCGCTGCAACGGTTCGTGGCATTCCTGCAGGCCTCGCCCCGCGGCATCGTGCGCTGAGCGGAGCGCGATCGTGCGAATCGCGCTGGTTGCCGGCGAGCCGTCTGGCGATTTCCTGGGCGCCGGACTGATCCGCGCCCTGGCGCGCCGTTATCCCGATGCCCGGTTTGAAGGTGTTGGCGGTCCTGACATGCAGGCGGCCGGCCTTGTCAGCCACCACCCCCTCGAGGCGCTTTCGGTGATGGGCATCGTCGAGGTGCTGGGGCATCTGCCACGACTCCTCGCCATCCGTCGTGACCTGCGGCGGCGCTGGCGGGCCGATCCACCGGATCTTTTCATCGGCATTGACGCCCCCGATTTCAATCTGGGCCTGGAGCGCTCGCTGCGCCGGGCCGGGGTCCCGACGGTCCACTACGTCAGTCCCACGGTCTGGGCCTGGCGCAGTGGCCGGCTGCGCGCGATCCGTCGGGCCGTGGATCGCATGCTCTGCATCTTCCCCTTCGAGGCCGATTATCTGCAGGCGCAGGGCGTGGACGCCCGGTTCGTCGGCCATCCCCTGGCGGACGCCATCGATCCGGCCGGCACGGCGGACGCCGCACGCGAATCACTGGGCGTGGCTGCCGACGAGACCCTGATTGCGCTGCTGCCGGGCAGCCGCGGCAGCGAGATCAAGGCGCTGTTACCGGTGTTCCTCGATGTGGCGGCGCGGCTTGCCGAGGCAGCACCGCAGCGGCGCTTTGTGATCCCGGCCGCCACGCCCGCGCTGCAGGCCCGCATTGAAGCGGCGCTTGACGGCATCACGCCGCCAATGCCCATCGAGGTGGTGGCCGGTCAGGCGCGCACGGTGCTGGCCGCGGCCGATGCCGGTCTGATCGCCTCGGGGACGGCAACCCTCGAAGCCATGTTGCTGCACTGCCCGGCGGTCATGGCGTATCGGGTCAACTGGCTGACCGCCGTGCTGATCCGGCGCAGTCTGCGCATCAGCCACTTTGCCATGCCCAACCTGATGGCCGGCGAGGCGTTGATGCCGGAGTTTGTCCAGGACCAGGCCACGGCCGAGAATCTGGCCACGGCGCTTACCCGCCTGCTCGACTCCCCCGTGCAACGCGAAGCGATGGCCCGCCGGTTCGCCGCCCTGCATCGCGAACTGCGCCAGGATGCCGGCGAGCGCGCCGCCGATGCGGTGGGCGAGCTCCTGGACGGGTCGCCGGGGCCGGTCTGATGGAGTCGGTGGAAGCCGGCATTGCCGGGGTCGATGAAGTCGGGCGCGGGCCGCTGGCGGGTCCGGTGGTGGCCGCGGCGGTCATCCTCGACCCTGCCGACGACTGGACGGATCTGCGCGACTCGAAACGCCTCTCGGCGCGGCGGCGTGAGGGTCTGGATGCGCGTATCCGCGCCTCGGCAGTGGCCTGGGAGATTGCCGTCGCCAGCGCGGGCGAGATCGATGCGCTGAACATCCGCGGCGCAAGCCTGCTTGCCATGCAACGCGCGGTCGAGGCGTTGACACCGACACCGGTGGCGGTGCGGGTGGACGGGCGCGACTGCCCGAGCGTCGCGCCCCCGGTGACCGCCCTTGTGGGCGGTGACGATCGGGTGCCGGCCATTGCCGCGGCGTCGATCATCGCCAAGGTCCATCGTGACCGCCTCGCGTTGGATCTGCATGCCCGCTATCCCGACTATGGATTCGACCGGCATCGCGGTTATCCGACCGCGCTGCACCGCGAGCGGCTCGCCCGCCATGGGCCCTGTGCCGAGCATCGCCGCAGCTTCAGACCGGTCCGCGCGGCATTGGCCCGCTATCTTCCGCCAGCCTCCGGGCGGTAATATAACCCCCTCAAGTTGGCGATCCGGTTGACCTCATGCCCCCAGGCTTTGTCCATCTCCACCTGCACACGGAATTCTCCCTGATCGACGGGACCGTGCGCGTGAAACCGCTGGTGGAAGCAGCGGCGCGACAAGGCATGCCCGCCGTCGCCATCACCGATCAGGGCAACCTGTTCGGCATGGTCAAGTTCTACAGCGCCGCGGTGGCCGCCGGCGTCAAGCCGCTGATTGGCGCGGATCTGCGCATCGCCGCCGGTGACCGCGACGATCACCACACGCTGACATTTCTGTGCATGAACGACGCCGGCTACGCCAACCTGACCCGGTTGATCACCGCTAGCTATCTGCAGGGACAGGGTCAGGGGCTGCCGCTGGTCGACCGCCAGTGGCTGGATGACTGGAACGAGGGGCTGATCGTGCTCTCCGGGGCGGCCCGCGGTGATGTCGGCGAGGCCCTGGTGGCCGGCAACGGCGACCTGGCCCGGCGCCGGCTCGCGTTCTGGCAGGAGCGGTTCGGCGATCGTTACTACCTTGAACTGCAGCGTACCGGGCGTCCGGGGGACGATGCCCACGTCCATGCGGCGGTCGCTCTGGCCGGCGAGTGCGCGGTGCCGGTGGTGGCCACCAATGACGTGCGCTTTCTCGAGCCCTCCGACTTCGAAGCCCACGAGGCCCGGGTCTGCATCCATGAAGGCCGGGTGCTGCATGATGACAACCGGCCGCGGCGCTACAGCGAATCACAGCACCTGCGCAGTCCTGAGGAAATGGCCGAACGCTTCGCCGACCTGCCCGAGGCGCTGGAGAACACCCTGGCGATCGCGCGGCGCTGCAACCTCTCGCTGACGCTGGACCAGAACGTGCTACCGGATTTCCCGGTGCCCACCGACCAGACCATTGATGATTACCTCCGGGCCGAGGCGCGCGCGGGGCTGGATCAGCGCATCCAGCGGCTGGGCACGCCGGGGGGCAGCGAGGCCGAGTACCGTGAGCGGCTCGAGCACGAGCTTGGCGTGATCATTAAGATGGGGTTCCCCGGGTATTTCCTGATCGTCGCCGACTTCATCCGCTGGGCGAAATCGCAGTCCATTCCGGTGGGGCCGGGACGGGGTTCCGGCGCCGGCTCGCTGGTCGCCTACGCGCTGGATATCACCGACCTGGATCCGCTGCGCTATGACCTGCTGTTCGAGCGCTTTCTCAACCCCGAGCGGGTGTCCATGCCCGATTTTGATGTCGACTTCTGCATGGAAAAGCGCGACCGGGTCATTGATTACGTGGCCGAGCGGTACGGCCGCGAGAAGGTCTCGCAGATCGCCACCCACGGCACCATGGCCGCACGGGCCGTGGTCCGTGACGTCGGCCGGGTGCTGGGGCATGCCTATGGCTATGTCGATCGCATCGCCAAGCTGATCCCGTTTGAAGTGGGGATGACGCTGGACAAGGCGATGGCCCAGGAAGCGGATCTGCGTGAGCTGGGCGAACAGGACGAGGACGTCCGCTTTCTGCTTGATCTGGCCCAGCGCCTCGAGGGCCTGTCACGCAATGTCGGCAAGCACGCCGGCGGGGTGGTGATCGCGCCCAGCGATCTGACCGATTTCTCGCCGCTGTTCTGTGAGCCGGGGGGTGGCGGGCTCGCCACCCAGCTCGACAAGGATGACGTCGAGGCGGTGGGCCTGGTGAAGTTCGACTTCCTGGGCCTGCGCACGCTCACCATCATCGACTGGACGGTACGCGCGGTGAACGCGCTGCGCGCCGATCAGGGCGAGACGCCACTGGATATCGAGACCATCCCGCTGGATGACGGCCCCACCTTCGAGCGGCTCAAGGACTGCCAGACCACCGCGGTGTTCCAGCTCGAGTCGCGGGGCATGAAGGATCTGATCCGCCGCCTGCGCCCGGACAGTTTCGAAGACATCATCGCGCTGGTGGCGCTGTTCAGGCCGGGGCCGCTGCAATCGGGCATGGTCGAGGACTTCATCGACCGCAAGCACGGTCGCAAGCCGGTCGCCTATCCCACGCCCGAACTGCATCACGCCGCGCTGAAACCGATCCTCGAGCCCACCTACGGGGTGATCCTCTATCAGGAGCAGGTCATGCAGATCGCCCAGGCCGTGGGCGGTTACAGCCTGGGTCAGGCCGATCTGCTGCGGCGCGCGATGGGCAAGAAAAAACCCGCCGAAATGGCGAAACAGCGGACCCTCTTTCTGGCCGGTGCGAAGGAGCAGGGCCTGCCCGACGCACAGGCCGAGGGCCTGTTCGATCTGATGGAGAAGTTCGCCGGCTACGGCTTCAATAAGTCCCACTCGGCGGCGTATGCGCTCCTGTCGTATCAGACGGCGTGGCTGAAGGCGCATTACCCGGCCGCGTTCATGGCGGCGGTGCTGTCATCCGACATGGATAACACCGACAAGGTCGTGACCCTGATCGACGAATGTCGGGCGATGTCGCTGGAGGTGGCACCGCCGGACATCAACCGCTCGGACTGGATGTTCCAGGCCCCGGATCACGGTGGCATCGTCTACGGCCTGGGCGCCGTCAAGGGCGTCGGGCAAGCCGCTGTCGAGGCGATCATCGAGGCCCGCCGGGACGGTGGCGCCTTCGCCGATCTGCACGACCTGTGCCGGCGCATTGACCTGCGCCGCGTCAACCGCCGGGTGCTCGAGGCCCTGATCCGCTCCGGCAGCCTGGATACCCTCAGTCCGAACCGCGCCTCGGCGATGGCGACGCTGCCGGCGGCACTGCAGGCGGCGGAGCAGCAGAGCCGTAATGCCGAGCTGGGACAGGATGATCTGTTTGGTCTGGGCGCGCCGGCCGAATCCGCGGCCGGGCCGCACCACGAGGCCAGCGCCGTACATTGTGCCGAATGGGCCGAGCGCGAGCGGCTGGCGGCGGAGAAGGAGACCCTGGGCCTGTATCTGACCGGTCACCCCATCGAAGAGCACGAGGCCGAGCTCTCGGGATTCATCAGTTGCCGGCTCAACCAGGCCTCGACGGGGCTCGATCGCAACAGCGCCCGCGGCAAGGGCGAGGCCCGGGTAGTGGTCGCCGGTCTGGTGGTCGCGGCGCGCAGCCGGGTCACCCAGAGTGGCCGGCGGCTGGGCTTTGTCACCCTCGATGACCGGACCGCGCGGCTCGAGGTGATCCTGTTTGGCGATGTTTATCAGCGCCACCGGCATCTGCTGGAAAAGGACCAGCTCATCGTGGTCGAGGGTGATCTGGGCTATGACGAATTCAGTGATGGGTATCGCGTGTCGGCCGAGCGGGTCTACGACCTCGCCGGCGCACGGCTTCAGTTCGCCCGTCGGCTGGTGCTGCGCGTGGCCGCGGGTGAGGCGGGCAACGGCTTTGTACCGGCCCTCGCCGAAGCACTCACGCCTTACCAGTCAGGCGGCTGTCCGGTGTGCATCGACTACGAGGGCGAGGGCGCCCTGGCCCGACTGCGGCTGGGTGATGAATGGCGGGTGCGGCCCGAGCCCGAGCTGATCACCCGGCTGACACGCCTGCTGGCGGCGGACCGGGTGGCCGTCGACTACCGCCGCTAGGGGCATGATAGACTTCGCGGCACCACAGGTAGGGGAGTGCAGCATTGGGGTCGAGTAATCTGAATTTCCTGGAGTTCGAGCGGCCCATCGCCGAACTTGAGGCCAAGATTGAAGAGCTGCACTACGTCAACGACGACGCCGAGATCAATATCAGCGACGAGCTCACGCGCCTGCGGGCCAAGAGCCGGCAGCTGACCGAGCAGATCTTCCGCAACCTCAGCGCCTGGCAGGTCTCACAGCTGGCGCGGCATCCCTACCGCCCCTACGCACTGGATTACATCGAGGCCATTTTCACCGACTTTGAAGAGCTCCACGGGGATCGGGCCTTTGCCGACGACGCGGCGATCGTGGGTGGCCTGGCGCGCCTTGATGGGGAGCCGGTGATGGTGATCGGCGAGCAGAAGGGCCGCGACACCCGCGAGAAGATCGCCCGCAATTTCGGCATGCCACGCCCCGAGGGCTATCGCAAGGCGAAGCGACTGATGGAGATGGCCGAGCGCTTTTCACTGCCGGTTTTCACGTTCATCGATACGCCCGGGGCCTATCCCGGCGTCGATGCCGAAAAACGCGGTCAGAGCGAGGCCATCGCCCATAACCTGTTCGTGATGTCGGGGCTGCGTACGCCGGTGATCTGTACGGTCATCGGCGAGGGCGGCTCCGGTGGCGCTCTGGCGATTGGGGTCGGTGACCGGCTGCTGATGCTGCAATACAGCACCTATTCGGTGATTTCGCCGGAGGGCTGCGCATCGATCCTCTGGAAAAGCGCCGAGAAGTCGGCTGATGCCGCCGAGGCGATGGGGATCACGGCGACGCGCCTCGCCGAGCTGGGCCTCAACGACGAGGTCATCGAAGAGCCCCTGGGCGGTGCCCACCGCGACTGGCAGGAGACCTCGCGGCGGCTGGGGGATGCCCTGCGCCGGCACTGGGCGGCCCTGTCGAGGCTGGATATCGATCAGCTGTGTGCGGCGCGCTATGACCGTCTGATGGCGCTGGGTGAGTTCAAGCAGTAACCGCACAATGTCGGCGGCGGTCGACGTCGCGCGGCTCGAGACGGCGCTGCCGGCCCGCTGCCCGGCGCTGGTGGTGGCCTTCAGCGGCGGGCTCGATTCCACCGTTCTGCTGCACCTTGCCGCCCAGGGCCAACGACCCGTGCGTGCCGTGCATGTCCACCATGGCCTGCAGCCGGCCGCCGACGATTGGGCGGCGCATTGCCGCGCGACCGCCCTGGGCCTGGGTGTGGGGTTCGAGCAGCTCAATGTCCGCCCTGATCACCGTGATGAGGGCCAGGAGGGCGGCGCGCGCGATGCCCGTTACCGCGCACTGGCGGCCGGGCTTGATCACCACGAAGCGGTACTCACGGCCCACAATGCCGATGACCAGCTCGAGACGCTGCTCTACCGGTTCCTGCGCGGCACCGGGCCGGATGGCCTGGCGGGGATCGCGCCGCTGCGACCGTTGGGGCGGGGCTGGCTGGTCCGCCCGCTGCTCGACGTCTCCCGTGATCAGCTCGCCGCCTATGCAGCCCGGCATGCCCTGGATTGGGTGGAGGATCCCAGCAATGCCTCGCTGGATATCGATCGCAATTACCTGCGCCACCGCGTGATCCCGGTGATGAAGGCGCGCTGGCCGGGGGCTGCGGCGGCGGCCGGCCGCCTGGCGGATCATGCCCGCGGGCAGCGCGGGGTCATCGCCGAGTGGCTGGGCGAGGGGCGTGGGCCGCTGTGTCTGGCGGACTGGCGGGCCCGGACCGGTCCGGCCCGGCGTCTGATGCTGCGCGAGTGGATCCGCGCCGGTGGCCAGCCACTCCCCGGGCAGAAACGCCTGGAGGCCGGGATCCATGCGCTTGCCGATGCCGCTGCCGACCGCGGACCGGTGCTGGCATGGCCCGGGGGGCAGGTCCGGCGTCACGGCGGGTGGTTGTATCGATTGCCCGCCGCACTGCCGGCCATTCCGCCGTCACAGCGCCTGCCGGCCGGGGCCCGTGGAGCCGGCTGGGGCGGCCTGGGTGTGGCGGCGGGGCTGCCCGCGGCCGGGCCTCTGTGGCTGCGCGGACTCTACCCCGGCGAGCGGCTGGCGCTGGCCGGGCGGCCCACCAAGCCCGCCCGCGAGGTGCTCCGCGAACACGGCGTGGTGCCCTGGTGGCGGGATCGACTGCCGGTGCTCGTGGATGAGCACGACACCTGTCTGGCGGTGGCGGGTCTCGGGCCGACCCGCGAGGGCCAGGCGCGCTGGCCGGCGGGCGGGGTCCAGAGCTTTTGCTGGCGGCCTCATGACGCGGCGGCCGGGGCTGACTGGGCATGGCTGACGGCCACCGGTCAGATTGTGCCAGACGGGTCGTTCTGCTAAGTTCCTTAGCCATTCCGGGGGGCAGCCGGCTCACCCATTCCGCCACCAGACCGACGGTATAATGACGCGATTCATCTTTATCACCGGCGGTGTCGTGTCCTCATTGGGCAAGGGCATCGCCGCCGCCTCCCTGGGCAGCATCCTGCAGGCACGCGGCCTCAGCGTGACCATGGTCAAGCTTGACCCCTACATCAACGTCGATCCGGGCACCATGAGCCCGTTCCAGCACGGCGAGGTCTTCGTCACCGACGACGGCGCCGAGACGGACCTGGATCTGGGCCACTACGAGCGGTTCGTGCGCATGCGCGCCGCGCAGGCCAACAATCACACCACCGGGCGGATCTACGAGAGCGTGATCCGTAAGGAGCGCCGCGGCGACTATCTGGGCGGCACCGTCCAGGTCATCCCGCATATCACCGACGAGATCAAACGCTGCATTGAAGACGGCGCCGGTGAGTCGGACATCGCCCTGATCGAGATCGGCGGGACGGTGGGCGATATCGAATCGCTGCCGTTTCTCGAGGCGATCCGGCAGATGGGCACCGAGCTTGGCCGTGAGCGCTGCCTGTTCATTCACCTCACGCTGCTGCCCTGGATCGGGGCGGCGGGCGAGATGAAGACCAAGCCGACCCAGCACTCGGTCAAGGAACTGCGCAGTATCGGGATCCAGCCCGACATCCTCGTGTGTCGCGCGTCCATGCCGATACCCGCCGAAGAGCGCCACAAGATTGCGCTGTTCACCAATGTCGAGCCGCGTGCGGTGATCTCGGCACTGGATGTCGACAACATCTACAAAGTCCCGGCGATGCTCCACGAGCAGCATCTCGATGGCATCGTCGCGGAAAAACTCGGCCTTACACTGCCGCCGGCCACGCTTAACGACTGGGCGCATGTGGTCGAGGCCATGGAGTCGCCGGTCGGCGAGGTGACCGTGGCCATGGTCGGCAAATACGTGGATCTGGCGGATGCGTATATGTCGCTGAATGAGGCGCTGCGTCACGCCGGTATCCAGCAGCGCCAGAAAGTGCATATCCGCTACGTCGACTCGGAGGCCATCGAGCGTGAAGGCACGTCGCTGCTCAATGACGTGGATGCGATCCTCGTGCCCGGCGGCTTCGGCGAGCGCGGCATTGAGGGCAAGATCGCCGCGGCGGGTTATGCCCGCGAGGCGGAGGTGCCGTTTCTGGGCATCTGTCTGGGGCTGCAGGTGGCCGTGATCGAATTCGCCCGCCATGTGGCCGGGCTTGAAGGGGCGCACAGCACCGAGTTCGTCACCCACCCACGACACCCGGTGATCGCGCTGATCACCGAGTGGATGAATGCCGAAGGCCTGCGCGAGTACCGCGACAGCGACTCGGATCTGGGCGGGACCATGCGGCTTGGGGCTCAGGCCTCGACGCTGGTCCGCGGGACGCGGTTCCACCGGGTCTATGGCAAGGATGTGATCCGCGAGCGGCATCGCCACCGGTATGAGTTCAACAACGGCTATGCCGAGCGCCTGACGGACGCGGGGCTGGTGATCGCCGGCTGGTCGGGGGATGGCCACCTGGTCGAGGCGGTGGAGCTGCCGGATCATCCCTGGTTCCTGGCCTGCCAGTTCCATCCGGAGTTCACCTCGACGCCGCGCGATGGCCACCCGCTGTTCGCCGATTTCATTGACGCCGCCACCGCCCAGCGCGATGCGCGCGCGGATCGGGCCTCGTGACCCTCCGGGTGCAGGGCCAGCCACTGGGGCTTGACCACCCGCTCTGCCTGATTGCGGGCCCCTGCGTGGTTGAATCGCGGGCACAGACGCTCGCCATTGCCGAGCAGCTCGTGGCGATGACCGCCGAGCGCGGCATCCCGCTGATCTTCAAGGCCTCGTACGACAAGGCCAACCGTTCGTCGGCGTCCAGTTACCGCGGGCCCGGGCGCGCCGCCGGGCTGGAGACCCTCGCCGCCGTGCGCGAGCGCTTCAATGTGCCGGTCCTCACCGATGTGCACGAGGCCACGCCGCTGGATGAGGTGGCCTCGGTGGTGGACTGGCTGCAGACCCCCGCCTTTCTCTGCCGCCAGACCGACTTCATTCAGTCGGTGGCGGCCTGTGGACTGCCGGTCAATCTCAAAAAGGGTCAGTTCCTGGCGCCCTGGGATATGGCCAATGTGGTCGACAAGGCCCGCGAGACCGGCAACACACAGATCACGGTGTGCGAGCGCGGCGTGAGCTTTGGCTACAACAATCTGGTCGCGGATATGCGCTCGCTGGCGGTCATGCGGGCCACCGGCGCCCCGGTGATTTTCGATGCCACCCACTCGGTGCAATTGCCGGGCGGCCAGGGCAGTGCCTCCGGTGGGCAGCGTGAGCATGTCCCGGTGCTCGCCCGTGCCGCCGTGGCGGCTGGCGTCAGCGGTCTTTTCATAGAAACCCACCCCGATCCGGCCAATGCCCTGTCGGATGGCCCCAACAGCTGGCCATTGCAACGGCTGCCGGCACTCCTCGATGCGCTCACAGCGCTGGATGCCGTCACCCGACAGCACGGATTTGCCGAAAACGAACTGTAAAAGGAGCCGATTCATGCCCACCATCACCCGCATCCACGCCCGCGAGATCCTCGACTCGCGCGGCAATCCAACCCTCGAGGCCGAGGCCACCCTCAGCGATGGCAGCCTGGGCCGCGCAGCGGTGCCGTCCGGCGCCTCCACCGGGGCGCGTGAGGCCGTGGAGCTGCGCGATGGGGACAAGACGCGTTATCTGGGTAAGGGCGTGACCCGGGCCGTGGCCAACGTCAACGGCGAGATCAACGACGCCCTGAATGGCATGACCGCCGAGGATCAGCGCGGCATTGACGAGCGCCTCATTGCCCTCGACGGCACCGACAACAAGGGCCGGTTAGGCGCCAATGCGCTGCTCGGCGCCTCGCTTGCGGTGGCTCAGGCGGCGGCGCGGTCGGCGGGCCAGTCGCTGTTCGCCTATCTGGCCCCGGCCAAGGAATACACCCTGCCCGTGCCCATGATGAATATCCTCAACGGCGGCGCGCATGCCAGTAACAGCGTCGACATCCAGGAATTCATGGTGATGCCGATCGGCTTTGATCGCTTCAGTGACGCGCTGCGCTGCGGCACCGAGATTTTCCACGCCCTCAAGAAAGTGCTCGCCGGGCGGGGACTGTCAACGGCGGTGGGCGATGAGGGCGGCTTCGCCCCGGACCTGCCTTCGAACGAAGCGGCCATCGAAGTCATCCTCGAGGCGGTGAAAGCCGCCGGCTATACCCCGGGCGAGCAGGTCTGGCTGGCGCTGGACGCCGCCAGCTCCGAGTTCTGTGAGAACGGCGAATACTATCTGGCCTCCGAAGACCGGCGCTTTGATGCCGATGGCTTCGCCGCCGTGCTCGCCGACTGGGTGGCGCGCTATCCGATCATCTCGATCGAGGACGGTATGGGCGAGGATGACTGGGACGGCTGGGCCACCCTCACGCGCCAGATCAGCGAGGGCGTCCAGTTGGTGGGCGACGATCTGTTCGTGACCAATACGCGCATCTTCCAGAGTGGCATTGATCAGGGCATCGCCAACTCGATCCTCATCAAGTTCAATCAGATCGGTACGCTGACTGAGACGCTGGATGCGATCAGTATGGCCGATGGCGCCGGGTACTCGGCGGTGGTTTCCCATCGCTCGGGCGAGACCGAGGATACGATCATCGCCGATCTGGCCGTCGCCAGCACCGCCACGCAGATCAAGACCGGCTCCCTGTGCCGCTCGGACCGCGTTGCCAAATACAATCAGCTGCTGCGGATTGAAGAGGCGCTGGGCGAGCGGGCCCGTTACGCGGGTCGCTCGGCATTCCCCAACCTGCGTCGCATGGGCGCCTGAGTCCGACGATGCGCTGGATGGCGGCGGCGCTGGTGGTGTTGATCGTGGTGCTGCAGTCGCGGCTCTGGCTGGGTGAGGGCAGCGTCCCCGCCATGCAGCGACTGCAGGCCGCGGTCGCCGAGCAGCGTGGCGAAAACGCCCGCCTCGACGAGCGCAACCGGGCGCTGGCAGCGGATGTCGCCGACCTGCGCAGTGGACTGCGCAGTGTCGAGGAACGGGCGCGCCGTGACATGGGCATGATCGGCGCTGATGAACACTTCTATCGGGTGATCGGACCGCGGGATGGCTAAACGCCTCTGGGGGCTAATCGCGGCGGCCGGCAGTGGCCAGCGCCTGCGCGCCGGGACGCCCAAGCAGTACCACCATCTGGCCGGTCGACCGATTCTGGCCTGGTCGCTCGATGCACTCTGTCAGGTACCTGACATTGCCGGCGTGATGATCGTGCGGGCCGCCGATGATGCGCTGTTCGATCGGGCCTCGCTGCGGCGCGATGACCGGGTACGTGACTGCCCGGGCGGCGCGGAGCGCCAGGACTCGATCCGTGCCGGGCTGGCGGCGCTGCGGGACTGGGGCGCCGCGGAAGGCGACGGGGTTCTGGTCCACGACGCGGCCCGGCCGGCGGTCCCGGCGACCGATATCACCCGACTGATCGAGGCCGTCGCCGATGATCCGGATGGCGGGCTGCTGGCCGCGCCGGTGCGTGACACCCTGAAGCGCGCCGATGCGGCGGGTCGGGTGGCCGATACACCGTCCCGGGAAGGACTCTGGCAGGCGATGACCCCGCAGTTGTTCCCGCTGGGGCGGCTGCAGACGGCGCTTGCCCGTGATACCCGGGTGACTGACGAATCTCAGGCCATGGAAGGGCTCGGTGCCCGCCCACGGCTGGTCGCGGGTGATCCGGGCAACATCAAGTACACCTATCCCGAAGACATCCACTGGCTGGCCAATGCCATTGAGCGCAACCGACGGAGGGCGCCGGAATGATGCGGATCGGTCAGGGCATCGATGCCCATCGGCTGGTCGCCGACCGACGTCTGGTGCTGGGCGGCGTCGAGATGGCCTTTGAATACGGACTGGCCGCGCACTCGGATGGGGATGTGCTGCTGCATGCGTTATGCGATGCGCTGCTGGGCGCCGTCGGTCAGGGTGACATCGGCCAGCATTTCCCGGACACCGATGCGGCCTACGCGCAGATCGACAGCCGCGTGCTGCTGCGCCGTGTGGGTGCCCTCGTCGCGGGGCAGGGCGGCGTGATCGGCAACCTCGACGCCACCGTGATCGCCCAGCGGCCGCGCCTGGCGCCGCACCTGCCCGCCATGCGCGCCCGCATTGCGGCAGACCTTGACCTGTCGGAGGGACAGATCAATCTGAAAGCGACAACGCTTGAGTGGATGGGGTTTACCGGGCGCGGTGAGGGGATCGCCGCCAGCGCCGTGGCGCTGGTTGATTGTCCGTGAGTGGGACAGGCGACTGGCCGCTCGCCTGGGGCACGCCGGTGGGCACGGCGCGTATTGCGGTCAGTCCCGAGGATTTCCAAGTCGACGAGCGCCTGGGCTTTGCCCCGACCGGGGACGGCCCGCATCTGCTGGTGCGGATCCGCAAACGCGGACTGACCACCCAGCAGGCCGTCCAGCAGCTGGCCGGGCAATGGCAGGTGGAGCGCCGGGCCATGGGCTATGCCGGGCGTAAGGACCGTCAGGCGGTCACGACGCAATGGTTATCCGTGCCCTGGCCAGTCAATGCGCCACTCGCCCCGCTGGGTCGCCTGGTTGACCAGGACGGGCAGGCGCTGGATGTGATCGATGTCCAGCGCCATCGCCGCAAGCTGCCGGTGGGGGCGCTGACCGGCAACCGCTTCACCCTCACGCTGCGTGATGTCGACGCCGCGCCCCGGGATATCGCCGCGCGGCTCGTGACCATTGCCCGCCACGGGGTGCCCAATTATTTTGGTGGCCAGCGTTTTGGCCGTCACGGACAGAATCTGGACCGGGCCCTTAATTGGCTCGCGGGCGGCGAGCGCCCGCGCTCGCGCAATGACCGCAGCATGCTGATCTCGGCGGCACGCTCGGCCATGTTCAATGCGGTGCTGGCGCGGCGCATTGACGCCGGTGACTGGTCCCAGCCGCGCCCCGGCGATCTGCTGGTGCTCGATGGACGTGGCAGCCTCTTTGCTGCCGAGGCGGCCGAAACGGCCTTCAACCGCCGCCGCGCGGCCGGCCTGCGGATCCACCCCACGGGGCCTCTGCCCGGCGCCACCAATCGGCGCCAGCCGCAGACGGCGGCATTGATCGAGCGCGAGTCGGCGGTATTGCAGGACTGGGCGGCGGTCATTCAGGCGCTGGCGGACCAGCGTGTCACCGCCGATCGACGGGCGCTGCGTCTGAGCGTCGGCGCGCTCGCTGGCTGGCGGATGGCGCCGGGGACCTGGCGCCTGCGCTTTGAGCTGACCCGGGGCGCCTACGCCACGATGGTGATCCGCGAGCTGGTCGAGGCGGTCAATGACTGATCAGCGTCGCAGCAGCACATACAGCGCCCCCGTGCCGCCGTCCACCGGCCGCGCGGAACAGAAGGCGAGGATGTCGTCGCGCTGGCGCAGCCAGCGGTCCACCTGTCCCTTGAGGACCGGTCCGGCGTTTGACGAGCGCCGGCCCTTGCCGTGGATCACCCGCACGCAGCCCATGTGTCGGCGGTGGCATTCGTTGAGAAAGTCGGTCAGCAGGCGGCGCGCCGAATCGACGGTGTGGCCGTGCAGGTCGAGCTCGGCCATTACACTGAAATCGCCCCGACGCAGCCGACGCAGGGTTTTGCGATGGAGACCGGCACGCGACCATGCAAGGGCCTCGCCCAGTTCCGCGCCCAGCTCGGCGCCGTCCTGTTCGCCCTCCGCGAGTTCCCGCAGCACTGCCCGGTCGTCGGCACGACGCTGGCCGGGGATCGGTGGCGGACGGCGACGCCGCAGATCGGGCGTGTCCGGGTGCTCAAGCGGACTGACATCCTCCATGGCCGCCCGGAAAAGGGCGGTCTCCGGGTCCTGATCTTCCATGGCTGTCTCCCGCAGCGTCTCGGGATCGGTATAGTACACGGGCAAAAGCGCAAGGAGAAAAGGGCCTTCCATGAGAATTCTCGTCAGCAACGACGACGGCTATGAATCCACGGGCATCGGCGAACTCGCCGCCACGCTCGCCGAGCAGGCCAGCGTCACGGTGGTGGCACCGGTGCGCGACCGCAGTGGCGCGAGCAACTCGCTGACACTGGACCGCCCGTTACGCGTTGATGAAATCCGCAGCGGTGTCTTCCGGGTGGATGGCACCCCCACGGATTGCGTGCACCTGGCCACCACGGGCCTGCTTGAAGCGCTGCCGGACATGGTGGTCTCGGGGATCAATGCCGGTGGCAACCTGGGCGATGATGTGCTCTACAGCGGGACCGTGGCCGCCGCCATGGAGGGCCGGACGCTGGGTCTGCCGGCGATCGCGATTTCCCTGGTGGGCGATGCGCCCACGCATTACGCCACGGCGGCGGCTATGGCGCGGCAATTGATCAACCGGCTGCACCATGATCCGTTGCCGGCCGACACCATCCTCAACGTCAATGTCCCGGATCGGCCCTGGGCCGAGGTCACCGGCATCGAGGCGACCCGGCTCGGCAGTCGTCATCGCGCCGAAGCGGCGATCCGCGATCATGACCCCAAGGGACGGCCCATCTACTGGATCGGGCCGCCCGGGGCACGCCAGGATGCGGGCCCCGGAAGCGATTTTGACGCCATTGAGCGTGGGGCGATCTCCATTACGCCCATGCAGGTTGATCTGACCCGTTATTCAGCACTCGACTCAGTGGCCGGCTGGATCGAGGGACTGCGCTGATGGACGATCACCGCCGTCAGGGCATCGGCATGACATCGCGGCGTACCCGTGAGCGGCTGGCCGGCCGGCTGGGCGACGCCGGGATCCGTGATGCCCGGGTGCTCAACGTGATGCGCCAGATCCCCCGACACCTGTTTGTTGACGAGGCGCTGGCATCGCGGGCCTACGAGGACACCGCGCTGCCGATCGGTCACGGGCAGACGATTTCGCAGCCGTTCGTGGTGGCCCGCATGACCGAGATCCTCATCCGGGACCGGATCCCCTCGCGGGTGCTTGAGGTGGGGACGGGTTCGGGCTATCAGGCCGCGGTGCTCGCGGCGCTGGTCGATGAGGTCTGCACCATCGAGCGCATTCGTGCCCTCTACGAGCGCAGCTGTGCGCTGTTCCGCCAGCTCGACATCGGCAATATCCGGCAGCGCCTTGGCGACGGTTTCGAGGGCTGGCCATCGGCCGCGCCGTTTGATGCCATCATACTGACCGCGGCCCCTGAGACGGTGCCGCCCGCGCTGTTCGAGCAGCTCGCCGACGATGGCCAGTTGATGGCACCGGTGGGTGGCGGGGGCACCCAGGAACTGCGGGTCTGGCACCGACGGGCGGGCGCGTTCAACGAGCAGACCGTGGAAGCCGTCAGCTTTGTCCCCATGCGCGGCGGCATCGAGGGATGAAGGTCTTTACCGCGCTCTACGATCGGGTCCTGCGCTGGGCCGGGCATCCCCGGGCGTCGTGGATGCTGGCGGGGTTGAGTTTTGCCGAGTCCTCATTCTTCCCCGTGCCGCCCGATGTCATGCTCGCGCCCATGTGCATGGCCCGGCCGCGGCGGGCCATGCGACTGGCAACGCTCACCACCCTGGCCTCAGTGGCGGGCGGTGTGCTCGGGTATCTGATCGGTCTTCTGGGCCTCGAGCTGGTCCTGCCCCTGATTGAGGAAGCCGGCTATGCACCGGCCTATGAGACGGCGCGTGGCTGGTTCGTGGACTGGGGCTTCTGGGTGGTACTGGTGGCCGGTTTTTCGCCGATCCCCTATAAGATCTTCACCATCGCGGCCGGCGCCATGGCCATTGCCTGGCTGCCCTTCCTGCTGGCGTCGCTGCTGGGCCGGGGGGCGCGGTTCTATCTGGTGGCCGCGGTGCTGGGGTGGGGCGGCCCGCGCATGGAACCGTGGCTGCGTCGTTATATGGAGCGGATCGGGTGGTTCAGTGTGATCGTGCTGCTCGCCCTTGTCGTGTACCTGTCGCGGTAGGGCGGCCTCTGGCGGCATGCGCGGCGGCAATGCTCGTGCTGGGCGGCTGTTCCGAGTTTGACTATCCCGCCGACCGGACCGTGCGCGAGTCGGCCATCCCCACTGGAAGGGCTGCCCCCACCGGGACGGCCGACACCTATACCGTGCGCGAGGGCGATACGCTCTATCAGATCGCCTTTGGCGCCGGGCTCGACTTTCGTGACATCGCGCAGTGGAACGACATTGAGCCCCCTTATGTGATCTATCCCGGTCAATCCCTGCGGCTGCGTCCGCCGCAGGGTCGGCAGTCTCAGACCGCGGCGACGCCGGCGCCGGTGCAGCGCCCGGACCCGTCGACCTGGCAATGGCCACTGGAGGGCGAGATCGTGCGCGACTACAACCCCGGGTCACCCGGCAAGCGGGGCATCGGGATCGCGGCCGATCCGGGCAGTCCGGTGCTTGCCGCCGCCGCCGGCGAAGTGGTCTACAGTGGGGATGGACTGCCCGGCTACGGCAATCTGGTGATCATCCAACACAATGCGCGCTACCTGACCGCCTATGGCTACAATCGCGCCCTGCTGGTGGACGAGGGCGCCACGGTCGCCCAGGGGGAGACGATCGCCCGGGTGGGCGCCAGTGACGCGCGGCCCGGCGAATTGCATTTCGAGCTCAGGCAGCGGGGCGAGCCCGTGGATCCGGGTGACTATCTGCCCTGATCGATGATCAGCGCGGCCACCACCCGCCGGCCCTCGGACATGAGGACGTTGTAAGTCCGGCAGGCCGAGGCGGTATCCATGACCTCCAGCCCCACGCCGGTCTCCATCACGCTCAGCATGAGCTCACGGCTGGGGAAGGTCTGGCGGACGCCGGTGCCCAGCAGTACTACCTCGGGGTCGAGTTCATGGAAGGCGGCGAAGTCGCTCGTGCGGGCGGCCTCCACCGACGCCGGCCCCCACTCGGTGACCAGGGTATCGGGGGTCACCAGCAGGCTCCGGTTGTAGCGCACATCGTTGATGCGAATCTCGCCGTCGGCGTAGCCCTGGATGCGGTAGGTGCCCTCGGCACCGTCAAGACTCATCTTCATGGCGCAACAATAGCGACTGGGACGGGCCCCGGGCAACTGCCCCGATTTGACAGGTCCGGGAGGCAATTTTAGCGTTCAGGGTTTATCATTGTGCCTTTCGGGAAATGATCCCGAGTTCGATCAAACGACCGCCCCGAGGGGACCGCCTTGAACGAAGAATTCCAGCGCATCAAGCGCCTGCCGCCGTATGTGTTCAACATCGTCAATGAACTCAAGGCAGCAGCCCGCGCCCGTGGCGAGGACATTGTCGACTTTGGCATGGGCAACCCCGATCAGCCCACGCCGCGGCATATCGTCGACAAGCTGGCGGAGGCGGCCCAGCGGCCGGACACCCATCGCTATTCGGTCTCCCGTGGGATCCCCCGGCTGCGCCGGGCCATCACCCGCTGGTACGAGGATCGCTATAACGTATCGCTCGACCCCGAGAGCGAGGCCATCGTGACCATCGGCTCCAAGGAGGGGCTGGCGCATCTGGCGCTGGCCACCCTCGGGCCGGGCGACGCGGTGCTGGTCCCGAACCCGGCCTATCCGATCCATCCCTACGGCGTGGTGATCGCGGGCGCCGACATCCGTCATGTGCCGCTGGTTGAGGACGGTGACTTTTTCACCGAGCTTGAGAAGGCCATCAAGGACACCTGGCCGAAGCCGAAGATGCTGATCCTCAACTTTCCCGCCAACCCCACGGCGCAGTGCGTCGATCTGGCGTTCTTTGAACGGGTGGTGGAGATCTGCCGCGAGCACCGGATCTGGATCGTCCACGATCTGGCCTATGCCGACCTGGTCTACGACGGCTATCAGGCGCCATCGATCCTGCAGGTGCCGGGGGCCCGCGAGGTGGCGGTGGAGTCGTTTTCGCTGTCGAAAAGCTACAACATGCCCGGCTGGCGGGTCGGATTCATGTGCGGAAGCGAGAAACTGATCGCTGCACTGGCGCGGATGAAGTCCTATCTCGACTACGGCATGTTCACGCCCATCCAGGTGGCCGCCATCCACGCGCTGGAAGGGCCGCAGGACTGCGTCACGGAAATCCGCGACACCTACCAGGGGCGTCGTGACGTGCTCTGCGATGGGCTGGAGGCCGCGGGCTGGCCCATCAAGCGCCCCCAGGCGACGATGTTCGCCTGGGCGCGCATCCCCGAGCCCTATCAGTCCATGGGCTCGCTGGAGTTCGCGAAAAAGCTGATCAGCGATGCCGGCGTGGCGGTTTCACCCGGGGTCGGGTTTGGTGAATACGGCGACACGCATGTGCGCTTCGGGCTGATCGAGAATCAACACAGAACACGCCAGGCGGTACGGGGCATCAAGCAGATGTTCCGACGCGATGGGCTTGGGCAGTAACAGGAAGGGAGAAACGAACTTGGATCCGGTAAAGGTCGGGGTACTCGGGCTGGGCACGGTGGGCGGCGGAACCGTCAACCTGCTGGAGCGCAATCGTGACGAGATCACGCGACGGGCGGGGCGCCCCGTGGATGTCGTCCGGGCCGCGGCGAGGCATCCCGATCGCCCGCGGACCTGCAGCACCGAGCATATCCAGCTCGACTATGATGCGCATGCCGTCGTCGACGATCCCGAAATCGAGATCATCGTCGAGTTGATCGGTGGCGAGACACTGTCCAAGTCGCTGATCCTCCGGGCCCTGGATAACGGCAAACATGTCGTCACCGCCAATAAGGCGCTGATCGCGCTGCATGGTAACGAGATCTTTGCCCGGGCCCGGGCCAATGGCGTGACGGTGGGTTTTGAGGCCGCCGTCGCGGGAGGGATCCCCATCATCAAGGCGGTCCGCGAGGGCCTGGTCGGCAACCGCATCGAGTGGCTCGCCGGGATCATCAACGGAACCGGCAACTTCATCCTCACCGAGATGTGCTACGCCGGCCGTGAATTCGGCGACGTCCTCGCCGAAGCCCAGCGCCTGGGGTATGCCGAGGCTGATCCCACGTTTGATGTCGACGGTATCGACGCCGCCCACAAGCTGACCATTCTGGCCTCGATCGCCTTTGGCATCCCGCTGCAGTTTGACAAGGTCTACACCGAGGGCATCGGCCAAGTCAGCACCGACGATGTCAACTACGCCGCCGAGCTGGGTTTTCGCATCAAGCACCTGGGCATCTGCCGCCGAGAGGGCGACGGCATTGCGCTGCGCGTGCACCCCACGCTGCTGCCCGAGCGCCAGCTGCTGGCCAATGTCGATGGGGTCATGAACGCGGTCATGGTCAATGCCGATCCGCTGGGGCCAACGCTCTACTACGGGGCCGGTGCCGGCGCCGAGCCGACGGCATCGGCGGTGGTGGCCGATCTGGTGGATGTGGTGCGCGAGTTCACGCTCGAGCCCGAAAACCGGGTGCCCTACCTCGCGTTCCAGGCCCACTCGCTGTCCGACGAGCCGGTGCTCGGCATGCAGTCCGTGGAAACGGCCTATTACCTGCGCGTTGAAGCCCAGGATCAGCCCGGCGTGCTGGCCGATCTGACCGGCATTCTCAGTAACGCCGGCATCAGCATTGAGGCGGTCATCCAGAAACAACCCGCCCCCGGGGCCGAGACCGTGCCGGTCATCCTGTTGACGCATCGGGTGCAGGAGTTCCGCATGGATGAAGCCTGCAGCCGTATTGAGGCGATGGAGGCCATTCACGGCAAGGTGACCCGCATTCGCGTGGAGGCGCTACTGTGATGCAAGGCAATCGCTATACCGGATTGATCGGTGCCTACGGGGATCGCCTGCCGCTGACACCGGGCGCCCGGCCGATCAGCCTGGGCGAGGGGAATACGCCGCTGATCCGGCTCGAAAACCTGCCGGTCGCGCGCGACCGCGACATCGAGCTCTACGTCAAGTATGAAGGGCTCAACCCCACGGCCTCGTTCAAGGACCGCGGCATGACCGTGGCGGTCACCCAGGCCGTGGCGGAGGGCAGTGAAGCGATCATCTGTGCCTCCACCGGCAACACCTCGGCGTCGGCGGCGGCCTATGCCGCGCGTGCCGGGATCAAGGCGTTCGTGCTCATTCCCGATGGCAAGATCGCCATGGGCAAGCTCGCCCAGGCCATCATGCACGGTGCCGAGGTGCTGCAGATCCGCGGCAATTTCGACGATGGCATGCGCATCGTCAAGGAAATGGCCGAACAGGCACCGGTGAGCCTGGTCAACTCGGTCAACCCCTACCGTCTGCAGGGGCAGAAGACCGCCGCGTTCGAGATCTGCGAGGCATTGGGTGCGGCCCCGGATTATCACTGTCTGCCGGTGGGCAACGCCGGCAACATTACTGCCTACTGGATGGGTTACAGCGAGATGGTGCTGAGCCCCGGGCAGGCAGGCACCCAGGCCTGCGGATTCTGTGGCGGCGACTGCCAGTTCCATCAGGGAGTCGGTGGCAAGCGCCCTGTCATGCTGGGCTATCAGGCGAGTGGCTCGGCGCCGTTTCTGCGCGGCGGACCGGTCAGCCACCCGGAGACCCTCGCCACGGCCATCCGCATCGGTGCGCCCCAGAGCTGGGATTATGCGCGCACCGCCTCACGCGAGTCGGGCGGCTGGTTTGACGAGTTCAGCGACGAGGCCATCCTTGATGCCCAGTGGCAGCTTGCCAGTCACGAGGGGATTTTCTGCGAGCCGGCCTCGGTGGTCTCGGTGGCGGGGGCGCTGCGCGACATCGACAACGGCCAGATCCCGGCCGGCAGTCGCGTGGTCTGTACCCTCACTGGCCACGGTCTGAAAGATCCGGATGTGGCCCAGCGCCATGCCGAGTCCGCCGTCAGCACGGTGGATGCCAGCGGGGCCGCCGTCCGCGAGGCCATCCTCGGTAAGATGGGTTAGGGCGTGTCAACGACGCCCAGGATCCGTTGTCTTGCGCCGGCCTTACTCGGCCCGGTGCCGGCGACGCTGGCCGACGCGACCGCCTCAGCGGGGCCGTTTCCCGCATTGGAGTATCTGCTGGGCAAGGCCCGGCGGCGTCGCGACGGGGCGGCGGACGGCGAAGCGCTGATTCGGGGGCTCGTCACGCCGTCGCCGGCGCCCGGGGCGTTGCTGGCCCGGGCGTTCGCGGCGCCGGCAGGGCGTCGGGGCTACCGGGCGGCGCCCGTTCATCTGCGCCCCGATCGAGATCGCCTGCTGCTCTTTGCCGGCGATGCGCTGCGCCTGAGCGATGACGAGTCGTCGTCGATCTGTACCGACTTCAACCGCCTGTTCGGCGTCGATGGACTGGCGCTTGAGAGTCGGGACGGTGAATGGCTGCTGACTGCCGAACAGCCCCCCGGGCCCGAGCTGCCGGCATTGCGGGCGGTCGCTGGGCAGTATCTTGATACCGTCATCCCGGACGACGCCGCCAGCCGACCGTGGCGGCAACTGCTCAACGAAGTGCAGATGTTCCTGTTCGATCATCCCGTCAATAGTGCCCGCGAGGCGCGGGGTGACCTGTCAGTCAATGGTCTGTGGTTCTGGGGCGGTGGCGCCGGCGATGCGGCCGCGGCGGATGCCGATATGGACTGGATCGTCACGGATGATCCGTTCGCCCGCGCGGTGGGGACGGCGCTGGGCCTCCCCGTCAGCCCCTGCGATGCGGTCACGCGTGCGGATCTCGCGGCCGCGGGGAATGTCGTCATTGTCTGGACCGATGCCGAGCGGGCGTTGCTGGGCGGCGATGTCGAGGGCTGGTTGGCGGCGTTGCAGCGTTTCGAGGCAGGCTGGGCGCCCTGTCTGCGGGATCTCGCCCTCAGCGACGGGCGCCGGGTCGCGCTTCGCACCGGGGGCAGCGGCGAGTTTGGCCTCGATCCGGGGGCGCGGCGCCGGTTCTGGCGCCGTCTACGACCACTCGGTGAATGGGTGGCACGCGAGTGACGCGGCCGCCGGGCGCGCAGATCCGCCACCGTCAGCCGGCGCCGGGTGTCGGAGCGCTACCGGATGACTGGCCCGCGCTGCTGCGAAGGCTCTATGCGGCCCGCGGTGTCACCACCGCCGAAGCGCTGGATTACCGCCTTGCGGCTCTGCCACCGCCAGCCGGCCTCGCCGGCCTCGAGCCGGCGGCGCAGGCCCTCGCCGAGGCCGTCGTCAGCAACGCCCGGGTGCTGGTCGTGGGCGATTTTGACGCCGATGGCGCGACCAGCACTGCGGTGGCGGTCAGCGCGTTACGGGCCATGGGCGCGGGTTCAGTCGACTATCTGGTGCCCAATCGGTTCGACTTTGGCTATGGCCTGTCGCCGGCGCTGGTCGAGGTGGCCCAGGAGTACACACCCGACCTGATACTGACGGTGGACAATGGCATCAGTGCCAATGACGGTGTCGAGGCCGCCAACGCCGCCGGCATCGAGGTGGTGGTCACGGATCATCACCTGCCCGGGTCCGCGCTGCCGCCCGCCCGGGCCATCGTCAACCCGCAGGTCGACTCGCCGGCGTTCGGCGCACCGCATCTGGCCGGCGTGGGGGTCTGTTTCTATGCGATGCTCGCCACGCGGGCGGCGCTCCGCGAGCGGGACTGGTTTGGCGACACGCGTCCGGAGCCGGCGCTGGTGGATCAGCTCGACCGCGTAGCACTGGGGACCATTGCCGATGTGGTCCCCCTGGATCACGTCAATCGCCTGCTGGTGGATCAGGGCCTGCGGCGTATCCGCGGCGGTCGGGCCAACCCGGGCACGCTGGCGCTGCTGGAGGCCGCGGGCCGTGATCCGGCCGTCACCACGGCCACCGATCTCGGGTTCGGCGCCGCACCGCGACTCAACGCCGCGGGCCGGCTGGACGACATGAGCATCGGCATCGAGACACTGCTGGCCGCGGATGCCGCCGCGGCGCAGCGTCACGCCGGCCGGCTCGAGGGGCTCAATCGCGAACGTCGGTCCCTCGAGCAGCAGATGCGGGACACGGCGGTCGCCGATATCGAAGCCGAGGCGGCCGCGGCGGAGGGCGACATGGCGCCGATCCTGTGCTTGTTCAACCCCGACTGGCACCAGGGCGTCGTCGGGATCGTGGCCTCGCGTCTGCTGGCCCGATTTCGCCGACCGGTCATCGCCTTCGCCCCGGGAGACGCCGATACCCTGAAAGGCTCGGCGCGATCGGTGCCCGGTCTGCACATGCGCGACCTGCTCGATGCCGTGAACACCCGCAGCGACGGCCAGCTGGTGGACCGGTTTGGTGGCCATGCGATGGCGGCCGGGCTCACGCTGGCGCGTCGACATTTCGAGCCGTTCAAGGCACTCCTGATCGAGCAGGTGCGCCTGCGGTTGGGCGATGAGCCGGTGAGCGAAGTGATCTGGACCGACGGTGCGCTGCCGGCGGACGCCTATACCCTTGAAACCGCGGCAATGCTGCGCGATGCCGGCCCCTGGGGTGCCGAGTTCCCGGAGCCGCGGTTTAACGATGTCTTTCGGGTGCTCGATCAGCGTGTGGTGGGTGATTATCACCTGAAGCTGGCGCTGAGCCCTGAGATCGCGCCGTCAGTGCGCATTGACGCCATTGCCTTCAATGCCGCACCGGATATTGCCGTAGCCCCCGGCGATCGCGTTGAGGCGGTGTTCCGGCTGGAGGTCAATCGCTTTCGTGGCGTTGATCGCCCCCAGCTGGTGGTGGATCACCTGATTGAAAACTGACCACGGTCAGTTACCGGCAATCCGTGCCCCCTCATTGGCCCGCAATTCGGCCAGATCGGCGATGATCTCGGCGCTTTCATCGAGCAGTACGTCCGGCACGGCCTCCGGGTCAAGCTCAGAGAGATCGCCCAGCGGCTCCTGGCCGTAGGCCTTGCGCTGGGTGTTGATCGCCGTGAGGCGCGCTTCGGCCTGCCGGTCCATGGCAGCCTGTCGCTCCGCTTCATTGAGCGAGACCCGAGTCTCTTCGCGGGCGGTGCGCATCCGCTGCGCCTCGTCCGAGACGGCCCGTAAGGCGGGCGCTTCGCGCAGGCGACGTTCATGGCGCCGCTGCAGTTCACCGAGCATCCCGTTGAGTCGGTTCATGCGCCGGTAATCGGCGGTCTGGATGGTGTCCCAGGGCAGGGCATTGTCGGCCGCGCGCTCGCTCATGGCATCGTTGCCATGCGGGTAGGGCATTTCGAGATCCGGCGTGACACCCTGCATCTGCGTGCTGTTGCCGTTGATGCGGTAGAACTTGGCGATCGTCAGCTTCAGCCGACCACTGCGGGTGTCCTCATTCCCGACACCGAACCGGTCGAGATTGATGAGGGTCTGCACCGTGCCCTTGCCAAAGGTCTGATCCCCCATGATCACGCCGCGGCCGTAATCCTGCATGGCGGCGGCGAAAATCTCCGAAGCCGACGCACTGCGACCATCCACCAGCACGCCGAGTGGGCCGTCGTAAGCCGGCGCATTGCCCGTTTCATCGTCAAGCACCCGTCGTTCGCCATTGCGCCGATGCACCTGCACGATCGGACCGTCATCGATGAACAGTCCACTCAGGCGCACTGCCTCGTCCAGTGATCCCCCGGCGTTGCCGCGCAGATCGATGATCAGCCCGTCGATGCCCTCGAGCTGCTCGCTGTCGATGAGGTTGCGGACATCACGGGTCGTGCTGCGGTAGTCGTCATCCCCGGCGTTGGCCGCGGCGATGTCGGCATAGAAGGTCGGGATCTCGATAACGCCGATGCGGCGGGTGCCGGCGTCACGCTCAACGGTGCGCACCTCGGCCTGAGCCGCCTGTTCCTCGAGCTCAATGGTGCTCCGGGTCAGGGTGATCGTGTCCTGTGTGCTGCCGGCGGCCTCGGATGGCGGAAGGATCTGCAGATGGACCCGGGAATCCTTCGGCCCGCGGATCATGTCCACGACTTCGCCGAGGCGCAGGCCGACCACGTCCTCGATGTCGTCAGCGCTCTGACCCACACCGACGATGCGGTCGCCGGCGCTCAACTCACCGCTACGGGCGGCGGGTCCGCCGGGGATGAGCTCGACGATCTCGACAAAGTCCCCTTCGCTGCCGAGCAGCGCCCCGATGCCCTCGAGGGAGAGGCGCATGTTGATGTCAAAGTTCTCGGAGCGGCGTGGCGACATGTAGCTGCTGTGCGGGTCGTACTCACCGGCCCAGGCGCTCATGAAGGTCTGGAAGACGTCCTCGGCTTCGTACTGGTTCAGGGTGCGCGCCACCCGTTCGTACCGACCGCGCAGCGACTCTTTGATCGCGTCCATGTCGCGGCCACTGAGTTTCTGTTTGAGCGCGTCGTGGGTCACACGGCGTTTCCAGAGACGGTCGAGGCCCTGTTCCGAGGTCGCCCAGTCCGTTTCGGAGCGGTCGGTCTGGAAGGTGGCATCGCCCTCAAAGTCAAGCCCCTGATCGAGCAGCTGCAGTGCATAGTCGCTGCGCGCCTGGACACGTTCGCGGTAGCGCTCGAAGATCGCGTAGGCCGTTTCGAGGCGGCCGGTACTGACCTCGTCGTCGAGGCGGGTGCGGCGATCCGCAAAGGCGTCGATGTCCTCGCGGGTAAAGTAATAGCGCTGTGGGTCGAGGGCATCGAAGTACGCCTCGTAGGCAGCCCGGGACAGGTCATCACCGCTGGCGCGGTCGTTATAGTGGTAACGGGAAAGCAGCTGATTGACGACCTGGGCGGACTCCTGCTGGATCGCGCCCGGCTCGATTGGCTCAGCCGCCAGTAGTCCGGCGGGGGCGGCGGACAGGATCAGTCCGGCGAACAGGCCTGTCAGTCGATTGGCATATCTCAATGGTTCACCTTGATCGGGTCGATGACGATGATTATCTGACAGGTGAGCCTGCACGAAAATTCAACGGTTTCTGGTAGCGTATCGACTCCGTGACAAAGGGGGAACCGATGTACGCCGATTTTCGCTGGCCCAACTGGGCCCAGACCGCCGAACTGCAGCTCGAAGTCCTCAGCCAGCGGCCGCCCGCCGGCGTCGCTGCGCGGAGAACGCCCATCGTGTTCGCCCATGGCGCGTTCATGGGCGCCTGGTCCTGGCAGGCGCATTTCCTCGATTATTTTGCCCGTCACGGCTTTCATGCGGTCGCTCCGAGCTTTCGTGGACACGGCGGGAGTGAGGGATTCGAGCGCCTCGACAGCGCTGGTATCAATGATTACGTCAATGACCTCAGTACGGTGATTGATGGACTGGATGGCCCGCCACCCATCCTGGTCGGCCATTCCATGGGGGCCCTGGTGGCACAGCGGTACATGGAGCGTGCGCCGGTCGCGGCGGCCGTGCTGATGGCACCGGTCCCGCCCCACGGCCTGATGCCCTCGACGCTGCGCATGCTGGTGAGTGATCCGATGCTGTATCTGCAGTTCGGCATGATGCAGTTTTTCGGCCCTGACAGCATGGACACCGAGGTGGCCCAGCGCGCCGTGTTCTCCAAATCCGCCGCAGAGCAGGATCTGAGCGGCTATGCCGAGCGGGTACAGCGCGAGTCCCAGCGCGCCCTGTGGGACATGAACGTCCACGCCCGCGGTCGGCCGACGCTGTGTCGGGCGGACTGCCCGATGCATGTCATCGCCGGCGGGGAGGATGCACTGTTCAGTGAGTCTGAAACCCGCGCCGTGGCCCATGTCTGGAACGCCAGCTGGGAAACCGTCCCGGGCCTTGCCCACGCCTTGATGATCGAGCCGGGCTGGCAGCGGGCGGCGGATGCCGTCATCGGCTGGCTGGATCGTCAGGCGCTGGCTTAGGCGGTTACCAGCGGTACCGGTCCCACAGCTCCGGATTGGCCCAGTGTCGGGCATTGAGCCAGTCCGGCGTGACCTTGTAATCGGCCAGGCTGAACTCGTACCAGCGTCGCCGTTCGTCGCCCTCGCCGGTGGTGGCCCAGCGCCGGAACCCCAGACCGATCAGCTGCTGGCGGCCCATCAGCGTGGGTGACTGCCGTGGGCCGATGACGAGCACCTGCACGGCCTGCACGTCACGCAGTCGGCTGATCAGCTGGACGGCACTGGCCTCGTCGGCGAAGCCCGCCTCGGCATCGACCAGCGCCAGGTCCACCTGTGGCAGGTGATCCCGGCGCTCGTCCGCGTGGCGCGCGCTCAGGACAAGCATGTCGGTGCCGGTGGCGAGCGATGCCATTGCGTCATCGTCAGTGATCACCAGTGCGCCATTGGAGAAACCGCCGTCCAACGTTGAGCGGACCTGCTCGAGGGTGGCGTCGAGGGGAGCGTTCACTGCGCCTCCAGTTGGTCGTGGAGTTCGGCGAATGCCATCGTCAGCTTATGGCGTGGCGCCAGATCCGTCAGTGGGCGCCGGGCCTGATGGGATTCGCGCACCTTGACCGAGGCGGGCAGGAAGGGCTCGACCACTGGATAACCCTGCGCGCGTAGCTCGTCCACCAGTTCCCTCGGCAGTCGGGCCCGCGCCTGAAACTGGTTGATGATGATCGCCTCGATCGTCAGCTCGGGATTGTGGTCCATCCTCAGCTCATCCACCGTTGCCGAGAGTTCATCCAGGGCCTGCCGGGCAAACGCATCGCAGTCGAATGGCACCAGGCACCGGTCGGCGGCGATCAGCGCCGAGCGTGTATAGAAATTGAGTGCCGGCGGGGTGTCGATGTAGATGCGGTCGTAATCCGCCAATGCCGCCAGCGACTCCCGCAGCTTGTAGATCTTGTAGCGGGACTCCAGCCGACCCTGCAGGGTCTCGAGGCTGGGATGGGCGGCCACCACGGCCAGATTCTTGTAGGGAGTAGGGTGGGAAACGCTTTCAATATCGCGGGGATAGATTCGAAAGCTCAACGTATCTTCGAAATAACCGGCAATGGTGTCGTCCGCCTCCGCGGGCTGTTCGCCCAGTAGATAGTGCGTGGCATTGGCCTGGGTATCCAGATCGATCACCAGTGTCCGCAACCCGCGGCGAGCGGCCATGGCGGCGAGATTGCAGGTAATGGTCGATTTCCCGACCCCGCCTTTCTGGTTGAAGATCACCCGACGCATGCAAGCACTCCTGCTATGATTGACGCTCCGTTGTGCCAGTCTAGGCACCTCCATCACCCGGGTCGAGGGCCATTATGTTCAGTGCCGTGAGACGTCTGCTTTTCATGCTACCCCCCGAACGGGCGCATGACCTGACTTTTGGCTCACTGGATCAGCTGTTTCGTCTGGGTGGCGGGCGACTGTTTCCGGCGCGTGTCGAGGCGCCGCAGTCGCTGATGGGGCTTGAATTCGCCAATGCCGTCGGACTGTCCGCCGGGTTGGACAAAAACGGCGATCATATCCGCAGCCTTGCGGGGCTCGGATTCGGCTTCATTGAACTGGGCACGGTGACACCGGTGGCGCAGCCCGGCAATCCGGCGCCCCGGGTGTTCCGTCTCCCGGCCCACCAGGCACTGATCAACCGGCTGGGGTTCAATAACGAGGGATTGGCCGCGCTGATCCGCCACCTCGAGGATGCGGCCCCCGAGGTCGATGTGCCGATCGGGGTAAACATCGGCAAAAACCGGGACACGCCCCTCGAGCGCGCGACCGATGACTACCTGGCCTGTCTGGAAGCGGTGCATGGCCTCGCCGACTACGTGGTCGTCAACCTGTCGTCACCCAATACGCCCGGGCTGCGATCGCTTCAGGCCGGCGAAAACCTGACCGGACTGGTTCAGATATTGCGCGAGCGCGCCGATGCCCTGAACGCCACCACTGGCCGTCGGGTGCCCCTGGTGGTCAAGATTGCCCCGGATCTGGACGACGATGCCCTGCGCTGGCTGGTTGATGCGCTGCTCGCTGCGGGGGTTGATGGCCTGACCGCGACCAACACCACCGTCGACCACAGCGCCGTTGCCGGCGCGCGGCATGCGGCGGAAACCGGTGGTCTGAGTGGCAGTCCGCTGCGGCAGCGCGCCACCGAGGTCATCGCCACCGTGCGCGCGCATGCCGGCCCGGAGCTGCCGATCATCGGAGTGGGCGGGATCATGACCGGTGAGGATGCGGTGGAGAAGATCCAGGCGGGTGCCAATCTCGTCCAGGTCTACACGGGGCTGATCTACAAGGGCCCCGCACTGATCCGGAACGCCGCCCGAGCAATCCGCGACGCGGAGCCAGGTGCTTAGGGGCTTGCCCTCGGTCGCTCGCCAATGGACAATCCGTGACGTTGGAGAGGTGGCAGAGTGGTCGATTGCGGCGGACTTGAAATCCGCTGAGTCCTAACGGGCTCCGGGGGTTCGAATCCCTCCCTCTCCGCCAGACATAAAACAGGGGCCATC
>NZ_VMKP01000003.1:36450-491028 GCF_007625215.1 Spiribacter aquaticus | reverse complement strand
GATGGCCCCTGTTTTATGTCTGGCGGAGAGGGAGGGATTCGAACCCCCGGAGCCCTCTCGGACTCACCGCATTTCGAGTGCGGCGCTTTCGACCACTCAGCCACCTCTCCAGCGGGGTGGATTGTACAACATTCCCCGTCGCGAGCGAAAACCACGGTTGCCCCAAGCCGCTGGCTTTCGGACGCGCTATACTGTGGCGCTGAAATCGCGCTCAACAGGACGCCCATGGATCACGCATCGCCCTCTACCCTGTGCTCGGCCCCGCTTGGTTTTACCGCCTACGAGGCCATCCGTCATCGGCTGCCGGCTCCTGCCCGGCCAGGGGCGGCCCGACGTGCCGCCAACCTTGGCGAGATCATGGATCACTTCGACACAGTGCTGCTGGATGCCTTTGGCGTGCTCAATCGCGGGCAGGACCCCATCCCGGGTGTCCCTGAGCGGATCGCCGCTCTGCAGGCCGCCGGAAAGCGGGTCATGGTGGTCTCCAACGCCGCCGGGTTCTCGCATGCGACGTTGATGGCGCGCTATCAGCGTCTGGGCTACCACTTTGACGCCGCCGATGTGGTCACCAGCCGTAAAACCCTGGTGCGCCAGCTCGAGCAGGAGGCGCCGCGGCACTGGGGCATGATCGCCGGCCAGCAGTTCGGCCCCGACGAGTTCCCACCCCTGGACTATCGGATGCTGGCGGATGACATCGCGGACTATCACGCCGTTGAGGGCTTTCTGTTTGTCGGCGCCTCGGAGTGGACGCCGGCACGACAGGATCTGTTGACCCGAAGCCTCCAGACCAATCCGCGGCGTCTGCTGGTGGCCAACCCAGATCTTCTGGCGCCCCAGGCGGGCGGGGATTCCACCGAGCCGGGGACTTTCGCCCACCAGATTCAGGATGCCACCGGCGTCGAGCCCGCGTTCTACGGCAAGCC
Organism: Spiribacter aquaticus; assembly: GCF_007625215.1. Taxonomy (NCBI): domain Bacteria; kingdom Pseudomonadati; phylum Pseudomonadota; class Gammaproteobacteria; order Chromatiales; family Ectothiorhodospiraceae; genus Spiribacter; species Spiribacter aquaticus. The sequence continues at coordinate 490,105 of NZ_VMKP01000003.1, read as the reverse complement.
CTTTGCCAACATCTTTGAGCTCGCCCTCGAGCGCCTGGGCCCCGGGATCGAGCGCGAGCGGACACTGATGGTGGGCGATACACTGCATACCGACGTCCTTGGCGGCCAGGCGGCGGGGGTTCGCACAGCGCTTGTCACGCAGACCGGGGTGCTTGCCGATATGGATATCGATGCGGCCATCGATTCATCCGGTATCGCCCCGGACTGGATCCTCGATCAGGCCTGAGCGCGGATCCAGCAGCCACTCCAGACCGCGCTCGGCGATCACGGGGCTGGTGGCCGGAAGGCTGAGGCGGCACCGGCCGACCACTTGCGGCATGCCGCTGACCTGGGTCCGGATGCTCGGATAGTCTCCCACCCGGCTCTGTTCAATGACTCGGCCCTCGAAGGTCGTCCCCGCGGGGCTGGTGTTGCGTAGCGTGGTCCCCACGCCGGCCTGCCCGCGGTGCATCCGCCGGGCGAGGCGCGCGACGGTGCCCGTGCCCGTGGGGCAACCCCAAAGCACGCCGGGATGACCATAAGTCCCGCCGGTTGCCTGCAGGGACTCCGGCGAAGTCTCGGTCTCGGGCCACATCCAGTGCAGGAACCGCGGCGCCCCGACATCACCCAGCCGCGGGTGCAGATCCTGAAAATCCGCCTGTACCGCCTCGATAATCCGTGCCGCCAGGGCAAGCGCATCCGCTCCGCCCGCGTCCGCCGGGCGCAGACCCAGCGAATCGGCATTGACCATCACGTAATGACCACCACTCCAGACCAGGTCATACGCCACGGTCCCCAGGCCAGGCAGCTCGACCCTGGCATCGGCCCGATGCACGAAGGCCTCGTCCCCCTCGACGGTCACCTTGACCACCTGCCCATCGCGCCGCTGCACATGCGCATCAACCCGCCCGCCCGGGGCCTCGAGGCGCAGGCACTGCGTGCCATCAGGCTGGGTTCCGGGGATGCGGCCACTCTCGATCAACGCGCACGCGGTGGCCATGGTGTTCGACCCCGAGAAGAACGGATAACCCATCACCTCCATGATGATGAACGCCGCCTGGGCCTCGGGGTCATCGGGCAGCGTCAGCAGATCGACGCAGAAGGTCGGCGTGCCATAGGGGGGCTCGATCAGCAGCTGCCGCAGTCCGTCGCCCGGCCCGCTCAGCCACTCCATGCGCTCGCGCACGCTGCGGGTCGCGTCGGTGGGGACACCGGCGAACACCACCCGATGGATGTCGCTGCCCACGGCGACGTCCATCCACTCGAGCGTCCCCGGGTCAGTCGCGGACATGGGGCGCACCCACCCGGTCCCAGTGCCGGTCGGGAACCACCACGAGCTTGCCGACGTAGTCCTTGTCCATGAAATCGCGCTGGGCGTGATGAAAATCCGAAAGCCGATAGGTGGCGTGCAGCAGCGGCCGGATACGCCCTGCGAGGACGTGGCCCAGCAGCCGCTGAAAGTCACTGCGGCGCCCTTGGGAGGAGCCGTTGATCTGGAGCTGCTTGAGATAGAGGGTCCGCAGATCCAGCTCGACCACGGGTCCGGCGATGGCGCCGGCGGTGGTATAGCGCCCCTCAGGCCGCAGAATGCGGAGCAGGTCGTTGAAGTGCGGCCCGGCGACCAGATCGGCCACCACATCAATCGGCGCACCGCCGGTGGCCGCCTCCACGGCTTCCACCCAGTCGGCTGCGCCGCGATCGATCACCGCCTCAGCACCGATGGCCATCAAGGCTTCTGCCTTGTCAGCCCGGGTCACCGCATAGGGGATCGCCCCGCGCGCCCGGCACAGCTGAACAATCCCCGAACCCACACCGCCCGAGGCACCGGTGACCAGTACCCGCTCGCCGGCCTGCACGTTGGCGCGCTCGAGCATATGCTCGCCGGTGAGATAGGCACAGCAGAAGGTCGCCAGTTCCGCATCAGTCAGCGTGGTATCGACGGCATGGGCATTCGCGGCGGGCACACACTGATATTCGGCATAACCCCCGTCACGGCCATGGCCGATGTAGTCGATATCCGCGAGGCTGTCGTCGTCGCGATTGTAGAGGCTGAAGTCCACGATCACCCGCTCGCCGATCCGGGCGGCGGGCACGCCCTCCCCCACCGCCACGATGACTCCGACACTGTCGGTGCCCTGAATCCGCGGGAACGTCAGCGTGGAGCGGCCCCGGCGCCAGGTGGACACGGCATTGGGATCGGTGTCGCTGCCATAGGCGCCCTCGCGCACCCAGACATCGGTGTTGTTCATGCCACAGGCATGCACTTCGATGAGGACCTCATCGCCAGACGGCCGGGGTACCGGCACGTCGTCGCGGTAGGTCAGGGCATCCAGACCGCCATGGCGGTCAAGCTGGACGGCGGCCATGGTCCGGGGCAGTTCAGTCGATGTCATGATGTGCCTCAGCGCTTACGACGCGCGCGAAAGAAGGTCCTCAGTAATGTCGCGGCGGGCTCGGCCATGACCCCGCCGTTAACCAGTAGTTGGTGGTTGTGACTGGGGTCATCATGCTGCCGAGTCGCTCCACCGCAGGCCCCGGTTTTTGGATCTGATGCCCCGTAGACAATTCGCTCGACACGGGCATGGATCAAGGCACCGACACACATCGGGCAGGGCTCCAGAGTGACGTAGAGCGTGGTACCGGGGAAGCGGTAGGTCCCAAGGCGGGCGCCAGCATCGCGCAATGCGAGAATCTCCGCATGGGCACTCGGATCATTTCGCCTGATCGGTGCATTGGCGCCCTCGCCCACGATCGCTGCCTCCCTGACGAGCACGGCACCAACCGGGACCTCGCACGCCTCGGCAGCCTGATGCGCCAGACGGAGGGCCCTTTCCATCCACGCCGCGTCGTTCACTCCAATCCCATCGTCAACATGATCACGCAGGCCCGTCAGTCCACGGAGCGTATCTGATAACCAGTGATGGGGAAGTGGACTACAACGTCGCCGACATCCCGGGCCTCGTGATCGATTGATATCCGATCGGAAGTTAACGCGCGCAGCCGCCCGAACACCTCAGGGTCGGAGGACCGCACGTACGGGCGAATGCCGACAGACTGCCCTACCACCAGATCACTGGGACACTGGATACCGGTCGATGCCTGCGGGACCGTCTGCGCGGCGATGGCCAGCGCCTTCTCGGCGGCAATCTCTTGCGCTGGCTGCTGACCCGCACCCTCGAGCGCTGACTCAACTTCACGGAGATATGGATAGTGTCTGAGCACTTCGCCACCGCGGCTCCAGCGCCCTCGAAGGAACCACGCGATGAAGGCTGCGGCCACGTCACCATAGGAGAGCTCTCGGTAGTCGCAGTGCCCGAGCCCGGCCAGCCAGGACTCGAGGCGGCCAAGCGCCGCCTCAAGCTGAAGGATCACGCCAGGCGCCTCTGAACGCAGCCCCTCCGGCGTCCAGCCTGGGCCGAAATACAGGTCCCCCCGATCCTGGATGAAGTCCGGCGAAGCCGTATCCAGCGCCTCGGCCATCACCGCCCGAATCGCGAGCGGGAAGAGCGTTTGGTCCACCCACTCGGCGAGCACCAATGCTGCACCACGGGACGGCCCGGGAAAGAGGCGCTCCCCGACCTCCGGTGCCGTATCCGCCAGCGCCCGGGCAATGTTGTGCGTGTCGCAGTAAACGTCCGCACCCACCTGCAGAACCGGCGTCCGTCGATAACCAGCGGTCAGCGGCAGCAAGAGCGGTTTTGGTGGAACTCTCGGAATCTCTACAGACGTCCATGGTAGCCCTGCCAGACCCATCGCCATGCGGATCTTGTGCGCAAACGGCGATGGCCAGTAGTGGTGCAGTATCAGGTCCGCCATGCTCACTCCCACTCGATGGTCGCGGGTGGTTTGCCGGAGATGTCATACACCACCCGCGAGATCCCGTCGATTTCGTTGATGATCCGCCGCGAGACATCATCGAGGAAGTCGTAGGGCAGATGCGCCCAGCGGGCGGTCATGAAATCGATGGTCTCCACCGCCCGCAGCGCCACCACCCACTCATAGCGTCGGCCATCTCCGGTGACCCCGACCGAGCGCACCGGCAGGAACACGGCAAACGCCTGGCTGGTCCGCTCATACCAGCCGCCGGCGCGAAGTGCCTCAATGAAAATGGCATCGGCGCGGCGCAGCAGGTCCGCGTATTCCTTGTGGATTTCGCCGAGGATACGCACGCCCAGGCCGGGGCCGGGAAACGGGTGGCGATGGATCATTTCCGCTGGCAGACCCAGTTCCAGCCCGATCCGGCGCACCTCGTCCTTGAACAGCTCACGCAGGGGTTCGAGCAGCTTCAGATTCATGCGCTCGGGCAGGCCGCCGACGTTGTGATGCGACTTGATGACATGGGCCTTGCCGGTGCTGGCGCCGGCGGACTCGATGACATCCGGGTAAATCGTGCCCTGCGCCAGCCACTGGATGTTGTCGAGCTTGCCCGCCTCCTCGTCGAACACCTCAATGAAGGTGCGGCCGATGATCTTGCGCTTGACCTCGGGGTCGGCCTCGCCGGCGAGGGCGTCCATGAACCGCGCCTCGGCATCCACGCGGATCACGCGAATGCCCATGTGGCGGGCGAACGTCTGCATGACCTCATCGCCCTCGCCCAGGCGCAGCAGGCCGTTGTCGACGAACACGCAGGTCAGCTGATCACCGATGGCCTTGTGCAGCAGCGCGGCGACCACCGATGAGTCGACGCCGCCGGACAGCCCCAGGAGCACATTCTGATCGCCGACCGTCGTGCGCACCCGGGCGATCAGATCCTCGATGATGTTGTCCGCCGTCCAGTTCCCCGAGCAGCCACAGACGCCGTGGACGAACCGCTCGAGAATGCGCTGCCCCTGGGCCGTGTGAGTGACTTCGGGATGAAACTGCAGGCCATAGAAACCGCGGTCGTCGTCACCGATGCCGGCGATGGGAGCCGAAGGCGTGCTGGCAATGACCTTGAAGCCCGCGGGCAATCCGGACACCCGGTCGCCATGGCTCATCCACACGTCCAGAAGCCCATGCCCCTCGGCGTTGGTGCGGTCCTCGATATCCTGCAACAGCACCGAGTGGCCGCGGGCACGCACCTCCGCGTACCCGAACTCTTTGGTCTGCGAGGCCTCGACCGCTCCACCCAGCTCGTGGGCAAGGGTCTGCATGCCGTAGCAGATGCCCAGAACCGGGACTTCCAGATCGAGGACGGTCGTCGGCAGCCGCGGTGTCTGCTCGCTGTCTTCGTGCACCGACTCAGGCCCACCCGAGAGGATCACCCCCCGTGGCGCGAATTCGCGGATGCGCTCGGCTTCCACATCCCAGGGGCGGATCTCGCAATACACCCCGGCTTCACGGATGCGACGGGCGATGAGCTGGGTGTACTGCGAACCGAAATCGAGGATGAGGATCCGCTCGGCATGGATATCGCCGGTCATGGCGTCAATCGCTCCGGTAGTTGGGCGCTTCCTTGGTGATGCTCACATCGTGGACATGCCCCTCGCGCACCCCGGAGTTGGTGATGCGTGCAAAGGTGGCCCGCTCGCGGAACGAGTCGATGTCCGCACAGCCGCAGTAGCCCATGCTGGCGCGCAGACCGCCCAGAAGCTGGTGAATGATGACGTTCATCGGGCCCTTGTAAGGGACCCGGCCCTCGATGCCCTCGGGCACCAGCTTGTCGGCGTCGCGGGCGTTTTCCTGGAAGTAGCGATCCGATGAGCCCTGTTTGCCGGACATCGCACCGATCGAGCCCATGCCCCGGTACGACTTGTAGCTGCGGCCCTGATAGAGCTCAACCTCGCCGGGTGCCTCGTCGGTACCCGCGAACATGCTGCCCATCATCACGCAGTGGGCGCCGGCGGCCATGGCCTTGGCCATATCCCCGGAAAAACGGATGCCACCGTCGGCGATCACCGGCACATCGGTGCTGGCCAGTGCCGTGGCGACGTTGTCGACCGCCGTGACCTGGGGCACCCCGACGCCGGCGATGACTCGGGTGGTGCAGATGGATCCCGGGCCAATGCCCACCTTGACCGCGTCGGCGCCGGCATCCGCCAGGGCCCGCGCGGCATCGCCGGTGGCGATGTTGCCACCAATGACCTGCACACCGGGGAAGTGGCGCTTGATCCAGCCCACCCGATCGATCACGCCCTTACTGTGGCCGTGGGCCGTGTCCACCACCAGCAGATCGGCGCCCGCCTCGGCCAGCGCCTCGACGCGCTCCTCGGTGCCTTCGCCCGTAGAAACCGCCGCGCCCACACGCAGGCGGCCATATTCGTCCTTGCAGGCGTTGGGGAAGTCCTCGGCCTTCTGGATGTCTTTGACGGTGATCATGCCGCGCAGCTCAAAGCGGGGGTTGACCACCAGCAGCTTCTCGATGCGGTGGCGATGCAGCAGCGTGAGGATCTCGTCGCGCTCGGCCCCTTCCTGGACCGTCACCAGCCGGTCCTTGGGCGTCATCGCATCGGTCACCTTCATGTCGAGCCGGGTCTCGAAACGCAGATCACGACTGGTGACGATGCCGGTGAGCTGACGGCCCTCGACCACGGGGACGCCGGAGATGCCGTATTGCCCCATGAGCGTGATCACCTCGCGGATGCTCGCCTCGGGGTTGACGGTGATCGGCTCTTTGATGACACCGCTTTCGAATTTCTTGACGATGCGCACTTCCCGCGCCTGGTCTTCGACGCTCATGCTTTTGTGCACGATGCCGATGCCGCCCTGCTCAGCCAGCCGGATGGCGAGGCGGGATTCGGTGACCGTGTCCATGGCGGCGGAGAGCAGCGGGATATTGAGCCGGATGTCGCGGGTCACCCGCGTCGACAGGTCGACGGCCTTGGGCAGCACATCAGAGTAATCCGGCAGCAGGAGGACGTCGTCAAAGGTCAGGGCTTCCTGGGCGATCTGCATGGTGACGTCCTCTTCTGGCGCGATGGTAACCGTCTATTATAGGCCGCCTCCTGCCTGAACGCCAATGTCAGAAACGCTGCATCTGGCATTCAGGGCATGAGCTGCTAGGCTCGATGTATGGACAGCCCTGACGCCCGTCACGTGTACACCGTCTCTGATCTCAACCAGACCGTTCGGGGCCTGCTCGAACAGGCGCTCCCGCTGGTATGGGTCGAAGGCGAAATCTCCAATCTCGCCCGGCCCCGTTCGGGGCATCTGTACTTCACCCTCAAGGATCCGGATGCCCAGGTGCGCTGTGCACTGTTCCGCAATCGCGCCATGCGCCTGCGCACGACCCCGGCCAATGGTGACCAGGTACGACTGCGGGCACGCATCGGCCTTTACGCGCCGCGCGGTGAATACCAGCTGATCGCCGAGCACCTGGAACCCGCCGGGGATGGGGCGCTGCAGCGGGCGTTCGCCGAGCTCAAGGCCCGCCTCGAGCGCGAGGGCCTTTTCGATCCGGCCTGCAAACAGGCGCTGCCGAGCCTGCCGCGGCGCATCGGCGTCATCACCTCGCCCACCGGCGCCGCCATCCGCGACATCGTCAGCGTCCTGCGCCGGCGGTTTCCGGCGTTGCCGATCCTCATCTACCCGGTGGCGGTCCAGGGGGCCCAGGCCACACCGGCCATTGTCGAGGCCATTCATCGCGCCGATCAGCGCCAGGAGGTGGATGCCCTGATCGTCGGCCGGGGTGGCGGCTCGCTGGAAGACCTGCAGGCCTTCAACGACGAAGCGGTCGCCCGCGCGATTCATGCCTGCAGCCTGCCCACCGTCAGTGCCGTCGGCCACGAGGTGGATGTCACCATCGCTGATCTGGTGGCCGATGAGCGTGCCGCCACGCCGTCGGCGGCGGCGGAGCGGCTGTCTCCCGACGGCGAGGCACTCGGGCGCCGTGTGCAGCAACAGCAGGCCCGCCTCAGCAAAGGCCTGTCGCGGGTTCTGGGCGAGCGCCGCGAGCGCATCCATCGCCTGACCCGGCGGCTGAATGCCCAGCATCCCGGCCGGCGGCTGCGGGATCGCGCCCAGCGGCTGGATGAGCTTGACCAGCGCCTGGGACGCGCCGTCCGCGTCCGGATGGCGGAGCGCGCGCGGCATGTCGAGCGGGTCCATCAGCGCCTGCAGGCCCAGAACCCGACCCCGCGGATCCAGCGGCTCAGTGACACCACGGATCAACTCGCGCGGCGCCTGGACCGTGGTGTGCGGGAGCTCATCACCCGCAAGCGGACCCGGGTCGAGGCCCAAGCCCGCACGCTCGACAGTCTCAGTCCACTGGGCACGCTGGCCAGGGGCTATGCCATTATCCAGCCCCGGGACGGCCAGGCGGTGATCCATCGCGCGACGGATGTCGCCGTTGGTGATCCGATCCGCGCGCGCCTTCGCGAGGGCACGCTGATCGCGCGGGTCGAGGATCACGACGAGGGGAGTTAAACCCCATTTCAGCTGGCTTGTTGCGCGACAACGCCGGGCGCATCATGCCGGGATCATCCACCCCTGCGTTGGAACCTTATGGATCTTGATCTGAGCCTGGGCCGTTTCGGCCTCGATTTTACCGCCCTTCAGACACCCGAGGGCCTTGCCCGCGTCGACGCGGCCTTCCTCGATGAGCTGGACAGCGCGGCACCCGCCCTCGCCGCCCGGCTGCGGGACTACCGTGGCCGCGACAGCGACCTGCCCGGCCCCCAGAACAGCGAACTGCTCATCGAGCTCGGCCCCTACGTCGAGGCGTTCATCGGCCGACTGTTCGGCATCGAATCCGAGCTGCACGAGCTGCGCGAGTCGATTCTGGCCGACGACGTGGTCATGCAGTTCAAGCAGGCGTTCGTGCAGCGCCGCGTCAAACGCCACCGCCGCCCCGTGGAGCACACGTTCGAGGCCCTTGATGCCGCGGTGCGTGCCAGCCTGGGCGAGGTCGCCGGCGATGACGAGGAGCGCGCCATCGCCCGGTTCGGCATGGCACTGCTCGAGGACGAAGCCGCCAATGCCGAGGCCATCGAAACGCTGACCGCCTGGTGCAAGCTGGCCCGTCAGACCCAGGCCGGTCAGGCGCGGGTGCGTGGCTGGGCAAGTTTCAAGCTGCCCGAGCGGGTCGATCACTTCGATCGCGTGCCCGCCGAGCGGGTTGAGGTGGATGGCGTCGAGCGCCTGCAGGCCGAGCCCTCCCGGCGCCGGGCGCGGGATGGGTTCTCGCTGACCGACTACCGCATGGACTCGCGTCACGTGCAGAGCGAGATCCACTACTGCATCTACTGCCATGACCACGAGGGAGACTTCTGCTCGAAGGGCTTCCCCGAGAAAAAGACCCAGCCCGAGCTGGGCTTCAAGGAGGATCCGCTCGGCGTCACCCTGACCGGCTGTCCGCTCGAGGAAAAGATCTCCGAGATGCATGTGCTGCGCCGGGATGGCTACAACCTGGCGGCGCTGGCCATGGTGATGGTGGACAACCCGATGGTGCCCGCCACCGGCCATCGCATCTGCAACGACTGCATGAAGGGCTGCATCTACCAGAAGCAGGACCCGGTCGACATCCCTCAGATCGAGACGCGCGTCCTCAGCGACAGCCTTGATCTGACCTGGGGGGTGGAGCTCTATCACCTGCTCACGCGCTGGAACCCACTGCGCCGCGAGCAGTTCATCCAGCAGCCCGACAATGACCGTCGGGTGCTGGTCGCCGGCATGGGCCCGGCGGGCTTTACCATGGCGCACCACCTGACCATGAACGGCACGGCCGTGGTGGGTGTTGACGGGCTCAAGATCGAGCCCCTGCCGGCCTCGCTGCTCGATGCCCCGGTGCCGCGCTGGGCGGATCTCCAGGAGGATCTCGATGAGCGCATTCTGATGGGCTTTGGCGGCGTCGCGGAGTATGGCATCACCGTGCGCTGGGATAAGAATTTCCTCAAGCTCATCTACCTGACGCTGGCCCGGCGGCATAATTTCAGGGTCTATGGCGGGGCGCGGCTGGGCGGCACCGTGACCCTCGAAGACGCCTGGGCGCTTGGGTTCGACCACGTCGTCAACGCCACCGGCGCGGGCCTGCCGCGGGTCGTGCACATGGGCAACAGCCTCGCCCGCGGCATGCGTCAGGCCAGCGACTTTCTGATGGCCCTGCAGCTGACCGGGGCGGCCAAGGCATCGAGTCTGGCAAGCCTGCAGGTGCGGCTGCCCGCGGTGGTCGTGGGCGGTGGACTCACCGGCGTGGATACCGCCACCGAGGTGCAGGCCTACTACGTCAAACAGGTCGAGAAGATCCTCGAGCGCTACGAGCGGCTCTCCGAGCGCCTTGGCGAGTCGGCGGTCACCGCCGGGATGAACGACGAGGACCAAGCCACGCTCGAGGAATTCCTCACGCATGGCCGCGCCATTCGCACCGAGCGCGAAAACGCCGCGCGGGAGGGCCGCGAGCCCGACTTCAACCCGCTGATCCGCGCCTGGGGCGGGGTCACCGTCGCCTATCGCAAGGGCATGACCGACTCGCCGGCGTACGTGCGCAACCACGAGGAGGTGATCAAGGCCACCGAGGAAGGGCTCTACTACGCCCAGGGCCTGGAGCCGCTCCACGCCGAGGTGGACGAATACCAGCATGTCAGCTCGCTGGTCTGCCGCGAGCTCGACCGGCGCGATGGTAAGTGGGCGCCCACCGGTGCCGAACGGCGCCTGCCCGCCCGGGCGATCTTCATCGCCGCCGGCACGGTGCCCAACACCATCTACGAGCGCGAACACGCAGACACCTTCCGGCTCGAAGGCAACCACTTCCTTGCTCACACCCCCACCGATCAGGGGCTGGAGCCGGTGGCCGACGCCGAGCATTCCAAGTCCCGGGTGTTTGGCCCCTTCACCTCCTATCAGGAGGGCGGCCGCCGGGTGACCTTCATCGGCGACACGCATCCGGCGTTCCATGGCAGTGTGGTCAAGGCGATTGCCTCGGGGATGCGTACTTATCCCTACGTCATGGCCGCCATGGCCCATGAAGTGCCCGGCACTGACGAGTCTCACAGCGATTTCCTGATCCGGATGGACGACCTGCTGACCGCCCGGGTGGTGGAGGTCAGAAACGACAACCCGGCAATGGTCGAAGTATGGGTCAAGGCGCCCATGGCGGCCCGGAACTTCCGCGCCGGCCAGTTCTATCGCCTCCAGACCTTCGAGTCACTGTCACCCGTCGTCGATAATACGCGCCTGCAGATTCCGCTGATCACCGTGTCGGGCACGGGGGTGAAGGATGACTGCATCCGATTGATGGTGCTGCAGTGGGGCGCGGGGCCACGCCTGGTGGGCCGGCTGCGCCCCGGCGATCCGCTGGTGCTCATGGGCCCCACCGGCGCCCCGACCGACATGCCCACCGGCCGTACCATCATGGTGGTGGCGGGCCGCTGGGGCGCGGCGGTCATGCTGGACATCGGCGCCGCCCTGCGGGCTGCCGGTAACCGGGTGCTGTACGTGGCCGCGTTCGGCGGTGCCGGCGATGTCGATCATCAGGACGAGCTCGAGGCCGGTGCCGACCAGATCATCTGGTGCACGGCCCGTGAAGACACCATCGAGCCCCGCCGGCCCCAAGACGTCAGTCTGCAGGCGACCGACATGATCGATGTGGTGAAGCGCTACGATGACGGCGACATCGGCCCCGCCGAAGGCGGCATCCCGCTGTCGGATGTCGACCGCATCATGGTCATGGGCGGCACCGGGCTGCTGAAGGGCTTTCAGCAGGCGGTCCGTGGTGAACTGGCGACACGCGTCGCCGAGGGCTGTGACGCCTTCGGGACCGTGGGCAGCCCGATGCAGTGCATGATGCAGGGCGTGTGTGCGCAGTGCCTGCAGTGGCAGATCGACCCCGAGACCGGCGAGCGCACCCGACCGGTGTTCTCCTGTGCCGGCCAGGACCAGCCGCTGACCTGGATCGACCTCGACAACCTCTCGGCACGCCAGCAGCAGAATCGCCTGAGCGATCGGCTCAACTCGCAGTGGCTCGAGCAGGTCCTGCCCGAGGCCGAGCCCCGTTAGCCCTCGAGAATGACGAAGGCGAGCGCGTAACCGCGCTCGTCGCTGATGCTCAGGTGCGCGGATCGCACGCCCAGACGCTCGGCCTGGCGGCCCGCCGCCCCGGTCAGGGTCAAGCCGGGCGCGCCGGCGCCGGTGTGGGTGACCACCAGTTCCGACAAGCGCGCCTGCGCCCCGATGCCGCAGCCCAGGGCCTTGGCGGCGGCTTCCTTGGCGGCGAATCGGCGGGCCAGAAAGGCCGCGGCCTGGCGGTCGCCGGCGGCATAGGCCTGATAATCCGATCGCTCGGCCGGGGCGAGCAGCCGCGCGGCCAGTCGGGTGGAATAGCGTTGCTGGAGCGCTTCAAGCCGATCGATTTCAACCAGATCGGTGCCGATCCCGACAATGCTCAATGACGCGCCTCGCGGATCAGGCGTTTCATCTCACGCACCGCGCCGTCCAGCCCGGCGAAGATGGCGTGGGCAATGATCGCATGGCCGATATTGAGTTCGGTGATCTCGGGCAGCGCGGCAATCGGGGCCACATTGTGGTAATGCAGTCCGTGCCCGGCATTGACCTGCAGCCCCAGCGACGCCCCCAGGCTCGCCGCTTCGCGTACCCGCTGGAACTGGGCATGGATTTCGCCATCGCTGCGGGCATCGGCAAACGCGCCGGTATGCAGTTCGACCACCGGTGCGCCCACCTCGACCGCGGCATGCAGCTGCGCCGGTTCGGGGTCGATGAATAACGACACGCGGGATCCCGCCTCGGTGAGGGCCTGACAGGCGTCCGCACAGCGCGATGGATCAGAGGCCACATCCAGCCCGCCCTCGGTGGTCAGTTCCTCGCGCCGTTCGGGCACCAGACAGCAATCCGTCGCCCGGATGCGCTGCCCGATCGCGAGCATCTCATCGGTGACCGCCATTTCCAGGTTCATCCGGGTCTGCAGCGTCTGTGCGAGGATCTCGACATCACGGTCGGTGACATGGCGCCGGTCCTCGCGCAGATGCACCGTAATGGCGTCGGCGCCGGCCTGCTCCGCCACCTGCGCGGCGTGGACCGGATCGGGATAGCGGGTGCCGCGCTTGCGCCGCAGCGTCGCGACATGATCGACATTGACGCCGAGCAGTGGCTCAAGACTGCCCTGATGATGGGCCATGATCAGGATCTCCCCTGGCTGTGGTGCGACCGTAGAGTTCGCGGGTTTTCAGTGGACGGTTGCCAATATGCGGCTCCAGCGCGGCCCGCATCAGGTCGCGGCTGGCCCGTGCGGTGGCCTCGGTGAGCGTCGGCCGGGCGAGGCCGAGCAGTGTTTCCCCGCTGACCACCTGACCCGGTGCGTCCGGCCCCGCCACGGGGATGGCCCCGCGCCCCGGATCGTAACGATACCACTGCGACGCGACCAGCGGCGCATCCTCGGTATCACGCGCCAGCGGCAGGCCATAGCCGAGCAGCCCCAGGAGATCGCGCTCGAAGCCGCGCAGCGCCACGGCCTCGGGCACCGCTTCCGCCAGCGCCTCGAGACAGTTGAGGTAGTGCTCGAACACCCCGGGATGCGGGTCTTCGCGCCCCAGCAGACGCATCAGCAGCTCATTGATGTAAAGCCCACTGACCAGACGCCGGCCCTTGAGCATGAACGGTCGACCGGCCGACTCGACCTGGCGCAGGCTGCCCATTTCGCCGCGGCTGCGCCACGACAGCGCAAGCGGCTGAAATGCCTGAAGCAGGCCCGCCGTCCGCGACCTGCGACTCCGCGCGCCGCGCGCGACCAGGCCCACCCGGCCGTGGCCGCGGCTCAGCACCTCCAGCAGCAGGCTGGTGTCACGATACGCCCGGGTATGCAGGATGAACCCCGGCTCGAGGGCTGCCTCCCGCGGCGTCGCGGTCATCGATCGGCGCTGTAACCCAGCGACTTGAGCAGTCGGGCGTCATCGGACCAGCCCTCGCGGACCTTGACCCAGAGTTTGAGGTAGACCCGGCCGCCCAGCAGGTGCTCCATCTGCAGGCGGGCCGCCGCCCCGATGCGCTTGGCCTGCTCGCCCCCTTCGCCGATGACGATGCGGCGCTGGCCGACGCGCTCGACCCAGATGATCGCGGCGATTCGGCGCAGCTGCCCCTCCTGCTCGAAGGCCTCGATCTCCACCGTGCTCGCGTAGGGCAGCTCATCGCCCAGCATCAGGGTCAGCTGCTCGCGGATCAGCTCGGTGGCCATGAAGCGCTCATCGCGATCGGTGATCTGGTCGCGGGGGAACAGCGCCGGCCCGCGCGGCAGGGCCTCGATCAGTGCGCTTTCAAGGGCGTCGAGCTTGTCGCTTTTAAGCGCCGACACCGGGACCACGGCGGCGAAATCGTAGCGCCCGGCGAGCGCTTCGATCTCGGGCAGGAGCCGATTCTTGTCGCGCAGCCGATCCGCTTTGTTGATCACCGCCACCACCGGTGCCCTGACGGTCTGCAGCCGCTGGAGCACACGCTTGTCGGCGTCGGTCCAGCGCCCTGCCTCGATCATGAAGACCACCACATCGACATCGCCCAGCGCACTGCCGGCGGCCTCGTTCATGTAACGGTTCATGGCGGTCCGCCCGCCCTCGTGCAGGCCGGGTGTGTCGACATAGACGATCTGGGCGTCATCGCGCTGATGGATGCCGAGAATGCGGTGGCGCGTGGTCTGCGGTTTGCGCGTGGCGATGCTCACCTTCTGGCCGAGCACGGCGTTGAGCAGGGTCGACTTGCCCACATTGGGGCGGCCGACCAGTGCGACAAACCCTGAGGCAAAGTCAGTGTCCGTCGCGGATTCGGTTTCAGTCATTATTCTTTCCTGTGTCGGCGGCGGCGATCTTGGCCAGCAGGTCATCTGCGGCCGCCTGTTCCGCCTGGCGTCTGTTACCGGCCGTGCCTTCCCCGGTGAGCTGGAGCGGCTCGCAGTGACAGCCGACGCGGAAGGTCTGTTGGTGCGCCCGCCCGCTGACCGCATCCACCTGATAGGTGGGCAGTTCAAGGTGCCGGGCCTGGAGATATTCCTGGAGTCGGGTCTTGGGGTCTTTGAGTGCCTCCATGTCGGGCAGGCGGCTGAGGTGCGCCTCGAACAGCTGCAGTATCACCTGCCGCCCCGCCTCATAGCCCCCATCCAGATAGACCGCACCAATCACCGCCTCAAGCCCATCGGCGAGGATGGAGTCGCGGCGACTGCCCCCGGTCTTGAGTTCGCCACTGCCCAGCACGATGTGCGCACCCAGATCGATCCCCCGGGCGATCGCAGCCAGCGCATTCTTGTTGACCAGCGCCGCCCGCAGCCGGCTGAGCTCACCCTCGTGCAGTTCGGGACGGCGCTCAAAGACCTCCGCGGCAATCACGAAGTTGAGAATCGAATCACCCAGAAACTCGAGTCGCTCGTTGTTGGGGCCCTCGGCGCTGCGATGGGTGACCGCCTGATCGAGCAGCGCCGGGTCCTCGAACGCCCGACCCAGGTGGCCGACAAGATCTGCGCGGTGCGTCATACCCAGCCGCTCCCTGCCGTCATTGGATCACATCGCCCATGCGTGACCAGTTGGGCCCCCCATTCCAGCTGAGCCAGACGAAAAACGCCTGCCCGACCAGATGATCCCGGGGCACGGTGCCCCAGAAGCGGCTGTCACTGCTGCGGTCCCGGTTATCCCCCATCACGAAGTACTCGCCTTCGGGCACCGTCAGGCTCAGCTGCCGGTCATCGGGCGAGCGATGCACCAGCATCTCATGCCAGTCGCCGCCCAGCTGCTCGCGCAGCAGGTTGAATGCGTCATCGCCGCGCCAGGCGCCGAGGCGCTCCACCTCGAGGGGTTCGCCGTTGATGATCAGGCGCTTGTCGACGTAGGACACGGTATCCCCCGGCAGACCGACAATGCGCTTGATGTAGTCCTGAGAGGGATCCTCGGGATAGCGGAACACCGCGACATCGCCGCGCGAGGGATCGCCCACCGGCACGATCAGCTCATGCGCCACCGGCAGTCGCAGGCCATACCCGAACTTGTTGACGAGGATGAAATCGCCCACCTCGAGCGTCGGGAGCATGGACCCCGAGGGGATGCGAAAGGGCTCGATGACGAACGAGCGGATGATCAGCACGATCAGGATCACGGGAAACAGCGAGCGGCCCAGATCAAACCACCACGAGACCCGCGCATCAGCGGCGCGCCGACGGCGGCGGAACCGGTCGATCACCCAGATGACGCCGCTCACCAGGGTGAGGATGACCAGGAGCTGTTCAAAATCGGGCATTGTCATGGGCTAGTACGCCGGTTCATTTATCGTTATCAACCTGAAGCACGGCCAGGAACGCGTCCTGCGGGATTTCAACGCGCCCCACCTGCTTCATCCGACGCTTACCCTGCTTCTGTTTCTCAAGCAGCTTACGCTTTCGGGTGATGTCGCCCCCATAGCACTTGGCGGTCACGTTCTTGCGCAGTGCCTTGACCGTCGAGCGGGCGATGATCTTCGACCCCACCGCCGCCTGAATGGCAACCTCGAACATCTGCCGGGGGATGATTTCCTTCAGCTTTTCGGTCAGATCGCGGCCTCGGTATTCGGCCTGGTCGCGATGGACGATCACCGACAGCGCATCCACCTTGTCGCCGTTGACTCGGATATCGAGCTTGACCAGCCGCTCGGGCTGGAAGCGGCGGAACTCGTAGTCAAACGAGGCATACCCCCGGGACGCCGATTTCAGGCGGTCGAAGAAGTCGAGCACCACTTCGCCCATGGGCATCTCGTATTCGAGCGACATCTGATTGCCGACATATTGCATGCCCTTCTGCACGCCGCGCTTTTCCTCGCAGAGTTTGATCACCGCACCGATGTAGGTCTGCGGGACGAGGATGCTGGCATGGATGATGGGCTCGCGGATCTCCTCGACGTCGTTGACCGCCGGCATCTCCGAGGGGTTGTGGATCAGGAATGCCTCGCCGTCCTTGTTGACGACTTCATGCACGACCGTCGGCGCGGTGGTGATCAGATCCAGACCATACTCGCGCTCGAGCCGCTCCTGGATGATCTCCATGTGCAGCATGCCGAGGAATCCGCAGCGAAACCCGAACCCGAGAGCCTCGGAGTTCTCGGGTTCATAATGCAGCGCGGCGTCATTGAGCCGCAGCTTGCCGAGGGCATCGCGGAATGCCTCATAGTCCTCGGAACTGGTGGGGAACACCCCGGCAAACACCCGCGGCTGGACCCGCTTGAAGCCGGGCACCGGCGATTCGGTGGGTCGACGGGCGCTGGTCAGGGTGTCGCCCACCGGGGCACCGTCGATGTCCTTGATCCCGGCGACCACGAATCCGACCCGGCCGGTCTCGAGGGTGTCCCAGGGCATCCGCTTGGGCGTGAAAATGCCCAGGTTATCCGCCTGGAACTCGCGCCCGGTGGACATGACCTTGATGCGATCGCCCTTGCGCAGCACGCCATCAAAGATCCGGACCAGACACACGACGCCCAGATAATTATCGAACCAGGAGTCGATGATCAGCGCCTTGAGCGGTCCCTCGGGGTCACCCTGCGGGGCCGGCACATTGGCCACCAGCGACTCGAGCAGGTCATCGATCCCATCGCCGGTCTTGGCGCTGATCGGGACCACTTCCGAGCCATCCAGACCGATGATCTCCTCTATCTGCTGGATGACCTGTTCGGGCTCGGCCGAGGGCAGGTCGATCTTGTTCAGCACCGGAACGACTTCGAGATTCTGCTCCACCGCGGTATAGCAGTTGGCGACGCTCTGCGCCTCGACACCCTGCGAGGCATCCACCAGCAGCAGCGCCCCTTCGCAGGCATACAGCGAGCGACTGACCTCGTAGGAAAAGTCGACATGCCCGGGGGTGTCGATGAAGTTGAGCTGATAGGTGCGGCCATCCGCGGCGGTGTAGTCCAGCGACACACTCTGCGCCTTGATGGTGATGCCGCGCTCGCGCTCAAGGTCCATGGAGTCGAGCATCTGCTCGTTGGACTGCCGGGACTGGAAATGTGCCGAGCGCTCGATCAGGCGGTCCGCAAGGGTCGACTTGCCATGATCGATGTGGGCGATGATGGAGAAATTTCTGATCTGGTCCATGAAGTCCTGGCCGGGGTCGGGCCGGTTGCGGAAACAAATCAGCCGCGGCGGCTTGATGCCACCGCGGCCTCATCGGCGCAGGGCCGACACGCTATCGCGGTACGATACCGATCAGGGGATACGCAGGGCAAGAAACCGCTGACTCCCGTCACGCAGTACCAGCAGCGGGACACGGCGTCCCGACTCCATGTCGGCGATGATCTCGCGGAACGCCTCGACCCCCTCGACCGGGGAACGGTTGACCCGGGCGATGACATCCCCGGGCTCGATCCCCGCCTCGGCGGCCGGACCGCCATCAACGCCGGCCACGACAAGCCCGTCAACATCCGGCTCCAGGCCCAACGCATCACGGCGCTCGGCCGTCAGGGGCTGCAGCATCAGTCCCAGCTCCTCGAACGCGCCGGGTTCGGTCTGCGGCGACCCACCACCACGCTGGCCGGCATCGTCCGGCAATTCAGCCAGGGTGACCTCCAGCGTCTGACGCTCGCCATCGCGCATCACCACCACTGGTACGGTCGAGCCGACGGTCGCCTGGCCCACGATCGGTGGCAGGGCACCCGACGTCGCAACATCATTGCCGTCGAACTCAAGCACTACATCCCCCGGCTCAATACCGGCGGCCGCGGCGGGGCTGTCCGGCAGGACCTGGGCGATGAGGGCCCCCTCGGGCCGATCCATGCCGAAGGATTCCGCCAGATCGCGGGTGACATCCTGGATCACGACGCCCAGCCAGGCCCGGCTGACTTCGCCCCCGTCACGCAGCTGATCAGCCACATCCATTGCCAGCTCGATGGGAATCGCGAAAGAGATGCCCTGAAAGCCCCCGGAGCGGCTGTAGATATGCGAATTGACCCCGATCACCTCGCCGTCGAGATTGAACAGCGGGCCGCCGGAATTGCCCGGGTTGATCGCCACGTCGGTCTGCAGGAAGGGAATGTAGTTTTCCATGGGCAGACTGCGCTGCTTGGCGCTGATGATGCCGGCGGTGACCGAATATTCGAAACCGAACGGCGCACCGATGGCCAGCACCCACTCACCGACCTCGACTTCGGAGGACTGGCCGGTTTCCACCGTGGGCATATCCTCGCCATCCACCTTGAGCAGGGCGAGATCCGCCCGGTCGTCGGCGCCGACCAGTTCAGCGGTCATCTGGCGGCGATCGTTCAGCCGGACGATGATCTCGCTGGCGTCCTCGACCACGTGATTGTTGGTGAGGATGTAGCCGTCCTCGGAGATGATGAACCCGGAGCCCAGCGACCGGGCGTCGCGGCGCGGCGGCGCCTGCTCCGGCCCTTCGTCATCCATGAACCGGTCCATGAAGTCACGGAATGGATGCCCCTCGGGAAGATCCTCGGGGTCGGGCATGCCCGGCACATCGGGCATGCGGGCGCGGCCTTCCGGCTGGGCCTGGGTCGTGCTGATATTGACGACCGCCGGGCTGTTTTCGCGCACCATGTCGGTGAAATCCGGCAGATTCTGGGCGCCGACACCCGGCGCCACCAGCATCGTGACCGCCATCAGGGCCATGGCCCCCCGGCGGGTGCCACGGGAAATCGATCGTAAGAGGGTCATTCGGTTTACTGCCCTGTCGCGTTGGGTTGACTGGAGCGGACCATGGCATTGGCCATCCGTTCCACGGTGATTGCCGGCACCTGCCCGACAACCAGAATCTGGACACCGTCATGCGTTCGCGCATGGATGTTCACACCGCCCATGCTCATCGCGCCCTGGAGCGCCTCGGCCGCCTCGGATTGCTTGATGTAGACCGAAACACTGGCGATGCCATCGGAGAACACCAGGTGCCGAACCGGCCGTTCGTAGCCCGGCAGCGCCTGGGTGCGATCCGCCTGTCGGGTGAAGCCGGGGGGTGGATCGGTCAACGACCAGTCGCCATGGACCGGGCCATCCTGATCGGCCGCCGCATTCCCGCGGGTCGCCCGCTCGAAAGTCGCGCCCTCGTCAGCGAGCACCGGATCAAGCAGGCTCGGATCCATTGCCTCACGACGGTTCAGCTCGACCACCATGAAGCGCTCCACCGGCCAGCCGCCGGGCTCGAGGATATCGGCCCGCAACACAATGCCGGTCTGCTGGTCGAGCCACAGCGCATACCCATACCGCAGATCGTCCTGCGGGATCACGCGAAGCCGCTGCGCCGCGCGTTGCGCGACCCGCCCCTGTCCCTCGAGATTGAGCGTGTAGGACTGATCGAGCCGATCAATGGCATCCGGATCGGGCAGCCGCAGCGAGCGGTTCGCGTAGCGCTGACGGGGATGGGGAGCGGCGGTGGGAGAAATGTAGGTGGTGGTGGTCGGCGTTCTGAGAATCTCGCGCGGGGGGCCTGAGAGCGACATGAGCCGTTCACGGCTGCCGTCCGCTACGGAGGCATCGCGCCACAGCCGCAGCGCTTCGACATGCGCCCCCTGTTCATAGATCACATCGGCAACAAAGCTGTGACGCCCCATCGCATCGCTGGCATGTTCCAGCCACCCGCTGGCGCTGCGCGGCGTTTCCGCCGCTGCCGGGGTGGCAAGCAACAGGGCAAGCGCCAGTAGGCCGGTCGCACCGCGTCGGCGGCCGCGCCGCCACGATGGATCAGCGTTCGCGGTCATGACCGATGATTCTCGCCGACTCCAGAGTCCCGCCAATGGGCCGGGCCGTGGTCTGGTCATTGTGATCGATGAAATAGGGCTGGAGCTGACGTCGCACCTGTGCGTCGACGTCGTCGTCCTGCCGGGCCGCTGAAGGACCGCCCACCCGCGAAAGACTGCCGTTGGTGGGTTCCGCCGCGATCTGCACGGGGGTAGCCGTGGGTGCCGGCGTCGAGGGCGCGGTGAACATCGGCCAGGCGACCACCAGCCCCAGCGCGACACTCGCCGCGATGGCCAACCCCGCCACCGGCTGGACCATGAACGAAGCCCGTCGCCAATTGGCTTGGGCCAGGGCGTCGTCCGCTTCGTGGGCGGGCTCTGCCTCGAGCTGCCCGCGCACCCGATCCGCCAGCCCCTCGACACCGGCGACATGCTCGCCACGCACGGCGGCCCGCATTGAATGGTAGCGCTCGAGCGCCTGCCTCAGCCCCGGATCGGCGGCCAGGCGGCGCTCCAGAAAGCGACTTTCATCACGACCCAGCTCGCCGTCTACATAGGCCGAGAGTTGTTGATCCGTATCATCCTGCATCGCTATCACCCGTCTGTACCGGACACCAGCGGCCGCAGCCGCTTATCAATTGACTCACGGGCACGGAATATCCGTGACCGAACCGTTCCTATCGGGCAGTCCATTGCCTCGGCGATTTCCTCGTACGTGAGACCGTCGAACTCACGCAGGGTGATCGCCGTGCGCAGGTCATCGGGCAGATCCTCGATGGCGCTGACCACTGTCTCCTGCACTTGGTCCCGCTGCGCAAGCGCTTCCGGCGACTCCTGATCCTTCAGACGCGATTCGATGTCATATCGTTCAGCATCTTGGGCATCAATGTCGTTATCCGGTGGCCGCCGACCCTGTGAGACCAGATAGTTCTTCGCCGTATTGATCCCGATTCGATAGAGCCAGGTGTAGAAGCTGCTGTCGCCACGGAACCTCGGCAACGCCCGATAGGCCTTGATGAATGCCTCCTGGGAGACATCCATCGCCTCAGCGTGATCATGCACGTACCGGGAGATGAGCTTGACGAGCTTGTGTTGATACTTGAGCACCAGCAGGTCGAAGGCCTGCTTGTCACCCGCTTGAACACGCTCTACCAGCTCCTTGTCCGCATTGGCGGTACTCATTCACCCTCCGCAATGACCCGTGAGTCTGGTAGAAGTTCATTCATCCTGAGGAGGCTAGCGGATCGCCCCGACACCGGCAAACGCCTCAGCATGCGCTCACGGCCCGGCGCAGCTGCCTATGGGCCTCGCCCCCGAGAGCGTCCCGCGGTATGAACAGCGCCCGGCGATCCCTGCCGTCAGCCAGCGCCAGCACCACCAGCGCCGGCCAGATCCGACTGTCCCGGAGACGATACCGGGCCTGTGCCCCATCATACCGCCATATCGACACGTAATGACCGGATTCAAGCTGAAAGGCCTGAACCGCCCGGGGTTGCGTCGGCCAGTGCCGGGGCACCGTCCACGCCGCCACCGCGAGGGTCAGGATCAGCGCCGCAATCCGCAGGGTCGGGGCCAGCCCGGGTGCGACCAGCGCCACCAGAACCGCCAGCAGGAACAGTGCGATCAGCGCCCCACGCAACCAGGCGCTAGGCGTGAGTCGGTAGATCGGAGGCGTGGCGGATGCGGTTGACGAGGTCGACAAGGCTTTCCTCCGAGGGCCGCTGACCATTGACCAGCCAGTCGATGAGGTGGTCGTCCTCGATGGTCAGAAGGCGGTCAAACGCCTCGCGTCCCTCGGCATCAAGCGCGTCATAGCCCTGGGCCGGCGCGTCCAGGAACCGGGTCAGCAGTCGATCCAGTTCCGTGGTTCCGCGCCGGCATCGCCAGCGCAATCTCGATCGCTCGCTCACGGATCGTACCGCCGCTTACTGGCGGGCCACCATCATGCGCTTGATCTCAGCGATTGCCTTGGCGGGGTTCAGACCCTTGGGACAGGCGGATGCGCAGTTCATGATCGTGTGGCAACGATAGAGCTTGAACGCATCATCGAGGTCGTCAAGGCGACCAGCGGTGTCTTCATCGCGCGAATCGGCAATCCAGCGGTAGGCCTGCAACAGCACGGCCGGTCCCAGATAACGGTCGGGGTTCCACCAGTAGCTGGGGCATGAGGTCTGGCAGCAGGCACACAGGATGCACTCGTAGAGACCGTCCAGCTCTTCGCGGTCCTCAGGGCTCTGCAGCCGCTCACGATCCGGGGGCGTCGGCGTCTCGGTGCGCAGCCACGGGCGGATCGACGCGTACTGGGCATAGAAATGCGTCATGTCCGGCACCAGATCCTTGACCACCCGCATGGAGGGCAGCGGATAGATCCGCACATCACCGTCGATTTCATCGATGGCCTGAATGCACGCCAGGGTGTTGCGGCCATCAATGTTCATCGCACACGACCCACAGATGCCCTCGCGGCAGGAACGCCGGAAAGTCAGTGTCGGGTCGATCTCGTTTTTGATCTTGACCAGGGCGTCGAGCACCATCGGGCCACAGGTATCGAGATCCACCTCGTAGGTGTCGAGACGCGGGTTTTCCCCCTTGTCCGGCTCCCAGCGGTAGACCTTGAAGGTCCGGGTGTTACTGACCCCGTCAGGCGCCTCGTGGTGTTCGCCCTGCTTGATCCGGGAATTGGGGGGTAGTACGAACTGAGCCATCGCTAATCTCTCCTGGAATCAGTACACGCGCTTTTTGGGCGGAATCACTTCCATCTCATCGGAAAGCGTCGTCATGTGTACCGGCCGGTAGTCAAGCTGGACCTCGCCACTGTCCTGCATCCAGGACACGGTATGCTTCATCCAGTGCTCGTCATCACGCTCGGTGTAGTCCTCGCGGGCGTGGGCACCGCGACTCTCCTGCCGGTTCAGCGCCGAATCCATGCTGACGACCGCATTGCCCAGCAGGTTCTCGAGCTCGAGGCTCTCCACCAGATCCGTGTTCCAGATCAGCGACCGGTCGGAAAGCTGCACATCCTCAAGCATGGCGTGGATCTCGTGGATGCGCTCCCGGCCGGTGGCGAGCGTCTCTTCGGTGCGGAACACGGCGGCGTATTCCTGCATGGTCTTCTGCATCTGCTCACGGATGCTGGCGGTGGGATGGCTGCCGTTGGCATGGCGCAGTCGATCCAGCCGCGTGAGCGCGTAGTCGGCGCTGTCCGCCGGCAGTGGCTTATGCTCGCCGGTTTCGGCCACGATCTCGGCCGCCCGGATCGCCGCCGCGCGGCCGAACACCACCAGGTCAAGCAGCGAGTTGGAGCCCAAACGATTGGCGCCGTGCACTGAGATGCAGCCGGCTTCGCCAATCGCCATCAGCCCGGGCACCACCGCATCCGGGTCGCCATCGCGGGGTGCCACCACCTCAGCCCGATAGTTGGTGGGGATGCCGCCCATATTGTAGTGCACGGTCGGCAGCACCGGGATGGGCGACTGCGTGACGTCGACACCCGCAAAGATCTTGGCGGTCTCGGCGATCCCCGGCAGCCGCTGGTTGATGACATCGGGGCCGAGGTGCTCGAGATGCAGATGGATGTGATCGGCGTTGGGCCCGACGCCACGTCCCTCGCGGATCTCAACGGTCATTGAGCGTGACACCACGTCGCGCGAGGCCAGGTCCTTGGCGTTGGGGGCGTAACGCTCCATAAAGCGCTCGCCATCGGAGTTGGTCAGGTAGCCGCCCTCGCCGCGGACGCCTTCAGTGATGAGGCATCCGGCGCCGTAGACCCCGGTCGGATGGAACTGCGTGAACTCCATGTCCTGCAGCGGCAGGCCGGCGCGCAGCACCATGCCGCCGCCATCGCCGGTGCAGGTATGGGCCGATGTGCAGGAGAACCAGGCGCGGCCGTAACCGCCGGTGGCCATCACCACGATATGGGCCCGGAAGCGATGGATCTTGCCAGTGGCCAGCTCCAGGGCAATCACTCCGCGGCAGGCGCCGTTTTCCATGATCAGGTCAAGGGCGAAAAACTCGATGTGAAAGTCGGCCGAGTGCGCCATCGACTGCTGGTAGAGCGTGTGCAGGATCGCATGCCCGGTCCGGTCGGCGGCGGCACAGGTGCGCTGCGCGGTCCCCTCGCCGAACCGGGTGGTCATGCCGCCGAACGGCCGCTGGTAGATCTTGCCTTCCTCAGTCCGCGAAAAGGGCACGCCGTAGTGCTCGAGTTCGATGATCGCGGGGATCGCCTCGCGGCACATGTACTCGATGGCATCCTGATCGCCCAGCCAGTCGGAGCCCTTGATCGTGTCATAGGCATGCCAGCGCCAGTCGTCCTCGCCCATGTTGCCCAGCGCCGCGCTGACGCCGCCCTGGGCGGCCACGGTATGGCTCCGCGTGGGGAAGACCTTGGTGACGCAGGCCGTTTTCAGGCCCTTGGCGGCCATGCCGAAGGTCGCGCGCAGGCCGGCGCCGCCGGCACCCACCACCACAACGTCATAGGTGTGATCGATAATCTCGTAATCGGTGCTCATCCGGTCAGCCTCCGAACGCAATCTTGAGTAGGGCGAATATCGCCGAGACGGCCAGCAGTGCGGCCAGGAACCGCACGGCGGTCACCAGTGCCAGTCTTGTGCCCGTGTGGCTGACGTAGTCCTCGAGGACCACCTGGAGCCCGAGCGAAGCATGATAGAACAGCACGCCGAAGGCGATCACCAGCACCACGGTGTTGATCGGGTTGCCCAGCCAGGCCACGGCACCTTCGTAACCACCACCGGTGTGCGTGGCGAGGCCAACCACCAGCCAGAGCATCAGCGGCACCATCGCCACAGCACTGAGCCGCTGCATCCACCAATGGCCCACGCCGTGGTGGGAGGCGCCCAGGCCCTGTGCGCGCTTCAGGGGAGTCCGATAATCCATTGCTGTTCTCCTCAGACCAGGGCGATGAGCCAGGCGATCAGGGTGAGCGCGGCGGCCGCGCCAATGGCGATCTGCCCGGAGCGCTGCGCCGTTTTCAGGTCAAAACCATAACCCACGTCCCAGACCAGATGACGGATGCCGTTGCACAGGTGATAGAACAGGACGAAGGTCCAGAGAAAAATCAGCACCTGGACCGGCAGGCTCGAGAGGATGCTGCTGGCGGTGGCGTAGGCCTGCGGGCCGGCGGCCGCGGCCACCACCCAGTACACCAGCACCAGCGCGCCCCCGGAGAGCAATACACCACTGATGCGATGACTGATGGAGGTCAGGGCGGTGAACGGCAGGCGGTAGACCTGAAGATGGGGCGAGAGGGGCCGGTTATCGGTACTCATCTGAACACTCTCCGGAGGTCATCATCTTTGGAATTATTCCGATAAACTACGCTTCGATGCCGCATCGCGCAATATCGCGGCAGTGCAACAAACCGCCCTCGATTCCGGTCAGAAATCAGTGCAGCGGCCGTTGCTTTCCCAGTCACCGTAGCGGGTCGGCTCCGGGCCGCGCTTACCGCCTACCTCTTTGGGCCAGGTCTCGGGCCGCTCCCAATCCACCGTCTCCGGTGACGGGGTCCCGGCAGCGCTCTCCTGAGCCTCAGCGTCGGACGGATGGGTCTTGCGATCGTCGGTCATGTCGGATCCTCCAGCTACACGAGGCGGTCTGCAAATGGCATCATTTATGACAGCGGAGGCCGACATTCTATCCGCTACCGTCTGGAGCCGACCATGCATGAACCCGCGAATACGCCCGATGAAATGGAGATGGCCCTCAACGACAGCGGACTGATCTGTCCCCTGCCCTCGTTGGGCCTGCTCCACGTCGCCGGCGACGACGCCGTTGCGTTCCTGCAGAACCAGTTGACCGCCGACGTTGCGGGACTGGAGCCATCCGCCAGCGCACTCGCCGCCTGGTGCAATGCCAAGGGCCGGGCGCGCGCGGTGTTCCGCGTCGTCCCCAGTGACACGGGCATGCTGCTGCTGGCCGATGCGCACCTGATCGAGGCGATCCGCCCGACCCTTCAGATGTTCATTCTGCGCTCACAGGTCGCGCTCACTGATCTGCGACCCGATGAGGGGGCACTGGGGATGGCCGGCCCGGCCGCCGCCAGCCTGCTGAGCGAGGCGGCCGGCACCCTGCCCGCCCAGGCGGGCGAGGTCGTGCGGGCCGGCGACCTGCATGTCATCGCCCTGCCCGGCGCGGCTGACCTGCGCTATCTGGTCATCGCGCCCGCCGATCAGCTGGCCGCCCTGCGCACCCGCTTTGGCCACGCACTCGTCGAGGGCAGCGAGGATTTCTGGCGTCTGCAGTCGATCCGCGCCGGCCTCCCCGAACTGACCCGCGAGGTCAGCGAATCCGTCGTGCCGACCATGCTCAACCTCGAACCCCTGGGCGGGATCAGTTATGACAAGGGCTGCTACCCCGGTCAGGAAGTGATCGCGCGCATGCATTACCGCGGCCAGCTCAAACGCCGACTCTACCGGGCGGCCATCGCCGACGATCCACCGGCACCCGGCACGGCGGTGCTCGACGCCGATGATCAGGAGGCCGGGGTCGTCATCAGCGCGGCGGCGGCCGGTGGTGGCAGTGAACTGCTGGCGGTGCTCCGCATCGAAAAGGCCGGGCAGACACTGTCCGTCGCGACACGCACCCTCGAGATCCTGGATCTCCCCTACACCCCGCCGCACTGACGGCGGTATTCGAACGCAGGCGATTGACTTATGGCCTCCGAACCGCGCGCCCGCCACTGGATTCGGCTGGGCTTTGTCCGACTGATCCTGCCCCTGCTGATCATCGCCCTGGCGGCGGGCGGCTACATCTGGCTCACCCAGACCGGGCCGACGCCGCCGCGGGCGGACGTGGCCGAGCGGGCCTGGCGGGTGGACACGGCCGTGGTCGAGCCGGGCACGCACCAGCCCCGATTGACACTCACCGGCGAGGTGGAGAATCCGGATCGACTCTTGATCAACGCGCCGCTGACGGCGCGGGTGGCCCGCCTGCCGGTGGCCGATGGCGACGCGGTTGAACAAGGCGATCTGCTGGTCGCGCTGGATCCCGCCGACTACGAGCCGCCACTGCGACGCGCCGAGGCCAATCTTGCTGACCTGCAGGCCCAGATCCAGGAGGCCCGCCGCGCTTACCAGAGCGATCAGCAGGCGCTCGAGATCGAGCAGGCACTGGTGGACACCGCGCAGCGTTCCCTCGAGCGGACCCTCACGCTGCAGAGCGATGAACTCGCCTCGCCGTCCGAAGTGGAGTCCAACCGCGATGCGCTCAACCAGGCGCGGCTCGCGCTGAACACCCGCGAGGAGCGGGTCGCGACATTCGACGCCAGACTTGCCTCGCTGCAGGCCCGCCGCAAGGCCGCCGAGGCGGATGTGCGCAGCGCCCGTCGTGACGCCCGACGCTCGCGGGTTGAAGCCCCCGGCGCCGGGATTATCACCGGGCGCGAGGTCGCCACCGGCGAGCGGGTCAGCACCAGTCAGGCGCTGCTGACGTTTCTCCCCCGAGACGGTTTCGAAGTGCGCGCCCTGATCCCCAATCAACGGGCGGAGCCGCTGCTGCGGGCGCTGGCCCGCGACGAGCATCCGGCCGCCGAGGCCCAGCTGCTGGGCGGCACGGTGGCGCTGCGGCTCATGCGGCTTGGCGGTTCAGCGAGTGCCCGGGGCGTCACCGGGCTGTTTCAGTTCGAGGCACCGGATCGCTCGCTGCGCCCCGGTGAGGTCATTCGCATGGAACTGCGGATGCCGGCCATGCCTGACACCATCGCGGTCCCGCAGAGCGCGCTGTACGGCAACGACCGGGTCTACCGGGTCCGCGATGACCGCCTTGAGCGGGTGGCCGTCGAGCACCTCGGCACCACCCGCGTTGATGGCACCGAGCGCGCGCTGATCCGCAGCGGCGCGCTGACCGCCGGCGACCGGATCGCCACCACCCAGCTCCCCAACGCGGTGGAGGGTCTGCGCGTGCAGCCCGCCGATGACGACGGGGCATCGCCGTGAGCGAATCGCCGGGTCTGCTCGAGCGCTTCGCCCGTCACCGCGTCGCCCCGCATCTGGTCATGATCCTCATGATTCTGGGCGGGCTTTTCGCCATTTCACGGATGAATGTGCAGTTCTTCCCCAACTTTTCCATCGATGTCATCACAGTTTCAGTGGTCTGGAGCGGGGCCTCGGCTGAAGACGTTGAGCGGGGCATTACCGAGCCGCTCGAGGAGCGTCTGCGGGCGGTCCCTGATGTCAGCAAGATGACCTCGACCTCGGCCCAGGGCATCGCCACGATCACGCTGGAATTCATCGAGGGCACCGACACCGTGCTGGCCCTGGCGGACGTACGCGAGCAGGTCGACAGCTTCCGCAATTTTCCCGCCAACGCGGAATCCCCCCAGATCAGCCGCGCGCCGGAATTCGACCCGGTGGGACGTGTGCTGGTGCACGGCGACGTCGACCGCTCGGCGCTGCGCACATGGGCGGATCAATTTGAGCGCGAACTCGTCCAGCGTGGCATCGATCGCATCAGCGTCAACGGCATGCCCGATCAGCAGATCTCGGTGGCGGTGCCGGCACAGCGCATCCCGTCGCTGGATCTGAGCCTGCCCCAGCTCTCCGATCGCATCGCCAGTCGCTCCACGGACATCCCGGCCGGCGAGTTCGGGAGCCTCGATGGGGGCCGGGAGCTGCGCGCCGTCGAGCAGCGCCGCGACGTGCTGGGTTTTGATGAACTGCCGGTTGTCAGTGACCCGCGCAGTTCGCTGACGCTGGGCTCGATTGCCTCGATCCGCGAGGAGCCGAGGCCGGATTCGGTGCTGATGCGCCATGATGGCGCCCCCGCCATCGAACTCGTCCTGCAGCGGGCCCAGCACGGCGACAGCCTGGAATCGGCTCAGGCCCTCGAGCAGTGGGTGGCCGATACCCGGCCGCGTCTGCCCGCCAACCTCGAGCTGACCCTCTACGACCAGTCGTGGCAGTTGATCCGCGACCGCATCAACCTCCTGGTCAGCAACGGGCTGGGCGGCCTTGTGCTTGTCCTGATCCTGCTCTACCTGTTCCTGCCCGCCCGTGTTGCATTCTGGGTGGCAGTGGGCATCCCCTCGGCATTCCTCGCGGCGCTCGCCATCCTCTGGCTGATCGGCGGGAGCATCAACATGATCTCGCTGTTTGCGCTGATCATGGCGCTGGGCGTGATCGTCGATGACGCCATTGTCGTGGGTGAGGATGCCGATGCCCATTTCCGCGGCGGCGAACCCGCACTCCTGGCCTCGCAGGGCGCCGCCCGGCGCATGTTCTGGCCCGTGATGGCCTCGTCGCTGACCACGGTCGCGGCGTTCATGCCGCTGCTGGTGGTCGGCGGGACCATCGGCCAGATCCTGCGGGACATCCCCATCGTGATGATCTGCGTCATCGCCGCGTCGCTGGTGGAGAGCTTTCTGGTCCTGCCGGGTCATCTGCGGGGTGCGTTCACCGGGCGCAGCCGCCCTCAGACACCGACCGCCCCAACGCCATCGCCGCAGCGCGGTCTCGGCCGCTGGCGGGCGCGGTTCGAGCGTGGCTTCGAGGGATTCCGCGAAAACGGGTTCCGGCGCGCCGTCCGTCTGGCCGTTAGCCACCGGGCGGTGACCCTGTCAATCGCCGCCGCCAGTGTCGTTCTGGCCGCTGGCCTGCTCGCCAGCGGACGGCTGGGCTTTACGTTTTTCCCAACGCCCGAGTCCCAGATCGTCTACGCCAACGCGACCTTTGTCGCCGGCACGGATCGCCAGGAGATGGAGGCATTCCTCGACGAGCTCGAGCGCAGCCTGGCCCAGACACAGGCGGAGTCGGGTGAGAATCTCGTGCAGACGGCCATCACCCGGGCCGGCGGTACCGTCGGCGGGACCGGCGCCACCCAGGGCGATGCCCTGGGCTCAATGCTGGTGGAGCTCACGCCCCCCGACGCGCGCACGACCCGTAACAGCACCTTTATCGGCGACTGGAAAGCCAACACGCAGGTGCCGCCGGGCATGGAAAACTTTTCCATCACCTCGCGCCAGGGCGGTCCACCGGGTGCCGATCTGACCGTCCGCCTGACCGGAGCGGGCACCGATGCGCTGAAAAACTCGGCCGTGTCGCTGTCCGAGACCCTCAGGGGCATTCCCGGTGTGGTGGACGTCAGTGATGACCTGCCCTACGGACGTCAGCAGATCACCTTCTCGGTCAATGAACAGGGCCGTGCGCTGGGCCTTTCTACGCAGGCCGTGGGCTCGCAGCTGCGAGCCGCGTTCGATGGCGCGCTGAGCCAGATCTATCAGTCCGGCCCCGACGAAGTGGAGGTGCGGGTATTGCTACCCCGCGATGAGCAGCGACGCATCGGGGCCCTCGACGAACTGACCATCCGCACGCCGGCCGGCGAGTTCGTGCCGGTCAATCAGGTGATCAACCGCGGCTCGCAGCGCGGCTTCGAGGCGATCCGCCATGCCGATGGCGAGCGCGCGGTGCAGATCCAGGCATCCCTGGACAATCAGGTGGCCAATGCCGATCGCATCATCGGCTCACTGCAGGACGGCGCGCTGTCCCGGCTGGCCGAGCGCTACGGCATCGATTACAGCTTCGAGGGGCGCCAGGCGGATCAGCGCAACACGCTGGATGACATGCAGTTCGGCCTGTATCTGGGCCTCGCCCTGATGTCCGTTGTCCTGGTCTGGGTGTTCTCGGCCTGGACCCTGCCTCTGATCGTCATGGGAGTCATCCCACTGGGACTGGTCGGGGCCATCGTCGGCCACTGGCTGATGAACATCGAACTCACGGTGCTCTCGCTGTTCGGTCTGTTCGGCCTCTCGGGCATCGTGGTCAATAACGCGATCATCCTGGTGGCGTTCTACCGCGATCAGCTGGCCGCCGGACTGAGCGTGGACGCCGCCCTTGAGGAGGCGGCGGTGCGGCGCCTGAGGGCCGTGATGCTGACCTCGCTGACCACGATCGGCGGCCTGACGCCGCTGCTGTTCGAGACATCGCTGCAGGCGCAGTTCCTGATCCCGATGGCCACCTCCATCGCCTTCGGGCTGGGCTATTCCACCCTGCTGGTGCTGTTCGTCATCCCGGTGTTGCTGTCTTTGCACGCCTCGATCGGCGAGCGCCTGCCCGGCCGGCGCGCGGCAGGCGACTAGTCGCGGGGGCGCATGGCCGGGAACAGCAGCACATCCCGGATCGAGGCGCTGTCAGTAAGCAGCATCACCAGCCGATCGATGCCGATCCCCTCGCCCACGGCCGGCGGCATGCCGTACTCGAGCGCGCGGATGTAGTCGGCATCATAGTGCATCGCCTCGTCGTCACCGGCGGCCTTCTCCTCGGCCTGGCGGCGGAAGCGGCGCGCCTGATCCTCGGCATCGTTGAGCTCCGAGAAGCCGTTGGCGATCTCCCGACCCGCCACGATGAGCTCGAAGCGCTCGGTCACCGCCGGGTTGTCATCCCGTGGCCGGGCCAGCGGCGAGACCTCCACCGGATAGTCGGTGACAAAGGTGGGCTGGATGAGCGCGGCCTCCGCGGTCTTCTCGAAGACCTCCAGCAGGACCTTGCCGTTGCCCCAGTGCGGGCCGACCTCGATGCCCAGTGACTCGGCATAACCGGCGAGGGCCTGCGGATCGTCCACCCCGGCACCGAGCTGGGGGTTGTGCTCGACGACCGCGTCCCGGACGCTCAGCCGGCGGAACGCGGGGGCCAGATCAATCGACTCGCCCTGCCAGACGAGCTGCTCGGTGCCCACGGCATCCCGGGCCAGCCGGCGCAGCAGCGACTCGGTAAAGTCCATGGCGTCCCGGTAATCGGCGTACGCCTCGTAGAATTCGAGCATCGTGAATTCGGGGTTATGCCGCGTCGAGACCCCTTCATTGCGGAAGTTGCGGTTGATCTCGAACACCCGCTCGATGCCGCCCACCACCAGCCGCTTGAGGTAGAGCTCGGGGGCGACGCGCAAAAACAGATCGACATCGAGGGCATTGTGATGCGTGACGAACGGCCGGGCGGCCGCGCCCCCCGGAATCGGCTGCATCATCGGTGTCTCGACTTCGAGAAAACCGCGCTCGTGGAAGGCCTCGCGAATACTGCGGATGATGCGACTGCGCACGGTGAAGATCCGCTGCGAATCGGGGTTGGTCATCAGGTCGAGATAGCGTTGCCGGTAGCGCGCCTCGGTATCCCCCAGACCATGGTATTTATCGGGCAGCGGACGCAGCGATTTGGTCAGCAGCGCCAGCCGGTCGCAATGCACCGAGAGCTCGCCGGTCCGGGTGCGCATCAGCGTGCCCGATACGCCGATGATGTCGCCGGCATCCCAGCCTTTGAATGCCGCATACAGGCCCTCGGCCAGATCATCGCGGCGTACGAACAGCTGAATGTCGCCGGACATGTCGCGGAGCGTTGCAAAGCTCGCCTTGCCCATGACGCGTTTGCGGATCAGTCGCCCGCCGATGCGTACCCGTACCGGAGTAGCCGCCAGCTGCTCGGCATCGTGATCGGCATAGCGCGACTGCAGATCGGCGGCCAGCGCGTCACGCCGGAAATCATTGGGGAAGGCGGCCCCTTCGGCGCGCCACTCATCGAGCTTGCGCCGCCGCTCGGCGATAAGGCGGTGTTCATCCTGCTCTTCAGCCATGCTGTTCCTGTTCCAAGAGTTGTCCGGCGTGTCGCCCGCCTACAGGCCGGCCTTGAGACTCGCCTCTATGAATGAATCCAGACCGCCGTCGAGCACGGCCTGGGTGTTGCCCACCTCGACGCCGGTGCGCAGGTCCTTGATGCGGCTCTGATCCAGCACGTAGGAGCGGATCTGGCTACCCCAGCCGATATCCGACTTCGAATCCTCCACCGCCGCCGCCTGTTCGCGCTTGGCCTCCATCTCGCGCTCGTAGAGCTTGGCCCGCAGCTGCTTCATGGCGGTCGCCCGGTTCTTGTGCTGCGAGCGGTCATTCTGGCACTGCACCACGATACCGGTGGGCTGATGGGTAATGCGCACCGCCGACTCGGTCCGGTTGACGTGCTGCCCGCCCGCACCGCTGGCGCGATAGACATCGATGCGCAGATCCGACGGATCGATTTCGATGTCCACATCCTCGTCCAGCTCGGGGCTGACGAAGACCGAGGCGAATGATGTGTGGCGACGGTTGCCCGAGTCGAAGGGTGATTTGCGCACCAGTCGATGCACACCGGTCTCGGTGCGCAGCCAGCCAAACGCGTACTCCCCCTCGACCCGGATGGTGGCACTCTTGATGCCGGCCTGGTCGCCTTCGGAGACCTCGATCAGATCGGCCTTGAAACCCTTGTGCTCGATCCAGCGCAGGTACATGCGTAAAAGCATGTCGGCCCAGTCCTGGGCCTCGGTACCGCCGGAGCCGGCCTGAATGTCGACAAAGGCGTTGGTGGGGTCCATCTCGCCGGCGAACATGCGCCGGAACTCCAGCGACTGGACAACGCGCTCGTGGGCGGCGAGGTCCGCCGCCACCGACTCCAGGGTGTCGGCGTCATCCTCCTCCCGGGCCATCTCGAGCAGTTCGCCCGCCTCATCCAGCCCGGTCAGCAGGCCCCGCATCTGAGCGACGACCGTGTCCAGCGCCGCGCGCTCGCGATTCAGGTTCTGGGCGCGCTCGGGGTCGTTCCAGACATCGGGCTGTTCGAGCTCGCGGGTGACTTCTTCGAAGCGTTCCTCCTTTTCAGCGAGGTCAAAGATACCCCCTCAGGGACTCGGAGCGTCCCTTGAGATCGTCAAGCTGGGTGGCAAGCTGATTACTGTCGAGCACGGTGTTCCTCTTGTTGACTGTCGATTGGCCTGGCGGCTCAGCGCACGGCTTCCCAGGCGCGGGCCAGGCGTTTTTCCGATACCCGCTCGCGGGTGCCCAAATCCTGGGCAAACAGCGAGATGCGGTACTCCTCCACCAGCCACCGGACCTGCGCCAGGGCCGGGTCACGGATGGCCCGTCGGGCATGACGCGCCAGCGCCTCGTCGAGCCGGCGCTGATGCGGCTGGATCGCCGCCAGGCCGGCCGCGTCACGGTTCGGGTCCTGCTGCAGGCGCTCGAGCCGGCGGGCCATTCCCGCCAGATAGCGCGGCAGATCGGCGAGCCGCTCCGGGTCGGTGTCCAGCAGAAACCCGGGGTACACCAGCCCGTCCAGCTGCTGGCGGAGATCTTGGTAGCTGTCCATCATGCCCAGCGGGATATTGCCCTTGAGTGCCCGGCGCACCCGCTTTTGTCGCGACAGGATATCAGAGACCCGATCCCGGAGCTGCTCACCGTGGGGGATGATTGCGGTGCGGCCCTGCTCGCAGATTTCGAGCCAGCTGGCCCGGTCCCGCGGAACGGTCCCGGCGAGAAAAACCTGATCGAATACCGCGGCCACAAAGCCGCGTTTGAACTCATCGGCGTCCCCCACATCGCGGTAGTCGATGGCCATGCGATCGAGACCCTCGAGCCCCCGGCGCAGGTGGCGCGCCTGCTGGGCGAAGCGCTTCATCAGGAGACTGCGAACACCCTCGCGATGGGCAATGGCGGCGCGCTCGGGGCCGTCAAGCAGGCGCAGGGCCACCGCGCCCTGTTCGGCACACAGGGCCGGATAGCCCTGCAGCTCGATCCCGCCCTGCACGAAAGGCACCCGCTCCGGCAACGTGCCGATGTCCCAGTCGGTGATCCCGGTGCGCTCGAAGCTGCTGTCGGCCGGCGCCCGGAAGTCGCGCGCCGCATGATCGGCGCAGGACCGCTGCAGCGCGGGCAGATCACGACCGCTGTCGAGCAGCGCACCGGCCTCATCGAGCACCTCGAAGCGCATTTGCAGATGTCCGGGCAGGACCAGCTCATCCCACAGGCCGCCAGGGATATCAATCCCGGTCATGCGCCGCAGCTCGGCGCGCACCGCCGCCTCCAATGATCCCTCTCGGGTGGGCAGTGACTCGAGAACCGCACGGGCAAAATCCGGCACGGGCACAAAATGCCGTCGCAGCGCCTTGGGCAGTGCCCGGATCAGGGTGACCACCTTTTCCTCGAGCAGGCCGGGCACCAGCCACTCGAAGGGCTCCGGCGAAAGCGCGTTGAGGGCCGCCACCGGAATGCAGACCGTGACGCCATCGACCTCGCTACCGGGCGTAAAGGCGTATCGCAGTGGCAGGCGCACGCCATTGACATCGAATGTGTCGGGGTAGTCGGCCGCCCCCTCGGTCACGCCCCGGGCCATCAACTGATCGCGATCCAGCCGCAGCGCACGGTCGTCGCCGCCGTCGCGCAGCCAGCGATCAAGACTCGGGCCATCCACCACCGCGGCCGGCAGGGCCGCGTCATAGAAGGCCGCAAGTGCCTCGTGATCCACCAGCACATCACGGCGCCGGGTCTTTGCCTCGAGAGTCTCGACCTCGGCGATCAGGTCCTGGTTGGCCCGCAGAAAGGCCGGCGGATCCGGTGGTGGCTCGCCCAGCAGACCCTCACGGATGAACACCTGCCGGGCCTCCGCCGGGGCCACGCGCGCATAGTCGATCTTGCGCCCGGTGACGATGGGCAGACCATAGAGGGTGGCATCCTCACGCCCGAACACCTTGCCCCTGCCGGCCTCCCACCACGGATCGCGATGGCGGCGCTTGAGCAGATGCCCGGCCAGCGGTTCGATCCACTCCGGCCGCACATCGGCCGCCACCCGGGCGAACACCCGGCTGGTTTCGACAAGCTCCGCGGCCATGATCCAGCGCGGCCGCTGGCGCGCCACCGCCGAGCTCGGATGAATGGCGAGCTTGAGCCCACGCGGCCCGACATACTCACCGCCGTCCTCGCGCCGGGCGATGTTGGAGAGAAAGCCGCTGAGCAGGGCCCGATGGATCGCCACCGGTCGTGCCGGCGCGGTATTTTCGGTGAGCCCCATATCCCGCACGAGGCCGCGCAGCTGGGCGTGGGTATCCGCCCACTCACGCATGCGCACATGAGACAGAAAATGCTCATGGCACCAGGCCTGGAGTTTGCGCCGACTCAGATGGTGGGCCTGCTCCCGATAGGCGGCCCAGAGGCGTAGCTGTCCGCCAAAATCCGAGCGCTTGTCCTGCCAGGCGGACTGCGCGGCATCGGCCGCCTCGCGTCGATCCATGGGCCGCTCACGGGGATCCTGTACCGACAGCGCGGCGGCGATCACCAGCAGCTCATCCAGCGCACCCTCGCGGTCGCCCGCCAGCAGGATGCGCGCGATGCGCGGATCCACCGGCAGGCGGGCCAGCTGACGACCCAGCCGCGAGAGATTCTGGCGGCGGTTGAGCGCGCCCAGTTCATCGAGCAGCTTGAGCCCGTCCTTGACGTAGCGCGGATCCGGCGGCTCGATGAAGGGAAACCGCTCGATGGCGCCCAGCCGCAAATGCTTCATCTGCAGGATGACCGAGGCCAGGTTGGTGCGCAGGATTTCGGGATCGGTAAACCGCGGCCGCGCCTCAAAGTCGGCCGCGTCGTAGAGGCGTATGCACACGCCCGGCCCCTCACGTCCACAGCGCCCGGCGCGCTGGTCGGCGCTGGACTGTGCGACCGGCTCGACCGGCAGGCGCTGGACCTTGGTGCGATAGCTGTAGCGGCTGATCCGCGCAAGCCCGCTGTCCACCACGTAGCGGATTCCCGGGACGGTCAGCGAGGTTTCGGCGACGTTGGTGGACAGGACGATCCGCCGGCCACGGTGCGGTGCGAACACGCGCTGCTGCTCGGCGGTGGACAGGCGCCCGAACAGGGGCAGCACCTCGGTATGGGGCGGGTGATGCTTGCGCAGCGCCTCAGCGCACTGACGGATCTCGCGCTCGCCGGGCAGGAACACCAGAACGTCGCCGCGGCCGAGGCCCGCGAGCTCATCCACGGCCTCGACAACGCCCTGGCGCAGGCTGCGCTCGCGCTCATCCTCCGACTGCTCGACCAGCGGCCGATAGCGGACCTCCACCGGGTAGGTGCGTCCCGAGACCTCCACCACCGGGGCATCGTCGAAGTGTTGCGAGAACCGGGCCGGATCGATGGTCGCCGAGGTGATGATCACGCGCAGATCGGGCCGTCGGGGCAGGAGGCGCTTGAGGTAACCGAGCAGGAAGTCGATGTTCAGGCTGCGCTCATGGGCCTCGTCGATGATGACCGTGTCGTAGCCGTCAAGCCGATCGTCGGCCTGGGTTTCGGCGAGCAGCATGCCGTCGGTGAGCAGCTTGATGCGCGTTTCCGGCCCGGTCTGGTCACTGAAACGCACCCGGTAGCCGACCCCGCTGCCCACTCTCGTCCCACACTCTTCAGCCACACGGCTGGCGAGGCTGCGGGCGGCAATGCGCCGTGGCTGGGTATGCGCGATCATCCCGTCGATACCGCGACCGAGATCGAGCATGAGCTTGGGCAGCTGCGTGCTCTTGCCCGACCCGGTCTCGCCGCAGACCACGACCACGGGATGATCGCGCACCGCCGCCTTGATGGCCTCGGCATGCTCGAGGACGGGCAGATCCAGGGCATAATCCGGGCGCAACGTCATCGCCTCCCGGGCGGCCCGGGCCTTCGCAGCACTACGCGTCGGGTGGGCGTTGGAGTGTTCAGCCATTCCGGCCGTCGTTGGACTCCGATCCGTCGCGGCCCGAGCGGCGTCGGGTCCGGGGCGCCGTGCGCGGCGCAAACTGCAGGGCCTCAAGATCCCAGTGCGCGTCGTCACACTGCAGGACCAGGCAGCCCGGTCCGCCATAGGTCCGCGTCCGGCCCGCGGCGCCGGGGTTCAGCACCCAGGGCATGGCACTCTGATCGACGCACTGGCGGTGACTGTGGCCGTAGACCACCGCACGGCAGTCGGCAAATTGCTGCCGGTAGCGGCGATGGCGCTGGTCAATCGTGCCGCCGTCATCGCCATGG
The DNA here is from genome assembly GCF_007625215.1 of Spiribacter aquaticus. Classification (NCBI taxonomy): domain Bacteria; kingdom Pseudomonadati; phylum Pseudomonadota; class Gammaproteobacteria; order Chromatiales; family Ectothiorhodospiraceae; genus Spiribacter; species Spiribacter aquaticus. The sequence continues at coordinate 451,791 of NZ_VMKP01000003.1, read as the reverse complement.
ACGAGCTTGATTCGCCCGCCGGGCAGATCCACCGTGGCGTTTTCCGGCAACCTGGCCAGCATGTCCTGCTCGGACGCGGGCCAGTGCGCCGCATCGTCGTTATTGCCGCGGATCGCCACGGCTTCCTGTTCGGGCTGCATGGCGAAAAGCACATCCGCGCCACCGACATCACCGGCATGCAGGGCAATGTCGCAGCGACGGACCTCGTCGGCAATGCGCTGATCAAGGAACCCGTGGGTATCCGCGAGAATGGCGACCCGGACCGAGCGATCAGTCATTGCGCGGCAAAGCCCGAGTCGATGGCGGCGGTCAGGGCCGGATAGCTGTCAGTCACGGGGAACTGCGGGAACGCCGCGGTGACGTTCGCGGGGGCCGAGAAGAAAATACCCTGCCCGGCAGCCGCGAGCATGCTGGTGTCGTTGAACGAATCACCCGCCGCAACCACCGCAAAGTTCAGCCCGCGCAGGGCCTCGACGGCCGCACGCTTGTGGTCGCGCATCCTCAGCCGATAGCCGGTGATGTCTCCATTGCCATCGGTCTCGAGCTGATGACAGAACAGCGTCGGCCAGTTCAGCTGGCGCATGAGCGGCCGGGCGAACTCGTAGAAGGTGTCCGAGAGGATGATCACCTGGTAGCGCGACCGCAGGTCGTCGAGAAACGCCCGGGCGCCGGGGAGCGGCTCCATCCGGTCGATGACCGCCTGGATGTCGGGCAGGCCCAGCCCGTGGGCGGCCAGGGTATCCAGGCGCATGCGCATGAGCTCGTCGTAATCGGCGATGTCCCGCGTGGTCGCCTTGAGGGCGTCGATGCCGGTCAGCGCCGCAAAGTCGATCCATATCTCCGGGACCAGCACACCCTCGAGGTCGAGACAGACTATATTCACCGGGGTTGATCCCTCCTAGATTCAGGCTCGCGGACGTTACGGTTTTTAGCCATGGGCTGCAAGGCGGCGGGTGGCCGCTCATCCGCCTCCACGAGCGCATTGAACTTGCGTGACATTGCCACCATCCAATGACATATTGAAGGCAGTTGCATCATTGATCCAACGGAGGTAAGCAACGATGGCTCAGGATTTTCGCACCTCGATCGCCGGCGGCCGCTCCACCGGCCAGTCGGTGCTCGCCACCAACAAGGTGCTGCGCAATACTTATGCGCTGCTCGCGCTGACACTACTGTTCAGCGCCGCCATGGCGGGAACCGCGATGGCGACCAACGCACCGCCCATGCACTGGCTGATGGTGCTGGGTGGCTATTTCGGTCTCCTGTTCCTGACCACCTGGCTGCGTAACAGCGTCTGGGGGCTGGCGAGCGTCTTCGCGCTGACCGGCTTCATGGGGTTCACGCTGGGCCCGATCGTCAGTCTGTACATCGGTGCGTTCAGCAACGGCGCCGAGCTGGTGATGATGGCGCTGGGCGGCACCGGCATGATCTTTCTGGGGCTTTCGGCCTACGCACTCACCACGCAGCGCGATTTCAGCTTCATGCGCGGATTCATCTTCGCGGGTGTGCTGGTGGCCTTCGCCGGCTCCATCGTCGCGGTGCTGTTCTCGATCCCGGCCCTGTCGCTGGCGGTCAGTGCGGCGTTTGTGGTGCTGATGAGCGCCCTGATCCTCTACCAGACCAGTGAGATCATCAACGGCGGCGAGACCAACTACATCATGGCGACGATCACGCTGTACGTGACGATCTACAACCTGTTCCTGAGTCTGCTGCAGCTGCTCGCGGCGTTTGCCGGCGAGCGCTGATCGGGGCCTGCGGGCCTGACCCGACCCCGTCCGATGTCTGATCGGGCGGGGTTTTTTATTGCCATTTGGTCTATCATGGGCATCCGTCATACCTTTGGTGACTATCGCCCATGAAACTCACCCAGCTCCGCTATATCGTCGAAGTCGTGCGCCGCGGCCTAAATGTCTCCGCCGCAGCGGATGCGCTCTACACCTCGCAGCCCGGGGTCAGCAAACAGATTCGCATGCTCGAGGAGGAACTCGGCGTACCGATCTTCGAGCGCAGCGGCAAGCACTTCACCGGCCTCACCCGACCCGGCCATCAGATTCTGGCCGCCGCGGAGCGCACACTGGCGGAGACCCGTGGCATTCAGTCCATTGCCGCGGAGTTTGCCGACGACCAGAGTGGCAGCCTCAGCATCGCGACCACCCATACCCAGGCCCGCCACGCGCTGCCCCCGGCAGTGCAGGCCTTCCGCGCCCACTACCCCGCCGTCAGCCTGCACTTCCATCAGGGCACACCCACGCAGATCGCCGAGATGGCCACCGCCGGCGAGGTCGACTTCGCCATCGCCACGGAGGCGCTCGAACTCTACGAGGATCTGGTGATGCTGCCCTGCTATCGCTGGAACCGCAGCATCGTCGTGCCGCAGGGCCATCCGCTCTGCGCCTGCGAGCCCCTGACCCTCGAGGCCATCGCCGAGCATCCCATCGTCACCTACGTCTTCGGGTTTACCGGGCGATCAAGACTGGATGCGGCCTTCTCCGCCCACGGCCTCACGCCGGAGGTGGTCTTCACCGCCACCGACTCGGAAGTGATCAAGACCTATGTCCAACTCGGCCTCGGGGTTGGCATCATGGCCAGCATGGCATTCGACCCGCAGCGCGATGAAGGCCTGGTCGCGCTGGACGCGAGCCACCTGTTCGAGGCAAGCACCACGCGGATCGGCTTTCGGCGCAGTGCCTACATGCGCGCCTACATGTTCGCGTTCATCGAGACATTCGCCCCGCACCTCACCCCGGCGGTGGTGCAGCAGGCCATCGAGGCACGCACGCCCGAACAGCGCGAGGCCATCGAGCGGCTGCTCGAGCCGGTTCTCGAGTCGACCGGAGACTGATCGGGAGGCATTGGCATGGATCCGGAACTGCTCGACATTCGCCGTCACCTGGGCGAACACCCGCCATTTGACGGCCTGACCGATGATCAGCTCGACGACATCGCCAGTCATGTCGAAATCAGTTACTACCGGGCGGGCTCGCAGATCCTGGCCTCGGGCCAACCCATCGCCGCGCTTTTTTATGTCCGCAGCGGCGCGGTTGAAGTCTACCGGCGCAGCGGCGACCTGTTCGATCGCCTCGGCGAAGGCAGCCTGTTCGGCCACTACGGCCTGCTGCGGGGCCGACGCGCCCAGTACCCGGCAATCGCCATCGAAGACACGCTGATCTATGCCATCGATGCCGATCGCTTTGATGCGCTCTACGAAACCGACGGCGATTTTGCCGACTTCATCGAACTGGGCCGGCCGCGGACCGGGACCAGCGTTGATAGCCAGACCCGGAACAATGACCGGATGGCCACGCGGATCCGCAAGCTGGTCACACGCCAGCCGCTGATCGCCGAGAGCGACGCAAGCGCCCGCGACGTGGCCCGCCAGCTGGCCGATGAGCCATCGGCCGCGCTGCTGGTGGTCGAACCCCAGGGCGATGACCCGCGCTATACCTACGCGGATGCCGACGGGGCGCTCTGGCAGGTCAAGGGCATTCTTACCGATGCCGATTTCCGCGCCCGCCTCGTCGCCGAAGGCCGCCCGGTGGACACACCGGTCGGTGAAATCGTCAACGAGCAGCTCGTGGCGGTGCAGTCGGACGAAACCATGCAGGAAGCCATGCTCGCCATGCTTCGGCATAACGTCCACCACCTGGCGGTGATGCATCGGCGCCGCCCGATTGGTGTGATCCGGCTCGAGGACGTCGTGCGTTATGAAACGCAGAGCAGCCTCTATCTGATTGAGAGCATCTTCAGTCAGCGCCATCCCGAGGGACTTGCCCGATTATTGCCCGAGGTCCGCAATGCAGCGGTTCGCCTGATTCGCGAGGGCGCCGACTCACGCACCGTGGGCACGGCCCTGTCGTCCATCGGCCGGAGTTTCGTCCGCCGCCTCCTGGAGCTGGCCGAAGCCGAGCTCGGACCGCCACCGGTCCCGTACGCCTTCATGGGCATGGGCTCAATGGCCCGCAATGAGCAGACCCTGGTGACCGATCAGGACAATGCGCTGGTATTGGATGACCGCTTTGATCCCCAGCAGCACGATGACTACTTTGCCGCCCTCGCCCAGCGCGTGAGCGACGGATTGGATGCCTGTGGCTATGCCTACTGCAAGGGCGGCATCATGGCCACCAACCCGCGCTGGCGCCAGCCGCTATGGGTCTGGCAGCGCTATTTCCGCAGCTGGATACAGGCCCCCAATGCCGAGCGGCTGCTACACAGCAATATCTTTTTTGACCTCGATAACCTCTACGGCGAGGAACGCCTGATCGAGACCCTGCAGACGCTGATCGCCACCGAGGCCGGTGACAGCCCCGCCTTTCTGGCGGCCATGTCACGCAACGCCCTCAACCGCACGCCGCCGATCGGTTTTTTCCGCGAATTCGTGACCGAAAAGGACGGTCAACAGAACGACTCGATCAACGTCAAGCGACGCGGAACCGCACCGCTCACCGATCTCATCCGCATTCACGCCCTTGCCTGTGGGTCGCAGGCACAGAACTCGTTCGAGCGGCTTGCCGATATCAAGACCACCTCACTGCTGGGTCCCGGCGTGGCCGATCGCCTGAGTTACTCCCTCGAGGTGCTGAGCCTCGCGCGCCTGCGCGATCAGGTGCTCGACATCGAGCAGGAGCGTGAGCCGGATAACAACATCGAACCCCGCAACGTGCCCGCCAAGCAGCGCGCCGAGATTAAGGAAGCCTTCCGTGCCCTGAGTGACGCGCAGAAGTTTCTGCGTTTCCGCTACCCGATGCCATCCGGCGGCCTCCAGAAGCGTGGCCGCTAGGCGTGCGGCTGAAAGCCGACCCGCACGCGCGCTGGCATGACTGGCTGCAGGAGATGGCCCGGCGCGCCGACACCCGGGCGTTGCGCGACTTCTATGCGGCGTTCCCGGACAACCCGGAGGCCGCCATCGGTGATACGCCACTGGTCGCCATTGATCTCGAGACCAGCGGCCTTGATCCGCGCCAGCACGGCATCCTCAGCGTTGGCCTGGTGCCGTTCACGCTGGATGGCATCGCCGTCGCCCGCCGCCGGCACTGGATCCTGCGACCGCCCCGGGGCTTTTCCGGCGAATCCGTCGCCTATCACCACATCACCCATTCGGAGGTGGAGCAGGCACCGGACCTGGCGGATGTGCTGCCAGAGATCCTCGCCGAGCTGCAGGGTCGCCTGCCGGTGGTGCACTACCATCCGGTGGAGCGGCGCTTTCTGGATCGGGCCGTGCGCGAGCGCACCGGCAGCGTCTTCCGGTTTCCGCTCATCGACACCATGGAGATCGAGGCCAAACGCCATCGACGTCGCTGGCGGCTCCGCCTGCGCCGGCTCCTGCGCCGGTCGCCGGCGTCAATCCGCCTCAATGACAGTCGCATCCGTTACGGCCTGCCCCCCTACGAGGGGCACCAGGCCGTGCTGGATGCGATCGGGACGGCCGAGCTGCTGCAGGCGCAGATCCAGCACCACTACAGCCGCTCGACCCCGGTGGGCCAGCTCTGGGTCTAGGCGGCGCGGGGCTCCGACATCAGTCCCCTGATGATGGAGTAGCAGGCCACCAGCAGCACCAGTGTCAGCGGAAAGCCCGCCGACAGGGCCATGGCCTGCAGTGCTGAAAGCCCGCCACCCAGTAGCAGGGCGATGGCGATCGCGCCCTCGATGATCGCCCAGAACATGCGCTGTGGCTTGGGCGAGTCGACCTTGCCGCCGGCGGTGATCGCGTCAATGACCAGCGAGCCCGAGTCGGACGAGGTCACAAAGAAGACGATCACCAGAAAGATGGCGAGGCTCGAGGTGATCAGCCCCAGCGGCAGATTCGAGAGCATCTCAAAGAGCTGCAGATCGCCACTCGCCTCGGAGACGCTCTCCAGCCCCTTGTTGACCACCTGGTCAATGGCGGTACCACCCAGTGCCGTCATCCACAGCACCGAGATCAACGTGGGAATGACCAGCACCGCGATCAGGAATTCACGCACCGTGCGGCCGCGGCTGACCCGGGCGATGAACATGCCGACGAACGGCGACCAGGAAATCCACCAGGCCCAGTAGAACGACGTCCACCCCTGGGAGAAGTTCGTGTCCTCGCGGCCGATCGGGTTGGAAAGCGGGATGACGTTCTTGGCATACGAGAACAAATACTCGAAAAAGCCGGTGGCGATCGCCAGCGTCGGTCCAGCCACGATCACGAACAGCAGCAGCAGGCCGGCAAGCCCCATATTGAGCTGCGAGAGCCGCTGCACCCCCTTGTCGACGCCCAGCGTCACCGAGCCCAAGGCGATGATGGTGATACCGATGATCAGCAGCACCATCGTGGTATCACCGGAGGGAATGCCAAACAGGTAACCCAGACCGACGGTCGCCTGCTGGGCACCCAGCCCCAGCGATGTCGCCAGTCCGAACAGGGTCGCGAACACGGCGATCACGTCGATCACATGCCCCGGCCAGCCCCAGACGCGCTCGCCGAGGATCGGGTAGAACACCGAGCGCATGGTCAGCGGCAGGCCCTTATTGAACGAGAACAGTGCCAGCGCCAGCGCCACCACGGCGTAGATACCCCAGGGGTGCAGCCCCCAGTGGAAAATCGTTGCCGCCATACCCAGCGAAATGGCGGCGTTCTGATCGCCAGCCGCCGCGCCCAGGGGGGCCCAGTCGGTGCGGACGCCGCCTTCCATGCTGGTGCCTTGTATGGCCTTTTCGAAATGTCCGAGAGGCTCGGAGACGCCGAAGTACATCAGGCCGATGCCCATGCCGGCGGCGAACAGCATCGCGAACCAGCCCGCATAGCTGAAATCGGGTGTCGCGTGGGCACCGCCCAGCCGGACGTTGGCCAGCGGCGTAAAGATCAGCCCCAGGGCGATCAGGACAAAGATGTTCGCGCCACCAAGAAAGAACCAGGCGAGGTTCTGGGTCAGCCAGACGCGGGTCGCTTCAAAGACCGGACCCACCTCGTTCTGCAACGCCAGCGTAATGATGACAAAGGCGAGGATGATCAGTCCCGAGAAGGTGAAGACCTTGCCGTGCAGATCGACTTCGAGGCCGAAGCGGTTGCCAGCGATGTTGTCCTGACCGATGACGTAGTCGGTATCGATCAGGCCCGAAGGCCCTTCCGGTGCCGGAACGCCGGTGGATTTCTGCTCATCGAGGTTTTCGTCACTCACGATTCTCTCCTTGATGGGTGTCGAGGGCGCACATCGGCTCAGGCCGGGCGCACCAGAAAGACGGACACATCGGTGTGGGATGCGATTCGGTCACCGTGGGATGGCATGACGGCATCCAGGTGCCTCGGCAGGTGGGTGGCCATGACCACCAGGTCCGCGCCGACCGCTTCAATGGACTTGAGAATCAACCCGTCCAGGTCGGCCGTGGGGTCGGGGGAGTTGATGCAGCGCGACGAGGTTTTCTGCCCGTGCACCGCCTCCTGACCGCTCGCAAAGGCTTCGAGCTTGTGCTCGTACTCTTCGGGGGTCCGGGCCACCGTCCCCGGCGTGGAGGTGGTGACCGCCATGTAACAGACCTCCGCCCCGTAGTGGCGGGCAAGGTCCGCGCTGGTGGACAGCGCACGCTGGATCGCCTCGATGTGCGCCAGGTCCACCGGGACCAGGATTTTCTTGAACATGCACTTTCTCCTTGCATCCTGCACGAAATCGCGCCAAAGCGGACCAGAGGTTGAGGAGTTTGGGAGGGAGGGTCAACCGTTGCTACTGAATTTCTGACCCCATGGGTCAATAAAACTCAACGATATCGGGCGCGGCCGGCAAAGGCGTGGGACAGGGTACCGGCGTCGACATAATCGAGGTCGCCGCCTAGGGGAACACCGTGGGCAATCCGGGCGATGTCCACGCCGGCATCCGCCGCCATGCCGGCAATGTATTGGGCCGTGGCTTCGCCCTCGACCGTCGGACTGACCGCGAGAATGATCTCGCCCACCTCGCCAGCGGCGAGACGGGCTTCGAGGCTTTCAAGACCCAGCTCGCCGGGGCCGATGCCATCCAGCGGCGACAGCCGGCCCTTGAGGACGAAGTACAGCCCCCCATAGTCGGTGGCATCCTCGAGCGCCTGCACATCGGAGGGGTTCTCGACCACGCAGAGCAGGCCCGGGTCGCGGCGTCCGCTGGCACACAGCGGGCAGAGATCGGCTTCCGTCAGATTGCGGCACAGCCGGCATTCGCCCACCGAATCGGCCGCCGTCTGCAGCGCCCGTGCCAGGCGCCCGGCCGCACTGCGGTCATGCTGCAGCAACGAGAACGTCATCCGCTGTGCCGACTTGGGTCCGACGCCCGGCAGGCAGCGAAGTGCCTCCATGAGCTCCTGGACCGCCGGGGAATAGGCCATGCGCTGCTCCGGCCTAGAACGGCATCTTCATGCCCGGCGGCAGGTTCAGCCCCTCGGTCAGCCCACCCATGCGTGACTGGGTCTCCTGGTCAAGTTTCTGCGCCGCGTCGTTGAAGGCGGCGGCGACCAGATCCTCGACCATCTCGCGGTCTTCATAGACGCTTTCGTCGATGGAAACGCGCCGCACCTCATGACGGCCCGTCATGACGACGCTGACCATACCGCCACCGGCCTGGCCGGTGATTTCCATTTCGGCAAGCTCCGACTGCGCTTTCTGCATTTCCTCCTGCATGCGCTGGGCCTGCTTCATCATGTTGCCGAGTCCGCCTTTCATGAATTACTCCTGATCGCGTGGACGAATGGATTCGCTAATGACTTCGGCATCAAAGGTCGCTTTGAGTGCCGCGATATTGGGGTCGGTCTCGATGGACTCACGCGCGCGGTCGCGGCGATCGCTCGCCACACGCTCCGCGGCGGCGGCGGGGGTTTCCGCGTTGACCGGCCCCACCCGGACGTCCACCCGCAGCGCCTCATTGAAGTGCTGCGACAGGGCCTCGGCAAGACGCGCGGTGACGTTGTCGTTGACCAGATGCCGATGGCCCTCGTCGATCTGCAGCGTCACCCGGTCGCCGTCCCGCGCCACCCAGTCGCAGTGATCGGCGAGCGCCTGGGCCATGCCACTCAGTGACAGCGCCGCCGCCAGGCGATGCCAGTCATCATTGCCGGTGGGGGTCTGGCGCTCGGTGGCGGGCTCAGCGGCGGGCTCAGCGGCAGGGGCCGGCGCCGATTCCGGGGCCGACCCCGGAGCCGGCGCCGCCGGCGCCGTCGGAGCCGCTGCGGTGGGGCCGCGGGTGTCGCCCTCACCGGGGTCCGGCTCAAAGGCGAGCATCCGCAGCAGCACCATCTCGAAGCCGGCGCGCGGATCCGGGGCAAGGGGCAGATCGCGGCGCCCATGCAGCACGATCTGATAGAGCAGCTGCACCCACGCCGCGTCCAGCCGCTGGGCCAGCGCGGCCAGGCGCTGCCCGTCAGTGGTCTCGGCATCAAAAACGGCCGGCACGGTCTGGGCCAGCGACAGCTGGTGCAACAGGGCCAGCAACTCAGCCAGCGCCTGGGCAAAATCCGGGGATGTCTCTGCCATGCGCGCGACGGTATCCAGCAGGCCGGGGCCATCGCCGTCGGCGAGCCGCTCGAGCAGTTCGAGCAGAAAGTCGTGATCGATGCTGCCGAGCATGTCCTGTACATCGGCGTCGACCAGCCGACCGCTGCCGAATGCAAGGGCCTGATCGGCCAGACTGAGGGCGTCGCGCATGCTGCCATCGGCAGCGCGGGCGAGACGCTCGATGGCCGGCTTTTCCACCTCGATGCCCTCGTGGCGGGCGATGGTCTCCAGCTGGCCGGCGATCATGTCCGGCAGCAGCGGCTTGAGGTTGAACTGCAGGCACCGCGACAGCACCGTGACGGGCAGTCGTTGCGGGTCGGTGGTGGCCAGCAGGAACTTGACGTGCTCCGGGGGCTCTTCGAGGGTTTTCAGTAGCGCATTGAAGCTGTGCGTGGACAGCATATGCACTTCGTCGATCAGGTAGATCTTGTAGCGTCCACGGGTCGGGGCGTACTGGACATTATCCAGCAGATCGCGGGTGTCCTCGACCTTGGTGCGGGAGGCGGCATCGACCTCGATCAGATCCACGAAACGGCCGGCGTCGATCTCCGCGCAGGCGGCACACTCGCCACAGGGCACATCGGTGACACCCTTCGACTCGCAGTTGAGGCACTTGGCGAGGATCCGCGCCACCGTGGTCTTACCCACGCCCCGGGTGCCGGTGAACAGGTAGGCGTGGTGCAGACGTCCGCTGGCAAGGCCATTGGCGAGTGCCCGCAGGACGTGGCCCTGGCCAACCATTTCGTCAAAGCGGTGGGGGCGCCACTTCCGCGCGAGTACCTGATAACCCATACTGCGAGTATAGCATCGGCGAGTGGGGACAATAGAGAAAGGCGGGGACGCCAGCCACACCCCGGCGCCCGAATCCACCGCTGCCGCTGCTCCCTTCCGGGCCTGACGGGGTTGACGGTTTATCGTCGCGAGGGGACCAGCGCCACCGCCATTGTATGGTAGCAAACCGCCCCAGCCCGCGCGAACCCAGAAGGACCGGCGCCATGACCCCGCTGACCGAAATATTCGCCACCTTCCTGCGCCTGGGGCTGATCGCCTTTGGCGGGCCGGTCGCCCATCTCGGCTATTTCCACCGCTGGTTCGTGCGCGACCGGCGCTGGCTGGGTGATGCCACCTACGGCCAGCTGCTCGCGCTCTGTCAGATGCTGCCCGGCCCGACCAGCAGCCAGACCGGCTTCGCCATTGGTGTCGAGCGCGCCGGTATTGCTGGTGGACTCGCGGCGTGGCTGGGTTTCACCCTGCCCTCGGCGGTGATCATGATCGGCCTGGGGATGGGCATGCAGCACCTCGGCGCGTTTGACTCCGCAGGCTGGCTGACCGGGCTCAAACTCGCCGCCGTGGCGGTGGTCGCGCATGCCCTTTATGGCATGGCCCGACAGCTCTGCCCGGACTGGCCACGCGTCGGGATTGCCGCGGCGAGCGCCCTGGCGGTCAGCCTGGCACCGGCGGCGCTGGGCCCGTTCGTGGTCATCATCGGCGGGGCCCTGGCGGGCCTGGTCCTGTTTCCGTCCCCGACATCCGCCCATGCCGATCTGGGCGCGCGCGTCACCCGCCGCCAGGCCCTCGCCGCCCTGGCGCTGTTCGGCATGGGACTGATCGCCCTCGTCGGCCCGTTCGGCCTTCCCCCGTTATGGGCGGTGCTCTATCAAAGTGGCGCCCTGGTGTTTGGCGGCGGCCATGTGGTGCTGCCATTGCTCGAGGGCGGGCTGGTGGCGCCGGGCCTGATCGATGCCAACCGCTTTCTCGCCGGCTACGGCGCCGCCCAGGCTCTGCCCGGGCCACTGTTCAGCTTTGGCGGGTTCGTCGGCGCCGGAGTCGCCGATCAGGCCCCCTTACTGACGGGGATGCTGGCGACCGTCCTGCTCTTTGCGCCCGGACTGCTGCTGGTGGTGGGGCTTCTGCCATTCTGGCAGGCGGCCGGCCGCTACCCGGCGACGGGCCGCGCACTGCCCGGCATCAACGCCGCCGTGGTGGGGCTGCTGGCCGCGGTGCTTTGGGACCCGGTCATCACCAGCGGCATCGGCTCAGTGGCGGATGCCGGCATTGCGCTTGTCGCGCTGCTGGCGCTGGCGCTGACCCGCACCCCACCCTGGGCGGTGGTTCTGGGGTGTGCACTGGCCGGCGCCGGCCTCGGCTATCTGCCCTCCATGGCATAGCGCAGCACCCGGCGCTTCAGCCAGCCACCATGGCCCGCGATCTGCAGGCCCAGCCCGCGCACCGGCGCGAGCGGCCCGAGCGGCGCCGTGAAGCCGACATGAAACGCGCTCATCGCTGACTGCATCAGCTGATTATCGGGACGCCGTCCGCGCTCGTAGGCGGCCAGCCCGGTCGGATACGCCGCCGGCAGCCCCCGGCGCAGCGACTCGGCAATCTGCCCGGCGAGCGCCCGCGCATCGCGCAGCCCGATGTTGACCCCCTGACCGGCCAGCGGATGAATCACATGCGCCGCATCGCCGACCAGCACCAGCTGATCGCGCCAGTAGCGCTGTGCATGCAGCCGGCGGATCGGAAAACTGCCCCGCCCGTAGACCTGGTCGATCAAACCCAGATCCGTCGGGAAGGCGCTTTCCACGGCATCCACAAAATCGGCCTCGCTCATCGCGGTGAGCAGGCGGGCCTTGGACGGCGAGACATACCACACCAGCGACGCCGCGCCACCGGCGAGCGGCAGCAGTGCCTGCGGGCCATCCGGGGTAAAGCGCTGCCAGGTCCGGGTGCCCGCCGGCGGGTTTGGCTGCACAGTCGCGACCACGGCGTGCTGGTGATAATCGCCCTCCCAGACGCCGATACCCGCCGCATCCCGTAACCGCGACCCGGCACCGTCCGCCGCCACCGTCAATGCCGGCGTCAACGCCCCTTCACCCTCAAGGATTAACCGCGGGCCATCGGTGCCGGGCTGTACGTCGAGCGTCGGGGCCGGGACATCCAGCCGCACCGATTCGAGCCCGGCAGCGGTCTCCAACAGGGCCGCCTGCAGGTGGTCGTTTTCAACGAACACGCCCAACCGATCCAGACCCAGCTCATCGGCGCTGAATGCGAGCCGTCCCGGTGCCGAAATATCCCAGGTCGCCAGTTCATCAAAGGTCGCCACCCGCGCCTGGTCCAGCGCCGGCCAGGCGCCCAGCGACTGGAGATACTCGATGGACCGGCCGTTGAGGGCCGAGACCCGGAGCCGCGGCGGCTCATCGGCCGTGGGCCGGGTCGCCGGACGGGCCTCGAGCAGCCGCACCGGGATGCCACGACGGCCGAGATCCACCGCAACCGCGGCGCCGACCATGCCACCGCCGACCACCAGCACATCATTGCTGTTCATTGGAACGACTCCCTTGTCCGGGGTTGGAAAACACACTGAGTATTCTAGCGCGCAGATCCGCCAGCGTTCCCGCCGTCGACGGGCCGGGCTCCAGACCGGCACGGAATCCCAGCGATTCGAAACCCTCGAGCAGCGCCGGATCGCGGGCGACCACATGCACCGGCACCGTGCGCGAGGTGGAGTCACCCGTGATCAGCGGCGCCGGCTGATGGTCACCCAGCAGGATCAGCACCCCATCACCCAGAGACCGTCCGGCCCACTCGCCGGCGGTGCGAAGGGCGTAATCCACCGCCCGCTGGTAATGATCACGGATGCGCGCCCCCTCGCTCCAGACCTCGCCGGGGGGCGGCCCGGCATCGGCCCAGCGCTCAAAGACGGCCCCGTCGCCAATCCGCGCCCAGTCGAGGATCGGCAGGATCGGCGTCCACGGCGCGTGGCTGCTGATCAGCGCCACCTCGGCAAACACCGGCTCGGGGGTTGCCTCGCGGATCGCCGACTGCAGGTAATGCCAGGTGTACTGATCCGGCATGGTCACCCAGTTGAGCGAGGGGCCGGCGTAGTCGATGCGCGCATAATCGTCGATGCGGTCATAGCCCCATTGCCCGCCGGCGGGCCATGGATCGGTGATGGCCGGCATCAGGGCCACGGTCTGATAACCGGCGCGATCGAAATCCTCGATCAGCGATGGCCGCTCGGCATTCAGGAACAGGTCATAACGGATCTGATTGTTCATCCAATGCCCGCTCAGCACGGTGCCATGGGCGAGCCACGACTGCCCGCCCTGTACGGGCGACTCGAAACGCCCGGTCACCACGGCAAGACCGGCGGCGTCCAGCGACTCGCCGAAGTGCTCGAGCGCCGCCCGCCCGGTGGCGCGATACCGCGGGTCATCGAGCATGACGGTGCCGTAGGACTCGATGAAACCAAGAATCACATCGCGTCCGGCCAGTCGATCAAGTGATGGGGCGACCGGGTCCGGTGTACGCCGCAGTGCATCGGCGAATCGCTGGCGCTCACGGGCCGTTTCCAGCACCCGGTGGGTCTGGTCGTTGAAGCGGATGACCGCCGGCGCATCCACCGCGCGATCGATTGCCGGCATATCCCGGTGGTGCTGCAGCAGCAATCCGGCGACCAATACCAGCAAACCCACCGTGCGCAGCCGCCAGGCGCCCCGCGGTGGGATCCCGCGTCGCAGTGTCCGCGCCAGCAGGGCAAAGACACCCACCACGGCCAGCGCCGCCAGAACCAATGTCAGCCAGGCCAGCGGCGCACCGATGGCACCCCGCAGCAGGTGCTCGACCGAGGTGGCGAGCGGGATATCGATGAGAAGATTCATGGGCCGGCCCAGCGCCCAGCCGGTGCCCAGATCCGACAGCGCAAGAGCCACCGCCACCAGAATCACGGAGCTGAGCATGGGCGCAACGCCGCGTGCCAGCGCCACCGGCAGGCTCCAGATGATGCCGAGCGCGATCAGGGTCTCCGCCGCCAGCCACGGCGATGGGAACTGCGTATAAGGCATCCACCACTCGGGCACCACCAGCAGCAGGTTGATACCCAGCGCGATGAGCAGCCCCGCCACGACCGGGCGCATCATCCGGGCCACCGTCCCATCCGACGACTCGCCGCGTCGGTGCAACTTCCACCCCGTGGCACTGTCGACGCCCTATCGAGGAGGGTGTTGATGCAGCACAGGAGCGAGGCCATCCAACCATCGAGCTGGACACTGACCGAACCCGCCCTGCCACTGCGGCGCGGCGTCATGGCGGCGCTCGCCATGGCAACCACGGCACTGGGGATCCACTGGCTCGCCGCGCTGCTCGGCGGCGGCGGCATTGATGCGCTGGAGGGGCTGGTCATTGCGGCCTTCTCGGTCACCTTCGGGTTCTCGTGCATTGCATTCTGGACCATGATGGCCGGTATTGCCCTGCGGCTGTCCGGTCGGCATCCAGTCACCCTGCAGCGCGGCGCCCCTGCGGCCGAGGACGCGCCCCCGTTGGCGCGGACCGCACTGGTGATGCCGGCCTATAACGAAGACATGGGCGACGTCGTGCACTGCCTGATATCGACATTGCAGTCCCTGCAGGACACCGGTCAAAGCGAAGCGTTCGACTGTTTTCTGCTCAGCGACAGCAACGATCCAGCCCAGCGCGAGCGTGAGCGCGAGGCGATGGCCCGACTGCAGCGTCGATTCCCGACGGGGCCCGGGCTCTACTATCGGGCCCGTGATGAGAACACCGGCCGCAAGCCGGGGAACATCCGGGACTTCTGCGAGCGCTGGGGCGCCGGCTACGAGTTCATGGTGGTGCTGGACGCCGACAGCCGCATGACCGGCGAGGCCCTGCTCACCCTGGTGCGCCGCATGGTCGCCAACCCCCAGGCGGGCATCATCCAGACGGTCCCGCTGCCAGTCGGCCAGCGCACGGTGCTGGGCCGATTCCAGCAGCTCGCGGCCAGCCTCCATGCCCGTCACATCGCCAACGGCCTGGCCTTCTGGCAAGGCAACAGCACGAACTACTGGGGCCACAACGCGATCATCCGCATCGCCGATTTCAAGGCCTGCTGCGGACTCTCGCCGCTCCCCGGCCGGCCGCCCCTGGGCGGCGACATCATGAGTCACGACTATGTCGAGGCCGGGCTGATGCGCCGGGCGGGCCGCAGCGTTTACGTCCTCCCCGAAATCGGCGGCAGCTTCGAGGGCATGCCCGGCAATTTCATCGACGATCTCAAACGCGAGCGGCGCTGGTGCCAGGGGAATCTCCAGCATCTGCGCCTGCTGACCGGGCGCGGCTGGCGACCCGTCACGCGGCTGAATTTTCTGCTCGGCGGGCTCGCCTACCTGACCGCGCCGCTGTGGCTGCTGATGATCAGCGCCGGCATCCTCGACGCGGTGGTCTCCCCGGATCAGGGGCGCTGGGTGAACGCCGCCACCACACGGCCCGACACCGTTGTGCCGCTGATCGGCCTGAGCCTGATGGTTCTGTTTCTGCCGCGGCTGATCGGCATCGCCCTTGCCACCCGGGAGCAACGCGGATACGGCCGGCGCTGGTCGCTGCTGCGTGGCAGCCTTCTGGAGCTGGGCTTCGGCATTCTCCGATCCCCCCTCATGATGGTGCTCTACAGCGGCTTCATCCTGCGCATCCTGGCCGGACGCCCGGCCCGCTGGGATACCTCGCTGCGCGGCCGGCGGCGCATCCCGGCGCGTGAGGCGTGGCGGTTGGGCACGCCCATTGCGGCCGGGGCGCTGACCGTCGGCCTGACCGTCGCCATGGGGGCGCCGTCACTGCTGCCGTGGCTGCTGCCGGCGCTGGCGGGACCCCTGCTATTTCCGCTATTCCTGCAGGTGACCAGCCTCCTGGCGCCGGCATGGCTGCCGGCGACCCCGGCGGAGTCGCGCCGGCTGGTGCCCGTCAACCCGATCGCTGTGGGCCGGTCACCACGGCCTTCAGCGGCCAGCGTCTGCCCGCCACCGGCCGAGGATTATCGACCCATGCCGCTGCAGCCGCTGTCTATCCCGGCAGGCCGGGCCTGAACCGACTCAGGCCGAAGCCTGGGTCGCCGCCTCACCGGGCGACGTCTCGCGCAGGGCGAGCGCGGTGGCCTCGCCGACGTGCTCAAGCCAGTGGAAGGTCATGTCCTGACGGGCGGACTCGGGGATGTCCTCGTAGTCCTTGCGGTTCCGGGCCGGCAGCAGCACCGTGTGAATGCCGGCCCGACGCGCCGCCAGCACCTTTTCCTTGATACCGCCCACCGGCAGCACCAGACCGCGCAGGGTGATCTCGCCGGTCATCGCGACGTCTTCGCGAACACACCGCCCGGTCACCAGCGAGACCAGCGCGCTGTACATCGCCACACCGGCACTTGGCCCGTCCTTGGGGATGGCCCCGGCCGGCAGGTGGACATGGATGTCATCGCTGGAGAATGCCGTGGAGTCGATCCCCAGCTCGTCCGCGCGCGCCTTGATCAGGCTGAGCGCCGTCTGGGCACTCTCTTTCATGACATCGCCCTGCTGACCGGTCAGCACCAGCTTGCCGTTACCGGCATAGCGATTCGCCTCGATGAACAGGATATCTCCGCCCACCGGCGTCCAGGCCAGCCCGGTGGCGACCCCCGGGACGCTGGTCCGCATGGCCGTTTCGCCCTCGAACTTCGGCGCGCCCAGCACGGTCGCGACGGCATCGGCGTCCACCCGTGCCTGCTCGGCGGTGCCCTCGGCGAACTGCACCGCAAAATGCCGCACGATGGCGCCCAGCTCGCGCTCCAGCTGCCGGCAGCCGGCCTCGCGGGTGTATTCCGCGATGACCCGGTCAATTGCCGCATCGGTCAGCTCGAGCTGCCCGCGGGTCACGCCGGCCGCCTCGAGCTGGCGGTCCAGCAGATAACGCCGCGCGATTTCCGCTTTCTCCTCCTGGGTATAGCCCGGGATCTCGATCATCTCCATGCGGTCGCGCAGCGGCGCCGGTATCTGATCGGGGACGTTGGCGGTGGCGATGAAAAGCACGCCGGTCAGATCAAAGGGGACGCCGAGATAGTTGTCCTGAAAGGTCCCGTTCTGCGCCGGGTCCAGCACTTCCAGCAGCGCCGCCGACGGATCGCCCTGGATGCCGCCGCCGAGCTTGTCCATCTCATCGAGCATCAGCACTGGATTGCGTGACCCCGCCTTGTGCAGGCTCTGGACCACCTTGCCCGGGAGCGCCCCCAGATAGGTGCGTCGATGCCCGCGGATCTCGGCCTCATCGTGGACACCGCCCAGGCTCGAGCGCACAAAGTCGCGACCCGTGGCGCGGGCGATGCTCTGCCCCAGAGAGGTCTTGCCCACGCCGGGCGGCCCGACGAGGCAGAGAATCGGGCTGCGCCCCTCGGGGTTGAGCTTGCGCACCGCCAGATGCTCGAGGATGCGCCGCTTCACCGGCTCAAGGCCGTAGTGATCGGTGTCGAGGATCTCCCGGGCCCGGGCGATATCAATGTCCTCGGGCCGCGTGGTGGACCAGGGCAGCTCAAGCAGCCAGTCAAGATAGGTACGCACCATCGAATACTCGCCGGCACCCTCGGGCATCCGCTCGAGGCGCTTGAGCTCCTTGCGCGCCTGCTCGTCAACGGCCTCGGGCATCTGCAGCGCATCGATGCGGGCCTCGAGCTCGCGGATCTCCTCGCCCTTGTCATCGCTCTCGCCCAGCTCCTCGCGGATCGAGCGCAACTGTTCGCGCAGCAGTGCCTCACGCTGGCGCTCGGACATTGTCTCGTGGGTACGCTCGCTGATTTTCTGCGAGAGCTTGAGCACCTCAACGCGATAGTCGACCAGTGTCAGCACCCGCTCGAGACGCGTCTCAATATCGAGTGTCTCCAGCAACTCCTGGCGATCGGCACTCTCGAGGTCAAGATAGCCCGCGACGGTGTCGGCGAGCGCACCGGGCTCCTTGATGCTGGATAATGCCCCAGCCAGCTCCTGGGGTGCCTGTGGCAGGAGCTCGAGCGCCTCGAGCGCCTTGTCGCGCAGCGCGACCATGTGGGCATCCACGGTCTGCCCCACGGGCTGTTCCTCGGCGATGCGCTCGACCCGCGCCACCGGAAACGGATAGCCGTGCAGGTGCTCGATGACGCGGAAGCGCTGTTCGCCCTGCAGGACCAGGTGATGGTGCCCCTCATTGCCGTTCACGAACCGCATGACGTTGGCCACCGTGCCGACCTCATGCAGGTCATCGGGACCGGGTTCCTCCACGCTGGCATCCCGCTGCATGACCACGCCCATGGGCTGCTCGTTCTGCGCCGCCTGGCGCGCGGCGAGGATCGATCGCGCGCGACCGATCCCCACGGGCACCAGCATGTTCGGAAACAGCACCATGTTGCGGATGGGCAGCAGGATCATCGCGTCGTCAGGAAGCCGCGGGATGACCAGACTGCGGGACGGCTCAACGCCCTCGTTTTCAAGAGTCTGCATGGATACCTCCGAAGATCGCCGGCCACTTGCCGGGTAACACGGTCAGAAGTGGAGGCTGCCGGCGGCGGATTCAAGTCATCCACCGGGCACGCAGAGCCATCGCAATGGTACCCTTGGCGCTCTACGGATCACTGATTCAAGGGATGCCCAAGCGATGGACGAGACCGTCAAGATCACATTGCCCGAGACCGGGATCCCCCGGCATTGGTACAACATCAACGCTGACCTGCCGGCCCCGATGGCCCCTGTGCTGCGGCCCGACAACTATGCCCCGGTGGGGCCGGATGATCTGGCGCCGATCTTCCCGCAGGCGGTCATCGAACAGGAGATGAGCACCGAGCGCGAGATCGAGATCCCGACGCCGGTCCGCGATGTCTACCGCCAGTGGCGTCCCTCGCCGCTGTACCGGGCACGTCGGCTGGAAAAGGCGCTGGGCACCCCGGCCCGCATTTACTACAAGTATGAGGGCGTCAGCCCCGCCGGCAGCCACAAGCCCAATACCGCCATCGCCCAGGCGTTCTATAATAAGGCCGAGGGCGTCAGACGCATCACCACCGAAACCGGCGCGGGTCAGTGGGGGTCGTCACTGGCACTCGCCGGGGCGATGTTCGACCTGGACATTGAAGTATTCATGGTCAAGGTGAGCTTCAACCAAAAGCCCTACCGCCGGGCCTTCATGGAGAGCTTCGGCGCGCACTGCATCGCCAGCCCCAGCGACACCACGGCAGCCGGCCGCGCCGTCCTGGCTGAACGGCCCGACGCCACTGGTAGCCTTGGCATCGCCATCAGTGAAGCCGTCGAACTGGCCGCCCAGCGCGATGACACAAAATACGCCCTGGGCAGCGTGCTCAATCATGTCTTGCTGCATCAGACCGTGTCGGGCCTGGAAACCCAGCGGCAGCTCGAGCAGGTGGATGATTACCCGGATAAGGTCATTGGCTGCACCGGGGGTGGATCGAATTTTGCGGGCATTGCCTTTCCGTTTCTCGGCGAGCGGCTGCGAGGCGGGCCGGCGACCGAGTTCATCGCAGTGGAACCGGCCGCCTGCCCCACCCTGACCAAGGGTCGATTTGCCTATGACTGGGGCGATACCGGCCATCTGACGCCATTGACCAAGATGCACACCCTCGGCTCGGCCTTCATGCCCCCGGGCTTTCATGCCGGTGGGCTCCGATACCATGGCATGGCGCCACAGATCAGCCACCTCACCGATCTCGGCTACATCCAGCCGCGCGCTTATGGCCAGCTCGACTGCTTTGCCGCTGGTCTGACCTTTGCCCGGGCGGAGGGGATCATCCCGGCACCCGAGGCCAATCACGCGGTCAAGGCGACCATCGACGAGGCAATCGCCTGCCGTGAGTCCGGCGAGTCGAAGGCGCTGCTATTCAACCTCTGCGGGCATGGCCATTTCGATATGCAGGCCTACACCGACTATCTCGCCGGCAGGCTCGAAGACGAGCCCGAGCAGATGGCCGAGCAGTCGATGGCGCTATCGGGGCTGCCCGGCGTGTAGCCCGGCACGGCCGGTGCCGTTCCAGTCATTGGCCGCGCCCAGGGCGATGGTCACCCACACGGGCAGATCATCCGCCAGGCGATAGTGTATGTCCGGATACTGGTGACGGGCCGCCAGCAATCCCCGAGCCGCCAGATCACCCAGCATCTGGCGGGTATCGGCAGGCGGCTGAGGCATGACCCGGGCGAGTTCGTCGGCCTTGAGCTCACCGGCATGATGCAGACAGGTCAGCATACGCAGGCGATCCCCGTCGCTGATGATGCGATGGAAGTCCACGCCGCGCAGTGTCTCGGTTCGGGAATGGGCTTTAGTCACGGGCCGTCTCCTGATGTTTTCCGGATTATGCCGCCGGATACATGACAGGAGTGTGACGTGGAGCAGGCGAGGAAATGGCGTCCCCAACGGGATTCGAACCCGTGTCGCCACCTTGAAAGGGTGGTGTCCTAGGCCGTCTAGACGATGGGGACACGTCCTGAAGACGACGCGAATAATAGCAGAAAGCGGGTCTGCGTCAAGGCAGAACAGTGCAAGATCCCGTGAAGGACGCCGTCGGTTAACCTCAAAGAAGAGGCGCAGGCAGAAGCGTAGGAATGAATCCCCAGAATCGGAGATGAATAAAGCACTGCGGGAAACATTGATGCGCGGAGAGATTGGTGGAGCCAGGCGGGATCGAACCGCCGACCTCCTGCATGCCATGCAGGCGCTCTCCCGGCTGAGCTATGGCCCCTGAATCAACGAGCGAGAGTTTAGGAATACACGCGCCACGTGTCAATGCCGATCCAGCTCCGGCTGGTCCACCCACTCGCGGGCACGGACAAGACGCCGCAGGACGGCCTCGCGCCCCAACAGTTCCAGCGTGATATCGATGGGCGGCGATACCGGACCGCCGGACACCGCCACCCGAAGGGGCTGGGCCACCTTGCCCATCTTCAGCCCCTGCTCCTCGGCAACGCCGGTTATCGCCTGATGAATGGCGTCGGCCTTCCAGTGCTCCACTTCCGCCAACGCGTTGGTCAATGCGTCAAGCACATCACCGGCGCCGAGCAGGTGCTTGCGCGCCGCCTTTTCGTCGTACGCCTGCGGTTCGGTATAGAGAAACCGGCTGTTCTCGGCCATCTCGACCAGCGTTTTGCTGCGCTCGGCCTGGGCTGATACCACCGCTTCGATGTTCGGCGCGTCGGCGGCACCGGGATCAATCCCCAGCGCACCCAGATGCCACGCAAAGTGGCGTGCGACATGCGCCGGCGGCAGCGTCTTAAGGTAATGCTGGTTGAGCCAGTCCAGTTTCGAGGGGTTGAGGCTCGAGGCGGAGTGATTGATCTCGCCGATGTCGAAATACTCAATCAGCTCGTCGAGCGTGAATACCTCCTGATCGCCATGGGCCCAGCCCAGGCGGACCAGATAGTTGATCACCGCCTCGGGCAGATAGCCGGCATCACGATACTCCATGACACTGGCCGCCCCGGTGCGCTTGGAGAGCTTTTTGCCCTGCGCATCAAGGATCATTGGCACATGCGCGTAGACCGGCGGCTCGACCCCCAGCGCCTTGAGGATATTCGCCTGACGCGCGCTGTTGTTGAGGTGATCATCGCCACGAATGACATGGCTGATGCCCATGTCCATATCATCCACCACCACGACGAAATTGTAGGTGGGTGAGCCATCCGCGCGGGCGATGATCAGATCATCGAGCTCGGCATTGTCGAATGCCACCCGGCCCTTGACCTGATCGTCGACCACGGTGTGCCCTTCATGGGGCTGACGAAAGCGGATGACCGGATCGCCCTCGGCATCCGCGGGGCGCTCGGTCAGATGCCGGCATCGGCCGTCGTAGCGGGGCTTAACCTTGCGCGCCTGCTGATCGGCACGCAGCTGGTCGAGGCGCTCCCGCGAGCAGTAGCAGCGATAGGCGGTGCCCTCCTCGAGCATGCGATCGATCACTTCGCCATAGCGCGCGAAACGCTCGGTCTGGTAGAGCGGCCCCTCGTCATAATCTATGCCCAGCCAGCTCATGCCCTCGAGGATGGCGTTAATGGCCTCGGGCGTTGAACGCTCACGGTCGGTATCCTCGACCCGCAGCACAAAACGGCCGCCATGCCGACGGGCGTAGAGCCAGCAGAAAAGCGCCGTGCGGGCGCCGCCGATGTGGAGATAACCGGTGGGACTGGGGGCAAAACGAGTGGTGACGGACATATCGGCCTTCGCTGTCTGGAAAGACACCAGTCTAGCGAGTGACCGGGGTCACGGGCCAGTGGGCGTCATCAGCGATTGACAGCCCCCCGGCTGATTCCTAAACTCTCAAGCTGTTGGGCGGTTAGCTCAGCGGGAGAGCACTGCCTTCACACGGCAGGGGTCGCTGGTTCGATCCCAGCACCGCCCACCAACCCGCATCCCTTCCTCAGGCGACCCGCTCGATCCGAGCCGGCAGCGCCTGGCGCACCGAAGCACCCGTCACCCAGTCCAGCCAGGCATTGCCCGAGCTGTGCGTCGGATCCACCAGCCCCAGATCATTGAGATTGACGCCGGCGCCGATGGCCTCGTCCCCGGGCAATGCCTTGCCGTCGATGGTGTGCGTGCGCGCACCCAGTTCGCGATGCCCATAACCATGCTCGATGGCCACCGCGCCACGCTTGACGCCGTCACGCAGCATCGCGACGCCTTCAACCGATCCTCCGGGGGTCACCACCCGCACCCGGTCGCCGGTGTCGATACCGGCTGCCTGAGCATCCCGCGTATTGATTCCCACCGGATTGTAGGGATGGATCTGGCGGAGTCGCGAAGCGGCAATCGAGTGCGGGCTCTGGAGGTGCGACTTGTACGAGGTCAACCGCAGAGGCCAGTGATCGACCGGATAATGGCGCTCGACGCGCGAGCCATCGGCGAAACGTGGCGGATGGAAGGTGGGGCAGCCCGTGAAGTACTCACCACTCAGTGAGTGGCGCTGGCTGCCAACCGTTTCGTTCCACACCGTGGCCGGGCGGTCCCAGTGGGTCACCGGGCCCGCATCCTTGGCCGGCGCCTCGCCAAAGCGTCCGCCGCGGCAGAAGACATAGGCCACCCGGCGCCACTCCTCGGGCTTGAGATGCGACTGGAGTGTCCCGGCGATCCGCTCGACGCCAGTCAGACGCATGTCGTCCTCGGCGGCCTCGGCGACGGCCCCGCCGTCCCAGGCCACATTGGCGGCGCCACGCAGATACCAGTCCGCCGCACTGTTGAGCGGGTGTAGATTGCCCTCGGCATCGGGAATGGCCCTGTCGCCAAAACCGGGCAGCCCCAGGCGTTTCGAGACGGCAATCAGGAAGGCCTCCATGCTGAGCGGCTCGCCGTCCGGGGTCTTGCCAACGCGCGGTTCGACAATCGGCCAGCGTGCGCTGATCATGCGCTGCTTGACGCCCGCCCAGGCCTTGGAAAAACCCCAGCCCTCGTAGGTCACCAGATCCGGCACCAGGTAATCGGCGTAGGCGTTGGTCTCGTTGATGAACGGCTCAATACCGATGATCAGGCCGATGCGGGAGGGATCCTTGAGGCGCTCATCGATCGCCTTGCGCAACCCGGCCTGGCCGTAGATCGGATTCCCCATGTGGTTGATCCAGATCTTTGCCTGATAGGGGTAGCCCTCGAGCGCCGAGCACAGATGTTCGGTGAATAGCGGCGGGGACACCGGATACCATGGGGCCTTCGCGGGATAGGGGTTGCGCCCGGCGGCGACTTTGCGCTGATACTCGCTGCTCGCCTCGTAAGTCGTACGGCTGCGCGATAGAAAGATCCCTTGCGGGCCGACCTTGCCGGGGAAGTTGGCCATGTCATAGCGCTCGCCGGCACCGGTATTGGTGAACGGCTGGCCCTTGACGAAGGTTCCTCCCGGAGCATTTAGGTTACCCACCATGGCGTTGAGCATGACGATGGCGTAGGAGGTGTAGAAGGCACTGCCGTTCATCACGCCGCCATGGGTGTTGATGACCGCCTTTTTGCCGTGGCTGGTGAACTTGCGCGCCAGCGCCTCGATGGTGGCCTCGGGGACGTCGCACTCGGCGCTGTACTCCGCCAGCGACAGACGCCTTGCCTCCTCGGTCAGGCGTTGCATCGCCGATTTGACCGTCACGCGGCTGCCATCAGCGAGCGTCACCTCGCGGGTCACGAACAACGCCGCCGGCCGCGGTGCCGTATGGGCCATCCACACGTCCGCCTCAGCATCGATCACCACCGAGTCATCGGCATTGTCCGTCCAGCCCAGGTCCCGACCACGCAGGATGCGGCCGGTCAGTTCATGCTCCTCAGTACTCACGACCAGGTGAGTGGCGTTGCTCCAGCTGGGCTCGCCGGCGGCGTCGCGGGCCGCGGGCCCCGGCTGGGACAGGTAGGCATGGTCATAGCGCTCGTGATCGATGATCCAGCGGATCATGGCCATCGCCATTGCCGAATCACCGGCCGGACGGATCGGTACCCAGTTGTTATTGCTGCGGGTCGCGAGACTCGAAGAATTGGGCAGCGACGGCGCCACCACCACGTATTCAAACCGCCGGTCGGTGCGGGCGCTTGCCAGCTGACGGCCCTGCTGCTTGTAAGGGTTGCCGGCATGCGCCGGCGCCGTGCCCATGAAGATCACGAACCGGGCGTGATCCCAGTCCGGCTTGGCATGGGTGAAGCCTTTCATGTCGTCGAACAGCGCGCCCGAACCAACGCGATAGCCAAGGCCGCAGTACGAACCGTGATGGCCGAAGTTGCGGGTCCCGAAGGCATTGAAGGTGAATCGCTTGACCAGATCGCGGCGGCCGTCGGGGCCGGCGTCGGTGACCAGCAGCCGGTTGGCCACCGGCCCGTACTCAGGGTTCTCGGGATCCATAAGCGTTTCGGTGTCATGAATGGCCCGCAGTCCATCGACCGCCCCCTCGCCGAACAGATCGCCGCCTTCGGTGACTTCCTCGATCAGCTGCTCAAAGCTGATTGTCTGCCACTCGCCCGCGCCCCGCGGGCCGACCCGTTTCATCGGCTGGGTGATGCGCTGGGGATTGTCGAGCAGCTCGAGCATCGCCGCGCCACGCGCGCAGGCGGCCGATCGGCCGTCGATCCCCGCGTCACCACCAAGCCCGGTGTAGGCCGCACGGACCGAATCGGCGTACGGCCGCGGATTTTCGTGGGACAGGGGATGATAGGGGTTGCCCGCGATCCGCAGGACCCGGTTGTTGACCGTGTCCACCCGAGCCCGGATACCGCACTGAGTCCAGCAACCCAGGCATTGGGTGAGGCTGACGACCTGGCCGTCAGCCGGCGTCAGCTCGCCGGTATCGGCGTCGATATGAAATTCCGGAGTCAGCGCATTGCCGGTGATCCGGTCGGTGGTCGGCTCGCCGGCGCTGCCGCTCAGTAGCCCCTCGGTGGCCTTTTTGACCGGCCCGACATAGCCCGCACCGAACACTCCAAGCCCGCCGGCGGCGACGCCCCCTTTCAGCAGGTTGCGACGATTCTTATCCATGAGCCACCTCACGCATTGATGGGTTGGGGTGGACGGCGCCGCAATTGGCGATGATTCCCGGCAGGATCATCAACACCGCAAGCCATAGACCGAATACACCCAGAATGCCGAGCAGCCCGTCGCTGCCCAGCGGTAAATGATAGGGATAGAGCCCTGCTCCGTATTTCGGCACGCTCTGAACGTCCATCAACACGGCCCAGCGGAATGACCATGCGGCCAGCAGTGCGAGTGGCGCCAGCCACCATGCCCGCGCGATCCCCCTGGGCGTACGCAGCATCCACAGCGCCGCCAGCAGCAGCCCGCCGCCCACGGCCACCGACAGGGCAAACACGATCCGCCAGTAGGCGAACTGCTCGACGAGGCGCAGAAAGGCCTGGAATGACACCGAGCCACTGATCCAGCCCGTCACCGCCCAGCCAACCGCACCGACGCCGGTGGCGATCAGCGCCAGCACGAAAAGCCGTACGGTGAGACGCTGATCGCCCGGCGTCGCGGCGAGGATCCGCGCCTGGGTAAAGACAATGGCGGCGAGGCTCGCCATGAAGGCGGTGAGGGCCAGATTGACGATCATCCATTCGGTGTGCCAGAGCGCCCTCGCCTTGACGATCATCACCTCGGAGCCGGTATAGAGCAGGATCCCCAGAGCGCCAATGAGCATCACGCCGGCAATCCATGGCCGCAGCGCCTGTCCCGACCAGTTACCGGCCGCCCACAGCGCGAGCCAGCGCGGCGCACCCTCGGCCTTGAACACCGCGCGCTGCCAGAGCACCCAGTAGCCGAGCAGGCCGGTCATGAACACCGGCAGGATCAGCGCACCCAGAGACATCCACGACCAGGGCGTGATGTCGGTGTAGAAGTGATAGAACCGCCCGGGTTGATGCAGATCCGCCAGCAGCGCGATGGGCGCGATCACGCCCGTGGAGATCGCGACGACCAGCGCCGGGGCCTGAAGACGCTGCCAGCGGCCGCCGCGGACAAACTCGCCGACGGCGACCAGGATCGCCGCCGTTGCGGCCATCCCGACAAGGAAAAAGTACTGCACCGCCCAGGGCAGCCAGGCGACTTCCTGCTGCGGGACGATGATTTCGGCGATGTTCATGACACGGCCCCCATGACGCCGCCGTGCTCGGAATCGAACCACAGGCCACTCTCGCCCTGGATGCGCTCTATGAAAGCGTCGGTCATGCCGATGTAGAACACATGCGGTCGGGTATCGAGTTCGGGCTTGAGCACCTTGACGTCGTCGTAGTTCTCGCTGAGCACCCGATTGATATGGCTGTCGGGGTCGTTGAGATCGCCGATGATGCGCGCACCGCCGACACAGCTCTCGACGCAGGCCGGCAGCAGTCCGGCCTCCAGCCGGTGCACGCAGAAGTTGCACTTATCGGCCACCTGCGTTTCGTGATTGATGAATCGCGCGTCGTAGGGGCAGGCCTGCACGCAGTAGCCACAGCCCACGCACTGATCGCTGTCCACCACCACGATGCCGTCCTTGCGCTGCCAGGTCGCCTGGACCGGGCAGACCGGCACGCAGGGTGGGTTGTCACACTGGTTGCAGAGGCGCGGCAGCATCACCGCCGCCGTTTCCTCGGAGGCGTTATCCGTGACTTCGTACTGATGGACGATGGTGCGGAACTGACCCACCGGTGGCTGGTTCTCGATCGAGCAGCTCACCGTGCAGGCCTGACAGCCGATGCAGCGCCGCAGGTCGATGGCCATGCCGTAGCGCTTGCCGGGATCGCCGCCACGCCGCGGGGGTTGATCGTTGAGGCCGGCCTCGACCTCCGAGAGGGGCATCACGGCAACACCGGCGGTGACTGCCGCGGCCTTGCCAAGAAATTGCCGGCGCGATACATCCATTGCGGGACTCCGTTGTAGCGTTGTCCCCACTGTCGGCGTTCGCCGCACCGCCGCGAATTGTGGAAAACCACACAAGGCCCATAAAATTGATCTGCAGCAAGTCAGAGCGACATCGCGGCCGCCGGCAGGAATCGGGGTCGCTATGATCAGCGCAGCGACCCGCAAAGGAGTGACGATGCAGGCCTGCGATAAAGGCCCGCCCCCGGCATTGCCCGATGCCCTTGAGGTAGGCGACGGCATCGTCTGTGCAGTCGGGGCCGGCGGCAAGAAGACCACCCTGAATCGCCTGCTCGAGCAGCTTGGCGGCCGCGTCGGAGTGACGGCGACCACCGCACTCACGCCCGTGCCCCCGTCACTGGTCGACGCCGGGTGCGTGGCCACGGCGGAGCAGCTGACCGACGATGTGCCGGCAGCGGCGCGCACCGCCCGCCGGGTGGTGTTCGCCTGCCCGGGCGCAAAGCCTGATCGCCATGCCGGCGTCCCTCCCGGAGTGATCGCCGCTGTGCATGCCCGCGCGGGTTTCCATACGACACTGGTCAAGGCCGATGGCGCACGAATGCGCAGCATCAAGGCGCCCCGGGCCCACGAGCCTGCGCTGGTGCCCGGCTGTCGCCGCGTGCTGTTTCTGGTCGGGGCCAGCGTGATCGGCAGGCCACTGGATGCCTCGCTGGCCCACCGCGTGCCCGAGCTCGCGGCGTTACTCGATCTTTCGGTGGGTCAGGTGATCACGCCGGAACACATTGGCCGACTGCTGAGTGAGCCGGCCGGCGCCTGCCAGCATGTCGGCACGGCCCGACTGATTGCGGTGATCAACCAGGTGGATGACACCGACCGACTCGACGCGGCGCGGCGGGCGGCCGAGGCCGCACTCGCCGGTCGTTGCGCACCCGACCGGGTGGTACTGACCGCCATGACCGCCGCCCAACCGGTCATCGAGGTCATTGATCCGGGGCAGACACGCGCCGATGGCGAGCCATGACGCTTCCCGTGACGGCGGTCATCCTTGCCGGCGGCCGCGCGACCCGAATGGGGGGCCGGGACAAGGGACTGATCCCCCTCGCCGGGCGGCCGATGATTGCCTGGGTGATCGAGGCAGTCGCCCCATGGGTGAGTGCCGTGATCGTCAACGCCAACCGCAATGTCGAGGCATACCGATCGTTCGGCTATCCGGTGATCGGTGATGATGACACCGGGACCGCCGGCCCCCTGGCGGGCCTTGCCGCCGGCCTGGCGGCCTGTCGTAACCCGTGGCTGCTGACCGTGCCCTGCGACACCCCCGCCATTCCCGCCGCACTGCCCCGGCGGCTGGCCGCGGAGATCGATGGCCACTCAGCTGCCATCGCCCATGATGGCCGGCGGCTGCAACCGGCTCATGGCTTGCTGAGCGCCGGTGTCGCCCACCCGCTCAAGGGATTCATGGCGCAGGGTGACCGACGGCTTCATGCGTGGTATGCCACCCTTGACACCCGCATCGTCGACTTCTCGGATCACCGCGATGCCTTCGATAACGTGAACACACCCGAGCAGCACGCCGCGATGGCGGCGCGACTGCCCGGCCGGCAACAGGAAGACCAATGACCTCACCCACTCACGGCAACCCCCATGGATCCGACCGCTCCCTGAGCGCCGCCGTCCACGACCTTGTCACCGCCATCGAACCGATCAGTGGTTACCACCGGGTCGCCCTGCGCGCGGCACTCGGGCGGATACTGGCCGAGCCCCTGCGCACGGCCGTTTCAGTGCCGGCTCACGATAACTCCGCGGTCGACGGCTATGCGCTCCGGCATGCCGATGCCGGGCACGTCCCGCTGCAACAGGTTGGCACGGCCGCCGCCGGCCATCCCTACACCGGCACACTCGGTGCGGGCGAGTGTGTGCGCATCATGACCGGGGCGGTGGTACCCGCCGGCGCCGATGCGGTGGTCATGCAGGAGCGCGTCAGCCGTGATGGCGATGCCATCACCCCCGAACCGTGGCCGCCGGCGGGCAACAACATCCGACGGGCCGGCGAAGACCTGCAGGCCGGTGACTGCATCCTCGAGGCGGGGCGACGGCTCACGGCGGCGGATCTGGGGGTGATTGCTTCCACCGGTCAGGCTGAGCTCAACGTCAAGCGGCCGTTGCGCGTCGCGTTCTTCTCCACCGGCGATGAGCTGCGCGGCGTCGGTGAGCCCCTTGGCCCGGGTGAGATCTACGACAGTAATCGCTACAGCCTGTACGGCATGCTCACGCAACTCGGCGTCGAGGTACTGGATCTGGGCACGATCCGGGATGATCCCGAAACCCTGGCCGGCGCCCTGCGCCAGGGTGCGCGCGACGCTGACGCGATCGTGACCTCCGGCGGTGTCTCGGTAGGCGATACCGACCATCTCCCCTCGCTGCTCGGACAGCACGGTGAGCTGCTTTTTCGCAGCATCGCCATGAAGCCCGGCCGACCCGTCACCGTCGGGCGCTTCGACGCGGCCTGGTACTTCGGCCTGCCCGGCAATCCGGTATCGGTCATGACCACATTTACGCAACTGATCACGCCGGCGCTACAGCGTCTGGCGGGTGAGGCACAACGTCCCGCCCGTCGCATGCGCATGACGACTCGGAGCCCCCTCGGAAAGACCCCCGGCCGGCAGGATTTCCAGCGCGGGCGACTCGTCGAGGGCACGGATGGCGAGCTCGAGGTGGTCAGCGTTGGTCATCAGGGCTCGGGCATTCTGCGCTCGATGAGCGAGGCGGACTGCTTTATCGTGCTGCCCGCCGAGCGCGGCCCGGTGGAGGCCGGAGAGGTCGTTGAGGTCGAGCCGTTTACATCTCCCCTTCTCATCTAGACCCGCCCGGTCGGCTCAGGCAACCCTGATCAGCTCCAGCCAGTGCCGCACCGGAATCTCCGATGTCTCGTCCAGGTGCGCCAGGCATCCGATATTGGCGGTGGCGATCACTTCGGGCGATCCGGTATTCAGGTTGTCGAGTTTCTGGGTTCGAAGCTGATCGGCCATTTTTGGCTGCAGCACCGAGTAGGTCCCGGCGGAGCCACAACAGATCTGCGCATCCGGCACCGGCGTCATGTCAAAGCCAATGCGCGCCATGAGCGCATCAACCCGACCATTGAGTCTTTGCGCGTGCTGGAGCGTGCAGGGCGTCTGGAAGGCCACCCGCCGTGGCGCATCGTCCGCCGGCGCGAGTTGGTGGGCGTGACGCTCGAGCAGTTCGATGGGATCGATCGCCAGTGCGGCGACCCGCGCCGCCCGCTCCGCATACACCGGATCATCAGCGAGGAGGTGACCGTAGTCTTTCACCTGGGCCCCACAACCACTGGCATTAACGACAATCGCCTCCGCACCGGCTTCTATGTGCGGCCACCAGGCATCAATGTTGGACCGGATGCGGTCCTTGGCCGCTTCGCCCGCGCCCAGATGCTGGTGAATCGCCCCGCAGCAGCTGACCTGCGTGGTCCGTTTGACGCCGATGCCCAGACCATCCATCAGCCGCGCCGTCTGCGGGTTGATGGGCGGCTCCAGGGCCGGCTGGACACAGCCCTCGAGCATGAGCACAAACCGGTCATGGGTTGCGGTCGCCGGCCAAGCGGGCGCCGGGCGGCGGGGACGGATTTTCTTACGCAGCGGGCTGGGGACCAGTGGCCGAGCCATGCGCCCCGCGGCAAGCAAGGCGCCAAAAAGCCGTGGCCGGGGCAAAACGCTGCGAAGACCGACCCGCATCCATCGCTGCAATCCCCGCCGCGGCACTTGCTCTTCGACGATCTCGCGTCCCAGATCGGCGAGACGGCCATACTCGACACCGGAGGGGCAGGTCGTCTCGCAGGCCCGACAGGTCAGGCAGCGATCGAGATGCAACTGAATGCTCTCCGTAGGCGTTTCGCCTTCCAAAACCTGTTTGATCTGATAAATCCGACCGCGGGGGCTATCCAGTTCGTCACCGAGCAGGCGGTAGGTCGGGCAGTTCGCCAGGCAGAATCCGCAGTGCGTGCACTTACGCAGTATATCGTCCGCCTCCTGACCAGCGGCGGTTTCCTTGATGAAGTCAGCCAAATGCGTCTGCATGCTCAGCAAATCTCCGCGTCGGGATAGAGTCGGCCCGGGTTGAGAATGCCCTGGGGATCGAAGGCCTTTTTCATGTTGTGGTGCAGGCGGCTCTGGACACGATCGAGCGCCGGGAACGCATCGACGCCCTCGATTCGCCCACGGAATAACGTTGCGCTACCGCCCTCGGCGGCGGCCCGAGCGCGCAGGGTTGCCGGCGCCGGATAACCGCGCAACCACACCTGCTGACCGGACCAGTCGATGAGCAGCTGATCACCGAACCCCGTCAGATCTGACGCCGGCGGCAGAGCGATACGCCAAAGCGGTGCTTCGCCCTGCGCGAAAAACGCATGGCCGTGGTCACGAATGGACTGCCATAAGGCATCTGCGCTGGCCGGCTCCAGGGCTTCACCCTCCATGGCGGACACTGCGTCATCCACCGCCGAGGCCGCACCCTCAAAACGGGCGTAGAGGCGTTCGCCGTCGTGCACCAGCCCGCTCAGGGGCCGACCGTCGCGAAGCCAGCCCTCGCTCAATTCATGGCACTGGGTGGGAGCGGCCTCCATCGCCACGGTCGCCCGGGCTGCCGGCGACGGAAGCACTTTGAGCGAGACCTCGGTAATCACACCGAGGGTCCCGAGAGCACCGGCATTGAGCCGTGCCACGTCGTAGCCCGCCACGTTTTTCATGACCTCGCCGCCGAACCGCATCAACTCGCCACGGCCATTGATCAACCGCAGGCCCAACACCATGTCTCGGACGGCGCCGCCATAGGGACGCCGCGGCCCGGCGAGTCCGGCCGCCACCACACCGCCCAGCGTGGCGCCGGCGCTGAACTGAGGGGGCTCAAAAATCAGCCGTTGCCCCTGCGCTGCCAGCGCGTCTTCTATCTCGGTAATCGGCGTACCCGCCCGCGCTGTCAGGACCAGCTCCGTGGGCTCGTAGCTCACGATCCCGCGATGCCCGCTTACATCCAACGCACTGCCCTGCACCGGACCGCCGTAGAAATGCTTGCTTCCTCCACCGACGATCGAGAGCGGCTCGCCCTGCTCGGCAGCCGCCGCGACTCGCGCTCGAAGCGCCTCGGTCTGATCGGTGTCCGCCATCAGAACCGCTCCAGCTCAGGATGGGGCAGCTTGCCGTTGTGTACGTGCAGATGGCCAAATTCGGCGCAACGGTTGAGGGTGGGGATTGCCTTACCGGGATTGAGCAGCCCCTTTTCATCGAAGGCGGCCTTGATGCCGTGGAACTGCTCGATTTCAGCGCTAGCGAACTGCACGCACATCTCGTTGATTTTCTCCATGCCAACGCCGTGCTCACCGGTCACAGTACCGCCAACCTCGACGCAGAGCTGGAGGATGGCACTACCCGCGCGCTCGGCCGCCTCCAGCTGCCCCGGCTGGTTCCCGTCAAACAGGATCAGCGGATGGAGATTCCCGTCGCCCGCATGAAAGACATTGACCGTCTCCAGCGCCTCGGCCGCGCTGATTTCGCTGATGCGTTGCAGCACGTACGCGAGCTGGTTGCGAGGGATGGTGCCGTCCATGCAGTAATAATCCGGCGAAATCCGGCCAACGGCCGGGAACGCCGCCTTGCGCCCGGCCCAGAAGCGCGCCTTCTCCTGGTGATCGGCTGCCACCTGGATACGGGTGGCACCGTGCTCACGAAGGCATTCATCCACGGCCTTCATCTGATCGGCGACTTCTGCCTCACTGCCATCCAGCTCGCAGATAAGGATCGCAGCGGCATCGGTGTCGTAACCGGCCTGGACGAAATCCTCCGCCGCCTGGATGGCTGCACCATCCATCATCTCCAGCCCGCCCGGGATAATCCCCCGACCAATCAACCCGGCCACCGCATGTCCACCGGATCCGACATCAGCAAACGAGGCCATCAGCACCTGTTTGGTCAATGGGTTGGGCAGCAGTTTGACGGTCACCTCAACAATGACGCCAAGCATGCCCTCCGAGCCATGCATGAGCGCGAGCAGATCAAGCCCAGGGCTGTCCAGGCAGTCAGATCCGATGGTGGTTATCTCGCCTTCTATGGTGACTACCTTGACCGCGAGGACATTGTGAACAGTCAGGCCGTATTTCAGGCAGTGCACGCCGCCGGCGTTCTCGCCCACATTGCCACCGATGGAACAGGCAATCTGCGAGGAGGGATCCGGCGCGTAGTAAAGCCCGTAGGGCGCGGCCGCCTCGGTAATCGCCAAGTTACGAACGCCCGGATCAACGCGGGCAATCCGCCGCTGCGCGTCGATTTCGCTGATGCGATTGAATTTGCCCATGGCCAGCAGCACACCCTGTGGGTGCGGAAGCGAGCCCCCGGAAAGACTTGTCCCGGCGCCCCGGGTGACCACCGGTACACCAGATTCGTGGCACAGTTTCAGCACAACCTGCACCTGTTCGATGGTTTCGGGAATCACCACCAGACGGGGCAGCTGTTTATAGGGGGCAAGGCCATCGCACTCATACGCGCGTCGCCCTTGCTCGTGGACGATCAACCCCTCGGCCGGCAGGACCTGCCGGAGCGATTGGACAAGCGGATCGACATCCACATCAAAACGCAAATCCTCGTCGCGGAACAACGCGTGGGCCGGCATGCCGTCTCCTCCATCGATTACTTCATCGAAACTATCGCAGCAACCCACCTGCCTCA
Organism: Spiribacter aquaticus; assembly: GCF_007625215.1. Classification (NCBI taxonomy): domain Bacteria; kingdom Pseudomonadati; phylum Pseudomonadota; class Gammaproteobacteria; order Chromatiales; family Ectothiorhodospiraceae; genus Spiribacter; species Spiribacter aquaticus. Next base: position 417,518 of record NZ_VMKP01000003.1, on the reverse strand, counting down.
AGCCCAGTAAATACATCATGGAAGTTGAGTGTCTGGATGATGGGCTGTCCGAGCACCGCGCCTCCGGTATCGGTTATCGAACCCCGAAGCGACGGGTCGACTGACCCCGGTCACCCCGGCAGACTAGCCGCTGATCGGCAACTTCCGTGCAACAGGAGTCATTGAGTGGAATACCGCAAACTCGGCCATACCGACATCGAGGTGAGCGCCCTGTGTCTGGGGACCATGACCTATGGCAAGCAGAACACCCAGCAGGACGCCTCATCGCAACTCGACTACGCGGTCGAGCGCGGCATCAACTTCATTGATACCGCAGAGATGTATCCCGTTCCCCCCGAAACCGAAACCCAGGGCGACACCGAGACCATGATCGGGCGCTGGCTGACCAAAAGGGGCCGGCGGGACGACCTGGTCATCGCCACGAAGATCTCCGGGCCGGGACTCAGCACGGTGCGCAATGGCAAGGGCGACTACAGCGCGGAGCAGCTGCGCACGGCGGTTGACGAGTCACTGCAGCGCCTGGGCACCGATGTCATCGACCTCTACCAGCTGCACTGGCCGGCGCGGAACAGCAACTTCTTTGGCAAACTTGGATTCACTCCGCGGGGCGACGAACCCGATCCCGTGGACGGGATGCTCGAGGTCCTCGAGACCCTGCAGTCGCTGGTCACCGCCGGCAAAATCCGTCATGTGGGGCTCTCCAACGAATCGGCCTGGGGCACCATGAAATTCCTGGAACTGGCCGAGCGCCATGGCCTGCCGCGCATGGTCAGCGTGCAGAACCCCTATAACCTGCTCAACCGCAGCTACGAGGTGGGCCTGGCCGAGGTCTCGCACCGGGAACAGGTCGGCCTGCTGCCCTACTCGCCCCTCGCGTTCGGGGTGCTCAGTGGCAAATACCTCGGCGACGGTCAGCCCGAGAATGCCCGGCTGACGCTGTTCGACCGGTTCACGCGCTACACCAAGGCACCCGGCGTGCGCGCCACCGAGGCCTACGTACAGCTCGCCCGCGAGCATGGTCTCGACCCGGCGCAGATGGCGCTTGCATGGGTGACGGGCCGACCGTTCGTGACCAGCAACATCATCGGTGCCACCACGATCGAGCAGCTCGAGAACGATATCGACAGCGCCGAAGTCAATCTGAGCGATGAGGTCCTCGACGCCATCGAAGCCATTCATGCCGACGCGCCCAACCCCTGCCCCTAGCGCGCTGCCGGCCGGGCGGCGGGTCAGGCTCGCGGGCATACTGCTCAGCGGCCTGATGGCCCTGCTCGGCCCGGTCACCGCTACGGCGGCTCATGCCCCGGACAGCGATGGCGGCCATGCCAGTGTCAATGCCGGCGATGTCACCGTGGGCATCCTCGCCCCCCGCGGCGAGGCCCATACCCTCGCGCAGTGGCAGACCACCCTTGACGCCCTTGACGATGCCATCCCGCGGATCACCCTCACCGCCCGTGCGATGACACTCGATGGCATCGCCGCGGCCGTGGCGCAGGGCGAGGTGGATTTTGTCCTGACCAATCCCGGGCAGTTCGTGCTGCTCGGCACGCCCTATGCGCTGAGCTGGCTGGCGACGCTGCGCTCCAACCCCGCCAATTCGGCCCGTGCAGCGCTTGGCTCGGTCCTGTGGGTGCGGGCGGAGTCCCCCTACCGCCGCGCCGAGCAGCTGACCGGGCAGCGCATCGTGGCCGTTCACGAGCGCGCCTTTGGCGGCTATCTGCTGATGCGGCCCGAACTGCAGGCCGCCGGCGTGGACAGCGACGAGATTGCGGTGGACTTCCTGGGCTATCCGGTGGATGCGCTAATCTATCAGCTTCGTGACGGACAGGCCGAGGCGGCCATCATGCCCGTGTGCATGCTCGAGCGGATGGTGAGTGAGGGACTCGTCAGGCGCGATGACTTTCGTGCCCTTGCGACGGACGATCCCCTCGGCGGGTGCGTATCGAGTACGCCCGCCTATCCCGACTGGACATTTGCCGCCCTGCCGCATGTCAGCGAGGCGCTGACCGGCGATATGGCCCGCCGCCTGCTCGCGATGGACGGTGAGGATACCGCGCGCTGGGGCGCGCCCGTCTCGGCCGCCCGGGTGGCGACACTCTTCGATGATCTGGCGCTCCACCCGCTGGGCGAGCCCCTGTCCACGCGGCTGATGGACGCCCTGCAGCGCTACTGGCATTACAGCGTGGCGGCCCTCGTGCTGCTCGCGATGGCGCTGATGTACCACGCATGGCTGCAGCGCAAGGCCCGCCGCCACGGGCGGGCCCTCGAGGCGACGCAGCTGGCGCTGCGCGAGCGCGAACGGGAACTGGCCGATGCCCAGAGCCTGAACGTGTCCGGCGAGCTGGCCACCACCCTTGCCCACGAACTCAACCAGCCGCTTGCCGCCATCCGTCACTATGCCGAGGGCAGTGTCCTGCGCCTGCAGCGCGAAGCGCCCGACAGCCCCCTTCTCGAGCCGCTGTCACGCATCGGCCATGAGGCCAATCGCGGCGCCGGCATCATCGACCAGGCCCGGCAATGGATCCGGCGCGACGCCCCGGCTCCGGAGCGCCTGCCTTTGCATGGCCTGCTCGACCATGTCCGGGCACTGGCCCAGCCGCGGCTGAAACGGCTGAATGTCGCCCTCGATCGCTCCATCCAGCCCGATGACCTGGCTGTGCTCGGCAATCGTCTGGCCATGGAGCAGGTCCTTGGCAACCTCATCGGCAATAGCCTCGACGCCTTCGAGGCCGCTGACCGATGCGGCTGGATCCACATCGATGCGCGTCGCGCCGCAGACCCCGGCCAGGTGACGCTGACGATCCGTGACAACGCCGGGGGCTTCAGCCCCGAGCGACTGGCGCGACCGTTCATGCCCCTCGACACCACCCGCGCCCAGGGCATGGGGTTGGGGCTGGTGATCACCCGCCGCCTGCTGCAGCGCCAGGGTGGCGACATCAGCGTCGGCAACCATGCCCGGGGCGGCGCGGAGATCACCGTGCGCATCCCAAGCGCGGAGGCATCGCAATGAGCGATACGCTGGCCGTCCATCTGGTCGATGACGATGCCGGGGTGGCCGAAGCCTGCCGTTATCTTCTCGAGGGCCTGGGGCTCGCGGTCATTGACTGGCGCAGTGGTGAGGACTTTCTGGCCGGCGCCAATCTCGACGAACCCGCTGCCGTACTGCTCGACATGCGCTTGCCGGGCATCGATGGCAGGGCCGTCCACGAGCAGCTGCAGGCCGCCGACGCCTGCCTCGGCGTCATCATCCTCACCGGTCATGGCGATATCGACATGGCGGTCGAATCGATGAAACGCGGCGCCGTGGACTTTCTGCAGAAACCGGTTGCTGCCAGGGCCATGGAACGCGCCCTGGACTCGGCTTTCGCCCGTGCCCGCCAGTGCGCCGGCGATCGGCGGATCCGTCACCTCGCCGCGACCCTCAGTGAGCGGGAACGCGAGATCGCCCGCTGGGTCAGCGAGGGCCTGACCAACCGGGAAATCGCCGAGGCGCTGCATATCGCGGTCCGCACCGTCGAGGTCCACCGCTCACGGGTGGTCGAGAAAATGGGCGCAGCCAACAGTGCTGAACTGGCCGCGATTTGGCAGCGCCTCGAAGCCTGACTGCGGCTAGAAGAACTGCACCAGTCGCACCTGCACCGCGGAATCCAGTGACAGGGCGCTGCGATCGCTGACAACCCGTTTAAGGCTGACATTGATCCGCGTCTGGCGCGTGAGGGCGAAAAGCCCCCAGAGGCCGTATCGGTCGCGATTGATCGACGGCCTCCAGTCGCCACCGTCAACGCGGGATGCGGCGCCCCGGTCGATGTAATAGCTCGCGGCCAGGGTCACCGCCGGATGGCCACGCCAGGCGAGCGACGTCTGATAGCTGTGATAGGGCTTGACCTCGAGCGTCGCCGGACGCGCTGGGACCAGTCCCTCGGACCCTATCGTCACGCGATCGCCGATGTAGTCATCATTGTCGCCGAAGGCCATTACATCAGCCGCCACGCTCCATTCGAATCCTACTGGCAGACGCTGATGAAAGCCGGCCTGCAGGATCCCGGCGTAACGATTACTGCCCGGGTTGAGGTTGGCCCCCAGTGTGCGATCCACCTTGTACTCGCCGGTCGGGGCAATAAGATACCCGGCAACACCCAGAAAGCGGCCGGCGACCCGATCAGCCAGCGGCCATACCGCCAGGGCCAGCGCGGCATCGCCGACACCGTGACCGCCGTCAAGATCGAACTGCGAGGCGGCCTCGCCACTCAGGTCATAGTCGACAAAAGGGATCTCGCCGTACACATAGGCCGGTCGATCCCCCAGCGCAAAGGCCTGACCGAGGCGAAGATTGGCGCTGCGTCGATCGACGGTGGCATCGACACTCATACCCGCGCCGACATCCAGGCGCCCGGACAATGACCGTTCCGAGACCTCAAGGCTCAGGCCGGTCACGCCCGCCGGCGGCGCGATGCCACTGAGTGGTCCCAGATCCAGAGCGTCCACGCGACCCGCCTGGACCCCGAGGCCCGCGATCAACACCAAGCCAATGAGCCATACCCGCCACCGCCCGGTGACGCCCGATGCCTGTCCTGCCAACGTCGACATACCGCTTCCCGTCATTGCTTTATGAATGACAGGATTCGTCGCAATCAGCAAGTTTTGGTCGGCTAGACGACCGCTGCCGCAGCGGCGTTCGGCGTGCCCGAAAAATGATCCATGATGTGCTCCGCGAGCGCCTCCACGGCGGCCCCGCGGGCGGGCATGCGCAGCATCAGCACTTCGTAGTCACCCAGTGGCGAGAGCCCCGCTTCGTCTTCCTCGATGACGCGCAGCGGGGCATGCACCAACCCCCTCGGGAGCGGGGTAATGGCGATGTCCTGGCCAGTCGCCGCCTCCTGGGCGGCCGTGTGCTCGCAGGTGTAGGCAATGCGGTAGCGATGCCCACTGCGGGTGAGCGACTCCAGCGCCATGCGGCGCCACGGGCAACCGCGGTCCGCCACGGCAATCGGCAGCGGCGTGCGCTGCAGGGCCACGCCCCCCTCACGCCCGGCCCAGACCAGTGGCTCGCGATAGATCGGTTCGGCCAGTCGATGCGGCCGGTTGCCCGCCTCGGCCACCAGCAAGGCGATATCAAGTTCGCCGATATCCAAGCGGCGCATCAGATCCGGACTCCGGCCCACGCGCACATTGACCTGCACCGCCGGGTAGCTGCGGCTGAACAGTGACAGGATGCCCGGCAGGACCCGTGTCCCCAGGTCATCCGGCGCCCCCAGCCGAACCGTTCCGCCCACCTGGGGGGACAGGAACTGACCGACCGCCTCGTCATTGATCTCCAGCAGCTGGCGGGCATACCCGAGCATCGTCTCGCCCTCCGGCGTCAGATGGACCTGACGCGGCTCACGCACGAACAGCGCGCGTCCAAGCATCTCTTCAAGGCGCTTGATCTGCATGCTCACCGCCGAGGGCGTGCGGTGGATCTGCTGCGCGGCCCGGGAAAAGCTCCCGGTCTCCGAGATGGCCAGAAAGGTCCGGAGGATTTCCATATCCAGAAGCGGCAGGCCCTGGGGTGAGTTGGGTGACGTCGGTGTCGACATCCTGATCTCCCATCCGCTGTTTTGCATCAGTTTATTTGAACCCAGAGTTTATTCTTATTCGTTTGCCTGAACAAATATCTCGGGGGACACTGTGTCCACTGAGGCGACATCCTTGACTGCCATGGCGGTCAATCAACCCGACGGAGGACACCGATGATGTTCAATAGCAACAATCGACACGACCATTCCATCAACCTCCGTGAACAGGTTGAGGGACACAACACGGGGATCGTCATGCCGGCCATGCCGCCGATGCGTCTGTCCCGGGCCATCGGCCAGTGGCTGCGGGGCCGTCGGCGTCATGCCGCCGCCGATCCGTCCCGGCTGGACAACCACCTCAAGGCCGATATCGGGATCAGCGCCACCGGCAGGCGCCCGCTGGGCGAGGTCGAGCTCACGCGGATCTACTCCCAGCCGCTGGGCCAGATCCGGCTGAGCCGGCAGGGCGGCGCGCCCGCCGAGGCCCATGCGCTCCGTCGACGGGCGCAGGACACGCGTCACTAAGACGCCCCCGATCGTCGACAAAACGACCGCCGGTGTCGCAGGGCATCGGCGGTCGACTTGTGTCGGGCGCCCGGATCTTCGAGCATTGACGGCATGACACTGAAGCTCCTCGCCGTGGGTGACCTGCATCTGGGCCGCCGCCCGACGCGCCTGCCCGCCGATCTCGCCGCTCGGGCCGATGACTATTCACCGGCCGAGGCCTGGCGCCGCAGCGTCGACCTGGCGATCCGCGAGGGCGCCGAAGCCGTCCTGCTCGCCGGGGACGTGGTTGAGTCGCGGCATGACTATTTCGAGGCGCTGCCCCGTCTCCAGACCGGTGTGGCGGCGCTGTCCCGGGCCGGCATCCAGACCTTCGCGGTCAGCGGCAATCACGACGTCAATATCCTGCCGCCGCTGATTGACCGCGTCCCCGATGCACACCTGCTGGGCCGGAATGGCCAATGGGAGTCGGTGCAGCTGGGTGATCCGGGCCACGGCGACTCCGCCACTCTCTGGGGCTGGTCCTTCCCCGCCGAGCGCGTCCGTCACAACCCCCTGACCCAGCTGCCGGATGACCGGGGGACCGGACTGCGCCTGGGCCTGCTGCACTGTGACCGCGATCAGGCGGACAGCCCCTACGCACCGGTCACCGGCGCGACCCTGCGCGATGCGCGCTTTGATGCCTGGCTGCTCGGTCATATCCATCAGCCCGACGGGCTCGATGTCGACAACGCCAGCGGCTACCTGGGGACGGTGGTGGGTCTGGACGCCGGTGAACCGGGTGCGCGCGGGCCGTGGCTGATCGAGGTTGCCGACGGCCATATACAGCGTTTCGAGCAACGTCCGCTGGCTCCGCTTCGCTGGGAGCGTATCGACATCGACATTGGCGGCGCGGCCGGCGAGGCCGATGTCGTTCAGCGACTCGACGCGCGGCTTGAAGGGCTGGCCCGTGCGCTCGACAGGGCCGATGATCGCCCGGATCTGATCGGGTTACGGCTGCGTTTCACCGGCGACTGCGATCTCGTCGAGACCGATATCACCCCCGCCGTCCCACAGACCGATCACAGCATGGAGCTGCCGGGCCTGGACGGCACCATCCGGTGGTTCGTCGAATCCTGGCGGATCGACACCCGGCCGGTCACACCGCTCAGCCGCCTCGCGGAGCGCGATGACCAGCCCGGCCTGCTGGCGAGACGCCTGTTGGTGCTCGAGCGCGACGCCACCGACGCCGACCGGGCCGCCCTGCTTGAAGCCGCCGACCGGCACCTGCAGAGCATGCCGGGTCATGCGGGCTGGAGTCAGCTGCCCGGGCCATGGCCCGACCGGCAGAGGCTTGCCGACTGGCTGCGTGAAAGCGGTCAGAACGCCCTCCGCGCCATGCTCGCTCAGGAGCGTGACTGATGCGGCTGACCCGGCTGGATATTGAGCAGCTCCCGGGCGTCGATCCGATCCGGATCACCGATCTGGCCCCCGGCACCAACTTTATCCTTGGGCCGAACGCCATCGGCAAGAGCAGCCTGATCCGTGCGCTGCACTACCTGCTCGCGGAGGCCCGCCGGACCGATCCGCCTGCCCTCAGGCTGCGGGCCGCGTTTGTTGATGCCACTCATCACTGGAGCGTCGAGCGCGATGGGCCCAACCAGCGCTGGTTCTGCGACGGCGAGGCAGGCGAGCCGCCGCGCCTGCCCGCCGCCGACGCCCTGGGCAGCTACTGGTTGCGCGCCGAAACCCTGATCGCACCCGACGAGGACGACGACCTGGCCCTCGAGCAGCGCTTTCGGGCCGCCCTCGCCGGGGGCATCGATCTGGCTCAGGTGCGGCGCGAGGCCAATCTGCAGGTCCCGGGGTTTCCCAAGAACCAGCGTCGCGACTGGCAGGCGGCGATCAAGCACCGCGAAGCGACGGAATCCCACTACCGCCAGCTCGAGCAGCAGCGCCACGGCCGGGCGGAGCGGGTCGAGCGCCTCGCCGCCGCCCGCGAGGCTCAGGCAACCCTCGAGCGCTTCGGCCAGTGCCAGCAGCTCCGGGAAGCGGTGGATCAACGGCGGGCGCTGGAGAGCCACCAGGCCGGTTTTCCGCCGGTCCTCCAGGCACTGACGGGCGACGAGGGAGCGGCGGTGGATGGCTATGATCAGGCCATCGCCGCCCGCCACGAGCAGCTGCGCGATATCGAGCGTCGGCGCCGCGATCAGGATGCCGCCCTGGCGGCCACGGGGCTCGCGGAATCACGGCCCGAGCGGGCGCTCATCAGTGACGCCCGCCACCGGCTGGAGGGCCTGCGAACGGCGGAACAGGACCGGCGCCACGCGGCCGAAAACCAGGCGGTGGCGGCGGCCACGTTAACCCATGCCTGTGAGGCACTGGGTGCCCCGGTGGATTCACCCCCCGCGCTCGCCCCTGCATCCGTCGATGCCATCGGCGAGGCGTTGCGCCGCTATCATGATGCCCGCAACCGGGAGGATCATGACGAATCCCCCGGGCAGAGCGCGCGACGGGGGACGCGGGGATTATTCGCGGTTGCCATTCTCAGCGCCCTGATGGTTGCCGTCGCCGGGGCGCTGGCTGCGGCACCGATCCCTCTGATCGGCGGGTTTCTTGCCGCCGCGGCGGCGGCCGCCGCCGGATGGCAGTCACGCCCTGAGCCCGCCGCGCGCGACACGGCCCGTGCCGAGGCAACGGCGCAGGCCCGCAGCGCCCTGGAAACCGCCCTGGCCGATGCCGGGCTCGAGGGCCTCGATTATCGGGATCTGGGGCTTGCACGGTTCCTCGACCTGGTACGCGACTGTCACCGCGCCCGCGGTGAGCACGAGCGCGAGTCGGCCCGCGTGGCCGAACGGGAACAGCGGGTCGTCAGCCAACAGGCCTCGCTCCAGCGCCTGCTCGCGCCGTGGGTCGCCGAGCCCGGGGATGACGCCGAGGCCGTGCATAGCACACTGGAGAGCCTCGACGGGCGTCTCGATCGGGCCCGCGAATGCCAGCGCAGCCTCGATGAGCTGGCGCGCGAGCAGGAGCGGCTGCAGAGCGAGCTGGACGAACGCCTAACAGCCCGGGCTGAGATCTATCGGCGCGCGGACGTCGAAGTGGGTGACCGTGCCGGACTGGCGGCGCGGCTCGAGGCCCATGAACGCTACATACAGACCCGCCGGGACCTGGATCAGGCGCAGTTGCTGGAGCAGCAGCTGCGGACGCCCCTCGAAGCCTGGCCCGAGCTCATCGAGTGGACCCTGAACGCCGAGGCCGAGACCATCGCCAGCGCCATCGAGCAGCGTCGCGAGACGGCGGCCCAACTCGAAACCCTGAGCCGCGAGATCGCCGATCTGGATGCCAGCCTCGAGCAGGCCGGCAGTGACAGCGCCCTCGCCCGCGCCCTCGCCGATGAACAGGCCCTGGCGGATGCCCTGCAGCGCCAACGCGACCATTACCTGCAGACCCAGCTCGGCGACTGGCTGCTGCGCGACATCGAGGCCGACTACCGCAAACGCCACGAGCCGGGACTGCTGCGCGATGCCCGCGAGCGATTCGAGGCGTTCACCCATCACCAGTGGTCATTCGAGCTGGACAGTCACTATCAGGCAATGGCCCGGGATCTGCGCAACGATCGCCGCCACCCGCTGACCGCCCTTTCCTCGGGGACCCGAATGCAGCTGCTGCTGGCGGCAAGGGTGGCCTGGGCCCGCGACCAGGAGGGCGGCGGCCCCACCCTGCCTCTGGTGCTCGACGAGGCACTGACCCATACCGACGCGCGGCGCTTCGCCGCCGTGGCCGACAACCTCGAATCCATGGCCCGGGAGGAGGACCGCCAGATCCTCTATCTGACCGCGCGTGCCGATGACCTGGCCCTGTGGGAGGCGAGCGTCGAGCCGGCATCGCATCGCATCGATCTGGGGGCCCTGCGCCAGGCGACTGACCGCGCCCCGACGGCGCTGCCCACGGTCGACCTCCCCCAGGTACCGGCCCCCGAGGGCCAAAGCGCGGAGGCCTACGGTGAGCGGATCGCCGTCCCGGCGGTGGACCCGCTTGCCGATGCCGGGGCGATCCATATCTTTCACCTGCTGCGCGACGACCTCGATGGCCTGCACACACTGATGGAGCGCTGGCAGCTTGCCACCCTGGGGCCGCTGGCCACCTGGCTTGCAACCCCCGCCGGCGCGCAGGCCAGCCAGACCATCGCCGCGGGCCCCAGCCTGGGCGAGCGGATCAGCATTGCCCGGGCCTGGCATTCCCTGGCCCGGGAAGGGCGGTCTTTTCCCGTGGATGGAGCGGCCATCGAGGCGTCAGACGTTTTCAGCGACACCATGCAACAGCGGGTCACCGATCAGGCGAACCAGCACAACGGCGATCCGGTCGCCCTGCTCGCGGCGCTCCGCGGTAAAGCCGTCAAGCGGCTGAGTCCGTCGCTGATCGAGGCCTTTGAGGAATGGCTGCAGGCCAACGGCTATCTCGACCCTCGCCCGCCACTGGATTCGGCGGGACTGACGCGGCGCCTGCTCGACGGGCTGGGGCATCAGGCCGACCCGCGGCGCATTCAGACGATCAGCGCATGGCTGGCTGCCGGCACGGACGGCCTCGTATGATACGGGGATGAATCAATCACCCCGCCACACCCCCATGATGCAGCAGTTCCTCCGGATCAAGGCGGAACACCCGGATATCCTCCTGTTCTACCGCATGGGCGACTTCTACGAGCTTTTCTATGAGGACGCCCGTCGCGCCTCGGAACTGCTGGACATCACCCTGACCCAGCGCGGTGAATCGGCCGGTGAGCCGATTCCCATGGCCGGCGTCCCAGTCCACAGCTACGAGGGTTATCTCGCCCGGCTACTCGCCCGGGGCGAGTCTGTAGCGATCTGCGAACAGATTGGTGACCCGGCGCTCGCCAAAGGACCCGTCGAGCGTCAGGTGGTGCGCGTGGTGACGCCCGGTACGGTCACCGACGAGGCGCTGCTGGAAGACCGGCGCAGCAACCTGCTGACGGCCATCGCCCGCGATGGCGACGACTGGGGTCTGGCAAGCCTGGAACTGGCAGCGGGTCGATATACCGTCAGCGAGGGCCACGGCGAGGCCGGACTGAGCGCGGAACTCGAACGGCTCGCGCCCCGCGAGGTCCTGATTGCCGAGTCCGCCGAGCCGCCGGTGGTGCCCGATCAGCCGGCCGGAGTCACCCGGCGCCCGCCCTGGCATTTCGAGCGCGAGGCCAGTGAACGCTTGCTGACCCGCCATTTTGCCACGCGCGACCTGAGCGGCTTCGGCGTGGATTCAATGCCTCTGGCGATCGCCGCGGCCGGGGCGCTTCTCCAGTACGTGTCCGACACCCAGCGCTCGGCACTGCCGCATATCCGCGAACTGCGCGTCGAACCCACCGATGCGGCCATCACCATTGATGCGGCCAGTCGCCGCAACCTCGAGCTTGAAACCAATCTGGGTGGCGGCAGCGATCACACCCTGGCGGCTGTGCTCGATACCACCGTCACCGCCATGGGCAGTCGCACCCTGCGGCGCTGGATCAATCGCCCACTGCGCGACCAGGCGGCGCTGCGGGCCCGGCAATCGGCCATCGCCGCGCTCATCCATCACGACCCCACCGACCTGCGCGAGACCCTGCGGCGGTGCGCCGATGTAGAGCGGATCAGTGCGCGGATCGGCATGGGATCCGCCCGGCCGCGGGATCTGACCGGCCTGCGCGACACCCTTGCCGAGCTGCCCGAGCTGGCCGCGGTGCTCGATTGTCATGACGAGCCACGCCTGATGACGCTGGCCCGCGATGCCGCCCCGCAACCGGGGCCCGCCGACGCCCTGGATCGCGCCCTTGTCGCCCAGCCGCCGGTCGTGATCCGGGACGGCGGCGTGATCGCCGATGGCTATGACGCGACGCTCGATGAACTCCGCGACCTGTCGCGCAACGCCGATGACTACCTCGCCGACCTCGAGACCCGCGAGCGTGATGCCACCGGCCTGAGTTCGCTGAAAGTCAGTTTCAACCGGGTCCATGGCTACTACATCGAGATCAGTCGCAGCCAGAGCGATCAGGCACCCAGCCGATATACCCGGCGCCAGACCCTCAAGAGCACCGAGCGCTACATCACCCCTGAGCTCAAGGGCTTCGAAGACAAGGTGCTCTCGGCGCGTGAGCGGGCACTGGCGCGGGAGAAGGCGCTCTATGAATCATTGGTTCAGTGGCTGGGCTCACACCTGGCTGGCCTCATGGACCTGGCGGCGGCACTGGCGGAACTCGACACCCTGGCCACGCTGGCCGAGCGCGCCGACAGCCTCGGCTATGTCCAGCCCCGGCTTGGTGAGACCCCCGGGATCCGCCTGCGGGGCGGCCGCCATCCGGTCGTGGAGCGCAGCACCGGGCAACCCTTCATCCCCAACGACATCGACCTCGATGATCAACGGCGGATGCTGGTGATTACCGGGCCCAACATGGGCGGAAAGTCCACCTACATGCGCCAGGTCGCGCTGATCACCCTGATGGCGCATATCGGCAGCTTCGTCCCGGCGACCGAGGCCGCATTCGGGCCCATCGACCGGATCTTCACCCGCATCGGCGCCTCGGACGATCTGGCCGGCGGCCGCTCGACATTCATGGTCGAAATGACCGAGACCGCCAACATTCTGCGCAATGCCACCCGTGAGAGCCTGGTCCTGCTCGATGAGATCGGCCGTGGCACCAGCACCTTCGACGGTCTGGCCCTGGCCTGGGCGACTGCCGAAGCGCTCTGCGAGCGGATCCGGGCCTTCAGCCTGTTCGCCACCCATTATTTCGAGATGACCACCCTGCCCGAACACTCGCCCGGCGCGGCGAATGTGCATCTTGAGGCGGTGGAACACGGTGAGCGGATCGTGTTTCTGCATAGCGTGCGGGAAGGGCCGGCCAATCAGAGCTACGGCCTGCAGGTGGCGGCGCTCGCCGGCGTGCCCGATGCGGTCCTGCAGACGGCCCGGGACAAGCTGACACGGCTCGAGGCCAGTGAACCGGCGGTCCCGCAGCTCTCGCTGTTCGGTGAAACATCCGGGTCGCCGGTCCCGCCCCCGGATCCCGACCCGCCGGCGAGCGCCGTGCGGGCCCGGCTTGAGGCGCTGAACCCCGACGACCTGACACCGCGCCAGGCCCACGATCTGCTCTACGAGCTGCGCGAACAGATCGAGGCGAACGAATCCGCCCCCACCCAACCCCGGCGCCCGTAGGTTGATGCCACCCGGTGGTGGCCCTAGCATCCGGGGGCATCGATTGATCACCGACCGGAGAGAACCATGACGTACGTCGTCACCGATAACTGCATCAAATGCAAATACACCGACTGCGTGGAAGTCTGCCCGGTGGACTGCTTCCACGAGGGCCCCAACTTTCTCGCCATCGACCCTGATGAGTGCATCGACTGCACCCTCTGCGAGCCCGAATGCCCGGCCGAGGCGATCTATTCAGAGGACGACCTGCCGAACGAGATGGTGCATTTTCTGGATCTGAATGCCGATCTGGCGCAGAAGTGGCCGGTGATCACCGAAATGAAGGAAGCGCCGGCGGATGCCGAGCAATGGGACGGCGTTCCCAATAAGCTCGAGCACCTCGAGCGCTAGCTAGCCGCGCGGATGGTGCGCCGCATGCAGGGCCTGTAACCGGGCCTGGGCCACGTGGGTGTAGATCTGCGTGGTCGACAGGTCGCTATGGCCGAGCAGCAGCTGCACCGCCCGCAGGTCGGCGCCATGATTGAGCAGATGGGTGGCGAACGAATGGCGGAGCGTATGCGGTGACAGCGGTTGGTGAATGCCCGCCGTGCGGGCATGATCGCGCACCCGGTACCAGAAAGCCTGACGGGTCATCCCTTGACCCCGTTGGGTGACGAACACGGATGACGCGCCCGCGGCCCGGGTGACCGCCGCACGGCCATCCGCCAGATACTGTTCAAGGGCGGCCAGTGCCGTCTCACCCAGGGGCACCAGGCGCTCCCGGCCGCCCTTACCCGTCACCCGGACCACACCCTGCCGGCGATTGACCTGATCGAGTCGCAGCCCGACCAGTTCCGAGACCCGCAACCCGGTGGCGTACAACAGCTCGAGCATGGCCCGATCGCGCAGCCCGAGGAACGAATCGGTGTCGGGCGCCTCCAGCAGGCGGTCCACCTCCGCCTCGGTGAGGGATGTCGGCAGCGGCCGGCCCGAACGCGGCGCTTCCACCCGCGCGGTGGGATCATGCTCAATCATCCCCTGCCGGAGCTGGAAGCGGTAGAAGCGCCGCAGGGCCGAGAGCAGCCGGGCGCTGCTGCGCCGGCTGGCCCCGCCCGCCACGCGGGCCGCGAGGTAGCGCATGACCTCCGCCCGCCCGACATCCAGCAGCGCCGGGGCGCCGGATTCATCCAGCCAGCGGGCAAACGCCAGCAGATCGCTGCGATAGGCCGTCAGGGTATTGCCGGCCAGCCCCCGCTCCATCCACAGGCCGTCGAGGAAAGACTCGACGATAGCAGCCTGGGCCTCGGCCCGCGCCGGCTCAGCCATTGGCCCCCGCCGGCGCCGCGTCGCTGCCGGGGTTCACGCTGAACGGCGCGCCACCGGTCTGCAGCCCACCGGGGCCGAGGGCTTTCATCATCTCCATGGGCACCGGGAAGACAATGGTCGAGGCGTTGTCCACCGAGATATCGCTCAGTGTCTGCAGATAACGCAGCTGGATGGCCTGCGGATTCTCCGCCAGCACATTCGCGGCATCCAGCAACTGCTGCGAGGCCTGGTACTCACCCTCGGCATGAATCACCTTGGCACGCCGATTGCGCTCCGCCTCGGCCTGCCGGGCAATCGCCCGAATCATGGACTCATCAAGATCGACATGCTTGATCTCGACATTCGCCACCTTGATGCCCCAGGCATTGGTCTGGTCATCGAGGATCTCTTGGATGTCGGAGTTGAGCTTGTCGCGCTCCGAGAGCATCTCGTCGAGATCGTGCTTGCCAAGCACCGAGCGCAGCGTCGTCTGCGCGAGCTGGCTGGTCGCGGCGTTGAAATCCTCGACATGAATGACCGCCCGCTCGGGATCCATGACGCGGTAGTAGAGCACCGCGTTCACCTTGACGGTGACGTTGTCCTTGGAAATGACGTCCTGGGAGGGGACATCGAGCGTGATCACCCGCAGATCCACCTTGACCGCCTGCTGGATGATGGGAATGACCAGCCGCAGGCCGGGCCCTTTCACGCGCCAGAAGCGCCCGAGCAGAAACACCACCGCGCGTTCGTATTCGCGGAACACACGAAACGATGCCACCACGATCAGCAGGATCGCAGCGGCGACAATCAAACCTGGAATCAACATAATATCCCCTTATCGGTATGTCTCCATTCTAGGACAGAAAAGGCCGCGAGCGGGTTCGTTCCCGTCGCGGCCAAGCCATCAAGGGGAGGGAATCAGGGATCAGCGCCAGCCGGCCCGGTCCATCAGTCGCACCGCGTCGGCGTTGTAGTCACCCAGCACGCTCATGCTGACATCGTCAAAGGCGACGTCGGTGTAGGGCTGAAGTGCCTCGACCGGCTCAACACCCTCGACCGCGGGAAACTCGTTGTTGCCAGCGGAAAACAGCTTCTGAGCCTCGTCCGAGGCGAGAAACTCGAGGAACTGACGGGCCGCCTCGGGATTCGGGGCGCCCTCGACCATGCCCGCGCCGCCAATGTTGCGATGCGTGCCCCGGCCATCCTGGTTGGGGAAGATCAGCCCGGCACGCTCGGCGACGGCCTGATCGGCCTCGTTGTCGGACAGCGCGAGGCGGATCCAGTAGTAGTGGTTACCCACCGCCAGGCCACACTCGCCGGCGGCGACCCCACGGATCTGGTCGGTGTCGCCGCCCTGCGGCGGACGCGCCATGTTGTCGACCAGTCCCTCGGCCCAGGCTTCGGTGGCCTCCGGCCCGTTGGCGGCGATCAGCGAGGCCACCAGCGACTGGTTATAGTCATTGTTCGAGGAGCGGATGCAGACCTCCCCCTCGAAACGCGGATCCGCGAGCTCCTCGTAGCGACTGAGCGGCGGCTCGTCATACTGCTCCTTGTCGTAGTAGACGATCCGCACCCGCTCGCTGAACCCGAACCAGAGGTTTTCCGGATCGCGCAGGGGCGCCGGGATGCGCTCGCTGAGCACTTCCGAGTCCACCGGCGCAAACAGCCCCGCCGCCTCGGCGCGCTGGAGCCGGGCGGCGTCCACGGTCATGAAGATGTCCGCCGGGCTCGCCGCCCCCTCGCGACGGATCCGCTCAATGAGCTGATCGGAATCACCCTCGAGCACATTCACTTCAACGCCGGTCTGCCGCTCGAACGCCTCGTAGAGCGCTTCATCCGAGTCGTAATGCCGGGCCGTGTAGAGGTTGAGGGTCTGGGCACTGGCGACGCTGACTCCCGCCGCCACGCCGACGCCGAGCATCCACGCGGTGTTTCGGATCTTCGTTGACATGCAAGTCTCCTGGTTTTGCGGGTTAAATGCGGATGCGAACCATTCGCAACTTGAAAGCGATTAAACCGAACCCATCGCCCCCCGTCAACCGCCAATGAGAATCGCTTGCAAAAACGCCGGGTGATGACCGAAACTCCCGGTATGAGCGCACAGCAGAACGATCTTGTCTCCCGGTTTCCCGCCGGTGGCGTCGCCGGCGTACAGGCCCCCTGCCCGACGCCGTCCGGCGAGGCCCTTCAGCTCGAGGGGATCAGTCATCAGTTCGATACGGTGACCGCGGCCGACGACATCAACCTGAGCGTCGAGCCTGAGGAACTGCTTTGCCTGCTCGGCCCATCGGGATGCGGCAAGACGACCCTGTTGCGGTTCGCCGCCGGGCTGGAGCGTCCCCAGGCCGGTCGGGTACGGATTGGCAACACGCTGATGTCCGACGCCAGTGACAGCACCTGGACCCCGCCGGAGCAGCGCCAGGTCGGTCTTGTCTTTCAGGACGCCGTGCTGTTCCCGCACCTGAGCGTTCTCGACAATGTGGGCTTCGGGTTGCCCAGAATGTCGGCGCGCGAGCGCGAGCAGCGTTCCCGCGCCCTGCTCGCCCAGCTGGGGCTCGCGCCCTTTGCGGAGAGCTTCCCGCATGTCTTGTCCGGCGGGCAGCAGCAGCGCGTCGCGCTGGCCCGCGCGCTGGCCCCATCGCCGCGGATCATGCTCCTCGACGAGCCGTTTTCGGGCCTTGATGCGCGTCTTCGTGACCGCATCCGCGACGACACGCTGCACCTGCTCAAGCGCAACGGCACCGCGACGCTGCTGGTCACCCATGACCCGGAGGAAGCCCTGTTCATGGCCGACCGGATCGCCGTCATGCGCGACGGCCGGATCGTCCAGCAGGGCACGCCGACCGAGATCTACTGCAACCCGCAGGATCCCTTCGTGGTGCGCTTCTTCGGGGATGTGAACGAGGTCCGCGGGGTGGTCACGGACGGTCAGGTCGCGACCCCGCTGGGCCCTGTGGATGCAGGCCACCTGGCGGAAGGCACCAATGCCCAGGTATTGATCCGCCCGGAGGCGCTCAGCGTCGAGAAACGCTCAGGCCCCATGGACCACAGCCACAGCCATGTCCTCATGTCGCGGCTGCTGGGCGGGGCCAGCTTCATTCACCTGTGTGTGCACCAGGGCAATGATGAATTCCACATGCATGCCCATATGCCCGGGGTTTTCCTGCCCCAGCGCGACGAGCCCATCGATATCCACCTCGACCCCAGTCAGACGTTCGTCTTTGCGGCCTGATCAGTGATCCGAGTCGGCCGATCCGGGCCGGGAATGCCGCATGGCGCGGCTGAGCAGAATCACCGGGACGATCCCCACCAGCACGATCGCCAGTGACGCCGTGGACGACTGACTGAGGCGTTCATCCGAGGCCAGCTCGTAGGAGCGCACCGCCAGTGTGGTGAAGTCGAAGGGCCGCAGAATGATGGTCGCCGGCAGCTCTTTCATAACGTCGACGAACACCAGGATCCCGGCGCCCAGCAGACTGCCGCGCATGATCGGCGCATGCACCCGGCGCAGGGTCCCGCCGGCGGTCTTGCCCAGAGTGCGCGACGCGGCATCCATGGTGGGCGTGACCTTGGTCAGACTGGCCTGGACCGCGTTGTAGGACACCGCCAGAAAGCGCACCAGATAGGCATACACCAGCGCCACGCCACTGCCGGTGAGCAGCAGACCGACATCCCAGCCGAACTCGCCGCGGAACAGCGCATAGAGCTGTTGATCCATCCAGCCCAGCGGGATGAGGATGCCCACGGCGATGACGGCGCCCGGCACGGCGTAGCCCATCGCGGAGACCCGCACCGCCGCCTCGGTGAGGGGCGAGGGCGCCAGCCGCACGCCGTAAGACAACAGCACCGCCAGGCCGACCGCGCCCAGTGCGGCCGCGGTGGCCAGGCTGACACTGTTGAAGATGTAGGGCAGAAACGCCCAGCCGAGCCGCCCATCACCGTTGGTCAGGCTCATTTCGAGCAGCAGCAGCGCCGGCAGGACAAAGCCCAGCACCACCGGCAGCCCGCAGCCCGCCACCGCCAGCCAGCGCCGCGCGCCCCGCAGCTCATACTGTGGCAGTTCGCGGTAGCGACTGGAGGTGTGAAAGTACTGTGCCTTGCCGCGCGAGATGCGCTCGATCAGCAGCAGCGCCAGCACGAACAGTAGCAGCACCCCCGCGAGCTGGGCCGCCGCGGTACGCTCGCCCAGCCCGAACCAGGTCCGGTAGATGCCGGTGGTGAAGGTATCGAGGGCGAAGAACTGCACGGCGCCGAACTCATTGAGCGTTTCCATCAGCGCAAGCGCGGCGCCCCCGGCGATGGCCGGCCGCGCCAGCGGAATGGCGATGGTGCTGAACAGCCGCCACGGCCCGCGCCCCAGCGTGCGGCCCACTTCGAGCACGCAGACGGACTGCTCGAGGAACGCCGCGCGCGTGAGCAGATAGACATAGGGATAGAGCACCAGGGACAGCAGGGCGATCGCGCCACCCAGCGAGCGCACCGGCGGAAACCAGTAGTCGCCCGCACTCCAGCCGAACAGGTCCCGCAGCAGGCTCTGCAGCGGCCCGGCAAACTGCAGGAAGTCGGTGTAGGCATAGGCGATGACGTAAGTCGGCACCGCCAGCGGCAGGAGCAGCGCCCACTCGAACAGGCGCTGGCCGGGGAACCGGCACATCACCACCAGCCATGCCGTACCGACTCCCAGCACCAGCACACCGACACCCACGCCCAGCACCAGACCCGCGGTGTTGAGCAGATAACGCGGCAGCACCGTGGTCGCCAGGTGCGCCCACACATCCGGCGCGGGCACGAACACATGCGCCAGCACCGTGAGCACCGGCAGCGAGACCAGCAGCGCGATCGTGAGCATCATGATCGTCCAGATGCTCATGCGCCGCGAGGCGAGAAGCAGGCGGGGGAAGAACGAGAGCGAACGCGCAGACGCTGCCACTGTTGGATACTCCAGGCGCAATCGTGGATCAGGACCTTATTAGTCCACAATGATAGCGGTCTCGGGCGGGTTTTTCAGCCCATCACGGCCGGGTCGGCGCTGACGCCCGTCAATGCCGGCGGTATGATGCCCCCATGACTTACGAACGCGACATCATCCGCCATATGGCGGGTTACGTGCCCGGCGAGCAGCCCACCGACCCGGGCGTCATCAAGCTCAACACCAACGAAAACCCGTGGCCGCCCTCGCCCCGGGTCATGGAGGCGCTGACAACGATCGGCGCCGAGGCCCTGCGCCGCTACCCCTCCCCCGGCGCGGCAGCGGTGATGAACGAGGCGGCGGCGCTGCATGGCGTGAACCGGAGCCAGCTGGTGGCCACCAACGGGGGCGACGAACTGCTGCGGCTTGCCATCACCACATTCGTCCCGCCCGGGCAGCCCATCGGCATCGCCGAGCCCAGCTATTCCCTCTACCCCGTGCTGGCCGCGATTCACGACAGCCCGGTGCACCGGGTGGCACTGGACAGCGACTGGGCGCCGCCGGCGGAATTTGCCGCCGAAATGAACCGTGCCGGCGTAGCCCTGACGCTGCTGGTCAATCCCCACGCCCCCAGTGGTCGGCTGCTTGCCGCGGATGTCATCAGCGCCCTCGCCGACGCGCTGCAGGGCGTGCTGCTGGTGGACGAGGCCTACGTGGACTTCGCCGACCCCGATCACGATGTCACCGCCCTGATCCACCGGCACGACAACCTGATGATTCTGCGGACGCTGTCAAAGGGCTATTCGTTGGCCGGTCTGCGGCTTGGCTATGGCATCGGCCCGGCTGGCCTGATCGAGCCGATCGCCACCAAGACCCGGGACAGCTACAGCGTCGATGCGGTGGCTGATCATCTGGGCGCCGCCGCGCTGGCGGATCAATCCAGCGCCCGGGCCAGCTGGGCGGCAGTGCGTGATGAACGCCAGCGCCTGACCGGGACCCTGCGCGAGGCAGGCTTCACGGTGCCCGACAGCCAGGCGAACTTCTGCCTGGCGCGGGTGCCCGAGGGCGCTGCGGCCGGCGCCGCGCAGCTGTACGCCGGGCTCAAGGACCAGGGCATCCTGGTGCGCCATTTCGACACCCCGCGGCTGCGCGATCACCTGCGCATCAGCGTCGGGACCCCGGCGCAGAACGATGCGCTGCTGACTGCGCTGCTCGCGATGCTCTAGGCGTCAGGCGTCCAGCGCTGCGGCAAACCAGGTGCGATGCCGCCAGCTGCGCCAGAACACCGCACCCAGCAGTACACCGCGGGCCAGGGTGAAACTCACGAAGGCCAGCCACAGGCCGTGGTTGCCCAGGGGCTGGCACAGCCACCAGACCGGCAGATAACCGGCCACCACCGCCACCACCATGGTGTCCCGCATGGCTCGGGTCCGTGTCGCCCCAATGAAAATGCCATCAAGCAGATAACTGGCCACCGCCAGCAATGGCATGGCCACCATCCAGGGCAGAAAGCGCTCGGCCATGGCCCGCACATCGGGGAGATCGGTGAGCAGCCGGATCAGCGCCTCGCCCCCCAGCGCAAAGCCCAGACTCGCCAGCATCGCGGTCGCCAGCGACCATTCCAGCGCGGCCCGCACCACCCGTCGGAAGCCGGCCTCGTCATCGGCGCCGATCTGTTGGCCCACCAGTGACTCGGTGGCATGCGCGAACCCGTCGAGCCCGTAGGAGGCGAGCAACACGAACTGCAGCAGCACCGCGTTCGCCGCCAGGGTGACATCCCCCAGCTGCGCGCCCTGGGAGTGGAAGAAGGCGAACGCGAACAGCAGGCACAGCGTGCGAATGAAAAGCGCCGCGTTCACCCCCAGCAACCGCCGATACCCCGCGACGGGGCCAAAGACACCGGTCACCCGGCGCCACCCCCAGCCCCGCCAGGCATGCAATGCCCAGCCGGCGCCAACGATCAGCGCCAGGTAGTCGGCCATCACGCTGGCAAGCGCGACGCCGTCGGTGGTCATGCCAAGTCCCACCACGAATAGCAGGTCCAGCAGGATATTGGCCACATTATTTACGATCATCAGCACCAGGGTGATGCGACTGTAGCCGCGCCCCAGAAACCAGCCGATCAGCGCATAGTTGGCCAGCACGGCCGGCGCGCTCAGTATGCGGATGCGGGCGTAGGTATCGGCCTCGGCGGTGACCGCCGCGCTTCCGTCGAGCAGCGCGAGGCCTGCGGGGATCAACAGCGGATGCAGGGCGATCAGCGCCAGACCAATCACCGCCGCCAGCATCAGGCTCTGTCCCAGCAGCCGGATGAGATCGTCCTGATCCTGCCGCCCGCAGGCCTGGGCCGCCAGACCCGTCGTGCCCATGCGCAGAAAGCCGAACCCCCAGTAGAGGAAACTGAACAGCGTCGCGCCCAGCGTCACCCCACCGAGGTATCGGCTGTCGGACAGGTGACCGACCACCGCGGTATCGACCAGGCCCAGCAGCGGCACCGTCAGGTTGGACACGATCAGCGGCCAGGCCAGCGCCATCACGCGCCGGCGCGCCGCCCCGGGCGTGCGTGGCGCTGTCGGGCTGCTATACTCCGCACCCATGAAAATGGTTACTCCTGAACAGTATCGCCGCGCCCTGCTGGTGCTTGCCGGGGCGCATATCGCCATCATCGCCGCCAGCAACTACCTGGTGCAGCTACCGGTGACACTCCTCGGGGTGCAGAGCACCTGGGGCGCGTTCTCGTTTCCTTTCATTTTCCTTGCCACGGACCTGACGGTACGGACCTTTGGCAAATACGCCGCCCGCCGGATCATCTTTTTTGCCATGGGCCCGGCACTCGTGGTGTCGTATGCACTCGGCGTGCTGTTCCAGCAGGGCAGCTTCCAGGGGAGCGAGGCGCTGCTCACGCTCAACAGCTTCGTCGGCCGGATCGCCATCGCCAGTTTCATGGCCTATGCCCTCGGCCAGCTGCTCGACATCCAGCTGTTCGATCGCCTGCGGGCCTCGGCCCGCTGGTGGGTGGCCCCGGCGG
The DNA here is from genome assembly GCF_007625215.1 of Spiribacter aquaticus. Lineage (NCBI taxonomy): Bacteria > Pseudomonadati > Pseudomonadota > Gammaproteobacteria > Chromatiales > Ectothiorhodospiraceae > Spiribacter > Spiribacter aquaticus. Next base: position 395,050 of record NZ_VMKP01000003.1, on the reverse strand, counting down.
TTTCCACCCTGTTCGGCAATCTCGCCGACACCGTGGCGTTCTTCGGCATTGCCTTCTACCGCAGCCCCGACCCCTTCATGGCCGCCCACTGGCCGGAGATCGCGGCGGTGGACTATGCCATGAAGCTGGGCATCTCGCTGCTGCTGTTCCTGCCCGCCTACGGGCTTCTGCTGGGCTGGCTGCAGCGCCGGGTGCTGGGGCCGGACGGGCGCATCGGCCTGCGACCGGCCACGGCGTCGCCGCGCTAGTCAGCCGGCGCCGGACGGCGCGGATACCAGACCAGCGGCCCGCCGCGGCGGCTGGCATCGATTTCAAACCCGTGCCGGGCATACCAGTCGAGCAGCGCGGTCTGCTCCAGGCCGCCCGCCTCGTCGACGTTGGCCTGCCCGAGCAGCGTCACGCCATGGCGATCGCACAGCGTTTTCAGCCACTCCAGCGCCTGACTCGCCTCGCCGCGGCCCCGCGAGGCCGGATCGGTCTCGATGCGCATCAGGACCAGATAATCCGACTCGGCCTCGACCACGGCCCGCACTGAGCCGAACCACCGGTAGGCGAGCAGCGAGTCGGGCTCGCCAGCCGCCGGAATGGTCTGTTCGCGCCAGCCGCGAATGGCCGCGTCGACATCCCGACTCATGGTGTCAGCCACTCGCACCCGCCCATGTAGGGCTGGAGCACGGCGGGGATGGCCACACGGCCATCGGCCCGCTGGTAGTTCTCGAGCACCGCCACCAGGCAACGCCCTACCGCCAGCGCCGAGCCGTTCAGGGTGTGCAACGGCTCGGGACGACCGGTATCGGGGTGACGCCAGCGCGCCTGCATGCGGCGCGCCTGGAAAGCCTCGGTATTGCTGCAGGAGGAGATCTCCCGGTAGCTCGCCTGACCGGGCAGCCAGACTTCGATGTCGTAGGTCTTGGCGGCCGCGAAGCCCATGTCGCCGCCACAGAGCGTGACCACACGATACGGCAGTGCGAGCTGTTGCAGGATGATCTCGGCATGCCGGGTCAGCCGCTCGAGGGCCGCGTAGGAATCATCCGGACGGGTCAGCTGCACCAGCTCGACCTTGTCGAATTGATGCTGGCGGATCATGCCGCGGGTATCACGCCCGTAGGAGCCGGCCTCGGAACGAAAACAGGGGCTGTGACAGACATAGCCCAATGGCAGTTGATCGGCCTCGATGATCTCGCCGGCCGCCAGGTTGGCGAGCGGCACCTCGGCGGTGGGAATCAGCCGCAGCGACGGCTCGAACCCGGCGATGGAGAACAGATCCTCATCAAACTTGGGCAGCTGCCCGGTCCCGGTCAACGCCTCTTCGCCCACCAGGTAGGGGACATAGGTTTCGTGATAGCCATGCTGCTCGGTATGCACGTCCAGCATGTACTGCGCGAGTGCCCGGTGCAGCCTTGCAACGCCCCCGCGCATGACCACGAAACGCGCCCCCGAGAGCTTTGCCCCCGCGGCAAAATCCAGTCCGCCACCCAGCGCCTCGCCGAGCTCGACATGATCGCGGGCCTCGAAGTCGAAGGACGGCGGCGTGCCCCAGCGTCGGACCTCGATATTGTCCGCCTCGTCGCGACCGGGCGGCACCGTGTCATGGGGCAGGTTGGGCAGTCCCAGCTGGATGGCGCGCAGCTCGGCCTGCAGGGTCTCGAGCTCGGACTGGGCGGTCTTGAGCGCCTCACCCAGATCAGCGACCGCATCCAGTAGAGGCTGCACCGGCTCGCCGGCCTGCTTGGCCTGACCGATCGCGCGCGACTGGGCATTGCGCTCGTGCTGGAGGGATTCGGTGCGCGACTGCAGCTCGCGGCGCCGCGCCTCGAGCCCGGCATAGTGCTCGGCATCAAAGGCATGACCGCGCCGCGCCAGCTGCTCGGCCACCGCGTCAGGATTCTGCCGGAGGGTTTTTTGATCAAGCATCGATTGGCTCGTGTCCTAGAAACTGCGGGTGATGAGAATGCCCGTGAGCGTTGCCAGCAGGCAGGTGGTCACGCTCGCCAGAACATAGGCCGCCGCCTGCAGACCGGCACCGGCCTCGTACAGCGCGATGGTGTCCAGCGAGAAGGTTGAAAACGTGGTGAACGCCCCCAGCACGCCAACGGCAAAGAAAAGCCGCAGGCTTGAGCCGGGCAGACTCCGCTCCACAAGCAGGACGAAGGCCACCCCGATCAGGAGGCTGCCGACCACGTTCACCGCCAGCGTCCCCCAGGGAAAGGCCCGGGGCAGCACGCCGTGGACCGCCGCCGTGGCGCCGTAGCGCAGTGCCGCGCCAATCGCCCCGCCACTGGCTACCGCCAGATATTCACCGACAAACGCCATCGCCTGACTCTTCCTCGAGAAGACCGCCGAAGTGTACGCGAAACCCGATGGCCATCGTAGCCAATCAGCGCCGCCCCGCCGCCTCATCCAGCTCGGCCAGCCATGCCAGTCGGTCGGCGATGCGGCGCTCGAGGCCACGCTCGGTAGGCTGGTAGTAGCGCCGCCCCGCCAGTGCATCGGGCAGGTACTGCTCACCGGCGGCGTAGCCGTGGGGCTCTTCGTGGGCATACCGATAGGCATGCCCATAGCCGAGGGATTTCATCAGCCGGGTGGGGGCATTGCGCAGATGCACCGGCACCTCGAGCGACCCCTCGCTGCGGGCATCGGCCATGGCCTGGTTGAAGGCGCTGTACACGGCGTTGCTCTTGGGCACCGAGGCCATGTAAGTGATGGCGTGGGCGATCGCCAGTTCGCCCTCGGGTGAGCCCAGCCGCTCCTGGGCCTGCCACGCATCGAGGCCCACCTGCAGGGCACGCGGATCCGCATTGCCAATGTCTTCCGAGGCCATGCGCACCACCCGACGGGCGATGTACAGCGGATCGCAGCCGCCTTCGAGCATGCGCGCGTACCAGTACAGTGCGGCGTCGGGTGCCGAGCCACGCACCGATTTGTGCAGGGCCGAAATGAGGTCGTAGAAGGCATCACCGCCCTTGTCAAAGCGCGCCCGGCCGCCGGCCGCCGCCTCGCGGACCCGGTCCACACCGATGACCCCGTCGTCGCCCACCAGGTCCGCGGCCACCTCCAGCAGGCTCAGCGCCGTGCGGGCATCACCGTCGGCCAGCTGGGTCAGTGCCTCGCGCGCCGCGGGGTCGAGCTGCAGGGGCGTATCCCCGAGGCCGCGCTCGGCATCCCCCATGGCGGCATCGATCAACCGGCCGATGGCCTCGGGCTCGAGGGTACGCAGCACGTAGACACGCACCCGGGAGAGCAGCGCGTTGTTGAGCTCGAACGAGGGGTTTTCAGTGGTGGCACCGATGAACAGGAGCGTGCCGTCCTCGATATACGGCAGAAAGGCATCCTGCTGGGCCTTGTTGAAGCGATGCACCTCGTCGACGAACAGCAGGGTCTGACGTCCGGCCTCGCGGTTGGCCCGACCGCGGGCCGCCGACTCGCGGATATCCTTGACCCCGGCCATGACTGCGGAGAGGGTCAGAAACTCCGCATCCGCCGCTGTCGCGACCATCCGTGCCAGCGTTGTCTTGCCAGTGCCCGGCGGTCCCCACAGGACCATCGAGTGCGGCCGGCCAGCCGCCAGCGCCTCCCCCAGCGGCCGACCCGGGGCCAACAGGTGCGACTGGCCGGCGAATTCATCCGCATGGCGCGGCCGCATGCGGTCGGCCAGCGGACGGGTGCGGTCGATCATGCGCCCTGCATCACATCCACGCCCTCGGGCGGTTCAAATTCGAAACGCTCAAAGTCAACGTCTGGATTGCGCTCGATGGCGAGCAGTTCAACGCTCACGCGCTGGCCCATGCCATCCTGGACCTCGATGATGGCGGGCACTCCGTGATCAAGCGTGAGATGCACGCGCTGGAAATTCCACGCCGGATCGGTGGGTCGCATCCGAATCCGGCCGTCGTCGGTCACCGACAGGTCGAAATTGTCTTTCAGGTTGGCGAAATCGCCACTCAGCAGCTGCGCGGCGCCCACCCCCAGGGCGTCGTCCAGCGGCCGGACCACCACCTGCTCGAGGGCGACATCGTGCACCCAGAGCTGCTCGCCATCGGCCACGATGAGCTGTTCCCAGGGCTTGTCGTAGTCCCAGATGAAGCGCTGGGGGCGGGCCATGACAAACGACCCGGCGGCCTCTTCCACCACGGTACCGGCCTCGTCACGGGTGGTCTGGCGGAACTCACCCTCGAGGGTTTCCACCGACTCGAAATACGCCGCCAGCCGGTCCAGCGGCGTGGGTGTATCGGGCTCGGCCACGGCTGTGCCAGCCAGCGCTGCGCAGGCGCCGAGCACGGCCATCAGGCAGCCCCGGATCCTGTTGTCGATTCTGCGGTCCATCAATCCCCCGGCGGTGGTGGCGCGATCACCTCGCGCGAGCCATTGGCCTGTAGCGGTCCGACGATGCCGGCCGCCTCCATTTCCTCGACCAGGCGGGCCGCGCGGTTATAGCCCACCTTGAGGCGTCGCTGAACCCCCGAGATCGAGGCCTTGCGGGTCTCGGTGACGATTCGCACCGCCTGGTCGTAGAGCGGGTCCGACTCGCCGCCGGCCGCGTTCATTTCACCCGGCAGGGCGCCGACGCCGGCGGCGTCCCCGCCGCCCTCGTCCAGAATCCCGTCGACATAGTCCGGCGAGCCGCTCTGCTTGAGATGCTCGGCCACCCGATGCACCTCGGCATCCGAGACGAATGCGCCGTGCACCCGCTCGGGCAGGCCGCGACTGCTGGGCCCCATGTACAGCATGTCGCCATGCCCGAGCAGGGACTCCGCCCCCATCTGATCAAGGATGGTGCGCGAATCCACCCGCGAGGACACCTGAAAGGCCATCCGCGTGGGGATATTCGCCTTGATCAACCCGGTGATGACGTCCACCGACGGCCGCTGGGTGGCCAGGATCAGATGAATGCCGGCAGCACGGGCCTTCTGCGCCAGGCGCGCGATGAGCTCCTCGACCTTCTTGCCGACCATCATCATCATGTCGGCGAATTCATCGACCACCACCACGGTGTAGGGCATGGGCTCGAGCACCGGGGGTTGCGGCGCCTCGCCATCCAGCGTCGGCTCGACCCGGTCGCCCCCGAGGTTCCAGAGCGGATCAGTGAGCGGCTCACCACGATCCCGCGCCTCGCGGATCCGGCGGTTGGCCCCGCCGATATTGCGCACACCCAGCGCCGACATCACGCGATAGCGTCGCTCCATCTCGCCGACACACCAGCGCAGCGCATTCGCCGCCTCCTTCATGTCCGTGACTACCGGCGCCAGCAGGTGCGGGATGCCGTCATACACCGAGAGCTCGAGCATTTTCGGATCAATCATGATCATGCGCACCTGCTCGGGGGCGTTTTTATAGAGCATGCTGATGATCATGGCGTTGATGCCCACCGACTTGCCCGAGCCGGTGGTGCCGGCCACCAGCAGATGCGGCATCTTGGCGAGGTCGACCACCTGGGTATAACCACCGATGTCCTTGCCAATCGCCAGCGTGAGGGGCGAATCGGCCTTCTCGAAGGCATCCGCCCGAATGATCTCGGACAGCGCGATGACCTGACGATGCTCGTTGGGGATCTCGAGCCCCACCACCGACTTGCCGGGAATGACTTCCACCACCCGCACCGCCGTCACCGACAGGGCGCGTGCCAGGTCCTTGGACAGATTGCTGACCTGACTGACTTTCACCCCGGCCGCGGGCTTGAGCTCGAAACGGGTGATCACCGGACCGGGCTGAACGGCGACCACCTCCACCTCGACACCGAAATCCCCCAGCTTGGTCTCAACCAGCCGGGACATCGCCTCGAGCGCCTCGTGGCTGTAACCGGGCTGCTCGGCCTGGGGCGAGTCCAGCAGTGACACCGGCGGATGGCCACCATTGGGCGGCGGCGTCTCAAAAAGCTGGCGCTGTTCGGCCCGATTGCCACTCGCCGCCCGCGCCGGCGCGGACTTGGGCGCAGGCGCGGCGGGCGCCGGTGACGCGGGGGCCGGTGCCGCGATGGCGGGCTTCTGGCGCTGGCGGTCACGGCGCCGCTCGGCGTAGCGGGCGGCCTGCCGCGAGCCGGCCGAGCGCAGCGCGGTGATTCCGCTCTGCAGCGCCAGCAGGTATTTGCCCTGGGCCAGCACCAGCTGACCCAGCCGATCCATGAGCGAGATCCACGACAGCCCCGTGAACAGCGTCACCCCGGCCAGAAACACCGCCAGCGCCAGCAGCGTGGCACCGGTAAAGCTGAAGGCCTCGCGCCCCCAGTCGCCGACCAGATTGCCCAGCACACCCCCCGAACTGAGCGGCACGGTGCCGGCCACCGGCTCGATGTGCAGGCGGGCCACGGCCGCACCGGCGAGCAGGGTGATCACGAAGCCGGCCACCCGCACCCCGATGATGCCCCAGTGAACGGCGCCGTCACGCCGCTGCCAGCGATAGACGAGGGTGGCCAGCAGGCCGAGCAGCACGGGGAACAGGTAGGCGAGGTAACCAAAAAGGTAGAGACTGAGATCGGCCCAGTAGGCGCCGACCACACCGCCGGCGTTACCGACACCGCGGCTCGGCCCGGACTGACTCCAGCCCGGGTCGGCCGGCATGTACGTCAGCAGCGAGAGCATCAGGAAACCGGCCACCGCCATCAGCAACAGCAGGGCCGCCTCCCGGAGAACCCGACTGATGTGCTGACTGCCGGGCGCGGTCAGTCGCCGTGCGGTTGTCTTGCCTGCCATGGCGTTGAGTGTACAGTAGGCGGTCGACCTTTCGCAGCGATGGGTGTGGGCACTTCCGGGTGCTTACCGTGGTCTGTCCAGACATGCAAATCAGAGCTTTATCGGCCATCGACGAAATCGCGCCGGCGCGGTGGAATGCGCTGACGGGAACCGACAACCCGTTCCTGCGGCATGAATTCCTGGCGGCCCTCGAACGCCACGGGGCGGTCTCAGCGGACAATGGCTGGGTTCCGCATCACCTGGTCCTCGAAGACGGCGACACACTCGTCGCCGCGGCGCCGGCCTACCTCAAGGGCAATTCATGGGGCGAATTCGTATTCGACTTCGCCTGGGCGCATGCCTATGAGCGCAACGGCCTCGACTACTACCCCAAGCTGATCATCGCGGTGCCCTACAGCCCGGTGAACGGCCCGCGCATGCTGATCAACGGCGACTACCCGGTGGAGGGGGCGCGTCAGGCACTCGCCGACGGAGCCCGGCAGGTGGTGGACGCCCTCGACATCAGTTCGGTCCACTGGCTGTTCGCCAACGACGCTGACATGGCTGAACTGGAGGCGGCGGGCTACTCGCGCCGGGATGGCTGTCAGTATCACTGGCGCAACGCCGGCTACCACGACTTTGATGACTTTCTCGGCGGTCTGAATGCCAAAAAGCGCAAGAACATCCGCCGCGAGCGCCGCCGGGTGGACGAACAGGGTCTGACCCTGCGCACGCTGCACGGCGATGAGATGTCGCCCGAGCTCTGGACCGCCCTGCACGGTTTCTACGTCGATACGTTCCTCGCCCACGGCAATCGGCCGGTCATCACCCGGGACTGCTTTGTCGAACTCAGCGATCAACTCGGTGACCGGCTCGTGGCCTTCGTGGCCGAGGCGGACGACGAGCCGGTGGCCGCGGCGATCTGCCTGCGCAGCGACGACACGCTCTATGGGCGCTACTGGGGGGCCGCCGCGGAGTATGACGATCTGCACTTCGAAGCCTGTTACTACCAGGGCATCGAGTACTGCATCCGCGAAGGCATGGATCGGTTCGAACCCGGCGCCCAGGGGGAGCACAAGGTGGCGCGGGGATTCCTGCCGGTGCTGACCCATTCGGCGCATCATCTGCGCGACGACCGATTTCAGGCGGCGGTGGACGACTTTCTTGCCCGCGAGCGACCAGCGGTTGCCGAATACGCCGACACCCTCACTGCCGAAGGCCCCTACCGCGCCGACGTACTGGAAACCCTGCCGCGTGGCTGAGCCCCGACTGCCCATTCCCTGGCTTGCGCCGGACGACGAGACAACGCCGCTGCCCGACCCGGACAGCGCCATGACCGACCCGGAAGGCCTGCTGGCCATTGGTGCGACGCTGTCGCCGCAACGCCTCGAGTCGGCCTATCGACGCGGGATTTTTCCCTGGTATTCGCCCGGCGAGCCCATTCTATGGTGGAGCCCTGACCCGCGCGCGATCATCGTCCCGGCACGATTCCACGTCAGCCGGTCACTGCAGCGGCAACTCCGCCGGCGCGACCACCATGTCTCACTGGATACCGCCTTCGAAGCGGTAGTGGCCGCCTGCGCCGCGCCGCGGCTTGATCAGCCGGGCACCTGGATAACCCCGGAAATGGCCGATGCCTATTGCCGGCTGCATGAGCGCGGGCTTGCCCACTCCATCGAAATCTGGCGCGATGATCGCCTCATTGGCGGTCTCTACGGAGTATCCACCGGTCGCGCGTTCTTTGGTGAGTCGATGTTCAGTCATGCCACCAACGGCAGCAAGATCGCGCTGGCCTGGCTGCTCTGCCAGCTGGATATCTGGCAGTTCGATTTCCTTGACTGCCAGATGCCCACCGACCATCTGCTGAGCCTGGGGGCCGAGACACTGCCCCGGCGACGGTTTCTGCTGCAGCTGGCCGCCAGCCAGCGCGCTGCCACGCGCCTCGGGCCGTGGACGCTGTCCATCGAGCGCGAAGACGTCACGCGTCACTGGCGGGGCTGATGACCGCCTCTGACGCCCCGACGCAATCGATCCGCCTGTTCGGCACGGGCTACCGGCCCTGCCCCTACCTCCATGACCGGCCCTCGCAGTTCGACTTTGTCGATCCGCGGCTCACCCCCACCGCCGAGCTCTACGACGCCCTGCTCGCCCAGGGCTTCCGGCGTGGTGGCGAGCATCTCTACCGCAATGCCTGCCCCGGCTGTCAGCTGTGCCAGAGCATTCGCATCCCCGTGGCGCGCTTCCAGCCGCGGCGCCGGCACCGGCGCTGCCGCCGCGACAATGCCGATGTCTACCTGCGCGACGTGGGCTTTCGCTATTCCGCCGAACACTTCGTGCTCTATAGCCGCTACGTATCGGCCCGGCACCCCGGCGGCGGCATGGATGATGCCGACGCCGATCTGTACTGGCAGTACCTGACCTCGGAATGGTGCCCCACGGCATTTCTCGAGATGCGCCAGACCGGCAGTGACCAGCTTCTGGGGGTCGCCGTCACCGACGACACCGGCGCGGCCTTTTCGGCGGTCTATACGTTCTACGAACCCGAACTCACCCATCGCGGCCTGGGGACGCTGGCCATCCTGCTACAGATCGAGAAGGCGCGGCGTCGCCAGCGCGACTGGCTTTATCTGGGCTACTGGATTGCCGGCTGCCCGGGGATGGACTATAAAACCGGCTTCCACCCCCACGAGCGGCTGTCACCCCAGGGCTGGATCGCCGAGGGCTGAGGCCTGCGGCGATTGGTGAACGACCCCGCCTCGGGTAGAATCAGGCGTTTTATCAGGAAGAGTAAAGGCTGAATGGCGAAGGAAGAGAACATCCGCATGCAGGGCACGATCACCGAGGTGATGCCCAACACCATGTTTCGTGTCGAGCTCGAGAACGGCCACGTCGTCACCGCCCACATATCCGGCAAGATGCGCAAGCACTACATCCGGATCCTGCGCGGCGACAAAGTGACCGTCGAACTGACCCCCTATGACCTCAACAAGGGGCGCATCGTCTTCCGGGCCCGCTGAGCCGGCCTACTCGACCGGCTCGGGCGTGTCGATCTGAAACGCGAGCGACTCGCCGGTCTCATCCAGATCGACCCGGACATGCCCGCCATTCGTCAGCTTGCCGAATAACAGTTCGTCCGCCAGGGCCCGCTTGAGCTTGTCCTGAATCAGGCGGGCCATTGGCCGTGCACCCATCTTGGGATCATAGCCCTGCTCAGCGAGCCAGTTGCGGGCCGGATCGCTGACATCCAGCGTGACCCGCTTCTGGGCCAGCTGATGGCGCAGATCGCGGATGAACTTGTCCGCCACCCGCTGAATCACCTCCGGTGCCAGCCCATTGAACTGAATGATGGCATCCAGCCGGTTACGGAACTCGGGCGTGAACTGCTTGCGAATGACCTCGATGGCATCACTGCTCTGATCCTGCGGCGTGAAGCCGATCGTACGCCGGCTCTGCTCCTCGGCTCCGGCGTTGGTGGTCATCACCAGGATCACATTGCGGAAGTCCGCATGACGGCCATTGTTATCCGTCAACGAGCCGTGATCCATCACCTGCAGCAGCAGATTGAACACATCCGGATGGGCTTTTTCGATCTCATCGAGCAGCACCACCGAGTGCGGATGCTTGAGCACTTCCTCGGTCAGCAGACCGCCCTGGTCAAAGCCGACATACCCCGGCGGCGCTCCGATCAGGCGCGAGACCGTGTGCCGCTCCATGTACTCCGACATGTCGAACCGGATCAGGTTGATGCCCATGGTCTCGGCCAGCTGACGGGTGACCTCGGTCTTGCCGACGCCGGTCGGCCCAGCGAACAGGAAGCTGCCCACCGGCTTGCCGGTGTCGCGCAGTCCGGCCCGGGACATCTTGATGGTGGTCGCCAGCGTATCGATGGCCTCGTCCTGACCGAAGATGGTCCGCTTGAGATCCTTCTCGATGGTCTCGAGCAGACGCATGTCCGATGTGGACACCCGCTTGGGTGGAATCCGCGCGATCTTGGCGATGATCGTCTCCACATCCGAGACACTGACCGTCTTTTTCTTCTTCGACGGCGGCAGCAGGCGCAGATTGGCACCCGCTTCGTCGATCACGTCGATGGCCTTGTCGGGCAAGAAGCGGTCGCTGATGTACTTCGCCGCCAGCTCCGCCGCCGACTCGAGCGCGGGGTTCGTGAAGCGCACGCCATGGTGCTTTTCGAACCGGTCCTTGAGCCCGCGCAGGATCTGGACCGTCTCGTCGACCGTGGGCTCGGCCACATCGATCTTCTGGAACCGCCGGGCCAGCGCCCGATCCTTTTCAAAGACGCCCCGGAATTCCTGATAGGTGGTCGAGCCGATGCACTTGAGCTCGCCGCTCGCCAGCATGGGCTTGAGCAGATTGGACGCGTCCATGACGCCACCAGACGCCGATCCAGCGCCGATGATGGTGTGGATCTCGTCGATGAAAAGGATCGCGTGCTTCTGCTTTTTGAGCTGCGCGAGCAGCCCCTTCAGGCGCTTCTCAAAGTCGCCGCGGTACTTGGTGCCGGCCACCAGCGCGCCCATGTCGAGCGAGTAGATCGTCGCGTCGGCGAGCACCTCCGGCACATCGCCGTCCTCGATCAGCTTGGCCAGCCCCTCGGCAATGGCGGTCTTGCCCACACCGGCCTCGCCGACGTACAGCGGGTTGTTCTTGCGCCGGCGGCAGAGGATCTGGATGGTGCGCTCAACCTCGAACTTGCGGCCGATCAGCGGATCGGTCCGGCCCTGCCGGGCCCGCGTGTTGAGGTTGGTGGCAAAGCTCTCAAGCGGATTGCTGCTCTCGCCATCCTCGGTGGTCTCGCTCTCCTCGCGGGAGGGCTCGGACTCGTCGCCGCCTTCCTCGTTGCCGTTCTTCGAGATCCCGTGGGACAGGAAATTCACCGCATCCAGCCGCGAGATGTTCTGCTTGTGGAGGAAATACACCGCCTGCGACTCCTGTTCGCTGAAGATCGCGACCACCACGTTGGCGCCGCTCACTTCCTTCTTCCCGGACGACTGGACATGCAGGATCGCCCGCTGCAGGACCCGCTGGAAGCCCAGCGTCGGCTGTGTCTCGCGGTTGTCGTTGGCCGGCAGCAGCGGCGTCGTTTCGTCGAGGAACGCCTCAAGATCCTGTCGCAGGCTCTCGAGATCGGCCTCGCAGGCACGCAGCACCTCGAGCGCCGCCGGGTTGTCGGTCAGCGCGAGCAGAAGATGCTCCACGGTAAGGAACTCATGACGCTTGTCACGCGCTTCCTTGAAGGCGAGGTTCAACGTGAATTCCAGCTCTTTGCTCAGCATCGCTATCTCACTTGCAATCTTGTTGGGAAAACCCGGTCACCCCAGGTCCGGTCGGCCCCTCAGGCCGGCTCGAGCGTGCACATCAATGGGTGGTCATTGTCGCGTGCATAGTCATTGACCTGATCCACCTTGGTTTCGGCCACGTCGCGGCTGAACTCCCCGCAGACGCCCTTGCCCCGGGTATGGACGTGGAGCATCACCTGCGTGGCCTGCTCACGGTCCATGCGGAAAAACGTCTGGAGCACTTCCACCACGAACTCCATCGGCGTGTAGTCGTCGTTGAGCAACACGACGCGGTAGAGCGGCGGTTGCTTGACCGTCGGCTCAGCTTCTTCGACCGATAAATCGTCGTCGCGTTTCGGATCGTTCTCTTCAGTCATCAACCGATCATCCCAAGGCTACCTGTACGGATATGAGGACACTGACCCGCGAGTAAAAGGTCCATCCCGCATCGCCAGTGTTATTATTTCAGCATGCAGCACACATCACACGTCATTGTCGGTCTGTCGGGCGGTGTCGACTCCGCGGTCAGTGCCTGGCTGCTCAAGGCACAGGGCTACCGGGTCGAGGGCCTGTTCATGAAGAACTGGGAAGACGACGATACCGACACCCACTGCACCGCCGAGGCCGATTTCGCCGACGCCCGCCAGGTGGCGGATACGCTCGGTATCCCGCTGCATCGGGCGAACTTTGCCGCCGAGTACCGCACCGAGGTGTTCGACCACTGTCTGCGCGAGTTCCAGGCCGGCCGAACCCCGAACCCCGACATTCTGTGCAACCAGCGTATCAAGTTCCGGGCGTTTCTTGACCATGCCCGGCGTCTGGGTGCCGATGCGGTGGCCACCGGCCACTACGCCCGGGTGGGGGGCGAGCCGGGCGCACGCACGCTCGAGCGCGCCGCCGATGCCGATAAGGATCAGACGTATTTTCTGTACACGCTGGGCCAGACCCAGCTCGAGGCCGCACTGTTTCCGCTCGCCGGGCGCACCAAGCCCGAGGTGCGGCGGCTCGCCGACGAGGCCGGCTTCGAGAACTTCAACAAACCCGACAGCACCGGCATCTGCTTTATCGGCGAGCGCGACTTCCAGGGATTCCTCGGGCGCTACATCGATCGCCGCCCCGGGCCGATCGTGTCACTGGACGGCGAAACCCTGGGCGAGCACAACGGCCTCGCCTTCTACACGCTGGGCCAGCGCCGTGGCCTCAATCTCGGCGGCAGTGCCGCGCACCCCGGGTTGCCCTGGTACGTCGCCGACAAGGACATGGCCCGCAACCGGCTGATCGTGGTGCAGGGCCATGACCACCCGGCGCTGCAGAACGACGGGCTGATCGCCGACCAGTGGCAGTGGGTGGATGGTCGCGGCCCGATGGGGCCGATCCGCTGCACTGCCCGGCTGCGACATCGTCAGGTGGATCAGCCGGGCTGGCTGACACCGCTGGACGACGGTCGCCGGCGGCTCGACTTTGATCAACCCCAGCGGGCGGTGGCCCCGGGTCAGTCGGTGGTGGTCTATGACGGAGCGTTGTGTCTGGGCGGCGGCATCATCCAGACGCGGCTGCCGGCTGCGGGGAGCCCGATCCTTGGCGTCGCCTGAGCAAGCCCGCGCCGCGGCGATGGCAGCGGTTTTTCAGGCGCTGGACGGGGTGCGCGATATCGCCGACCGCGGTCAGCACGATGCCGACGCCACCCGCACCTGCCTGAGCGGACTGCTGGGCGATTACAGCGGCTCCGTGACCGGCCTTTACGGCGGCGATGCCTCGCTGCGGCGGGGGCTGGATCTGCTGATCAGCCATCTCGCCCAACCGCAGTCCATGCACCTGACGCGCTATCTGGTCGCCGTCCTGCAGCTGGAACGGCGGCTGCGTCGCGACCGCGCCCGCCTGACCGCCCTCGCCGCCGGACTTGAGCGCACGCGCCACCAGGCGGATTATTTCGGCCAGATTGACCATGACAGCGTCATCCACCATCTGGGCGACCTGTACAGCGAGCACATCAGCCCGCTGAGGCCCCGGATCATGGTCCAGGGACATGCCCACCACCTGCAGGACAGCCGCAACGCGGCACTGATCCGGGCCCTGCTGCTGGCGGCCATCCGGGCGGCGGGACTCTGGCAGATGAACGGCGGCGGCCGACTGCGCCTGGTGCTCGGGCGTCGTGCCCTCATCGAGACGGCCCGGACCCTGAAGGCCGCGGCGTGACCCCCGGCGTGCGTCGCTGAAAGTGCATGCTCATGGCGGCCGGGTCATGTAAAATAATGGATTCACACGGGTCGACGGACCCCACACAAAGGACGTGCACGATGCGCACGCCGATTCCGGGAGGAAGTCATGAGCAATAGCTACAATGCCCGCGGGACACTGGACGTCAAGGGCAAGCAGTACGAGATCTACCGCCTCGACGCGCTCAGGGATCAGTACGACATCGACCGGCTGCCATTCTCGCTGAAGGTGCTGCTCGAGAATCAGCTGCGCAAGGAGGACGGCAAGAACATCGGTCCCGAGCAGATCAAGGCCATCGCTGAGTGGGATCCGCATGGCGGGCCCGGCAACCAGGTGTCATTCATGCCGGCGCGAGTCGTGCTCCAGGACTTCACCGGTGTGCCGGCCGTCGTGGACCTGGCGGCGATGCGCGATGCGATGAAACGCCTGGGCGGCAATCCCGACCTGATCAACCCCCTTGAGCCGGCGGATCTGGTCATCGACCACTCGGTCATGGTGGATCACTTCGGCACGTCCAATGCGCTCGATCTCAACAGCAAGATCGAGTTCAAGCGCAACGAGGAGCGCTACAAGTTCCTGCGCTGGGGTCAGAAGGCCTTCTCCAACTTCCGCGTGGTTCCGCCCGGCACCGGCATCGTGCATCAGGTCAACCTCGAGTACCTGTCCAAGGGCGTATTCACCAAGGAAACCGAAAACGGCACCCAGGCCTACCCCGACACGCTGGTCGGCACCGACTCCCACACCACGATGGTGAACGGGCTTGGCGTGCTGGGCTGGGGCGTGGGCGGCATTGAGGCCGAGGCCGCCATGCTCGGCCAGCCCATCACCATGCTGGTCCCCGAAGTGATCGGGTTCCGTCTCAGCGGCGAGCTGCGGGAAGGCGCGACCGCCACCGATCTGGTCCTGACCGTGACCGAGCAGCTCCGCAAGAAGGGCGTCGTCGGCAAGTTCGTCGAGTTCTTCGGCGACGGCCTCGACAATCTGCCCCTCGCCGACCGCGCGACCATCGGCAACATGGCGCCGGAGTACGGCGCGACCTGTGGCATTTTCCCGATCGACAAGGAGACCATCGAGTATCTCCGCGTCTCAGGGCGTGACCAGGAAACCATCGACCTGGTCGAGGCCTATGCCCGCGAGCAGGGCATGTGGCGCGAGACCGGCTCGCGCGAGGCGGAATATACCGACGTGGTCGAGCTCGATCTGGGCGACGTCGTACCCAGCATCGCCGGTCCGCGCCGGCCGCAGGACCGGATCCCGCTGACGAATGCCAAGTCGGCCTTCCTCGAGTACCTCGAAGAGGAGCTCACCGCTCGCGGCACCATGCCCGATGCCGAAGAAGCCCGCTTCGAGGGCGAGGGCGGCTCCACGGCCCCGGGTCAGGCGCTCTGGCATGAGAAGGGCGCCATCAAGGTCAACAACGAGGGGGAGGAGTTCATGCTCAAGCACGGCGATGTCGTCATCGCCGCGATCACCTCCTGCACCAACACCTCCAACCCGGCCGTGCTGGTAGCCGCGGGGCTGGTCGCCAAGAAGGCCCGCGAGCGCGGCCTGACCAGCAAGCCGTGGGTGAAGACCTCGTTCGCGCCTGGCTCGCAGGTGGTGCCGGCCTATCTCGGCGAGGCCGGGCTGATGGAGCCGCTCCAGGCACTCGGCTTTGACGTGGTCGGATTTGGCTGCACCACCTGCATCGGCAACTCCGGGCCTCTGCCCGAGCCGATCAGTGAGGCCATCCGCGAGGGCGATCTGAATGTCGCCGGCGTGCTGTCGGGCAACCGGAACTTTGAGGGCCGCATCCATCCGGACGTGCCGGCCAACTATCTGGCCTCGCCGCCGCTGGTGGTGGCCTATGCCCTCGCCGGCAGCGTCGCCAAGGACATCGCCCACGATCCCCTCGAGTACGACGCCGATGGCAATCCGGTGTATCTCAAGGATATCTGGCCCAGCCAGAAAGAGATCTCGGACATCATCGAGGAGTACATCAACTACAAGATGTACCGCGAGCAGTACGCCAACGTGTTCGAAGGGTCGAAGACCTGGCGCGAGCTGCCGGCACCGGAAGGCCAGACCTACGAGTGGCCGGATTCGAGCTATGTCCGCAACCCCCCCTACTTCGAGGGCATGGACATGGAGCCAGGGGATATCTCAGAGATCAAGCAGGCACGCTGCCTGGTGAAGGTCGGCGATTCAATCACCACCGACCACATCTCCCCGGCCGGCGCCATCAAGGCGGACAGCCCCGCCGGTGAATATCTGCGCTCGCTGGGTATCCTGCCGCAGGACTTCAACAGCTACGGCTCCCGGCGTGGCAACCACGAGGTCATGATGCGCGGCACCTTCGCCAACGTGCGGCTGAAAAACCAGCTGGCACCCGGAACGCAGGGCAGCTGGACCACGTTCTTCCCCACCGGCGAGCAGACCTCGATCTTCGATGCCGCGATGCGCTACAAAGAGCAGGGCACCCCGCTCGTCGTGCTGGCCGGCAAGGAGTACGGCACGGGCTCGAGCCGTGACTGGGCGGCCAAGGGCACTGCGCTGCTGGGCGTCCGCTTCGTCATCGCCGAGAGCTACGAGCGCATCCACCGATCCAACCTGGTTGGCTTCGGCGTGGTTCCGCTGCAGTTCTCCGAAGGTGAGAATGCCGAAAGCCTTGGCTTGACCGGCGAGGAGACGTTCAGCGTCGGCAGCCTCGATTCAGAGCCGGATTCGGTCACCGTCCGCGCAGTGACGCCGGATGGCGAGGTGAAGAGCTTCGAGGCACGGGTGCGCATCGACACACCCACCGAGTGGGGCTATTTCCGCAACGGCGGGATCCTGCACTACGTGCTGCGGGATCTGGCTCAGCGCAGCCACCAGGCTGCCTGAGCCACCGCCATCCGGCGGAGACAGAAAACCCGGCCATGTGGCCGGGTTTTTTTATGCTCGAATGACAGTCCCGATGACGCGGACGCGGACCCGCCGACAATGGCGGGGCGAGCAATCACCCGTCGATCAGCCCGCCGCCTCCAGTGCCGTCAGGGCCGCGTCGTAATCCGGCTCCTGGCGGATTTCGGGGACAAGATCGCGGTAGACGACGACATCATGGGTGTCGAGCACGAGGACCGCGCGGGCGGTGAGGCCCGCCATTGGGCCATCAACCTGAAGGATGCCGTAGTCGGTAGCAAAGCGTCGGTCGCGCATCATCGACAGAGCCTCAACGGCCTCGATGCCCTCGATCTCGCAGAACCGCGCCATGGCGAAGGGCAAGTCGGCAGAGATGTTGAGCACCACGGTGTTCTCGAGCGCCGCCGCGCGCTGGTTGAACTGCCGCGCGGACATCGCGCAGGTCGGTGTATCCAAGCTGGGGACAATGCTGAGTACCTTGCGCATGCCAGCGTAGTCCGCCAGAGAGACATCGCTCAGGTCCTTACGGGTCAGTTTAAAATCCGGAGCCACGCTCCCGATGACCGGCAGGTCACCATTGATATGCACGGTCTCGCCGCGTCGAGTAATCGTGGTCATGTCGGGCTCTCCCGCTCAAATTGTTTTAATCGCACACAAGGTTATCGTCGCATGGTCTGAGTCGCTACACTCGGCGTTAAAAGACCATAAGAGGAGAGACCATGGCCACCGCATCCCAGGACGCCACCGCCACGGGCGAGATTGGCCACTTCATCAACGGCGAAGCCGTCGCCGGTGCCTCGGGCGGCCGTACTCACCCCGTCTACAACCCTGCGACAGGGGCGCGGACTCATTCAGTCGCGCTCGCCTCGGCCGATGAAGTGGAAAACGCCATCACCAATGTCACCGCCGCGCAGGTCGAGTGGGGGAGCACGCCTCCGCTGCGTCGGGCGCGGGTCATGTTCCGTTTCAAGGAACTGCTCGAGCGTAATCACGACCGGCTGGCTGAGTGCATCACCCGCGAGCACGGCAAGACCCTCTCCGACGCCAGGGGCGAGGTGGTCCGCGGCCTTGAGGTCGTCGAGTTCGCCTGCGGCATTCCGCATCTAATAAAAGGCGAGCACTCGCCCAACGTCGGGACCGGCGTGGACAGCCACTCCATGCAGCAGCCCGTGGGGGTGTGTGCTGGCATCACGCCATTCAACTTTCCCGTCATGGTGCCACTGTGGATGGCGCCCGTGGCGCTCGCCTGCGGTAATAGTTTTATCCTCAAACCCTCCGAGAAGGATCCGTCGGCCAGCATGCTGCTGGCGGAACTACTCAAGGAGGCGGGCCTGCCCGATGGCGTTCTGAATGTCGTCAACGGTGATAAGGAGGCCGTCGATGTCCTGCTGACCGATCCGCGGGTTGGCGCCATCAGCTTCGTGGGCTCCACGCCGATCGCGCAATATATCTATTCCACCGGATCGGCCCACGGCAAGCGCGTCCAGGCCCTCGGGGGCGCTAAGAATCATGCCGTGGTCATGCCCGATGCTGACATTGAGCAGACACTGGACGCCCTCATGGGCGCCGCCTACGGCTCGGCCGGTGAGCGCTGCATGGCGATCTCGGTCGCCGTTCCAGTCGGCGAAGAGACCGCTGATCGCCTGGTGGCGGGCCTGAAGGCCCGTCTCGAAACCCTGACCATTGGCGACGGCCTCAGCAAGCCCGAGCCTGAAATGGGTCCGCTGGTCACGCGCGAGCACCGCGACAAAGTCGCCAGCTATCTCGATATCGGGACTGCCGAAGGGGCCGAGCTTGTCGTTGATGGCCGGCGGGCCCATTTCCCGGGAGACGATAGAAACGACGGGTTCTTCATCGGCGGCTCGCTGTTCGATCGCGTCCGCCCGGGCATGCGTGTGCACAGCGAAGAAATTTTCGGCCCCGTCCTCAGCGTGGTCCGCGCCGCCGACTTCGAAGAGGCCCTCGGCGTCGTCAATGGCCACGAATACGCCAACGGCACGGCCATCTTCACTCGCGACGGCGATGCCGCCCGAACCTACAGCGAGCGCGTCGAAGTGGGCATGGTCGGCGTCAATGTACCAATCCCGGTGCCGATGGCCTTCCACAGCTTCGGTGGCTGGAAGCAGTCGCGCTTTGGCATCCTCCACGCCCACGGGCCGGATGCGGTGCGCTTTTACACCCAGATGAAGACCATCACCAGCCGCTGGCCAAAGGGCGTGCGCGACGGCGGCAGCCAGTTCGTGATGCCAACGATGTAATCGAGTGCCCGGATCCGCGACAAAACCCGGCCATGAGCCGGGTTTGTATTACCCCCTTCAGAACGACGGAATCGGCCGCTAGGGCCTTTTGAGGGCAAGATGTCGCCACATGTCATATGTAGCCAGCACCGCGCACCCAGTCATCGCAATCATCAAATCGATGTGCGGCACGAAAAGCGGCACCACCAACAGGAATGCGCCAAGCATCAGTAACGCGATCACCGCCATAACCCGATCCATCATTGGCCTGTCTCCTCGTCCGGGCTGCACTGCAACAGCAGCCAGCGTGCCGTTCTCAATAACCGTGCATCCTGTCCGTAAGCACCGACCACCTGAACACCCACCGGCATATTGTTGGGGCCTGTCAAAAGCGGCAGCGTAATTGCTGGGAGCCCACACAAGCTCCAGAGCGAGCAGAAGATCGGATCACCCGTCGTGCTCAGATCGGCGGGGGCCTCGCCCGGCGCCGCCGGGGTAATGATTGCGTCAAATCGCTCAAATAAGGGATCGAGGGCCTCGCGCAGAACCGGCTGCATATCCCGGGCTGCGAGGTAATCGACTGCTGCGATGCTGCGGCCCTGCTCCATTAATGCGCCGAACGCATCGCTCAGTTGATCCGCATCGCGGTCATAGTAATGCCCGAGATTTCGCGTCATCTCACTGGCCATGATGGTTGCGAGCCATCCCGCGCTACGACCGAATAAATCCGGCAGGGCCGCCTCCGTGCCATGCTCACCGAGCAGATCGACCAGCTCTGCAAACCCCTCGGTTGTCGCCGATTCAAGACGCTCACTGAACGGCGTGTGGACCATCGCAATGTCAGGGGTAACCGGCGGCGCTGACAAAGCCGTGTCCAGCAACGGCCCCGGATTCAAGTCACAGTCGCGATCCTGCCCATCCGGACCCATCACTGTCGCAGCCAGGGCAGCATCCTCGACACTGCGGGCGAAAAACCCAACCTGATCAAGCGACTGGGCAGCCTTTAGCACACCCGTTCGTGGCACCGAACCAAAGCTTGGCTTATACCCAACCACGCCGCAGTATGAAGCCGGGCGTATGACTGAACCATTCGTTTGAGTACCGACGGCAAATGGCACCATACCGGCCGCGACCGCCGCTGCGGAGCCGCTTGATGATCCACCCGGCGTACGTGCTGGATCGTGAGGATTCGTCGTGGGCCCGGGATGAAAGTAGGCCAGTTCACTGGTAACGGTCTTCCCCACGATCACCACGCCGGCGTTACGGAGACGCTGTGTCAGCGTCGCATCCTGGTTAGGGCGTTGCCCCGCATCCAGTGATGTGCCGTTTTCGGTCGGCATTCCGCGAGCATCAATGATGTCCTTGAGGCCGATCGGAACCCCGTGAAGTGGGCCGAGGGGCAAACCCATTGCGCGCCGGCGATCGGCCTCTTTTGCCTGCATGAGCGCCCGCTGCGGATCATAATGGGCCCACGCGTGCACACTTGGCTCTATCGCCTCGATCCGTGCCAGACAGGCTTTGGTAACCGTTTCGCTGCTCAACGCCCCATCGGCCAGATACCTGGCCATCTGCGACACCGTGAGGCTCGCCGGGTCTCCAATTTCTACGCGCTCAACCATAAACAGTATCCGGAAGCCAGAAGACGATTTGCGGGAACACGTAAAGCACCACCATCGCGACGAGTACAAAGAAAAGGAAGGGCATACAGCCTCTGAAAATGTCCACCAGATTCACAGACGGTGGCGCGATCCCCTTGAGGTAATAGGCCGACATCGCCATCGGTGGCGTCAGGAATGAGGTCTGTAGGTTAAGCGCGACCAGGATCCCGAAGAACAGCGGATCGACGCCGAAAATGTCCAGCAACGGCAGAAAGATCGGCACGAATATGATGATGATCTCTGACCACTCAAGCGGCCACCCGAGCAGGAATATAATCAGTTGAGCAAGTATCAGGAAAGTGATGACATTGAGATCGAGCCCAACCACAAATTCTGTAATGAGATGCTCGCCACCTAGATAGGAAAATACCGACGAGAATGTCCAGGACCCCACGAAAAGCCAGCACACCATGGCCGTCGTCTTGAGGGTGAGATAAACCGAATCCCGCAGTTTATCCCAGGTTAGCGCCCGATAGATCGCTGATAGCGCCAGCCCACCCAGCGCGCCTGCCGAAGCGGCCTCGGTCGGAGTGGCCAGACCGAAGAGGATGGAGCCGAGGACGGCCAGGATGAGCACCGCGAGGGGCACAAAGGACGTCAGGATCATCAGCAGTAGCCGGCTGTATGGCACGTCCCCAACCTCGTCATCGGTTGGTTTAGGTGCGACTGACGGCTGGAGGATACTCCGTATGACGATATAGCTGATATACAGACCAGCCAGCAGCAGTCCCGGGAAGAGCGCTCCGGCGTAAAGCCGCACGATCGACGTGCCCGTTGCCGCTGCGTAAACAATCAGCATGATCGATGGCGGAATAAGGATTCCCAGGGTACCACCGGCACAAATGACGCCCGAGGCAAATGCGTTGTTGTAACGCGCATTGAGCATCGCCGGTAGCGCCAGCAACCCCATCAATGTCACGACCGCGCCGACGATACCGGTCGCAGTCGCGAAGAGCGTACAGGTGATCAGCGCCGCCACGCCCATGGCACCGGGCACTCGTCGCGCCGCAATATAAAGCGTGGAGAAGAGCCGCTCCACAATGTTGGAGCGTTCGACGATGTAGCCCATGAAAAGAAACAAGGGGACCGCCGTCAGCACTTCGTTCGCCATGACCGAATAGGTCTGGTTGACGAACAGATCAAAAATGCGGTTATTCAGAAACCCTTCGAAATAAGCCTGCCAGACCTCCCAGCCCTCAGCGCCCTGCTCGACCAGGCGATCATAGGCACGCCACATCCGGCCTGAGTCAAAATAAGCGAAATAGCCAAAGGCGATACCCAGCGCCATCAGCGTAAACGCGATGGGAAACCCCAGAAAGATCGACAGAATGAAGATCCCCAACATCAGGATCCCGATTTGAGGATCGGTCATCGTCCCTCGCCTCCTGTGTCAGGCGCGGTGTCCATAGCGTTGTCCGCGTGATCCGCACCGCCAGTCTCGAGAAGCTGATCTTCCAATTCAGTCACATCCTTCACGTCGGCCGGCCACTCTCCGGTGCGAAGGCAAACGAGGCAGCGGCAGACCTGAGCAATGCCTTGAATAAGCAGCAGCACGCCGCCCACCACCATCATCGTCTTAAAATGAAAGATCGGTATTCCGGCCGGTGAAAAGGTACTCGTTTCCAGGTACTGCCAGGAGCGGGAAGCATATTTCCAGCCAGAGAACACCAGCGCGAGGATGCCGGGAAAAAAGAACAGAAAGTAGAGCGTTAACTCGACGGCTGCCTGGGTCCGTGGCTTCCAAAGCCGATAGAGAAAGTCGCCTCGAACATGCGCGTTGCGCGAAAGCGTGTATGCCCCGCCAACCATGAACAGCGTGCCGTACAGGATATACGACATATCGTAGGCCCAGGCTGTCGGCGCGTTGAAGAGATAACGCGACACCACCTCATAACCCATACCAAAGGCCATGAGCAGGATCAGCCAGGCGAAACTCCGTCCGACCCAGGTCGTGAATCGATCAATAGTGCGGATGATCTGCAGCATGGATCACTCTTTTCCAGCCGGTCGTCATAAACCCGCCCCGGTCGAGGGACCAGGGCGGATCATTGGGCGGACACTCCGCTTTACATGTTCAGCCGGCCGGGGAAGAAGTGCTCGTAGGCAAGCTGCAGATCCGGCTGGTTCATGAGCTCATAGAACACGGTCCGCTCAACCCAGGCTTTCTGACTTTCCATGACACGGCGCATGAAGTCGTCCTCTTCCAGCTTCGGAATGAGTGTGCTCCAAGCCTCCAGCTGTGCAGCGAGGATTTCGTCAGAAGTCCGATGTACGGTCACTCCGGACTCGGTCTGCATCCTCTCGAGGTCCGCTGAATACCGATCCAGCGCGCTGGCTGTGTTCGACGTTGAGGCCGCCTCGACCGCATGCAGAAGGATCGCCTGCAGGTCGTCATCCAGACTCTCGAGCATGTCGCGGTTGAACAACCACTCAAAGGACTCACTGGCCTGATGGTAGGAACCCAGATAGTAGTTTTTCGCGACATCCTGCGCACCGAAATCACTATCGGACGACGGGTTGTTGAATTCGAAGGCGTCAATGACGCCCCGCTCCATCGCTGGCACAATCTCGCCACCAGGGAGCTGGGCAACGGACATACCCATCTCATTGAGCAGATCAGCGGCAAGACCCACGGTCCGGTATTTCAGGCCCTGGATATCCTCGACCGACGTAACATCACTGTTCTTGAACCAACCAAATGGCTGGGATGGCATCGGAAAGCCGAATTGGCCGACCACGTTCAGACCCATGATGTCCTGAGTGAGCTCGCGGTACAGCTCTTTGCCGCCCCCGGCATACCACCAGGCCATCATGTTGTTGGCATCGCCGCCCCAGACCGGACCGGTGCCGAACAGGGAAGCGGCGTTATTTTTGCCGTACCAATAGACCGGCACTTCATGGCCGATATCGATGATTCCATCGCTGACTGCGTCAATGACCTGGAAGGCTCCCACAATGGCGCCAGCCGGGAGCAGATCGATCTGTATCCGCCCGCCCGACATGCTGTGCACGCGGTCAACGTATTCTCGGGCGAAATCATTCCAGATATTGCCGCCGCCCCAGGCCGTCTGCATTTTCAGCACGATTGGTGACTGGGCGTGCACATACGGTGCACCGACGACCGCCGTGCCCGCCGCGATACCGCCGGCGGCTGAAAGACTGCTCTTCAGAAACTTACGGCGGGAACCATCCGGCTCTACCGAATTTGCATTGCCATGATCCACTTTAGAATCGGTCATGCCGCGCTCTCCTCCTGTTTTATGTGTCGTGCCCCGTCTTTGCAGGGCACTCTCAGCACGGATCACCGGCGTCCTAGACGCCGACGATTCGCCTGCGATCAAACTGCATCATATCTGTGCCCTTTGAGCAAACCACATTTGCCGTGAATGCCTAAGTCTGGGACTGGCCCTTGAGCGCCAGACGATGGGCATGCAGCAACGGCTCGGTATAGCCACTGGGCTGCTCGCGGCCCTTGAAGACCAGATCACAGGCGGCCTGGAAGGCTGCGCCCCCAAAGCCAGGGCCCATCGGCGTATAGGTCGGGTCATCGGCGTTCTGCCGATCCACCACCGCGGCCATCCGCTTCATGGCGGCCATGACCTGTTCCTCGCTGACGATGCCGTGATGGAGCCAATTGGCGATGTGCTGACTTGAGATACGCAGGGTCGCGCGATCTTCCATCAGTCCGATGTCATTGATGTCCGGCACCTTGGAACAGCCGATCCCCTGATCGATCCAGCGCACCACGTAGCCGAGAATGCCCTGGCAGTTGTTATCGAGCTCGGCGCCGATCTCCTCATCGCTCCACTGCGTGTCGGTGGCGACGGGGATTGTCAGCAGATCGTCGATGGCTGCCCGCGACTGGCCCGCCAGCTCGGCCTGCCGGGCCCGCACGTCCACCTGGTGGTAGTGGGTGGCATGCAGGGTGGCGGCCGTGGGTGACGGCACCCAGGCGCAGTTCGCGCCGGCCCGTGGATGGCCGATCTTGGCTTCGAGCATGTCGGCCATGCGATCCGGCATCGGCCACATCCCCTTGCCAATCTGGGCATGGTCCGGCAGCCCGCAGGCCAGCCCGGTATCCACATTCCAGTCCTCATAGGCATTCAGCCAGCGCGACTGCTTCATGGCCGCCTTCCGGATCATCGGCCCGGCCTCCATGCTGGTGTGGATCTCGTCGCCCGTGCGATCGAGGAAGCCGGTGTTGATGAAGATCAGCCGCTCGCGGGCCGCCTCAATGCAGCGCTGCAGGTTTAGGGTGGTGCGCCGCTCCTCATCCATCACGCCGATCTTGAGCGTGTTTTCGGCCAGCCCCAGGATCTGCTCGACGCGGGCGAACAGCGCCACGGTCAGCGCCACCTCGTCGGGTCCATGCATTTTCGGCTTGACGATATAGACGCTGCCAGTGCGGCTGTTGCCGCCGTCGCGCTGCAGGTCATGCATGGCGATCATCGCGGTGCACAGGGCGTCGAGGATCCCCTCCGGGATCTCGTTGCCCCGGGCGTCGAGGACCGCCGGCGTCGTCATCAGATGCCCGACGTTGCGGACCAGCATCAGGCTGCGTCCGGGTAGATTCAGCGGCTGCCCGTCGGCGCCGGTGTAGGCACGATCGGGATTGAGGGCTCGCACGACCTCGCGGCCCTGCTTGTAGAAGCGCTCCTCGAGGTCGCCCCGCATCAGCCCCAGCCAGTTGGCATAGACCTGTGCCTTGTCCTCGCCGTCCACCGCGGCCACCGAATCCTCACAGTCCTGGATCGAGGTGACCGCCGATTCCATGACCAGATCGCGCACACCGGCGGGGTGAGTCCGGCCAATGGGATCATGGGCATCGATGCTGATCTCGACATGCAGGCCATGACGCCGCAGCAGGACGGCTTCGGGGGCCGATGCCGTCCCGGCGTAACCCACCCACTGGCCGGGGTCCGCGAGGCCGGTCTCGCCGCCTCCGGTCAGGGTCACGCGCAGTGTCTGGTCGCCCTCGCCAGCCGCCACCCGGTAGGCCGTCACATCCGCGTGACTGCCCGCCGCGAGCGGAAAATTGGCGTCCAGGAAGGCGGTCGCCCAAGCCACGACGTGGCGGGCACGGTCCGGGTTGAAGGCCGTACCGCGCTCAAGCCCCTCGCTGTCGGGAATGGCATCGGTGCCGTAGAGCGCGTCATAGAGACTGCCCCAACGGGCATTGGCGGCATTCAGGGCGTAGCGGGCGTTGTTGAGCGGCACCACCAGCTGCGGACCGGCGATGCGCGCGATCTCGTCGTCCACGTTCTCAGTGCTGACCTCGACCGCTCCGGTGGGCGGCTGCAGGTAGCCGATTTCTTCGAGGAACCGCCGATACGCAGCGCTTGAATGCTCGTCGGGGTGAGCGCGATGCCACTCATCGATCTGTCGCTGCAGGGTATCGCGATGCGCGACCAGGGCATGGTTGCGGGGGCCGAGCTCGTCGACCAGCTCCGCAAGGCCTTCCCAGAACCGGGTCTCGTCAACGCCCGTGCCGACGATCGCCGCCTGGCCGATCAAATCGTCCAGGGGTCTCGCTACCTGTAATCCCGCCCGCTCGACACGCTCAGTCATTGACTCTTCCCCGTCATCGTTGCTGTGAATTTTGTTCTCTAATGGCGTCCAGCTAAAATAAAGCACAACGCGAGGAGGATGAACCCCATGAGTGATCAGCATTACGACACGCTCGTCCTCGGCAGCGGGCCGGCCGGCGAAGGCGCGGCGATGAAGCTTGCCAAGGGCGGTCAGCGTGTCGCCATGATCGAGCGGCTGAGCGAGGTGGGCGGCGGCTGCACGCACTGGGGCACGATTCCTTCCAAGGCGCTGCGCCACAATGTCCGCCGGCTCATGGAGTACAACAGCTCCGCCCTGTTCCGCGAGGCCGGCGAGCCCCGGCATGTGTCATTCCAGACCATGCTGCGTCACGCCCGGTCGGTCATCGATCAGCAGGTCGGCCTGCGCAGTGGGTTTTATCTGCGCAACAATGTCCCGGTGCTTACCGGCGAGGGGCGCTTCGAGGACGAGCACACCCTCGCGCTGACCGGTGCGGACGGCCGCACCGAGCGCCTGACGGCCCGGCATTTCCTGATCGCCACCGGTTCACGGCCCTATCGCCCGGCGGATGTTGATTTCTCTCATCCACGCATCTGCGACAGCGACCAGATCCTGTCCCTCGAACATACGCCCCGCAGCCTGATCATCTATGGTGCCGGCGTCATCGGCAGTGAATACGCCTCGATCTTCCGCGGCCTCGGCGTCAAGGTCGACCTGATCAACACGCGTGAGCGCATGCTGGCGTTTCTTGACGACGAAATCTCCGATGCCATCTCCTATCATCTGCGTGAGCACGGCGTTGTCATCCGTCACCGCGAGCAGTACCAGTCCATCGAGGCCGACGACGACGGCGTGACCCTCTACCTGCAGTCGGGCAAGCGGGTGCGCGGGGACCTGCTGCTGTGGGCCAACGGGCGCAGCGGCAACACCGATGGCATGGGGCTGGAGCATATCGGCATCCAGCCCAACGGTCGGGGTCAGGTGGAGGTCAACGACGACTTCCAGACCGCGCAGCCATCGATCTATGCCATCGGCGATGTGGTGGGGTATCCGAGTCTGGCCAGCGCCGCCTACGACCAGGGGCGCTACGCGGCGACCCATATGCTCGAGGGACACTGCGAGTATCGGCTGGCGCATGACGTACCCACCGGCATCTACACCATCCCCGAGATCAGCTCCGTCGGCCGCACCGAGGGCGAACTCACCGATGCCCAGATCCCTTATGAGATCGGCCACGCCTTTTTCAAGGATCTGGCGCGGGCACAGATCTCGGGACAGACGGTGGGCATGCTCAAGCTGCTCTTCCACGCCGATACGCTGGAGCTCCTCGGCATCCACTGCTTTGGCGACCAGGCCGCCGAGATCGTCCACATCGGCCAGGCGATCATGGCGCAGCCGGCCCCCAACAACACCCTGCGCTACTTCATGAACACCACATTCAATTATCCGACCATGGCCGAGGGCTATCGCGTCGCCGCCCTCAACGGCTATAACCGGGTCGCCTGAACCGAGGCAGAGCGCGCACGTAACCTCATCGCAACCGAACCGGTTTATGCTGGGCGGCGACTTTAAAGGACAGCGACGCAATGCAATCGGACAACCTCCACCACCCCGGGCTCTACCTGAACCGTCAGTTGAGCCTCCTGGCCTTCAATGAGCGGGTCCTCGCGCAGGCCGCCGACGACTCCAATCCGCTGCTCGAGCGGCTCAAGTTCCTCTGCATCGCAAGCTCGAACCTGGACGAATTCTTCGAGATCCGGGTGGCGGGCCTGCGCCAGGCCCGGGAACTTGGCGTAGGCCAGAGCGGGCCGGACAACCGGACGCCCCAGCAGGTGCTGCGCGAGATCAGCGAACGCGCCCATGCCCTCGTGGACGAGCAGTACCGGCTGCTCAATGATGAGGTCACCCCGGCGCTGGCCGCGGCGGATATCCGCTTTCTGCGCCGCAACGAATGGACGCAGGCGCAGCAGGACTGGATCCGCAGCTATTTCGAGACCGAGCTCCTGCCCATCCTCAGCCCGCTGGGGCTGGATCCGGCGCATCCGTTCCCGCAGGTCCTCAATAAAAGCCTCAACTTCATCATCTCGCTGGAAGGCAAGGATGCCTTCGGGCGCAGCAGCGGCATGGCGGTGGTCCAGGCGCCTCGGGCCCTGCCCCGCATCATCCAGCTGCCACCGGAGCTCGATGGCGGTGGTACGTACGACTTCGTGTTCCTGTCCTCGGTCATCCACGCCCATGTCACCGACCTGTTCCCGGGCATGAAGACCACCGGCTGCTATCAGTTCCGGGTGACGCGCAACTCGGACCTGTATGTCGACGAGGAGGAAGTGGATGACCTGCTCCGGGCCATGGAGGGCGAGCTGCCATCACGGCGCTATGGCGATGCCGTGCGCCTCGAGGTGGCCGCCAACTGCCCCGAGCACATGGCGCATTTCCTGCTCGAGGAGTTCGAACTCGAGCCCGAGGCCCTCTATCAGGTCAACGGACCGGTCAATCTCAACCGGCTGTTCGCGGTCTGTGACCTGGTCGACCGGCCCGACCTCAAGTACCCGGCCTTCAAGCCCGGGTTGCCGGCGGAACTCAGCCACACCGGCGATATTTTCAAGGTCATGCGACGGCGCGACATCCTGCTGCATCACCCCTTCGAGTCGTTCGCCCCGGTCATCGAGCTGCTGCGCCAGTCAGCCCAGGATCCCGACGTGCTGGCGATCAAGCAGACCCTGTACCGGACCGGCCCCGACTCGGCGGTGGTCGATCATCTGGTCACCGCCGCGCGCAGCGGCAAAGAGGTGACCGTGGTGGTGGAGTTGCGCGCCCGATTTGACGAGGCGGCCAACATCGGGCTTGCCAACCGGCTGCAGGAGGCCGGTGCGCATGTGGTCTATGGGGTGGTGGGTCACAAGACCCACGCCAAACTGATGCTGATCGTACGCCGGGAAAGCGGTCGGCTGCGCCATTACGTCCACCTTGGGACCGGCAACTACCACTCACGCACGGCCCGGCTCTACACCGACTATGGCCTGATGACGACCCGCCCGGCCATTGGCGAGGACGTCCATCGCGTGTTCCTCCAGCTCACCAGCCTCGGCAAGGTCTCGGCGCTCAGTCATCTGCTCGAGTCACCGTTCACCCTGCATCCCGGCATTCTCGAGAAGATCGCCCGCGAGCAGCGCCACGCCGAGGCCGGCCGACCGGCCCGGATCATCATCAAGGTCAACTCGCTGGTCGAACCCAAGGTCATCCGGGCGCTGTACGCGGCATCCCAGGCGGGTGTCGGGATCGACCTGATCGTGCGTGGCATGTGCTGCCTGCGTCCCGGCGTCGAGGGGGTCAGTGACACCATCCGGGTGCGCTCGGTCATCGGGCGGTTCCTCGAGCACACGCGGGTGTTCTACTTCGCCAACAACGGCGACCCGGAGCTCTACTGCAGCTCGGCGGACTGGATGGAGCGCAACTTCTTCCGGCGCGTCGAGGCGGCCTTCCCGCTCCTCGATGCCGAGCTCCGCGACCGGGTGCTCGCCGATCTGCAGACCTATCTTGCGGATAACACGCAGGCCTGGGTGCTGGATGCCGATGGTGAGTACCGCCGCCTCACCCCCGGGGCCGATGAGACCGGCGTGAGCGCCCAGACCGCGCTGCTCCAGGGCTACGGCGAGGACGGCTGATCAGTCGCGATTGATCCGCAGGCGAAAACCCGCTGCCTCGAGAAAGCCGGCCTCCTCGCTCAGGTCGGCTTCAACCAGCGGGTTGTCATCCAGCCAGCCGGCGGGAAAGCGCACGGTGAGCTTGCGCCCGGCGGCCTTGAGAGTGAGTGCCGGCAGGGGTTCGTCGCTGCGCGCGCGCTGCAGGGTCACCGCAAGACGCAGCAGTACCGCCAGTCGGACCGAGGCGGTCTGCCAGTCCTCGGGCAGCTCACGGAAGGCATTACGCGGGAACTTGCGTCGATGGGCCCGGATCAGTGTGGCCAGCAACTGCTGCTCCTCGCGGGCGAAGCCGGCCAGGTCGCTGTGCCGCACGATGTACTCGCCGTGTTTGTGGTACTGGCTGTGGGAAATGTCCAGGCCGATCTCGTGCACCCAGGCGGCCCACTGCAGGGTATCCCGAGCGGCCGGTGTGGCCAGCCCCCAGTCGGTCGCCACCTCGCCGCGCAGGGAATCGGCCAGCGTTGCCACGCGACGCGCCTGATCCTGATCGACGTGGTAGCGCTCGGCCATCGCCCGAACGCTCGCCGTGCGCACGTCGGCATGCCGGATCCGCCCGATCAGATCAAATAACAGCCCCTCGCGCAGCGCCCCATCCGCGGCCTCCATCTGCTCGAGACCGAGTTGCTGGAAAGCACCCAGGAGCACCGCCAGCCCACCGGGCAACACTTCAGCCCGCGAGGCATTGACGCCATCGAGCTTCAGGCGCTTGATATCGCCCGCCTTGACCAGCGCCCGGCGCAGCTTCTGCAGGCCCTTCGGATCAATCCCACCGGCTGTCCAGCCATTTTCGCGCAGACACCGCTCAATGGCGCGAATGGTCCCGGAAGCACCGATGGCCCGCTCCCATCCGAGTCGCCGATAGCGATCGGCTATTGGCTCAAGCTCCCGACGCGCGGCGATCTCGGCCTGCCGCAGGCGTTTGTCGGTGATCACCCCGTCACTGAAGAACCGCTGCGTGGTGCTCACACACCCCATGTGCAGGCTTTCCATTTCGCGTGGGACGAAGTGCTCACCAATAATGAATTCGGTGCTGCCACCGCCGATGTCCATCACCAGGCGGCGATCCTCATCATCGGCGATGCTGTGCGCGACCCCCAGATAGATCAGTCGCGCCTCTTCGTAGCCGGAGACGATCTGGATCGGGTGGCCGAGCGCCTGTTCGGCCTCGCGCAGAAACGCCCGGCTGTTACGCGACTGCCGCAGTGTGTTGGTGCCCACCGCCCGCACGGCACCTTCGGGGAGCTCGCGGACGCGCTGACCGAAGCGCTCAAGACAGGCAAGCGCCCGGGCCCGGGCATCGGCGGACAGCCGCTTCTCGGCATCCAGCCCGGCTGCCAGTCGGACCGACTCACGCAGCCGGTCGTGGGTGCGCAGCCCCGACTCATCGGGCCGCGCGATGATCATATGAAAACTGTTGGAGCCGAGATCGACCGCCGCAATTTCATCGGCCTCGTTGACCGGGTCATGGGTGGGCGCTGCATCGACGGCCATCGGTTCTGACTCCCGTTCGTCTAGCCCGACTCGGAATCAATCCGGGCGCGCTCAATGGCCTGCCAGATGTCCGGGTCGGATGAATGGAACATGCTGGTGCCCAGCGCACAGCGCACACGCTCGCGGACCGGCAGGGCGGTAAAGCGCTGACCTTCGATGCAGCTGCGGAGTCTTTCCGCCACACGGGCCGCCTCATCGGCGTCGGCGTCGGGCAATGCCACCAGGAACTCCTCGCCGCCGTACCGGCCCAGCCCATCAATGTCGCGAACGCAGCCCCGCAGCCGCCGCGCGACCTCACGCAGGACGTCGTCGCCGGTGGCATGGCTGTATTCGCGATTGATCCGCTTGAAGTGCACCAGGTCGACAAAGATCACCGCCAGCGGCTGGTCAAGGCGCTCGGCGCGCTGCCACTCCTGGTCGATGAACGCGATGATGGCGCTGCGGTTGCTGATGCCGGTCAGTGGGTCAAGCACCCGCAGGTCATGGGCCTCCTCGCGGGCCCGCTGCAGTTCGATCTGACGGTCCCGCAGCAGGCGTCGCAGCCGGCTGACATGACTGGCGAAAAAGCCGCCACAGGGCACCAGCGTGCTGAGCGCCACCAGATGCAGCAGCTCCACCTGGGCGTTGAACGCCTCCGGCCGCTGCTGCCAGACGGCCCCCACCGCGACGGCATAGCAGAGCAACGCGAAACCGCCCAGCGCGGTGAACTGTCGAGCATTGAGGCGCAGCACCCCAAACATCAGCAACACCAGAAACAGCAGCAGAAGACCGCCCCGGCCGCCGTCCAGCAGGTACATGGTCAGCCCCATCAGCAGACAGACCATGAACATCTGGAGCCCGGTCAGGCTGGGGTCAACGAAACGCTCGTTGCGGCCGCTGCGGAGAAGCGCGTAGAGCCCCGCATTGACCAGCACGATCACAAGGCTCAGGAATTGCCACTCGGGGATCGCCAGCAGCCCCTGACGGACATAAAGCCCCATCAGGGCGATGGCAAGGCCGTAGACGGTGGCCGCCAGCAGGAAGCGTCGCACCCGGAGCGACTGCCGCGGGTCATTGCCGGGCAGGATCACCCCTGGCAAGGCATTCATCGCTCCGACTCCATATCGGCCAGCTGGATATTGATGGCGTTCACCGATATCCAGATCTCGCGCACCGATAGGGCCAGCGAGACCATCATCAGAATCAGGCTGAGGCCGAACAGCCACCGGGCCACCAGGACAAACCCGCCGAACAGCAGGAACATGCTGGCGACACAGGCCATCAGGCTGCCAACGCCGGCGGCCTGCATGTACTGAATCAACTTCACGCGCCGACGCAGATTATCGATCTGCGCCAGCAGGCTGCGCCGCTGGGTGCTGGAGTAGCGGGCCTGCAGATCCCGGATCAGCGAGGCCAGCGCGAGGAACCGGTTGGTATAGGCCAGCAGCAGCAGGGACACCGCTGGAAACAGCAATGACGGCGTTCCCAGCGTCAGATCCATGCCCTGCTCCACCTGACGGACGCTTACTGAGCGCCGCTACCCGACTGGCGCTGCGACTGGACATTGCCACGGAGGGTCTCAAAGCGGTCGATCATCTCCGGGACGCTGTGATCGATATCGGACATGGCGTCGACGATGTCTTCCTGCAGCTGCATCTGGTCGTCCTGAATGCCGCTGTCCTGCATGGCAGTGCGACGTGCCTGTAACAGCGCCTGACGCGTGCTCTGATACTCTTCCATCATCGCCGCGCGGTCTTCCTCGGCCACTTCGCCGCCACGCAGCTCACGAGCGATGTCCTGGAGGCGCTTGACGTCCTCCCGGGGGCTGACGCCCTCGTCGCGCATACGCGACATCATGCGGTCTTCCAGCGACTGCTGACGGTCCGCCAGACCGGGGTTCTCGTTAATCGCCTCCTCGCGGATTGAGGCCAGCGACTGCTGCAGGGACTGCAGCTCCTGGCGGCTCGACGATCCTCCGTCCGAGCTCTGGGCCTGGGCGAGCCCCGTCGCAGCGACTGCGGCGATCGCAAGCGTGAAGACGGCGCGCCGCGTCCAGTGACAAATGGGTAAATGCGACATTGGTGACTCCATCCAGTCTGTTCTGTTCGAATATAAGCCGGCAAAGTACCAGCCTGTTGCGCTGTCGTGTCAACAATCGCTGCGCGATATCAACCAACCACGAGTGCATCCCACCATGAACGATCCGTTTGACCCCTTCCAGCGTTACTGCCGGGCCGATCAATTCGGCTACAGCTCACGGGTGGTATTTCTTGAGCAGCCCGTTGACTCGACGACTGCTTGGGCTGAAAAGGCCCGGCGCT
This sequence comes from Spiribacter aquaticus, assembly GCF_007625215.1. Classification (NCBI taxonomy): domain Bacteria; kingdom Pseudomonadati; phylum Pseudomonadota; class Gammaproteobacteria; order Chromatiales; family Ectothiorhodospiraceae; genus Spiribacter; species Spiribacter aquaticus. The sequence goes on along the minus strand of NZ_VMKP01000003.1, from coordinate 361,054 downwards.
GGTTCCCCGGCGTGGAGGATTATCTTCAGGCGTATCACCGGGTCGGCAATCCGTGGCTCTGGTCCGATCGGCTGGCTCAGGGGCGGGCCGCCATCGCCCGTGACCTGGACAATCCCGATCACCGCTGCTGGCGCCTCGACCAGGGGGGCGGGCTCGCGGGGTTCTGCGAACTGATCCTGCGTCGCGGTGGTCAGGCGGAAATCCTTCACTGCGGACTCGTGCCCGGCGCCCGTGGCCAGGGCCTGGGCCAGCGGCTGATGGGCAGCGCGCTCGCCGGTGCGCAGGCGCTGGGGGCCCGCCGGATCTGGCTGCATACCTGCAGCGAAGACTCGGTGGCGGCACTGGGTTTTTACCAGCGCGCCGGGTTTCGGCCCTTCGCCACGCGCCTGGAGTGGGTAATCGACCCACGGCGTCGTGGGCTACTGGGGGCCGATGCCGGCGATCAGGTCGAACTGCCGTGGACGGGCGCCCAGGCAGTGCGGGCCTTCAACGCGGCTGCAGATGCCGGTTCAACCGCTTCTCGAGCAGCCGAAACCCGCCCAGGATCATGAACGTGAGCAGCACATAGAGCAGTCCGGCGGCCAGAAACAGCTCCATGGGCGTGTAGGTTCGGGCAATGATGGTCCGCGCCACCCCGGTCAGATCCATCAACGTAATGGTGCTCGCGAGCGCGCTGCCCTTGAGCATGAGGATCACCTCGTTGCTGTACGCCGGCAGCGCGATCCGGAACGCCCGGGGCAGGCGGATGCGACGCCAGATCAGCGCCGGGGTCATGCCCACCGCCTCGGCCGCCTCGACCTCACCGCGTGGCACCGACTGAAGGGCCCCACGCAGGATCTCGGCGGTATACGCCGACGTATTCAGGGTAAAGGCGATGATGGCGCACCAGTACGCCTCACTCAGATAGGGCCAGAGAAACGACGATCGGATCGCCTCGAACTGCCCGCTGCCGTAGTAGACCAGATAGATCTGCACCAGCAGCGGCGTGCCCCGAAAGAAATAGATATGCGCCATGGGCAAGGCCTTCACCCACCCGCGTGGCGAGATACGCACCATTGCCATGGGCACCGCCAGCACCAACCCCAGGACCCCCGAAACGGCGACCAGCTCAAGGGTCAGCAGGGCCCCCTCGGCGAGCGCCGGCAGGCTCTCGATCATTACCTGCCAGTTCATCCGGCCAGCGTCCTCATGCCATGCGTGGTCCGCCGTTCAAGCCAATGGATCGCGAGCGTGGTGAGCGCCGTCAGCCCCAGATAGATTAAAGCCGCCGCCACATAGAAGGTGAATGGCTCTTTGCTGTAGCCCACCGCCACGGAGGTCTCGCGCATCAGATCCTCAAGGCCGATGACCGAGACCAGTGCCGTGTCCTTGATGAGCGAGAGAAAGATATTGCCGCTGGCCGGCAGGGCGACCCGCCAAACCTGTGGCAGGACAATGCGCCGGAAGATCCGGGCCCGCCCCATCCCCAGCGCCAGCCCCGCTTCGCGATGCCCCGCCGGTATCGTCGCCAGGGCCCCACGGAAGACTTCGGTCATGTAGGCGCCGTAGTTGAACGCCAGCGCGATCACGCCGGCCATGAACGGCGACAGCGCGATATACCCGGTGTAGCCCAGCATCGAGGCGACCGCGTTGATCGCGTTGGCCGCGCCGAAATACACCAGCAGGATCACCAGCAGCTCGGGCAGCCCCCGGACCGTGCCGGTATAGAGCGTGCCCAGCGCCCGCACAGGCGCCGGCCCGGCGGTCTTCGCACTGGCACCCAGCAGACCCAGAATGACGGCACAGGCCATGCTGACGATGGCAAGCTGTACCGTCACCCAGGTGCCAGCGGCGAGCTGCGCGCCAAACCCCTGAAGATCCATGCGCAGTCGCCCGGCGGATCAGTAGATATCGAAGGGGAAGTACTCGGCGTTGATCGCCTGATACGTCCCGTCGGCGCGGATCGCCTCAATGGCCTCACTGAAACGCGCGGCCAGGGCCTCGTCCCCCTTGCGCACGGCGATGGCGATCTTGTCATCGTCGTAGACCGGGTCGCCCTTGAACTCGTAAGCGGCGCCTTCGTCGCTCTCGAGCCACTCGTAGCTCACGTAGACGTCGGCGAGCACGGCATCCAGGCGACCGCTTTCAAGGTTCAGATAGGCGTTTTCCTGGGTGTCATAGACCCGGATGTCGGCCTCGGGGACATTGTCCTGCAACCACTGGGCGGCAATGGTCGCGCGCTGGGCGCCGATCACGGCATCGGACGCATCAGACGGGCCGAAATCGCTCTCGTTGGGGGCAATGAACTGCAGCTTGTTGGAATAGTAGGGCTCGCTGAAGCTCACGGCCTCCTGACGCTCGGGGGTGATGGACATCGAGGCGATGATGGCGTCGTAGCGACCCGCAATCAGGCCGGGGATGATGCCATCCCAGGACTGGGTGACCAGCTCGCAGTCAGCGCCCATTTCGGCGCACAGGGCCTCGGCGATGTCGACATCAAATCCTTTGACCTCGCCCGAGGCGTCGATGAAGTTGAAGGGCGGATAGGCGCCCTCAGTCGCGATTCGCAGCGTGTCCTGGGCCGATACGGGCAGGGCGATGAGGCTGCCGAGCAGCAGGGCGAACAGGGAACGGATCATGACAGTGTCACTCCTTTGGCTTCCGATAGATGGGTTGCGAGAAATGCGCGACAGCGCTCTGATCGGGGCTGACCGAAGACCTCGGAGGGCGGCCCCTGCTCTTCGATGCGTCCGGCGTCGAGGAATACGACGCGATGGGCGACATCGCGGGCAAAGCGCATCTCGTGGGTCACGATCAGCATGGTCCGGCCCTCTTCGGCGAGCTGCCGGATCACGCCCAGCACCTCGCCCACCAGCTCGGGGTCAAGGGCGGAGGTGGGCTCGTCGAAGAGGATGACGGCGGGCTTCATCGCCAGCGTCCGGGCAATGGCCGCGCGCTGCTGCTGGCCGCCCGACAGGAACGCCGGGTAGGCGTTCTTCTTATCGCCGAGCCCGACTTTCTCGAGCAGACGCTCGGCCTCGGCAACGGCCTGACGGCGGGAAAGGCCAGAGACATGGATCGGCGCCTCAATGACGTTCTCAAGCACGCTCATGTGAGGCCAGAGATTGAAGTTCTGGAACACGAACCCGATGCCCGCGCGCACCCGGGTGATCTGCTCGTGGTGGGCGGGGCGCAGCGTACCGTCGCGGCCGGCGCGCAGATCAATCGACTCACCGTTGAACAGGATCTCGCCGGCATCCGGGCGCTCAAGCAGGTTGACGCAGCGCAGCAGGGTGCTCTTGCCCGAGCCACTGGTCCCGATCAGCGCCACCACCTCCCCGCGCCGGGCGGTCAGGTCGATGCCCTTGATGACTTCCAGATCACCAAAACGCTTGTAAATCCCGCGCAGCTCGATCGCGGTCTCGTCCATGGGATTCCCCGGCGATATGACAATGCGATGACTACATTAGCAGCGCAACATGGCGATGTCGCCCAATGCGCTCACGACGTCGGCGGGTGCAGGTCGATGATGATCGGATCGTGATCCGACAGCCGCCAGACGCCACGCCCCTCGCGCGCCAGATGCGCGGACTCATCGGCATTGATCGGCCAGACGCGGACCGCGGCGATGCGCGCGAGCATGCCGCGGTTGGCCAGTGCGTGATCGAGGTAGCCGGCACGACCGCGGTAGTTGTAGGTATACCGGTCGAGAGGCGTCACATGACGCGCCAGCAGGTCGTGATACCCGGCGGTGGTCCATGCGCCAACCGCCCGCTCGGCTGGATAGGCATTGAGGTCGGCCAGCACCAGCAATGGCGTGTCCGACGCGGGGCGGCCCGCCAGCCAGTCGATCATCGCCCGGCTCTGGGCCTGGCGCCGATCCGCCCAGCACCCTTCGCCGCGATCGACATCGCCGCGCTGCGGGCAGCCACCCCGGGACTTGAAATGCGCGGCCGCCACGCGGAATTCAGCCCCCTCCGGCGTCCGGAACCGGGCGACAATGGGCTGCCGCGGATGGGCGGGGTGCGCCTGGCGATCAGCCGTCCGCCGGCTCAGGCGATCGGGGCGATACAGCACGACGCTGCGAATGACTGCGTCACCCCGGCCGTCCACGGCCGCGCGATAATCATCCGCCGGCGGCGTCGAGGCGTTCAGCAGGTTGACCAGATTATCGACGGTAACGGCATTGTTCTCGACCTCGTGAAGGGCCAGCAGATCCGGATCGAGGGCCTGCACAAGGTCCCGCAGGCGCTCGCGCTGGCGCTCGAAGGCGCGCTCGGTTGGTGCACCGCGGCCACGGCGGTCGGTGAAGTAGTTCTGCAGGTTGAGCTGCACCAGGCGCAGGCCCGGCCTACGGGGTGGCGCCGCCGGGCGCGGATTGCGGGCCTGGAAGGACGGCGGCTCGGTGGGATGAATGCGCCAGCGCCCGAATGCGCGGGTGAGGATCCCGGTCACCCGCTCGACCCGGTCGCCGGCCCGTCGGATGCCATCCCGGGTGTGCGGAACCGGCCGCGGGTCGCGCCGATAGCTGCCGTCATCGAGGAGCAGGTCCAGCCGCTCGCCGCCCTCAACCCCGTTGTTGGGATGAAACGGCCGCCCGCCCCGGGCGAGGCGCAGACTGCCATAGCGCCCCAGATTGTAGACTTCGGCAATGCTGAGCGACTCGTCGATGCGCACCGGGCGGTCGCGCAGACGTGCGTAGGTCGTCGGATCCCCCGGCTCCAGCCGGACGGGGTCGACCGTACCCACCCCGCAGCGAGACATGGCCACGACCCGTTCGAGCTGGATCCGTCCGCGGTAACGCCCGGTATGGGCGCGGATCCGCAGGCGCGTCTGGCGATCCGGGGTTTCGGCGGTTGCCAGATCGGGGGCATAGACGAAAATCCCGGCCGGCGATGACTCGGAGACCAGATAGAACCCGTTCAGTCCGGAGTCGCCGGGGAAACGCCCGCTGACCAGGGCCTGGACCTCAACCTCCCGGCCGGCCGGCAGGGCCTCACCCTTCAGACCGAGGATTGCCGTGAGCGGAGTCGCCCCCGTTGCCCCGCATGCCGGACGGGCCTGAACGCCGGCGCTGGACAGCGCCAGAACCAGACCGATCAACCCGGCACCCAGCCACCAGCGCCTGCAGTCACCCGACGTTGTCATGCCTCAGACCGCCCGGTGGACATCGCGGATATTGCGCAGACCCACCATCCGCTGCATGACCCCACTCAGCTGATCGACGTCCGCCACCTCAACGGTCATGACCATGCGCGCCACCTGATCATCAGGATCGGTGCGGGTGTTGACCGCCGTCACATTGATGCCCTCGTTATTGAGCAGCGATGAGATGTCGCGGATCAGACCCGGGCGATCATAGGCCTCGACCACGATATCCACGGGATAGGCACGCCCCGACCCACGACTCCAGCTGACCTCGATGAGGCGCTCCGGCGTCGTCTCCTGCAACCGCCGGATGTTCGCACAGTCGCTGCGATGGACCGTGACCCCCTCATTGCGGGTGATGAAGCCGAGGATGGCGTCACCCGGCGTGGGCTGACAGCAGCGCGCCATCCGCGTCATCAGGTTGCCAACGCCATAGACGCTGATGTCGTCCTCGGGATCCGTTGGGGTCGAGGCACTGCCACTGCGGCGGCGCAGCAGCTGCTCGCGGCTTTCGGGCTCGGCGGGCAGCAGCCGGTCACGCAGCAGATGGGCGATCTGCCCGCCGGTCACATCGCCCCGCCCCAGGGCAGCCAGAAAATCGGGCAGCCGGGCGTAGCGTGACCGCGCGGCCAGTGACTCCAGATTGACGTCGGCAAGCCCCAGCCGATGGAGTTCGCGCTCGAGCAGCTCGCGGCCCAGCTGAATGGTCTTGTCCTGATCCTGCTGACGGAACCAGGCGCGCACTTTGGCCCGCGAGCGGGGCGAGTTGAGATAGCCCAGTGCCGGGTTGAGCCAGTCGCGACTGGGCCGGGCATGGCGGGCGGTGAGGATCTCGACCTGGTCGCCGTTCTGCAGGGAGTGGGTCAGGGGGACCATTCGCCCGTTGACCCGCGCGCCCCGGCAGTGATGCCCGATCTCGCTGTGAATGGTGTAGGCGAAATCCAGCGGCGTGGTGCCCCTGGGCAGGTCGACCACATCGCCCCCGGGCGTAATCACATAGACGCGGTCCTCAAAGATTTCGGCACGGAAACGGTCGATGAGATCGCCATCGGTTTCACTGTCCGGTGTCGACTCGAGTAGCTGACGCAGCCAGGCAACCCGCGCATCGAAGTCGGGATCGGCACTGCGACCCTCCTTGTAGCGCCAGTGGGCGGCGATGCCCAGTTCGGCCTGGTCATGCATCTCGCGGGTGCGGATCTGGACCTCGACGGGGCGTCCACCCTCGCCCATCACGGCGGTATGCAGCGAGCGGTAGTCGTTCTCCTTGGGGCTGGCGATATAGTCGTCGAATTCGCGGGGAATCGGCTGCCAGAGGCTGTGAATGATCCCCAGCGCGGTGTAGCAGGCCGGCACGGTGTCCACCAGCACACGCACCGCGCGCAGGTCGAAGAGCTCGTCAAAACCCAGTCCCTTGCGCTGCATCTTCCGCCAGATGCTGTAGATGTGCTTGGGCCGGCCGCTGATCTCGGCGTTCAGGCCCGCCTCGGCCAGATGCGTGCCCAGACGCGCTTTCATGGCCTCGATGAAACGCTCGCGATCGACCCGGCGCTCGGCCAGCAGCCGGGCGATGCGCTTGTAGCTGTCGGGGTCGAGATAGCGGAACGACAGATCCTCGAGCTCCCACTTGATCTGCCAGATGCCCAGCCGGTTCGCCAGCGGCGCATGCAGGTCGAGGGTTTCACGGGCCACCTGCTGGCGTTCGGCCTCGGGCAGGGCGCCCAGAAGGCGCAGATCATGCAGGCGCTCGGCCAGCACCAGAAACACCACCCGAATATCCCGCGCCATCGCCAGCAGCATCTTGCGCAGCGCCTCGGCACGCTTGCCCTCCTGCGCGCTACCCGACCCCGCATGCAGACGACTGACCTGCCCCATCCGCAGGCCACCCTCCACGAGGCTGGCGACCGTGGCGCCGGCCTGCCCGGCAATGGCAGCGAGGTCCGGCCCGCCCGCGTCCGGCAGGTCGTGCAGAAGCCCCGCAATCACGGTATCGGCGTCAAGCTCGAGGCTGCTCAGGATGTCCGCCACCGCGACGGCATGATCGAAGCGGCGGTCCCCGGCCGCACGCCGATCATCACCATAGTGAGCGGCGGCGTACTCCCAGGCCGCGGTCAGCCGGGCGCGCTCTTCCGCCCCCGGCGACCGGGGCATGGCGGCGATCCACTCCGCCGCGGACTGATCACCGGGCCGATCGACGACCGGATTGTCGCTCACTTTCACCATGTTTCAGATTCTAGCGCCTATGGGTATTGAATATCCATACAGTACTGTATAGATTGACAGTTACATCGAAGCCATACCGGTCGCCAACCATGAACACGCTGACACCTCGTCAGGATCAGATCCTCCAGCTTATCCAGCGCTTTCTGGCGCGTACCGGCTACCCGCCCACACGCAGCGAAATCGCGGCGGAGCTCGGATTCCGATCGGCCAACGCCGCCGAGCAGCACCTGCGGGCCATCGCGCGCAAGGGTTTCATCACCCTTCAACCCGGCGCATCACGCGGCATCCGCCTCTGCGACCGGGGGGCCGTCGCCAGCGACGATGTCGACGCCGCCGAGGCGGACGGACTGCCGGTGGTCGGCCGTGTGGCGGCGGGCAGCCCCCTACTGGCGGAAGCACATATCGACCACCACTACCGGGTCAGCGACGGTCTGTTCTCGCCGGATGCGGATTATCTGCTGCGGGTCCGCGGCATGAGCATGCGCGACGCCGGCATCCTCGACGGCGACCTGCTCGCCGTGCATTCCACCACCGACGTCCGCGACGGCCAGATCGTCGTCGCCCGCATTCAGGACGAGGTCACCGTCAAACGTTTCTCCCGCACCGGCCATCGGGTCCGGTTGCTCCCGGAAAACCCCGAATTCGCGCCCATTGAACTCGACCTGCGACACGAGGAACTCGTCATTGAGGGAATCGGTGTCGGTGTCATCCGTTCCGGGCTCTAACGCTGAATCGACAGGAGGTTCATCATGAAGGAAGCCATTCACGAGCTGCTTGACCAGCCCGGCATCTGGCGCGCCAACGATCCGCAGCGCGGGGGTTCGGACGCCGCCCTCGACCATATACCCAGCGGCTTCGCGGCACTGGATCGGGTATTGCCCGGTGGCGGTTTTCCCGGCAGCGCCCTCACCGAGATCCTCCACGAGGGCCATGGCGTCGGCGAGCTGCGGCTGGTCATGCCGGCCCTCGCACGGCTGTCGCGCAGCGGTCGATGGATCGCCATGATCGCTCCCCCCTTCGTGCCCTATGCACCGGCACTCGCCGCCCAGGGGATCGACCTGTCGCGGCTGCTGATCGTCCACCCGGGGGATCAGCCCCAGGCGCTGTGGTCCATCGAACAGGCCCTCAGAAGCGGGACCTGCGCGGCCGTGCTGGCCTGGCCCAGCCGCTGTGACGATCGCAGCCTGCGGCGTCTTCAGCTGGCAGCCGAATCCGGGGACAGTCTCGCCCTGCTGTTCCGTGACGCCGCCGCCGCGCAGGAGCGCTCACCAGCGGCACTCCGGCTGGCACTCGGGGAGAGCAGCGCTCAGCAGCTCAACCTCCGGGTACTCAAGTGCCGGGGCACACCGCCCGGGTCGGTGGCACTCGACAGCTGGTCGACGGCGCCCGTGCGCACACAACAGCCCCTGCCGCTGGAGGACTGAGGGGCCATTCCCTCATGGGTGAATGAACGGCAATGCTCTGGTTGTGCCTGCATTTCCGCGAATTGCCGGTGGAGTGCTTCAGCAGCGGCGGGGACAACGCCCAACCGCTATTTGTCTCCGAGGCGGGCCGTGTCATCGGTGCCAACCGGCCGGCGCGACGCCTGGGGATCCGCCCCGGCATGCTGCCGACAGCTGCCCGGGCAATCAGCGAAGCGGGGCTTCACCGCATCCGCGATCCCCAGCGCGAACGCCGCACGCTGGAGCACCTGGCGACCTGGGCCCTGCAGTTCACGCCGCGGGTAAGCCTCCAGCCGCCCGAGGGGCTGCTTCTGGAGGTGGCCGGAAGCCTGCACTACTTCCAGGGGCTCGAGTCACTGCGTCAGCGGATCTCGGCGGGCCTTGAGCAACGCGGGCATCGGGCCGGAACCGGCATCGCCCCGACACCCACTGCGGCGTGGATGCTGGCCCGGGCGGGCGACAGCACGCCGGTCACGACCCGCGCGGCACTGGCCGATCGGCTCGCGCCCCTGCCAGTCCACGCACTGCCGCTGGAAAAACGGGTTCGCGACGCCCTGGAAGGTCTGGGTTGCGAATGCGTGGATGCCCTCCGGTCGCTGCCCAGCGATGGCGCCACCCGGCGACTGGGCCGCCCGCTGCTCGAAACACTCCAGCGGGCCCATGGAGAGCGCTCCGATCCACGCCAGAACTGGCAGCCGCCCGGTCAGTTCGAGCAACTCATCGACTGCCCCGAGGCGGTTGCGGACGTGGCCGGCCTCCATCCCTTGATCCAGCAGCTGCTGGATACGCTCTGCAGCCATCTGCGCGAGCGCGATACTGCCATCATGCGGCTGTGGTTCATGCTCTGGCACCGTGACCGCGATCCAACCTGCCTGCCCGTGGGGGTCATGTCGCCAACCCGCGATGCCAGTCACCTGAAATGGCTGGTCGAGCGACGTTTAGAGCGTCTCGAGCTGACGGCCGACGTCACCGCGGTTACTCTGCGCGCTGGCCGCTTCCATGCCATGCAGGCGACAAGCGGGGCATTCGACCTGCTCGACCGCGATGACCGGCCGGCGCGGGACGCGAACTGGGAAGCACTCATCGAAACCTTCGACAGCCGACTCGGCGAGGAACGCGTCTGCATGATCACCCCCATGGCCGAACATCGACCCGAGCGGGCCTGGGCCTATCGACGGCCTGCCAGGGTCGACCCGTCAGCGCCCTCGCCCTGCACCGGCGCGCGACCCGCCTGGTTGCTCGAACGTCCGCTGCCACTGCGCAGCTGCCAGGGACGCCCGCAGTACCACAACGCCCCGCTGGTGCTCGAGACGGGGCCCGAGCGCATCGAGACCGGCTGGTGGGATGGGCTCGATGTCACCCGCGACTACTACCACGCATGCACCGCCGAGGGGCGTCGCGTCTGGATATTCCGTAATCGGCGCGGACCGCGCGACTGGTATCTGCACGGGATATTCGCCTGATATGCCCGCGGGTCACTTCAGGTTCACGCCGGGCCGTGGCATGGCGCTCGTGGCAGTCGCGGCCCTGCTCTGGAGCACCACCGGGGTCGTCTCGCGGGTGCTGTTCGAGCAGACCGAGATCTCGCCATTGATGGTGGCGTTCATCCGGCTGGCCGTGGCCGCGCCGTTGTTCACGGCAATCGGCCTTCTCCACCAGGGGCGCGGCTTCCTGCGCCTGCCACCCGCCACCGGCCACTGGCTACTGCTGCTCGGGCTGGCCCAGGCGGGTTTCCAGGTGGGGTATCTGAGCTCGGTGGAAAAGATCGGTGCCGGTCTGGCCACGTTGATCGCTCTCTGCCTGGCGCCGGTTCTTGTTGCCCTGCTGGGCACGCTGCTGCTGGGCGAAGCACTGACCCGCCGCGTCCTCACGGCCCTGGCCCTCGCGATTGCCGGCACCGCCCTGCTGGTGATCTCCCCCCAGGCCATGGACATTGGTGAAGGCCTCTGGGCCGGCGTCGGCTACGGACTGTTCGCGGCCGGCGTGTATGCCGCCTTCACCCTGATCAGTCGCCATGCCGCCGATCACGTCCACCCCATGCAGAGCGCCGCGCTGGGGTTCGGAGTGGGTGCACTGGTGATGGTGCCGGCATTATCCATGGAGGGTCTGGCACCGCTGATCGAGACCGCGGCCCTGACGGTCCCGGCCCTCGCCTATCTGGCGCTGATCCCCACTACGCTCGGATATGTCTGCTTTTTCAGTGGGCTGCGCCACACCACGGCCACCATTTCGAGCATCCTCGTGTTGCTGGAGCCACTGGGTGCGGCGCTACTGGCCTGGGCCCTGCTGGGCGAGGCCCTCGGCCCGTTCGGACTACTCGGCGCCATCATGCTGACCGTGGCGGTCATGGGCCTCACCGTACCGGGTTTCGCTCGACGACTGCTCGGCTGACCCATCATGGCAAACGTCGACGCGACCTATGCCGAGCTTCACTGCATCAGCAACTTCAGCTTTCTGCGCGGGGCCTCACATCCCGAAGAGCTGGTGCGCCGGGCGGCGGCCCTTGGCTACCGGGCACTCGCGCTGACCGATGAATGCTCCCTCGCCGGTGTGGTCCGGGCCCATGCCGCCGCCCGCGATGGCGACCTGTCGCTCATCATCGGCAGTGAATTCCGGCTGGCGGACGGCCTGCACCTGGTACTGCTGGCCCCGGACCGGTCGGCCTATGCCCGGCTGTCGGCGCTGATCGCGCTGGGCCGCAGCCAGGCCGACAAGGGTCACTATCGGCTCGAGCGCAGCGATCTTCAGGATGGTGTCCCCGGCTGTCTGGCACTGCTGGTAACCCAGCCGGACAGCCCCGCGGAAGACGCTGCCTGGATCCGGCGCACATTCCCCGATCGGGCCTGGCTTACCACCGCCATCCAGCGCGATGGCCGCGACGCCGAAAGAATCCGGCATTGCCAGGACCTTGCCCATCGTCATGACCTGCCGGCCGTGGCAAGCGGTGGCATCGTGATGCATCGCCGCGGGCGAAGGGCATTGCAGGACACCCTCACCGCCATCCGCCACGGCCGACGGCTCAGCGAGCTGGGCGCGGCCGCGATGGCCAATGGCGAGCGTCACCTGCGCCCGGGACGCCACATCGCCCGCGATTATCCCCGGGCCATGATCAGCGAAACCCTGCGGATCGCCGAGCGCTGCCATTTCAGTCTCGACGAACTGCGCTATGAATACCCCGAAGAGCTGGTCCCCGCCGAGCATACCCCCGCCAGCTGGCTGCGCGACCGGGTGGAGGCCGGGGCCCGGGCACGCTGGCCCGACGGCGCCCCGGCATCGGTCCACGCGGCCATCGAGCACGAGCTCGCCCTGATCCGCGAGCTGGCCTATGAACCGTTCTTTCTGACCGTTCACGACATGGTCGAATTCGCCCGCCGCCAGGGCATCCTCTGCCAGGGGCGCGGCTCGGCGGCCAACTCCACCGTCTGCTATTGCCTGGGGATCACCGCGGTGGATCCGGCCCGGTCGAGCCTGCTGTTCGAGCGGTTCATCTCGCGCGAGCGCAATGAACCGCCGGACATTGATGTCGACTTCGAGCACGACCGGCGCGAGGAGGTCATTCAGTACATCTACCGCAAATACGGCCGGCATCGGGCGGCCCTGGCCGCCACGGTGATCTGCTACCGCCCCCGAAGCGCAGTGCGCGACGTCGGCAAGGCGCTGGGACTGGATGGCGATCAGATCGAACGCCTCACCGGCACCCTGCAGTGGTGGGATGGACAGTCCATCGAGCCCGAGCGACTCATCGAGGCGGGATTCGACCCGGACAATCCCATGATCCATCGCCTCCTGACACTGGTCCATGAACTGGTGGGATTCCCGCGTCACCTCTCCCAGCACGTCGGCGGTTTCGTGATCAGTCAGGGCCCGCTCAGCGAGCTGGTGCCCACCGAGAATGCGGCCATGGCCGGACGCAGCATCATCCAGTGGGACAAGGACGACCTCGAGACACTGGGACTGCTCAAGGTCGACTGCCTGGCCCTGGGCATGCTCAGCGCCATCCGGCGCAGCCTGGCACTGATCGAGCGGCATTACGGACGCCCGCTGGCGCTGGCGGATATCCCGGCCGAGGACCCGGCGGTTTACGACATGCTGGGTCGTGCCGATACCGTGGGGGTCTTTCAGGTGGAGTCGCGGGCGCAGATGGCCATGCTGCCGCGGCTTCGGCCACGCTGCTTCTATGATCTGGTCATCGAGATTTCCATCGTTCGTCCGGGACCGATTCAGGGCGACATGGTGCACCCGTATCTGCGACGCCGGGCCGGGCAGGAAGCCGTGGATTATCCCAGCGACGCCGTTCGCGGCGTCCTCGAGCGCACCCTGGGCGTACCGATTTTCCAGGAGCAGGTCATGCAGCTCGCCATTGTCGCGGCGGGCTTCAGCCCGGGCGAAGCCGATTCACTGCGTCGCGCCATGGCCGCCTGGAAAAAGCGTGGCGGGCTGGGGCCATTCAGGGAGCGTTTACTCGAGGGCATGCGCGAGCGTGGCTATGCACCCGAGTTCGCGGAGCGATTGTTCGAGCAGATCTGCGGGTTCGGCGATTATGGCTTCCCCGAATCCCATGCCGCCAGTTTTGCCCTGCTCGTCTATGTCTCGGCCTGGCTCAAGTGCCACTACCCGGCGGTCTTCACCTGTGCACTGCTCAACAGCCAGCCCATGGGCTTTTATGCCCCCGCGCAGCTGGTTCGCGACGCCCGTGCCCATGGCGTCGAGGTGACCGGCGTTGATGTGCGTTTCAGCGACTGGGACTCCACCCTCGAGCGCGATCGCGACTCGACGGCGGCACCCAGTCTGCGACTGGGCATGCGCCTGGTCCGCGGACTGAGCACACAGGCCGCGCGGCGCCTGTGCCAGACCCGCGAGCAGGACGGGCCGTTTCGCGATGTCGCCGATCTTGCCCGGCGCGCCCGTCTTGACCGGGGCAGCCTGCGGGCACTGGCCGACGCCGGGGCCCTGGCCGGCATCGGCGGGCATCGCCGCCGGGCCTGGTGGCAGGTGCTGGGCATCGAGGCGCGCAGCCCGCTGCTTGCATCAACGCCGGCCCGGGAATCCACGCCGGACCTGCCCGCACCTTCCGAGGCCGAGGATCTGCTGGGCGACTATCGCGGCCTGGGGCTCAGCCTGGGCCGCCATCCGCTGGCGCTGCTTCGGCCACGACTCCGTCAACAGGGGTTTCGGCCGGCCACGGAACTGGCCGATCACGGTCATCGCCGCATTGCCCGGGCAGCGGGCCTGGTCATCAATCGCCAGCGCCCGGGTGCGGCGGGTGGCGTGGTTTTTCTGACCCTCGAAGACGAAACCGGCAGCGTCAACGTGGTGGTCTGGAAGGACCTTGCCGAGCGCCAGCGCCCGCAGGTGATCGGCGCGCGGCTGCTCGGCGTCATCGGTATCTGGGAGCAGCGCGACGATGTCTGCCACCTGGTTGCCGGACGACTCGAGGATCACAGCCACCTTCTGGGCGAACTGCAGACCCGATCACGGGATTTCCACTGACGGCGCGCACCCGGTGGCGATAGGATAGGGGCATTCAGTCAACCGGACGCCCATTGATCCAGCCCATGCACAACGCGATGTCGAGCCCCCCGGCGGTCACCGAAGCCGGCCAGATCCTGGAATCGGTCTTTGGCTATTCGCAGTTCCGTGGCCGCCAAGCCGAAATCATCGAGCATGTCATCAATGGCGGTGACGCCCTGGTGCTGATGCCCACGGGGGGCGGCAAATCCCTGTGCTACCAGATCCCGGCGCTGGTGCGTTCCGGGGTCGCGGTGGTCATTTCGCCGCTGATCGCGCTGATGACCGACCAGGTCAGCGCCCTGCGACAGCAGGGGGTACGGGCGGCGGCGCTCAATTCGAGTCTGCCCGCCGAGACCCGCGCCGAGACCGAGCGCGCCCTCCAGGCCGGTACGATCGATCTGCTGTACGTGGCCCCGGAGCGGCTGCTGAACAGCGATCTGATGCATCGGCTGAGCGCCATCGACGTGGCCCTGTTCGCCATCGACGAGGCGCACTGCGTATCACAGTGGGGGCATGATTTCCGGCCCGAGTACCAGCAGCTCGGCGCCATCGGCGAGCGCTTCCCCCATGTCCCGCGGCTCGCCCTCACCGCCACGGCGGATCAGCGCACCCGCGAGGAGATCCGCAGCGGACTGCTGCCTGATGACGCCGCTTCGTTCGTATCGAGCTTTGACCGGCCCAACATCCGCTACGAAGTGGGCCTCAAGGAACGGCCCCGGGAGCAGCTTCTGGCGTTCATCCGCAGCCGTCATGCCGGTGAATCGGGGATCGTCTACTGCATGTCGCGGCGCGCCACCGAGCAGATCGCCGATTGGCTGAATACCCGTGGCATCCCTGCACTGGCCTATCATGCCGGGCTGGAGCAGACCCTGCGCGCCCACCACCAGGCCCGTTTTCTGCGCGAGGAAGGGCTGGTGATGGTGGCCACGGTGGCCTTCGGCATGGGCATCGACAAACCCGATGTCCGCTTTGTCGCCCACCTCGACCTGCCCAAGACCCTCGAGGCCTACTACCAGGAGACCGGCCGGGCCGGCCGCGACGGCCTGCCCGCGGATGCCTGGCTGGTCTATGGCCTGCAGGACATTTACCGCATCCGCCAGATGGGGGCCGAATCCAGCGCCGGCGAGGGGCACAAGCGCCGCGAAAAACAGCGTCTGGAGGCGCTGCTGGGTTTTTGCGAAACCCACGAGTGCCGACGCCCCACCCTGCTGGGGCATTTTGGCGAGCACTATGCGGGACGCTGCGAGTACTGCGACAACTGCCAGTCCCCTCCGCGCACCTGGGACGCGGCGGACCCGGCCCGCCGGCTGCTGTCCTGCGTCTATCGGACCGGGCAGCGGTTCGGCGCGGCCCACGTCATCGACGTGCTGCTGGGCCAGGACAACGACCGCATCCGGCAGCGCGGCCACGACCAGCTGAGCACCTTCGCCATCGGCACCGACCTGTCACGCAGCACCTGGCAGTCGGTGATCCGCCAGCTGCTGGCGCATGGCTACCTCGAACCCGACCCAGAGGGCCATGGCGGTCTGCGCCTGAATGACGCGTGTCGGCCCCTGCTGCGGGGGGAACAGGGACTCGAGCTGCGCGAGGATCTGCCCGCCCAGCGGCCTCAGTCCCGGGCCCGGGTCGCCGCATCGGATGTGGCCATGGCGCCGGACACCTGGGCGGCGCTGCGCGCCCAACGCCGCCGACTGGCGGAAACCGAGGGGGTTCCACCCTACGTCATCTTTCACGATGCCACGCTGCTCGCGATGGTCGAGCAGCATCCGCGCAGTCTTGAAGAATTCGCGGCACTGCCTGGCGTCGGCGCCCGCAAGCTCGAGCGCTACGGCGAAGCCTTTCTGGAGACCCTGGCCACGCTGCCCGACCCCGCCAGTCGCTGACGCGTTAGACTGGGCGGATGGCAGTTTCACAGTACCTGGGCGTCTTTCGCTACAGCCGCCGCGCCATCGAACTGGTCTGGCAGACCAGTCGCCTGCTGACCCTGGTGCTGGCCACCGGCACGCTCGTCGCCGGTCTGCTGCCGGCCGCCGCCGCCTGGGTCGGACAGCTGATCGTCGATGGGGTGGTCGAGGCCATTGATGCCAGCCAGGGCATTCCCACCGAACTGCTCTGGCTGGTCGCCCTCGAGGGGGTGATCATGATGGGCATCGCCGGGGCCCAGCGCGCCATCCAGATCGCCCAGTCGCTGCTGCGCGCCCAGCTCGGGCAGCGGGTCAACGTCATGATTCTGGAAAAGGCACAGTCGCTGCAGCTCGCCGATTTCGAAGACTCGGAATTCTATGACAAGTTGACCCGTGCCCGGCGCGAGGCCTCGAGCCGGCCGCTCAGCCTGGTCAACCGCACCTTCGGCCTGATCCAGAACGGCATCTCGCTGGCCAGCTTTGCCGGCCTGCTGCTCGGCTTCTCGCCCTGGGCGGTGCTGATTCTGGTGCTGGCGGGACTGCCGCAGTTTTTCTCTGAAGCGAAGTTCTCGGGCGATGCGTTTCGGCTGTTCCGCTGGCGCAGCCCCGACACCCGCCGGCAGATGTATCTGGAGACCGTTCTGGCCCGCGAGGACAGCGCCAAGGAGGTCAAGCTCTTCCAGCTGGGTCCGTTGCTGCTGCAGCGCTATCGCGACATCTTCAAACGGCTCTATCGCGAAGACCGTCGCCTGACACTGCGGCGCGATCTGTGGGGCTTTGCCCTGGGGCTGATCGCCACGCTGGCATTCTATGGCACCTATGCGTGGATCGTGGTGACCACCGTCGCCGGGCGCATCACGCTGGGTCAGATGACCATGTACCTGAGCGTTTTCCGACAGGGCCAGAGCGCGGTCAGCGCAAGCCTGACCGCCATCAGCGGGATGTACGAGGACAACCTCTACCTGTCCAACCTGTACGAGTATCTCGAACAGCCGGTGAGTGTGGGTCAGGGCGAGGCCACCGCCGGCGACATCCCCGGTGATGGTCTGCGCTTCGAGTCGGTGAGCTTCCGCTATCCCGGCAGTGACAGTGACGCGCTCAGCGATGTGTCGCTGCATCTGACACCCGGGCGCAGCATTGCGCTGGTGGGCAGCAACGGCTCCGGCAAGACCACGATGATCAAGCTGCTGGCCGGACTGTATGCACCCACCGCCGGGCGCATCCTGCTCGATGGCACCGATCTGCGTGACTGGGACAGCGCCGCCCTGCGCGAGCGGATCGGCATCATTTTCCAGGATTTCATGCGCTACCAACTGCCGGTTGGCGAGAACATCGGCGCCGGCGACGTGGCGCATTTCCAGGACGAGGAACGCTGGCAGCGCGCTGCCCAAAAGGGACTGGCGGAGACCTTCATCGAGGAGATTCCCGGCGGCTACCACGCCCAGCTGGGTCGCTGGTTCCGCGACGGCCGCGAGCTCTCGGGCGGTCAGTGGCAGAAGATCGCGGTCGCCCGCGCCTTCATGCGTGAGGGCGCCGATGTGCTGGTGCTGGACGAGCCGACCGCGGCGATGGATGCCGCCGCCGAGGCGGAGATCTTCGAGCACTTCCGCACGCTGACTGAAGACCGTATGGCGATCCTCATTTCACACCGCTTTTCCACCGTGCGGATGGCCGACGAAATCCTCGTGGTCGACGCCGGCCACATCATCGAGCGCGGCGATCACGACTCGCTGCTGGCCGCCGACGGCCACTACGCCCGGTTGTTCCGGCTGCAGGCGGCGGGCTATCAGTAATGCCGGGCGGCCGGCGATCACTGATCTGGATCGAGGGTGACGCCGGGATCTGTCGGCATCAGGCGCTGACACTGCTCGCGCAGTGGCCGGCGTCGCGGATCGGCTGGATCGGGGCCCCGCTGACGGGATGGCCCGGCCCACTCGCCCCGCGGCTGCAACCGCTGCGACCCGGCCATGGGCGAGCGCTGCTTGGCCGGACCCTCGCGGCGGGGGTGATTGATGCCCATGTGGGCCTTGATCCGGATGACCTGGGCGCCCTTGTGGGCACCATCGACGGTAACGGCATGGCCGTGTTGCTGACGCCCGCGGCGGAGGACTGGCCACTCCAGGCCGACGCCGGGGACTCGGTGTTCATCCGCCGCCTGGCCGACTGCCTCGCCCATGAGCCGGCCGTGCACCGCCCCACTCGGGTCATACCCTGTCCGCGGCCCGCCGCCCTGTCCGCGACGTCACCCGATGATCGGCCGACCACCGATCAGCGCCGGATCATCCGGGCCATCACGACCCTTGCCGAGCGGCCCGGCGGAGGCACATTACTGGTGACCGCTGACCGTGGCCGGGGCAAATCCGCCGCCCTCGGCATGGCGCTGCAGGCGCTGGAGCCCCATCGTCCCGCCCGTCTCACCGCTCCGTCCCGGGCGGCCGCCGCGACCGCGATCAGCCGCGCCGGGGACGCGGCCCCGCGGTTCATTGCCCCCGAGGACGTCACGCCGGACGACTCACTGCTACTCATCGACGAGGCGGCCGCCCTGCCGCTGCCGCTGATCGTTCGACAGGTCAATGACAACCCGCGCTGCGTGCTGACGGGCACGGTGCACGGCTACGAAGGCAGTGGTCGGGGCCTGATCCTGCGACTGGCCGAGGCGCTCAGCCAGCGTCCACTCGAGCATCTGATCATGCACCAGCCGGTCCGCTGGGCGGCGGATGACCCCCTCGAGGCGCTCATCGACCGCCTCCTGCTGTTGAGTGCCGAGCCCGATGGGCCCGCGCCCGCGGGTCCGGTCACGGTCACCGCCATCAGCGCCGCGGATCTGGCCGCCGACGAATCGGACCTGCGCGATGCCTTCGGGCTGCTCGTGGCCGGCCACTACCAGACACGTCCCCGGGATCTGCGCCAGCTGCTCGACGATCCAGCCATCCGCCTGTACACCGCCCGCAATCAGGGCCGGATTGTCGGCATTCTGGCGGCCCGCATCGAAGGCGGTCTGGATACCGACCTATGCCACGAGATCCACCGGGGCCGACGCCGCCCCGCCGGGCATCTGATCGCCCAGTCGCTCACCTTTCATGCCGGCGTGGCGGGGGCCGCGCGACACCACGGACGGCGCATCCAGCGCATTGCCGTGCGTGGCGACTGCCGGCGCCAGGGAATCGGTCGACGGCTGATCGCAGCGGCCCGGCAGGATGCACAGGCGGCCGGCGAGGACTGGCTCGGCACCAGTTTCGGGATGACGGCCGGGTTGCTGGATTTCTGGATGGCCTGCGGGTTGACGCCGGTGCGCGTGGGCAATCACCAGGATGCCCGCAGCGGGACATTCTCGGTTATCCTTCTACAAGGGCTGAATGCGGTGGGCAGGCAGCTGTGTCGGGAGGCCGGCCTGCGCCTGGCGGTGCACCTGCCCGACCAACTGAACCACAGCCTCCGCGATCTGTCTTCTGAGCTGCGCAAGCGGCTCTGGCGCGACCCGCCGGACGAGCCTGCGCGGCGGCGCATCGACACCGCCGACCTGCGCGCCTTCGCCCTGGGGCATCGCCCGCTGCTCGACACCCATGGCGCACTCTGCCGGTGGGCGGCATCGAGCGCCGCCGGCGCCGTCCGCTCCGCGCACGACCGGGCGTTGCTCACCGCCGCGGTCGAGACACCCCAGCAGGCCGGCGCCCTGGCCCGTGCCGGCGGCGTGGCAGGACGCCGGGCGGCGATCGCCCGACTGCGCCAATTGATTGCCCAAAGCCCGAGGATCAACGATGAGTGATTCCAGCATCCGCATTCGCGGTGCCCGCCAGAACAACCTTCGCAACCTGGATCTGGACCTGCCCACTGGCGAGTTCACGGTCATCACCGGCGTCTCCGGGTCGGGCAAGTCGTCGCTCGCCTTCGACACCATTTATGCCGAAGGCCAGCGCCGCTATGTGGAGACCTTCTCGCCCTACGCGCGGCAGTTTCTCGACCGCATGGACCGGCCCGCCACCGACCGGGTCGAGGGGATCCCACCCGCCATTGCCATCGACCAGACCAATCCGGTCCGCACCTCGCGCTCCACCGTGGGCACGATGACCGAGCTCAATGACCACCTCAAGCTGCTGTTCGCGCGGGGCGCAAGGCTTTTCTGCGCCGGCTGCGGCCGCCATGTCACCCGCGATACCGCCGAGGGGGTCTATCACCAGCTCCAGCAGCGCTGTCCCGCCTCACGGGTGGTGATCGGTTTTGACACCCCCATTCCCGAGCAATACAGCGCCGCAGAACTGCGTACGCTCCTCGAGCGCCAGGGCTATACCCGCATCCGCGAACTCGACGACCACCATCTGCGCGTCACCCAGGATCGAGTCCGGGTCGAGGCGGGACGCCGCGACCGGCTGGTGGAGGCCGCCGAGGCCGCCTTCCGGCATGGCCGCGGCCACCTGGTGGTGGAGGTCCTCGATGATGCGCGCGAGCCGATCGCCGAGCACCGCTTCTCCCAGGCCCTGCACTGCGCCGACTGCGACCGCCATTACCGCGATCCCAGCCCCAGCCTTTTCTCGTTCAACTCCCCGGTGGGGGCCTGCGAGACGTGTCGGGGGTTTGGTCGCATCATGGGCATTGACGATGGCCTGGTCATTCCCGACCCGTCCAGGAGCCTCGCCGGCGGCGCCATCCGCCCGTGGCAGTCCGGCAAATCGGCGGAATGCCAGAAGGATCTGATGCGCCATGCCCGCCGCCGTGGGGTTGCCACGGATATCCCATGGCGTGATCTGCCGGCGGCGGATCGTGAGTGGGTGCTCGAGGGCGACGGTCGCGGCCGCAATGACTGGTATGGCGTCCGCGGTTTTTTCGACTGGCTGGAGTCGAAGAGCTACAAGATGCACGTCCGGGTGCTGCTGTCGAAATATCGCAGCTACGATCTCTGCCCCGACTGCGAGGGCGCCCGACTCAATCCCGAGGCACTGCTCTGGCGCCTGGGCGATCATGCCGAGGCGAATGCAGCGATGGATCCCGCCGAGCGCCATCGGCCGCGCGGCCTCACCCTCGGGGCATCCCGGTTTGAGGCCCTGCCGGGCCTGAACATGCACGACCTGATGACCCGGCCGCTCAGTCAGGCCGAGGCCTTCTTTGCCGCCCTGCAACTGCCGCCGCCGATGGACGAGGCGGTGCCTCTGCTGCTCGAGGCCATCCAGACCCGACTGGGCTTTCTGGCTCAGGTGGGGGTGGGGTACCTGACCCTTGACCGCCAGTCGCGGACACTGTCCGGCGGAGAGGTCCAGCGCATCAACCTGACCACCGCCCTGGGCACCTCGCTGGTCAATACGCTGTTTGTGCTCGATGAGCCGAGCATCGGTCTGCATCCCCGCGATATCGGGCGTATCACCCGCGTGATGCATCAACTCCGCGATGCCGGCAACACGCTGCTGGTGGTCGAGCATGATCCCGACATCATGCGCGCCGCCGACCGGGTGATCGATATCGGCCCCGGACCGGGACGCGCCGGGGGCCAGATCATGTTCAATGGCACGCCGCAGGCGCTGGCCGCGGACACCCGATCCCTGACCGGTGCCTATCTGCAGGGGCGCCGCCAGGTGGCGGCCAGCGACCAGCCGCCGGCGCGGCCGGCCCCGGAGCAGTGGCTGAGAATCCGCGGGGCGCGCGAGCACAACCTGACCGGCATCGACGTGAACCTGCCCCTCAACCGCCTGGTGTGCCTGACCGGCGTCTCGGGCTCGGGCAAATCCACCCTGCTTGAGTCGATCCTCTATCGGGGATTGCGCAAACGGCTGGGCGAGGCGGTGGACCCGCCCGGTGACCACGACGCCATCGAGCATGACCGGCCGATCGATGAGGTGGTGCTGGTGGATCAGTCCGCCATCGGCCGCACCACACGCTCCAACCCGGCCAGTTATGTCGGCGCCTTCGATCCGATCCGCAAGGCCTTCGCCCGCGAGCCACTGGCCCGCGAGCGCGGTTATACCGCCGGCACGTTCAGCTTCAATGCCGGTGCCGGCCGCTGCCCGGCCTGCGGCGGCAACGGCTTCGAGCATGTCGAGATGCAGTTCCTGTCCGATGTGTATCTGCGCTGCCCGACCTGCGACGGGCGCCGTTACCGCGATGCCGTGCTCGAGGTGCGTCTGGCCCCGGCGGCGGAATGCGACCGCGCACCGGCTTCCATCGCCGAGTGCCTGGACATGACCGTGGACGAGGCGCGGGGCTTTTTCGCCGATCAGCCGGATGTGCTGCGCGGCCTCGAGCCGCTGGCCGCGGTGGGCCTGGGGTACATGACCCTGGGTCAGCCGGTGCCGACCCTGTCCGGCGGCGAAGCCCAGCGCCTCAAGCTGGCCGGGCACCTGGCCAAGGCCCGCCGGCGCGGCGGCGGCCACAAGCTGTTTCTGTTCGACGAGCCCACCACGGGCCTGCATTTCGAGGACATCCGGGTCCTGCTCACTGCCCTCGAGCGGCTGCTCACCGTGGGTCACTCCGTCATTCTCATCGAGCATAATCTTGACGTCATGAGCGCCGCCGACTGGTTGGTGGATCTGGGTCCGGAGGGCGGCACCGGTGGCGGACAGCTGCTGGCGGCCGGCCCGCCCGCGACGGTCATGCAGGTCGAGGCAAGTCACACCGGCATCGCGCTCAAGCGCTACCTGGCCGAGCAGGCCGCCCCAGGCGATACCGCGGTGGCGGTGGCCGAGCCCGCCGGCCCCGTTACCACGCCCCGGCCGCCGAAAGCGGTCGAGATCCGCAATGCCCGCGAGCACAACCTGCGCGGCATCGATGTGCGCATCCCCCAGGAAAAGCTCACCGTCATCACCGGCCTGTCGGGATCGGGCAAAAGCACGGTCGCCTTCGACATCCTGTTCAACGAAGGGCAGCGGCGTTATCTGGAATCGCTCAACGCCTATGCCCGTCAGTTCGTGCAGCCGGCGGCACGGCCGGATGTTGATGCGGTGTTCGGCATCCCGCCCACCGTGGCCATCGAGCAGCGCACCAGTCGCGGCGGGCAAAAGAGCACCGTGGCGACGATGACCGAGCTGCATCATTTTCTGCGCCTGTTGTTCGTCAAGCTGGGCACGCAGTACTGCCCACAATGCGACCGACCCATCCAGGAACAGAGCCAGGCGTCCATCGCCGCGCGGCTGCTGGAAGACCACCGTGGCGAGACCATTACGCTGTACGCCCCCCTGGTGGTGGCGCGCAAGGGCTACTACACCGATCTCGCCCAATGGGCGGCCGGCAAGGGGTTCACCCATCTGCATGTCGACGGCACGGATCAACCGACCGACAACTGGCCGCGGCTGGATCGCTACCAGGAGCATGACATCGACCTGCCGGTGGTCACGCTGACCCCCGACCCCGCCCGGGAGAAGGCACTGGACAGCGCCCTGGAGCATGCCCTCGGCTATGGCAAGGGCCAGGTCCGGGTCGCCACCGCCGACGGCCAGTCAACCCTGTATTCCACCCAGCGCGCCTGTCCGGGCTGCAATCGCAGTTTCGCCCCGCTCGACCCGCGGCTGTTTTCCTACAACACCCGGCATGGCTGGTGCCCGCGCTGCTTTGGCACGGGCGTGCTGATCCAGGGCTTTGATGAAGACCAGACCGGGGAGGAGCGTCAATGGCGCCAGACCGACGAGGACCCGGCCCGCCCCTGCCCGGCCTGCCATGGCCATCGGCTTCGGCCCGAGGCGCTGTCGGTGCGGTTTCTGGACCGCGGGATCGCCGATTATGGCGAATTCTCGGTGGAGCAGGCGGCGGCGTTTTTCCGCGACGTTACCCTCGAGCCCCGCCAGGCCCTGATCGCCGATGATGTCATCGCCGAGCTCAGGAGCCGCCTGGGCTTTCTTGAGGCCGTGGGCCTGGGCTATCTGACCCTCGACCGTGCCGCGCCCACCCTGTCGGGCGGCGAGGCGCAGCGCATCCGGCTGGCCGCCCAGCTCGGTTCCAACCTCCAGGGGGTGTGCTACATCCTCGACGAACCCACCATCGGCCTGCATGCCCGGGACAACCGCATGCTGCTGGACACCCTTTCGGCCCTGGAGGCCAAGGGCAACACGCTGGTGGTGGTCGAGCATGACGAGGACACCATCCGTCGGGCGGAGCATGTCATTGATCTGGGCCCCGGCGCGGGCGTGGAAGGCGGTCGCATCGTCGCCGAGGGACGCCTCGAGGAATTACTCGACAACCCCGATTCAGTGACCGGGCGCGCGCTGGCGCATCCCCTGACCCATCCCCTGCGCGGTCAGCGTCGTGACCCGCATGCCGCCGATGCCATCGAACTCACTGGTGTGCACGCTCATAACCTTCGCCGGGTCAACGCCCGTCTCCCGCTGGCGCGCCTGATCGGCGTCAGCGGAGTATCCGGATCGGGCAAGAGCACACTGGTCCGCGATGTCCTGCATGGCAGCCTCGCCGGTCGCCTGGGGCGGCGCGGCGACCCCGACCGCCCGACCCGCGGCTGCCGATCCATCCGTGGCTGGGAATCCCTGGATCGTGTCCTCGAGGTGGATCAGACCCCGATTGGCAAGACGCCGCGCTCCTGCCCCGCGACCTATGTCGGCATCTACGACGAGATCCGGCGGCTGTTCGCCCAGACCGAGGAGGCGCGTATCCGCGGCTACGGGCCCGGGCGGTTTTCGTTCAACACCCGCGACGGCCGCTGTCCGGAATGCGAAGGTCAGGGCATGCGTCGGGTGGAGATGAACTTTCTGCCGGATGTGACCGTGCCCTGCGAGAGCTGCCACGGGCAGCGCTTTACGCCGGAAACACTCGCGGTCACCTGGCGCGGCTGCTCGATCGGCGAGGTGCTGAACATGGAGATCGATCGGGCGGTGGACTTCTTCGCCGCCCATCACCGCCTCCATCACACGCTCGGACTGCTCCGCGACACCGGGCTGGGCTATCTGACCCTGGGTCAGCCCAGCCCGACCCTGTCCGGCGGCGAGGCGCAGCGCATCAAGCTGGTCAGCGAGCTGGCAAAGGCACGCCCCGAATCCGGCGGTGCACGGGCGGCGAAGACGCTCTACATCCTCGATGAGCCCACGGTGGGCCTGCACATCGCCGACGTCGAGCGCCTGATCGGTGTCCTCCACCGGCTGGTGGAGGCAGGCCACAGCGTGGTCGTCATCGAACACAACCTCGACATCCTCGCCGAGGCGGACTGGCTGATCGATCTGGGCCCGGAAGGCGGTGATGGCGGCGGGCGCATCGTCGCCCAGGGCACGCCTGAGCAGGTCTGCCGCAACACCACCTCCCACACCGGCCGGTTGCTCGGCGAGTTCATGGGCGCCCGGCGCTGATCAGTCCCGCCCGCCCCGCTTGAAAGCCGCCAGGCGCTGCCGGTCGCGGCGGTCGGGGCGATGATCAGGCCGCGGCTGGGCGGCGGCGGCCGCCCGCAGCTCATCGCGCTGGCGCTCGCGGGCGCGGACACTGGCGTCGGTCTCGGTGTAAAGGGCCTGCGCCTGGGGGGCGGGACCGCGCTGTTCGGCGAGGCCCTCGACATCCACTTCGAAGGTCTGCGGGCCCTTGCGGATCAGCAGCCGGTTACCGGCACGGACCGCCCGGGCCGGCTTGGCGCGCACGCCGTCGACGTCCACCTTGCCGCCCTTGATCGCATCCACCGCCAGCCGCCGGGTCTTGAAAAAACGCGCCGCCCACAGCCAGCGGTCCAGGCGCACCGATTCAGCCATCCGCGTGTCCCGTGTAACTGCCGTGCATGTAGCTGGTCAGCGCCGCCACCTCCATGTCGCGCTCGCGCACGACGGCGGCACTCAGATCCCGCACCGACACCATTCCCAGCACGTGCTGCTCATCCATGACCGGTAGATGCCGGACATTGCGCTCGGCCACCAGGGCAAGGGCCTGATCGGTGGTGCCCGAAGGCCCGATCCAGAACACCTCGCGGGTCATCACCGACTCGAGGGCCGTGGTGGCGGGATCAAGCCGCTCACCCAGAACCCGCCGCAGCACATCGCGCTCGGTAAAGATCCCCAGCAGGGTTTCGTCGGGCGTCATCACGAGCACGGCGCCGATGTTGCGCCGGTTCATGAGGGCAACGGCGTCGGCGGCCGTGCTCTCCGGCCCCAGCGCCTGCAGGGATCCGTTTCCCTCGCGCAGCAGCGATCGCATGGTATTGGGCATCAGACTCTCCTCCGGTGGTCGCCGCGCCGTTTACACCAGCGCCTGTTCTGCGATGACAATACCGTCGCGATCGGCACAGAGCCACTCACCGGGGGTCATGGTGGCGCCGGCCAGAGTCACCACGACGCCCACCTCGCCCGCGCCGTCGGGCTGACTGCGGCAGGGGTGGGTGTTGAGTGCCTTGATGCCGATGTCCAGATCGGCCAGATCGGCCGCGTCCCGCACGCAGCCATACACCAGCAGCCCGGCCCAGCCATTGTCCCGCGCCTTGGCCGCGAGCTGATCGCCCATCAGTGCGCAGCGCAGCGATCCCGAGCCGTCGACCACCAGCACCCGACCCTCGCCCGGGGTGTCGAGCACCTCCCGCACCCGGCTATTGTCCTCAAAGGTCTTCACCGTCTGAATCACGCCGGCAAAGCCGTGGCGGCCGCCGTAGTCACCGAAGATCGGGGCCAGCACGCGCAGCGCGTCGGCATGGTCGTCGCAGAGATCGGTTGTCTTGATTGCCATTCCGGGACTCCTTGGATGATGCCCCAACGCTAACCGGCCACTGATCTGTGAGCAACTCCGCGGGCCGTCTGGTTTGACACGCCGCCGCGGCGGCGGACAATACCGCTACGCGGCCCGTGTGGCCGGATGGCGGCGCAGGTCGAGCGATGACAGCCAGCTTTTCCCCCGACAAGGCGCCGCGCCCCGGCGCCAATCAGTTGCCTGCCCGACTGGCGGCGCGGGAGCGGCCGATCATCATCGGTGTCGCCGGCGACAGCGGCAGCGGCAAGAGCACCTATACCCAGGGCATCGAATGGCTGCTGGGCTCCGAGCGGGTCAGCCAGATCAGTCTTGACGGCTATCATGCCGAGGATCGGGCGACGCGCCGCGTATCCGGACGCACCCCGCTGGATCCCGAGGCCAACCACCTCGACCGCGCGGTCAGCCACATCAAGCGCCTGCGCGCCGGCGAAGCGGTCGAGGTGCCAGTGTACGACCATGCCTCGGGCACATTCCGCGCGCCGCGCCTGCATACGCCGACGCCGGTGGTGGTCATCGAGGGCCTGCACACCCTTTATCCGGCTTTCCGTCCGCTGCTCGACTTCTCGGTGTATGTGGACACGGCCGCCACCGTGAAGCGCGACTGGAAGCAGCGCCGTGACACGCGGGAACGCGGCTATGCGGAATCCGATGTGGCCGCCGAGATCGAGCGACGGGCCCATCAGTACGACCGCTGGATCGCCGGCCAGCAGGATGTCGCCGATGTCATCCTGCGCATCCACCCCAGCGAGCTCAGCGAACTGGCCGTGGGCCAGCTGAGCGCCGAAATGCCCGAGACCTGCTATCACCTGGAACTGATCGTGACGCCCCGTGACGATGATCAGCAGTCGCTGTTCCTGCCGGTGGATCTGAGCAACATGACCCGCCAGACCGCCATGCCCTTCATGCTGGCCACCGTGCCCAGTCAGTTCCGCGGCCAATCGGTGAATGTGCTGCATGTCGACGGCTACATGGCGCCCACGGCCCTTGAGACCCTGGAATATGCGATCTCCGCTTTTGTGGGGCTGGACGCGCCGGCGGGTGATCCGGTCAACGGCGCCACGCAGCCATCCACAGTCCGCTTCGCGCAGATGCTGGTGGCCTGGCCGGTGCTCAACCGGATTGTTGCACTGAGCGGCTAGTCGCGCAGGAAGGTCTCGATGGCGGGCTGCAGACGCGCAACCGCCGCCTCGCCCTCGGCGATCGCATCATCGGCACGATGCAGTTCCAGCAGATCAATGTGGGCAAGCTGCGGGGCGATCAACAGATCCGGCGGATCTCCAGCCATGCGGCTGCGGGTGATGCGATCCTGCATGACGTTCACCGCCGTGGCGATCACATCGAACACCCCCGGTGGGGCGCTGGCATCGGCGGGCTGCGCCGGAATGCGCCGGCCCATCAGGCCGTCGCTGAGGTTGACGGCGATCACCCGATCGGCCCCCATCGCGTGGCACAGTGAAATGGGCACCGGATTGACCAGCCCGCCATCCGCCAGCCACTCGGAATCCCGGTAGACCGGGGTAAAGAGCCCCGGCAGCGCCATTGACGCGCGCACCGCGCTGGCCAGATCCCCCCGGCGCAGCCAGCGCTCCTGGCCGCTGTACAGGTCCGTGGCCACCACCCCCAGCGGGCGCTGCAGGTCAGCAAAATCCACTGCCCCCAGGGTGCGGTCGAGCTGCGCCATCAATCGATGCCCCTGGATGAAACCGCCATGCCCCAGATTGACGTCGATGTAGCTCAGGACATCGCGGCGCTTGAGCGATCGCACCCAGGTCTCGAACGCGTCCAGCCGGCCGTTGCAGAACATCGCGGCGACGATGGCACCCACTGACGTCCCGGCGATGATTGACGGCTCGATGCCCTGCTGACGCAGGGCGCGGATGACGCCGATGTGTGCCCAGCCGCGCGCCGCGCCGCCGCCCAGGGCCAGGCCGATGCGCCCGCCCGGCGGCGACGGGCGTGACTCAGTCATCCTCGCGGATGGCCTCGAACTCGATGATCAGTTCGACCCGGTCACCCACCAGCTCATTCTCGAGCGCGTAGTCCATGCCGAACTCGCTGCGCCGGATCGCGCCACGCGCCGATCCGCCCAGGGTGTCGGCACCGCCAATGGGATGCTCACCGCGGCGATTGAGGGTCAGATCGAGCTCAATGGGGCGCGTGACGCCGAGCATCGTCAGCTCGCCGCGCAGGATGCCCTCGCCCTCACCGGTGGGTTCATAGCCGTTGGCCTCAAAGACGATCGTCGGATGGGCGTCCGCGGCCAGGAAGTCCCCGTCGCGCACATGACCATCGCGTTCATCGTGGCCGGTAAAGACGCTGTCAGCCGCCACTTCGACCCGCCCCGATTCGAGCGTTCGGGTCTCCGCGTCATAACGGAACCCGCCGCTGACATCAGTGAACTGGCCGAGGACATCGGCAAAGCGGGCGTGCCCGATCAGGAAACCGACACTGACATGGCTTTCATCCAGCCGGAAACGCTCCGGCTCGGCCTGGACCGGTGCCGTCATCAGGCCCAGCGCGAGCAACAGGGCCACCGCGCGCATTGCATTGTGAACCATGAGAGACCTCCTCAATGATCGGCTGTCCGCCATAACATGACCCCGTCCACGATAAAGGAATAACTGAGCAGGATCAGCAGCACGGCGGCCGACGGCGGCACCCAGGCGGCAGGAAAGTCCGGTGCCAGCAACACCACGAGGGCACCGGTCTGCACCCCGCAGATCACCCGGCGACGCTGTGAGGGCGGCAGGGGCCGGCGCAGCGCGGGACGCCAGTAACCGGCAAGGATGAACGCATAGCGCCAGCCACCGATGGCGAGCACCCAGGCACCCGCGAGATCAAGCCGGAGCAGCCACAGTGTCAGCACCAGCAGCAGCACGGCATCCAGCTCCATATCAAAGCGCGCCCCTGCAGGAGTCTGACAACCCAGACGCCGCGCCACCCAGCCATCGATGCCATCCAGCACAAAGGCCGTCATGCCGAGCGCGAAGGGCAGCATGGCGACGTTCGGCCCGCTCCCGGCAGCGGGCAGGAGCCCGACCAGCAACATCACGAGCAGGCCGCGCCCCATGGTCACCCGATCAGCGGGGGTCAGTACCCGGTTGCCCACAAGCCGCCACACCAGCAGGGCCAGCGCGGCATAGGCGGCCAGCGCTAGCGGCAGCACCCCGGCGGGCAGATCCAGTGTCTGCTGCAACCCGCCGGCGGCGGCGGTCAGCACAATGGCCGCCACCAGCAGGTCGGGTAGGATCTGCAGGGGTGAATCGTCCGTCCCGGGGGGAACCAATGCTACGCTCCGTTTTTCGAGTCAATTCCCCAAGTCTAGCAGTATGAGGACCGCATCGGCGTGACCCGTCAGCACAGCAGTCAGGCCTTCTGGATCGTGGCGCCGCGCAGCGGCGGGATCCGTGATGAATCGGTCACGGTAGCCGACGACGATTCGGTGGGCATCCGCGCCCTTTACTCGGGCATCAGTCATGGCACCGAGTCGCTGGTCTGGCAGGCGCGGATCCCCGTCAGCCAGCAGACCCGCATGCGCGCACCTTTCCAGGCCGGTGAGTTTCCAGCGCCGGTCAAGTATGGCTATGCCAGTGTCGGCGTGGTCGAGTCCGGCGCCGAGGCACTGATCGGACAGACGGTGTTCTGTCTCTACCCCCACCAGCGCCGCTACACCGTGCCGCTTGCCGCCGCCTATCCACTGCCGGCGGGCCTGCCGCCGGAGCGCGCGGTACTGGCCGCCAACGTCGAGACCGCCCTGAACATCTGCTGGGACGCCGAACCCCGAGCCGGCGAGCGCATCAGCGTGATCGGCGCGGGCGTGGTGGGTGCGCTCGCCGCCGCGCTCTGCGCCGAAATCCCCGGCACCGAGGTGGAGCTGGTGGACATCAATCCGGATCGCCACGCGCTTGCGGCGCCGCTGGGTGTCGCCTTTGCCACACCCGATGCCGCGCGCCCCGACAACGACCGGGTCATCCACGCGAGCGCCAGCGAGTCCGGCCTGGCCCTGGCCCTGAGGATCGTCGCGGACGAGGCCATGCTGGTCGAGGCGAGCTGGTTTGGTGACCATCCGCCCCAGGTGCCACTGGGCGAGGCCTTTCACTCGCGCCGCCTGACCCTGCGCGCCAGCCAGGTCGGACAGCTCGCCCCGGTCATGCGCCCGCGCTGGGACCATGGCCGACGCATGCGCAAGGCCCTGGAACTGCTGGCTCATCGCGCCCACTGGGATTGTCTGATCGACGGCGAGACCGCCTTTGATGATCTGCCCGCGACGATGGACTCGATCGTCACCCGGCCGGGTCTGTGTCACCGCATCAAGTATTAAGGAGACAGAATGTACAGCGTCAACGTCCGCGATCACTTCATGATCGCCCACAGCTTTCAGGGCGAGACATTCGGGCCCGCCCAGGCCCTGCACGGCGCCACTTACGTCACCGATGCCACGTTCTTTCGCGACGGCCTCGACGATGACAATGTGGTGGTGGACATTGCCCGCGCCAGCACGGTGCTGCACGACATCCTGTCGCGCTACAACCTCGTGAACCTCGACGGCCTGCCGGAGTTCGAGGGCGTCAACACCACCACGGAGTTTCTCGCCCGGCATATCGCCGATGCGCTGGCGACCGCCATTCACGCCGGTGAGCTGGGCGAAACCGCCCGCACCCTGGATCGACTGCGGATCACCCTGCACGAGTCGCACATCGCCTCGGCCGCCTACGAGCGCTCGCTCCAGCTGTGACCGTCTGCCATTTCCTGGTGCCGGGGTCACTGGACCGACCCACCGGGGGAAGCCGTTATGACCGTCGGATCATCGACGGCCTGCGCGGTGCGGGCGTTACCGTCGACGTCGACGCCCTGCCCGGCTGCTTTCCGGATGCCGACCCCACCGCCCGCGAGGCCGTGGATGCCACGCTTGCGCGGATCCCGGATGGTCGGGTGGTGGTGATCGACGGTCTGGTGCTGGGACGACTGGCGTCGACGGTGGCCCCGCACGCCGGGCGCCTTCACATTCATGCGCTGGTGCATCACCCCCTGGCCGATGAAACCGGCCATGACCCCGCCCGCGTGGAGCAACTGATCCATGACGAAGCCCGTGCGCTGGGCACGGCGACCCGCGTCATCGCCACCAGCGCCTTCACCGCCCAACGGCTGCGGACGCTGGGGTTGTACGCGGGCGAAGTCAGCGTCATCCCACCCGGATGCGCGCCGCGACCGCTCGCCACGGGACGGCCGGGGCAGCCGCCGTTGCTGCTCTGCGTCGCCTCGATCACGCCGCGCAAGGCCCAGCATCACCTGATCGAGGCGCTAGCCGGGCTGGTCGACCGACCCTGGCAGTGCCAGCTCATCGGCGCCTTGGATCTGGATCCCGACTATGCCGCCGCCATCGCCAGACAGCGCGACGCCGAGCGCCTGCAGGACCGCATCACCCTCACCGGCGCCGCCGACGAGCAGCGTCTGGACGAGGCCTATCGCCAGGCCGAGCTGTTCGTCCTGCCGTCGCTCTACGAGGGCTACGGCATGGTGATCAGCGAGGCCGTCGCTTATGGGCTGCCGGTGATCACCACCACCGGTGGTGCGCTGGCAACCACCCTTCCGCCGGAGGCCGGCATCGCTGTCCCGCCGGACGACCCGACAGCGCTGCGCGACGCCATCGCCGCGCTACTGGATGACCCCTCCCGACGTCAGGCCCTGGCGCGGGGGGCCCGTCGCGCCCGCCGCGAGCTCAATGACTGGGATCGGAGCGTCGCGCTTTTCATGGCTCTCATCGAGGAGGCATCGCCATGCCCGA
Source organism: Spiribacter aquaticus (assembly GCF_007625215.1). Taxonomy (NCBI): domain Bacteria; kingdom Pseudomonadati; phylum Pseudomonadota; class Gammaproteobacteria; order Chromatiales; family Ectothiorhodospiraceae; genus Spiribacter; species Spiribacter aquaticus. The sequence goes on along the minus strand of NZ_VMKP01000003.1, from coordinate 328,421 downwards.
GCAGTTTGCCGCCCGCTGGCTGACCCTGCGTGAGCCGGCCGACCATGCGGCCCGTGACGACACGCTACTCACGCCCCTGATCGACGTCCTGCCGCGGGATCGGACGATCCGTATCACCGATCTGGGCGCCGGTGCCGGCAGCAACCTGCGCTACCTGGGTCCACGCCTGCCCCAGGCGCAGGCGTGGACGCTCATCGATCATGATCGCGGGCTGCTCGACCAGGCGGTGGCTCTGGCGCATCCAGCCGGCGACGATCGCCACGTGGCACGGGTTCAGGCCCGGGCCCACCCGGCCGATCTCGGCACATTCCCTGACTGCCTCGACACAACGCCCGATCTGCTCACCGCCTCGGCCCTGCTCGATCTGGTGCCGGACGCCTGGCTGCGGCGGGTGGTGGACACCTGCTGCCGGCGCGGTCTGCCGGCCCTGTTCGCACTCAACGTGGACGGCCGCCTGGCGTTTTCCCCCACGCTGGAGGCTGACCAGCAGGTCGAGGCCGCGGTCCTTGCCCACCAGCGCGGAGCCAAGGACATGGGACCGGCGCTGGGCCCGGATGCCCCCGCCGTTGCAGCGCAGTTGTTCCGCGAGCGCGGGGCAAGCGTTGACTGCCGGGCCAGCGACTGGCATCTCACGCCGGAACAGGCTGCGCTGCAGCGGCCACTCATCGAGGGCTGGCATGCCGCCGCCCGAGCCCAGCAACCCGACGCCGCCGCGGTCATCGATCGCTGGCGGGACGAGCGCCTGCGCGCGCTCGAGCACAGTTTCATCACGGTCGGGCATCAGGACCTGCTGGTCATTCCGTGCCGCGACTGATCCGGCTGCTGGTCAGCCTGGCCATTCTGGGCCTGATCGCCCGGCAGTTCGGGGCCGGCGTGCTCGAGCGGCTGCAGGCCATCGAGCCGGGCTGGATGATCGTGGCGCTGTCCATCACCGTTGCCCAGGTGCTGCTGTCGGCATGGCGCTGGCGGTTTACCGCGGCCCGGCTGCAGATCGCGCTGCCGGCGGGCCGCGCCGTGGGCGAGTACTACCTGGCGACGCTGGTCAATCAGGTGCTGCCCGGCGGTGTGGTGGGCGACGCTCAGCGCGCCTGGCGCCACAGTCAGGGCATGCCGCGGCGTGGACCGGCCTTTCAGGCGGTGGTCATCGAGCGGCTATCGGGTCAGCTCGCCATGGTGGCCATCGCGGTGGGCGTATGGGTCTACTGGCCGCCCGGCGGCGCGCTGAGCCTGCCCATTTCGTCGGGCGGCCTGGCATTGGCGGCGCTGACGGCCGCCGCGGTGGTCATCGCCATCGGCCTGATTCCGCGCCACCGGCGCGCCTGGCTCGGCGACTGGCGTCGCGCACTGCACTCGGCGCTGCTGACCCCCCGGGTGCTGCCCATCCAGCTGGCCGCTTCCCTGGCCGTCGCGGCCAGCTATATCGCGGTCTACGCCTGCTGCGTTCTGGCACTGGATCCGGCGACACCGGCGTCCGCCTGGCTGCCACTGATACCACTGGTCCTGTTCACCATGCTGATCCCTGCAAGCATCGCGGGATGGGGACTGCGCGAGGGGGCGGCCGCCCTGCTCTGGCCGCTCGCCGGGTTGCCCGCGGCGGAGGGCATCACCGCCGCGGTACTCTACGGCGCGCTGTCACTGGCGGCCAGCACGCCCGGCCTGATCATGCTGATACGGCGTTGAAATCGAGCCGGTAGAGCCGATCATCCCCCAGGTCGAAGGGCGTCACCGCGGGGCGCAGGGCCTCGTCCATGTGATCGATGCGCGGCAGATTCAGGCCGGTTGGCCCTGATCCAATGATCACCGGCGCGACCACCAGATAGAGCGTATCCACCAGGCCCGCCGCCAGCCATGCGGAAACGGTCCTGGCCCCACCTTCCACCAGCAGTCGCTGCACACCCGCCGCGGCCAGGCACTGCAGCGCTGTGGCCGGCGCCAGATCGGGCAGCGCAAAACGGCGATCCACCGCGGGAGCCGCCACCGACGGGCCGGTCAGCGCCCAGGTGGGGGCCGCGCCATCCCGCAGGAGCGCCGCGTCAGCCGGCAGCCCGCTGCGACTCATGACCACCGCTCGAACCGGGTTGGGTCCCGCCACTTCACGGACGGTCAGGCGTGGATTGTCGGCGACGACGGTCCCGGCGCCGACCAGCACCGCATCGCAGAGCGCCCGCAGGCGATGCAGGTGGACCCGGTCAGCGGCGCCCGTCACGTAATGGGAATGCCCGGTTGCCGTGGCGATACGCCCGTCGAGGCTCTGGCCAAGCTGCGCGACCACCCGCGGCCGTTGCCGGACCGGGGCGAGCAACGGGGCATAGCGCGCCTGCAGTGCCGGGGCGACGGCCTCGGCAGCGATTCCGCCGATATCCGCCGGCCATTCCACCGGTTGCGCCGCAGCGGGCAGGGAACAGCGCCGGCATTGGGCGACGAGCGCTTCCCAGCCCATCGGCGGTGGGGCCGCCGCCCCGCGGGATCGGTTATGCTGTGTCATGTTGACGGAATTGTTGCAGGCATGAACGGTCTATTGCGAGAAGTTGATTCCAAGGAGCAGGCATGCAGCGCATCCGGCGCGCACTGATCGACCTCAGACGGGGTGAGCCCGTCCACGTGACCCATCCCGCCGGCGCGATGCTGGTGCTGGCACTGGAAAACCTCAGCGACAGTCTGATGGCCCGGGCGCGGTCGCTGGCCTCCGGGGAGGTGCGGCTGCTGATGACCCGCCACCGGGCACGGGCCATCGGCATGGAAACCGCCCCCGGCGAGGATCTGGCCGTTCCCCTGGATACCGATGACGGCGTCGCGACCGCGGTCACACTGGCCGGCGATCTCACGACCCGCAGCGCCGAGCCGGTGGCCCGTAATGCCCGCGCCGACGAGCAGGCTGCCCTGGATCTGGCCCGTCAGGCCACACTGCTGCCGGCGCTGATCGCCCTCGATACCCATGACGACGACCGCGCATTGGTCGATGACATCCGCAACGGCGAAATCCTCTCGGTTGATGTCGCGGATATCCACGCAGCGGGTATCGAGAATGCCCGCCAGCCGGAGCGCATCAGCGAAGCGCAGGTCCCGCTGGCCGATTCAGAGCAATCGCGGTTCATTCTCTACCGCGAGGCGGACGGGCTGCTCGAGCATGTCGCGCTGATGGTGGGCGATCCCGACCACTGGCCGGACACGCCGGCGCTGCGTATGCACTCGGCCTGCCTCACCGGGGATCTGTTCGGATCGCTGCGCTGCGACTGCGGCGAGCAGCTGCGCAGTGCCGTGGGCACGATCGCCGATGAGGGCGGCGGAATCCTGCTCTACCTCGCCCAGGAGGGGCGCGGCATTGGTCTTGCCAATAAACTGAGGGCCTACGGCCTCCAGGACACGGGCCTCGACACCGTCGACGCCGATCGGCTGCTGGGCTTCGGCGCGGATGAACGCCGTTATGAGGTGGCCGCGGCCATGCTCGACGATCTGGGGATCAGCCGCGTCCGCCTGATGACCAACAACCCCGGCAAGATTGCGGCCCTCGAGCGGCACGGCATTCAGATCGCCGGCCGCGAGGCGGTTCACGGCGCACTCAACCGCCACAACGAGCGCTACCTGACCACCAAGGCGGAGCGCGCGGGCCACTGGCTGGATGATGTGGTTTCGCAGTCGGTGGGCGAACAGCCCCGCTAATACCCCGGTGCTGGCGGCGACAGGCACGCCAGGGGGAAATCCGCCGCCTCGGTCAGAATGGCGGCCAGTGCGTCGGCATAGTGCCGGGCCAGGCGGGCACCCAGCGCCGCATCCGCCAACCGGGCATCCCCGCAGACGCCGGCCGGATTGAGGTCGCCGGCCAGCCAGGCGAATCGTGCCGGGCGCGACTCGGCACCGATCCACGCAAACGCCGCCAGGGCCTCGAACTCCACCGAGGCGTGATGGGCAATCGCGCTGGCCACCACCTGCTGCGGCGCGAAGTGCCACATCAACGCCGTCTCCAGCGCGCCGCCGTGCAGCCCCTCGCGGGCCTCGCGGGCGGTCAGCGCATCAGCAGGGGGCGGAAAGTCGAAATAACAGGCCTGCACCACCAGCAGACCAAAATCCCGGCGCAGCCGCAGCGCCGCGGTGGCCATCGCCGCCAGGTTGCCACCATGCGCGGAGAACATCACCACGCGGCGCAGCCCGGCGCGGGCCAGCGACGCCCCCAGATCATAGAGCATGGCCTCGAAAGTGGCCGAGGAAAGCGCCAGGGTACCGGCCCAATCCATGTGCTCAACGCCCTGTCCCAGTGCCTGGGTGGGCATCCGCAACACGTGCACCCGCTCATCACAGCGCTGCATGGCCGCTTTTGAGAGCCCCTCCGCGATCCAGGCGTCAGTGGCCAGGGGCAGGTGCCCCCCGTGCTGCTCTATGGCCCCCAGCGGCAGCAGTGCGACACTCGCCTCGCTGATATCGTCGCGCAGGGAATGGGTGGTGTGGTCGGCCCAGTCGTGGGCAGTCATGCCCGGCCCTCCAGCGCGTCCAGGCGCGCCGCCAGTAGACCCGGGAAGCGCTTGAACCAGGTGGCATTGAGCGGCGAGGGATGCGGCAGCGGATGCAATCGCAGCGACCGTCGCCGTCCATCCGGGCCCTGGAATGCAATGTCGAGGGATTTTGAGAAACGCCCGTCAAGCCGCCAGTGATCATCCAGCCGCCGGCGCTCGGCCGGCGACTGTTCAAGACCGAACCAGAAAAAGGCTTCGCGCCCGAGGGTGATCACCTCGCGCCCCTGCCATTGATCCAGCAACAGTTCGGCGACCAGGGGCTGGAAGTGTCGTTTGACGCCCATGGGCCAGGCCTTGTTGCCAACGGGTTTGTAGGGGACGGTGTTGGCCCAGAAATAGGGCGCACCGGCGGCCAGTGCCCCGGCGGTGTCGGTGAGCGGGGCGTGAAACCGGCGCTCGTGCAGCACCCGTCGGACCTGCCGGCCGCCGGCGCCGATGAAGGGCACGCCGACATGCACCTCATCGCGCCCCGGGTCGCGACCGAAAAAGGCAATGCGGGCATCCGCCGGCCCGAGACCGAATATCGGTTCAGTCGGGTCCCGCCCGGCGGCGGCATAGACCGCATCATCGCGACCGGTGAGCCCGGCGGCCGCCGTGCGAAAGCGCTCGCGCAGGGCGCCGGGCAGGGTCCGCATGTCAGTGCACGGTGGCCTGACGCTCGCGGGATTCCTTGAGCACGCCCACGACGTCTTCTTCCCAGCTCTTGGCGAGTGGCGACTGGGCCACCAGTGCCGAGACCTCGTCGGCGCTGACGGGATCACCCCCATCGTCGCCGACGGCGAGGCGGAAGTGATCCGCGTCGCGCAGCTCGTAGGCGCGCTCCCCGCTGTCGCCATCGCCCACGCGCAGCGTGATTTCGTCGGCGTCGACGATCGCCCGCCAGTTGACCTGCGCCATCCAGCCGCGGGCGTTGGAGTACAGGGACACGCCCGCCAGCTCATGGCCGCTGCCCCGCTGATTGTCCATGACGTGGACGCTGCTCGAGAGGTGCTCGAATGGATTGTCTTCGAGAATCTGCAGGAGCTCTTGCTTGGGGATAACGGGCTCTGCTCTCATCGAATCCACCTTTGCAGTCACATGTTTCATGGTTGCATCATACAACCCGACCGCCGGTCTGTTGACCCATATCCGCATCGCGTATGCTTTAGCCATGTCCAATTCCAATCGCCAGAGGCAGCGGCGCGCCGAGCGCACCCGCGAATTCCTCAACGAACTCAGCCAGCGCTATCCGGCGTGCTTTGCCCGCCAGCGGGACCGGATCCGTCCCCTGGAGATCGGTATTGAGAAGGCATTGCGCAGCGACCTCGATGACCCGCCCGCGGACGAGCCGATCCCCAATTGGCTCATCCGCCAGGCACTCGCCCGGTATACGCGGGCACCCGCCTATCTGAACGCCATCATCGCCGGCCATGACCGGATCAATCTACAGGGCGAGCCGGTCGAGGCAGTGACCGAATCGGCCATCAGCCGCGCCCGCGAACAGCGCGCTGAGCAGAAACAGCGCAGCGCGGAGCGCAAACGCCAGCAGGCGGAGGAAGCCGAGGCCCGCCAGCGTCAGGAAAAACTCGAGCAGCTCGCCAACCGCTTCAATCAGTAATCAACTCAACCTTTCGCAGCAGGACCTATCATTGAACCGAAGCATTGATCTGAAGGCGTTGAGCCGGGAGGCGCTTGACGCGCTGCGCGGCCAGATCGACCAGGAGCTCGAAGCACGCGCGTTCGAGCAGCGGCTGCGCCGTGACCTGGAGTCCCATCGCAATCGGCAGGCCTGGATCGACAGCCACCACTCGGGCCAGCGCCGTCGACGCTAGCGCCGGCTGACCATGAGCCAGCGCATTGTCTCCCTGCTCCCCGGTGCCACCGAAATCGTCGCCGCACTGGGACTCGGCGATCAGCTGGTGGGGATTTCGGCGGAGTGTGATCAGCCACCGGCGCTGATGGATCGCCCGCGGGTCAGTCTGGCCGCGCTGGAAACCACCGAAAGCGACCCGGCGGCGATTGACCGCGAAGTCCGCGACCGACTCGCCCGGGGGGCCCCGCTTTTCCAGGCCGACCCGGAAACGCTTCGGGCCCTGCGTCCGGATCTGATCCTCTCGCAGTCGCTGTGTGACGTCTGCGCAGCGACGCCCGCCAGCCTGACCGCCGAGGCCATCGGCGCCGCGACGGTGCTCGCACTCGATGGGCGCGACCTCTCCGGCCTGCTGCAGGACATCCGACGGGTGGCGGAGGCCGCCGGTGTGCCGGCCCGTGGCGAGGCACTCATCGCGGCACTCGACCGGCGGCGTCACGCCATTGCACCCGCGACTGGCGAGCGGCCCCGGGTACTGGCGGTGGAATGGCCCGAGCCGCTGTTCATCGGGGGGCACTGGGTACCCGATATGATCGTCAGCGCCGGGGGGCGGCCGCTCAACGCGCCGGGCGATCACTCGGTGGTCATCGACTGGGACGCGGTGCGCGCTTTCGCCCCCTCACATATTCTGGTGCTACCCTGCGGCCAGTCGCTGGCGGGGGCGGAGGAAGGGTTGCGGCGCCTGCGCGGGCGCCCCGGCTGGAGCGAACTGCCCGCCGTCCTGGACGCCCGGGTCCATCTGCTCGACGGCAACCGATTCTTCAGTCGCCCGGGGCCGGCCGCCGTGACGGGGCTGGAGATCGTCGCCCATCTCCTTGGCACTGGATCGAGCGCCGACCCCGCTCCCGGGGCATGGCGAACCGCGACGCCGACCGAGATCAGACCGGGGGCTTGAACGGCAACGGAGTAATGCCGATGGGTTGGGAAGGCTGGCTGACGATTCTTGTGGTCCTGTCGGTACTGGCAGGGCTGGCGAGCGGCATTGCCTCGCCGGTCGGGGTGCTGTTCGCCGCACTGGCCGTACTGGTCACGGCGACGGCGGTCAGTGGCAGCGGGCAGCTGCTCGACGCCGCCAGCGCCGCCCAGGGGTTCGGCAGCAGCGGCCTGATCACCGTCGGGCTGCTGTTCGTGGTCGCGTCCGGGCTGACCCGGACCGGCGCCATCGCCATGATCGCCGACCCGCTGATCACCCGCTCGCGCGGCCTCCGCTCCGCGCAGCTGGGGCTGTTGACGCCGGTGGCGGGGCTCAGCGCCTTTCTCAACAACACCCCCATCGTCGCCGTCTTCCTGCCGGTGGTCGATGACCTGGCGCGGCGCCTTCAGCTGCCGGCCTCGCGGCTCTATCTGCCCCTGAGCTATGCCGCCATTCTGGGCGGGACATGCACGCTCATTGGCACCAGCACCAACCTGATCATCAACGAGCTCGCCCGCGACGGTCGCGGCCTGCCGGGGCTGGGCCTGTTCGAGCTGGCCTGGGTGGGTGTGCCCATCACCGCGGTGGGGCTGATCTATCTGCTGGCGGCCTCGCCCTGGCTGCTGCCGGACCGCCGTGACCTGAGCGCCGACCGACTCGACCCCCGCCAGTACACCGTCGAGGTGGAAGTGGTCCAGGACGGCCCGCTGGTCGGCAAACGCATCGAGGAGGCGGGGCTGCGCCATCTGCCCGGCCTGTTCCTGGCCGAAATCGAGCGTCAGGGCGAGGTCATTCCGGCGGTGGGGCCCACCGAAAAACTCCGCGCCGGCGACCGACTGGTGTTTGTCGGGGTGCTGGAGTCCGTGGTCGACCTGCACAAGATGCGCGGACTGCGACCGGCCACCCGGGCGGTGGAAGACCTGGACGAGCCGCGCCGGGAACGGTGCCTGGTGGAGGCCGTGGTCTCTGAAGCCTGCCCGCTGGTGGGCCGCAGCATTCGCGATGGCCGTTTCCGCGAGCGCTATCAGGCGGCGGTCATCGCGGTGGCCCGAGGCGGTCGCCAGCTGCCCGGTAAGATCGGCGACATCGTGCTGCGCCCGGGCGATACCCTGTTGCTCGAAACCCACCCGAGCTTTGTGCGTCGCCAGCGCGACGCCCGCGACTTCTATCTGGTCAGCGGCGTCGAGGACTCGGCACCCCCCCAGCATGATAAGGCCGGGCTGGCCATCCCGATCCTGATCGGCATGGTGGCCCTAGCGGCAAGCCCGTGGATGAGCATGCTCAATGCCGCCCTGCTCGCGGCAATGGCCCTGGTGATCACGCGCTGCATCGAGCTGGGCGAGGCCATCCGCAACGTCAACTGGAACGTCCTGCTGGTCATCGGTGCGGCATTGGGCGTCGGTCAGGCCATGGACAACAGTGGGGCCGCCGCGGTCATCGGCAGCCAGGTCATCGCCCTGACCGCCGATCGCCCGCTGCTGACCCTCGCGGCGATCTATCTACTGACGCTGGTCACCACCGAGATGATCACCAACAACGCCGCCGCCGTGCTGATCTTTCCCATTGCCATGGCGGCGGCGGAATCCCTCGGGGTCTCATCGACGCCGTTCGCCGTGACCATCATGATCGCGGCGTCCGCGGCCTTTGCCACGCCCATCGGCTATCAGACCAACCTCATGGTGTTCGGACCGGGCGGCTACCGGTTCGGCGACTATGTCCGCTTCGGCCTGCCCCTGAATCTGATCGCCATGCTGCTGGCATTGCTGATCATCCCCCGGGTCTGGCCCCTCTAGGAACGGATCGATAGGCTGAGCCCTCCAAGCCCGGACAGACAATCAGAGGCGTACATGAGCGGCTATCTCAATCTGGAACAGGCACAGGCCATGGTCGAGTCGGACTGGCGCGAAAGCATTCGCCCGGCACTCGAGGCGTTCATCCGCATTCCCGCGAAGTCACCCGCCTTTGACCGCGACTGGTCGGCAAACGGGTACATTGACGAAGCCGTCGCCCAGGTCGAGGCCTGGTGCCGGGCCCAGGCGCCCGCGGGCAGTCATGTCGAAGTGATCCGGCTGCGGGGTCGCACGCCCCTGCTCTGGGTGGATGTACCGGGCACCGGCCCGGGCGAGACACTGCTCTATGGGCATCTCGACAAACAGCCCGAGGCCAGCGGCTGGGACAGCGACAAGGGCCCCTGGACACCGGTGGTCGAGGGCGATCGGCTGTATGGCCGCGGCGCGGCGGATGACGGCTATGCCGTTTTCTCCTCGCTCGAGGCGGTGCGGCTGCTCCACGAACAGGGCGTTCCCTGCCCGCGCTGCATGCTGTTGATCGAGTGCGCCGAGGAAAGCGGCAGCCCCGATCTGCCCGCCTACATCGAGCATCTCGGTCCGCGCCTCGGGCAGCCGGGGCTGGTGGCCTGCCTCGACTCGGGCTGCGCGAATTACGAGCAGCTCTGGGTCACCACCTCGCTGCGCGGGATGGCCGCTGGCGACCTGACGGTGCGGGTGCTCGATCAGGGCGTCCACTCAGGGGACGCCGGCGGCGTGGTGCCGTCGAGTTTCCGGATCGCCCGGGCACTGCTCGAGCGGATCGAAGACGCCGCCACGGGGGCGATCCGCCTGCCGGCGCTGCAGGCCGAGATCCCCGCCGAGCGGGTGGAGCAGGCCGAGCTTGCCGCGTCAGTGATCGGGACCGACCTGGCCGACAAGTACCCGTGGGCGAGCGCCACCCGGCCCAACAGCGAGTCGACGCCGACCCTGATCCTCAACCGCACATGGCGCCCGGCCCTGGAAGTGATCGGTGCCGATGGACTGCCGCCCCGCACCGAGGCCGGGAACGTGCTGCGCCCGGCGACCACCCTGCGGCTGTCACTGCGACTGCCACCGACGGTGGACGGCGAGGCGGCCACCCGCGCACTCCAGCAGACCCTGACCGAGGCCCCGCCGCAGAATGCCGAGGTGCAGTTCCATCCCGCGGGTGCCGCCAACGGCTGGAATGCCCCGGCCTTCGCCGGCTGGCTGGGTGACAGCCTTGGTGCCAGCTCCCGGGCCTGGTTCGGTCAACCCGCCGTGTTCATGGGCGAGGGCGGCAGCATCCCGCTGATGAACCTGCTTGGCGCGCACTTTCCGGCGGCGCGGTTCCTCGTCACCGGCGTGCTGGGCCCCGGCTCCAATGCCCATGGGCCCAACGAGTTCCTGCACATGCCCATGGCCCAGCGCCTGAGCGGTGTGGTGGCCGAGGCACTGGCCGCGCAGTCGGCCGCCGACTAGCCGACGCCTACCAGGGGATCGGGGCGCCGTCCCAGGCATAGAACCCGCCGTTGTCCGCCGTCGTGGCGGCATCGATGCGGGCGAGCAGCTTGCCGGCGGCGAACGCCGGGGTGAACAGTTTGCCCTCGGGGACGCGCGCCTGAAACGGTTCAGACAGATCGGTGCGGGTGGTGCCGGGGTGCAGCGCCAGGCAGATCACCCGGCGTGCCCGACGCGTGCATTCGATGGCCAGGTCGCGGGTGAGCATGTTCTGGGCCGCCTTGCTGGTGCGATAGGCATACCACCCGCCCAGGCGATTGTCGCCGATGCTGCCCACCCGCGCGGAGAGGCTGGCAAACACCGCGCGCTGCGAGTGGTTGAGAAGCCCCAGGCACTCCCGGGCGATCAGCGCCGGCGCCAGGGTATTGACCCGATAGCTGGTGAGCATGCCCTCGGCGCTGATCGACTCGACGCGCTTTTCCGGCCAGATACCCTGCGCCTCGTCATGGAGCAGGCCAAACGCATTGATCAGCAGGTGCAGCCGCGGCTGATCGGCCCGCAGTGTCGCCGCCATCGCAGCGATGCTGGCCTCATCGAGGATATCCACGGCCAGCGGCATACAGCGCTCGCCATAGGCTTCGCGCAGGGCGGTCAGCCGGGGGCTGTCCGGGGTACGTGTGGCCGCCCAGACCCGACGCGCCGACGAGCCGGCCAGCAGCTGCTCCACCAGCGCCGCACCAATCCCGCCGCTGGCGCCGACCACCAGGACATTCGAGTCGTGATCGAGCGTTTCCATCAATCGATTCCTTCTGCCGCGTTACAATGCCCATTATGGCAGCCCCGCTCATTCAGCCCACCCGGCACGGTCTCTACTGTGCGGCCGGTGATTTTCATATCGACCCCTGGCGACCGGTGCCCCGGGCGCTGATCACCCACGCCCATGCCGATCACGCACGCCCCGGCAGTGAAGCGTACTGGAGCCTGCGCGACGGACTCGGGCTGATGCGCCGGCGGCTCGGTGGCAGGGCCTGCCTCAACACGGTGGACGAGGGCGAGCGGCTGCAGTTCGGCCCGGTCAGCGTCAGCTTTCACCCGGCCGGTCATGTCCTAGGCTCGGCGCAGATCCGCGTCGAGCACGAAGGCGCGGTGTGGGTGGCATCCGGCGACTACAAACGGGATCCGGATCCGACCTGCGCCCCCTTCGAGCCGGTGGCCTGCGACACCTTCATCACCGAGGCGACCTTCGCACTGCCCGTCTACCGCTGGCCCGCGGTGGAGACGGTCGCCGCGGACATCCACCAGTGGTGGCACAACAATGCGGCGAGCGGGCGCACCACGGTGCTGTTCTCGTACGCCCTCGGCAAGGCCCAGCGGCTGATGGCGGCGCTGCCGGCCCCCCACCCCGGTCCCATCTATCTGCACGGCGCCGTCGCCCCGCTCACCCAGGACTATCGCGACGCCGGCATCGAACTGCCGCCCACCCATCGCGTCAGTGAGGCACCCGGTGACGAGGACTATGGCCGGGCGCTGGTGATCGCACCGCCGAGCGCGGCGGGTTCAACCTGGATGCGACGCTTCCGTCAGCCCGCTCTGGGGTTTGCCTCGGGCTGGATGCGCATTCGTGGCAACCGCCGCCGGCGGGGCTATGACCGCGGCTTCGTCATCTCGGATCACGTTGACTGGCCCGGGCTTTTGCAGACCATCGAAGACACCGGCGCCCGCGAGATCCTGACCACCCACGGCCGCGCGGATGAGCTGGTGCGCTACCTGGGCGAACGCGGCCTCAACGCCCGGCCTCTGGCCACGCTCTATGGCGACGCCGGAGAGGATGACTGATGCAGGGGTTCGCCGAACTGTTCCGCGCCCTCGACGAGCAGCGCGGCACCAACGCCAAGGTCGCCGCCATGGCGGACTATTTCGGCCGGGTATCCGCCGCGGACGGCGCCTGGGCGGTGTACTTTCTCAGCGGGCGACGCCTGAAACGCCTCATCGGCCCCGTGCAGCTGCGGGAATGGCTGGCGCAGATGACCGGTCTGCCGGCCTGGCTGGTCGACGAGACCCATCAGCATGTCGGTGATCTCGCCGAGACGGTCGCACTCATGCTCGACACCCCGGCGGACGACGGCGCGGCGCCCGATCCGGGGCTTGCCCACTGGGTCGAAACACGCATCCAGTCCCTGCGCGACTGCGACGACGGGCAGCGTCGCGCGGCGGTAACGGCGGCCTGGCGCGAGCTCGACGAAGCGGGGCGCTTTCTGCATACCAAACTGCTCACCGGCGCCCTGCGCGTTGGCGTATCGCAGACACTGGTCGAGCGGGCACTGGCCCGGGCGAGCGGTCTGCCCCGTCCGGTGATTGCCCACCGCATGATGGGTCAGTGGCGCCCCGAGCCAGCTTTTTTCGAGGGCCTGTTCGATGCCCGGTCCGGTCAGGAAGATGCCTCGCGCCCCTACCCGTTCTTTCTCGCCCATCCGCTGGAGGGCGACCCCGCGGACGCCCTGGGCGCGATCGATGCCTGGCAGCTCGAGTGGAAGTGGGACGGCATCCGGGCGCAGCTCGTGCGCCGCGCCGATGCGGTGTACCTGTGGTCGCGCGGCGAAGCACTGGTCACCGATACCTTTCCGGAACTGATCGAAGCCGCCCGGGCACTGCCCGCGGATACGGTCCTTGATGGCGAGATCCTTGCCTGGCGCGATCAGGTCCTGCCGTTCGCACAGCTGCAGCGACGACTGGGTCGCAAGCGCGTGACGCGGCGCTTCATGAACGAGGTGCCGGTGCGACTGATGGCCTACGATCTGCTCGAATCCGCTGGCAGGGATCGGCGGGACGATCCGCTGCAATCCCGCCGGGCCCGGCTCGAGGCCCTGCTCGAGGACGCCGAGCCGCCGCTGATGCTCTCGCCACTGATCGATGCACCGGACTGGGCCACGCTGGCCGCACGTCGCGACGAATCCCGCGACCGGGGCGTCGAGGGGATCATGCTCAAGGGCCGTCACACGGCCTACGCCACCGGTCGGCCACGCGGGCCGTGGTGGAAGTGGAAGATCAGCCCGCTGACGCTCGACGTCATCCTGCTCTACGCCCAGCCCGGTCATGGCCGACGCGCCAACCTGTACACCGACTACAGCTTCGCCGTGCCCGACGGTGACCAGCTGGTGCCCATCGCCAAGGCCTATTCGGGCCTCGACGATGCCGAAATCCGCCGGCTGGATCGATGGATCCGACGCAATACCCGCGAGCGATTCGGTCCGGTCCGCTCGGTGGAGCCGGTCCAGGTATTCGAGCTGGCATTCGAGGGCATCAGCCCGTCGTCACGTCACAAATCCGGGCTTGCCCTGCGCTTTCCACGCATCAGCCGCTGGCGCGAGGATCTGGGCCCCGGTGATGCCGATACCCTCGATCAGGCCCGGGCATTGCTGCCATGACCGTAGCGGCGTCGAACCGGTTGACCGAATGGTTCGCCGGCAATGGCTGGACCCCGGCCGAGTTCCAGCAGACCGCCTGGGCGGCCTACGCCGCCGGCGAGAGCGGGCTGATCCACTCGGCTACGGGGTCAGGCAAGTCCCTGGCGGCCTGGGGTGGGCCGCTGCTTGAGGGGCTTGAACAGGCCGCCGCCGGGCATCAGACGGCGGCGGGTTTTCGGGTGCTGTGGATCACGCCGCTGCGCGCCCTTGCCGGCGATACGCTCGACAGTCTGCGCACCGCCGCCGCCGGCGTCGGACTGGACTGGCGCATCGAAAAGCGCACCGGGGACACCTCGGGCAGCGCCCGGACCCGGCAGCGGCGGCGTCCGCCGGAGGCGCTGGTCACCACCCCCGAGAGCCTGTCGCTGCTGCTCTCCTACCGCGATGCGGCGCGCCAGTTCGCGCCGCTGCGGGCCGTGATCGTCGATGAATGGCACGAGCTCATCGGGACCAAACGCGGTGTGCAGCTTGAACTGGCACTGGCGCGACTGCGGGCGCTGGCGCCGGGCCTGCGGACCTGGGGACTCTCAGCCACCCTTGGCAACCTCGACGAGGCCCGGGACTGCCTGCTGGGTGGTAGCGCCCGCGACGGGCGCCTGATCCAGGGCCCGCCGGCCCGACCCATCCATATCCGCACCCTGGAACCGACCCAGGAACAGCGCTTTCCCTGGGCGGGGCACCTGGGTACCCAGCTGATTGACGGGGTGATCGAGGCCCTCGAGGGAGACGGCACCTGCCTGCTGTTCACCAATACCCGATCACAGGCCGAGCGCTGGTTCGAAGCGCTGGTGCGGGCACGGCCCGACTGGATCGAGGGCCTGGGGCTGCATCACGGCTCCATCGACCGGTCCCTGCGCGATCGCATCGAGGCGGGACTCGCCGCCGGGGCATTCCGTTGCGTGGTGGCCACCTCAAGCCTCGATCTGGGGGTCGACTTTGCCCCGGTGGACCGGGTGATCCAGATCGGCAGCCCCAAGGGCGTGGCGCGACTCGCCCAGCGTGCCGGGCGCAGTGGTCATCAGCCCGGGCGGCACAGCCAGATCCTGTGCGTGCCCACCAACGCCCTCGAGATGATCGAGATCGCCGCTGCGCGGCAGGCGTGGGCAGCCGGTGAGGTGGAATCCCGACCGCCTCTGCGCGAGAGCCTGGATGTGCTCGCACAGCATCTGGTGACCCTCGCGGCCGGCGACGGCTTTGAACCGGACGCCCTTTATGCCGAGGTGCGGACCACCTTCGCCTACGCTGGTCTGGATGAGGCGGCCTGGCAGTGGACACTGGACTTTGTGACCCGCGGCGGACCGGTTCTGGCCGCCTACCCCGACTTCCAGCGTGTGGTCGCGGGCATCGACGGCCGCTACCGGATCGCCGGTCGTGGCCATGCCAGCCGGCACCGCATGAGCATTGGCACCATCACCAGCGACGCCGCCATCGCCGTGCGCTACCAGGGCGGCGGACACATCGGCACCATTGAGGAGAGCTTCATCGCTCGCCTGCGTCCCGGCGATGTCTTCCTGTTCGCCGGCCGAAGCCTGGCCCTGGTGCGGGTGCGTGATCTGACCGCGTACGTCCGCCGTGCCAGCGCCCGCCGCCAGGCGGTTCCGCGCTGGCAGGGCGGGCGCCTGCCCCTGTCCACCGCCCTCGCCGACCGCGTCCTGAGTCTGCTGGCCGAGGCGGCTGGCGGCCACTTCGACGAGCCCGAGATGCGCGCCATCCGCCCGCTGCTGACGGTCCAGTCGCAGTGGTCCGAGCTACCCCGCCCGGGTCGACTGATCATCGAGCGCACGACCTCCCGCGAGGGCGAGCATGTCTTCATCTATCCATTCGCCGGCCGCCTGGCCCACGAGGGTCTGGCCACCCTCTGCGCCTGGCGGCTCGGGCAGATCACGCCGGCCACCTACAGCCTGTCAGTGAATGATTATGGCTTTGAACTGCTGGGCCGCGATCTCCCTGAGCTGAGCACTGACGACTGGCGGTCCCTGTTTGACGCCGATGGGCTGGTGGAGGATCTGGCGGCGGCGATGAATGCCAGCGAGCTCGCGCGTCGCCAGTTCCGTGATATCGCCCGGGTGGCGGGACTGGTGTTTCAGGGCTATCCCGGCAAGGGGAAAAGTGCACGCCAGCTCCAGGCCTCGAGCGGGCTCATGTTCGACACCATTGACCGCTACGATCCCGACAACCGCCTGCTCGACCAGGCCCGGCGTGAAGTCCTTGACAGCGCCCTCGAGGTGGATCGCCTGCGCGCGGCGCTGCAGCGGATGGCCGCCGCTGAACTGGCCCTCCATCACCCGGCGCGATTCACGCCACTGGCTTTCCCCCTCTGGGCGGAGCGGCTGCGTAACCGGCTCAGCACCCAGAGCTGGCAGGATCGCGTAGCCCGCATGGTCGCCCAGCTTGAAAAGGCCGCGGATCGGCCATGACCGGCCCTGTCGTTGATCTGAACGGCCAGCGCCTCGAGCTGCTGCCCGAACGCGCCGTATTCTGGCCGGCAACCGCGACATTGCTGCTGGCCGATCTGCACCTGGGCAAGGCCGCGCGTTTCCGCCGCGCCGGGCTGGCAGTCCCCGAGGGCGACAATCAGGCGACACTGGCGCGCGTCGATGCGCTGATCGAAGCGCGGCGGCCCGCCACGCTCATCCTCCTGGGGGACATCCTGCACGCCTCGCTGGCCGCCGATCCGGCGCTGCGCGACACACTGCTCGTCTGGCGCGCCCGCCATCCGACAGTCGAGATGATCGCCATTGTCGGCAACCATGACCGGGATATCCGTGGCCTCGAGCCCGCCCTCCCCTGTGCGGCCGAGGGGCTCCTGCATCATGGCCTGAGTCTGCGCCATCATCCGCCAGAGGGCCCGGTGGATACGCCCTGGCTTGCCGGCCACTGGCACCCGGTGGTGCGACTCAGCGCCGCCGGCGACAGCCTGCGTCTGCCCGCTTTTGTCGAAGCCCCGGATGTCGGGCTGGTACTGCCGGCATTTGGCGGGCTGACCGGCGGGGCACTGATCGACCGGCGTGCCGGCCGCCGCCGTTATGTGACCAGCGGTGAAGGGGTGTTCGCCGTGGATCCGGGCTAGGACCGCGCAAAAAAAAGCCGACGGGATCGTCGGCCAAGAGGAGGAGAGAGAGAACTAACTGTGTTGCGATGCAATATAGCACCCCTCGCCTTTCCTCTCAACCCTTTGTGGCAGGGTCGTGCTCCGCCCCCATCCGGCTGCGGAGTGACTCGGCCTGGGCCCGGATCGCGGCGCGCTGATCCTCGCTTTTGCGCTGCAGATTGCGGAACTGAAACTGCAGGCGCCGGTTGCCGGCGAGCTGGGCCTCATGACGGTCCAGGAATTCCCAGTACAGCGTGGTGAACGGGCAGGCCGTCTCGCCGACGGCCTCCCGCGGATTGAACCGGCACTGGCTGCAGGCATTGCTCATTCGGTCGATGTAGGCACCGCTGGCGCAGTAGGGCTTGGTGCCGACCACCCCGCCGTCGCCGAACTGGCTCATCCCCAGGGCGTTGGGCAGGCTTACCCAGTCGGCGGCGTCCAGATACAGCGCCGCATGCCATTCATGGAATCGGTAGGGGTGCACGCCATAGAGCTGGGCGAACAGGCCCAGCACCATCAGACGCTGGATATGATGGGCGTACCCGTGGCGCAGCAGCGCCGCCATCGCATCGGCCACACAGGCCATGTCGGTCTGCCCGTCCCAGAAAAACGTCGGCAGCTCGGCCTGATGATCAAGGGCATTGAGCTCGGCATACCCGGGCATCCGCAGCCAGTACACGCCGCGGATGAACTCGCGCCAGCCAAGGATCTGGCGGACAAAACCCTCCACGGCATTGATCGGTGCGGCACCGGCGTCCAGTGCCGCCTCGGCGCGGGCCAGACAACGCCGCGGGTCGAGCAGATGCAGGTTGAGCGAGGTCGACAGGCGGGCATGGTAGAGCAGCGGCTCACCCACCCAGATGGCATCCTGCCAGGTGCCGAAGGCCGGCAGTCGATGACGGATGAAATCGTCGAGCGCGGTCTCCGCCTGCGCCGGCGTCACCGGTTGATCAAAGTCGGCGGCACGACCGGGGAAATGCCCGTAACGCTCGGCCACCAGCGCGATCACGGCCTGAGTGGTGGCATCCGGCTCGAACACCGGGTGGCCCGGCAGATCACCCGGCCCGCCGGCGCCAAAGGCCGCGCGGTTGTCCTTGTCGAAATTCCACGCCCCGCCGCGCGGCTGGCCACCGTCCATCAGCACGTCATGGCGCTTTCGCATGCTGCGATAGAAGTATTCCATGGTCAGGCTCTTGCGATTCGACGCCCACTCCTGGAACGCCTCACGGCTTGCCATGAAATGCCGGTCGCGGTGCCACTCCAGCGCGACATCCAGTGGCTCAATGCACTCGAGCAGGGCCTGTTCCAGGGACCAGTCGCCGGCCTCCATCATGACCACGCTGGCCGGTCCGAGTGCCGCCAGGTCCTCGGCCAGCTGCCCGGGCAGGGTGGTATCGGTCAATGCCGCCCCGGGACCCGCGTCGGCGGCATGGTAGTGCACGGCGACGCCCTGCTGGCGCAGGGCATCGCGCAGGTGCCGCATGGCCGACCAATACAGCACCAGGCGTTGCTGATGCGGCGCGCCTCCGGCCGGCTGATTGACGGTCTCGGCCATCCAGACCGCGTCCCGGGCGGGGTCGATGTCACTGAGGAGCGGACCATTGCGATCAAGCTGATCGGCCTGCACCACGATAAGCCGGCGGAGCGTGTTCATTGGGTGGAGGCCTCCGTCATCGGTGGAACCAGCATCGAGGGGTCGATGCGTTGATCGAACCAGTTCATCCGCCAGTCGAGATGGGCACCGGTCACCCGCCCGCTCGCGCCGACTTCGGCGATGATCTCGCCCTGGCGGACCGTATCGCCCACCGCCACGCGCATCGCCGACAGGTGCAGGAAGCTCGATGACAGGCCCTGACCGTGATCGAGGATCAGCGTGCCGCCCGAGAAGAACAGATCCTCGGCGGCCAGGGTGACCACGCCATCGGACGGGGCCCGCACCGGCGTCCCGGTGGGCCGGGCGATATCAATGCCGTAGTGGGGCTGACGCGGTTCGCCATTGAGAATCCGCTGACTGCCGTAGATCCCGGAAATCGGCCCGGTCACCGGCCAGATCCAGCCGGCATCGAAGTGCCGCGCCGGCAGGCGCCTGGCGCGTGCCGCCCGCACCGCCGATGCATCGCGCCGGATCCGCTCGAGGGTCTCGGCGTCGGGACTGACCTGATTGCGGTCAAGCCCGTCAATGCGCTGGATGTCATAGCGCCGCTGGGCAACCTCCAGGGTGCGCTGGCGGCGCGTGCCATCGGGGCTGACCGCCGTCACCGTGACCACGGCCGGCGCATCGCGGCCCAGCCCCAGCACGAAACGCCCGGCTGAATCCACGGGGACCGTGTGGCCGAGGGCCCGCACCTCGGCGCCGGGGGGCGCCTCGCCATGCAGCAGCCCGCCCTGCCGCCGTGGACCATCGATGTCGAGCGCGCCGGCGACCAGCGGCAGGAGGCCAAGCAGCAGACCAAGGGTTCGAGTCAATCGGATCATGATTTCATTCCCCGCGACAGGCCGGGCAGACGCCCTCGATCTCGACGGTCTGGGCCAGTTGGGCGAAGCCCAGATCGCCAGCGCGCTGGGCGAGCGCCGCCTCGATGGCGTGATCGTCAAGCTCGGCCACACGATGGCAGTGGCGGCAGATCAGGAACTGGCCGTTATGACTGTGTTCGGGATGCCCGCAGCCGACATAGGCATTGATCGACGCCAGCCGGTGGACAAAGCGCTCGGCCATCAGAAAATCCAGCGTGCGGTACACCGTCGGCGGCGCCGCCGATGCCGAGCCCTGACGCAGTCGTGCCAGCAGATCATACGCCTTGACCGGCTGGTGGCTCTCCCAGATCAGCTCGAGCACCCGCCGGCGCAGCGGCGTGAGTCGCCGGCCACGCTGCAGACAGAGTCTCTCAGCCTCGCCCAGCGCGGCATCAATGCAACGCTGATGGTCATGGTCCTCGCCCGGGAAAGCGCTCATCCGCCTCACCTCTTTTGCGCGTGGGTCACGCAGTTGCGCAGATAGACCGGTTCAAGCGCCGCCGCCGCGACCGCCTCACCGGCAGCCAGACGCTGCCGTGCCAGCGGCATGGCCGCGGCGATATCCGGATCGCAGTCGGCATTCACCGCGCTCAGTCCCGCCCCATCGGCGATGGCCGGCCAGGCGGCGAAGCCGCTGCCGGCCCCGGACCACTGCCCCGCGGGCAGCGGCGGGCAGACCGGCGCACCCAGCCATTCATCACCCACCGGCAGCGTCCCGAGCTCCGCGGTCGGCGGATGCCGGAAAAGCCCGCCATAGACCTCGCCCATGCGCGCGTCCAGCAGCACCAGCGTGCCTGTGGGTGTGGGATCGTTCCGCCAGGCCGTCTCGGCCACCACCTGCAGGGTCGACAGTGCCACCACCGGCCGATCAAGACCCAGCGCGAGGCCCTGACCGACGCCGGTGGTCACCCGCACACCGGTGAACCCGCCCGGGCCACGGGTACAGGCGACGGCATCGACGCCGGTGCGGCCGAGACCTGCCTCTGTCAGCAGCGCATCGGCGGCCGCCAGTACCGCCCGGGTCTGACCCTGTCGCTGGCGGGTGGTTCGAGTAATAATCGTATCACCCACCGCCAGCGCCACGGTGCAGACCCCGGTGGTGGCGTCGATGCCCAGGATAACGGGGGATGCCGTCATGGTTCAGCCTCCGGCTCGGGCGCCTCAGTTGTATCGGTCTCAAAATCCAGCTCCAGCTGCACCGCCTCATAGCGCGGGTCGAGCCCACCGGCATAGACCGCTTCCTGGGGGACGACGCGGTAGGTGGACGGCTCGCCCACGGGGATCGGCGGACCGATGCGCTGGCGGAGCCAGGCAAACCCGCCCAGCAGCAGGCCAGCCCCCGCGAGGGTCCAGAACAGCCCGGCCGGGCCGAGCAGAGTCATCAGCTGGGTGGCGATCAGCGGGCCGAAGATCATCCCCGCCCCATGCACCAGCAGCAGGCTGGCGCTGGCGCCCAGCATCTGCTGAGGCTCGAGAAAGTCGTTGGCAAGCGACAGCGAGATGGGGTAGAGGGTGAATGCAAGCCCGCCCCAGACCACCGCCATGCCGATCACGGCCCATTCATGGGCACCGGTCATGTAGACAATGCCGAGGCTCGTCGCGGTCATCAAAAAACTGACTCCCATCAGGACATCGCGCCGATTGAAACGATCCGACAGGTGGCCGATCGGCCACTGCAGGACAAAGCCGCCGAGGATGCTCAGGCCCATGAGCCAGGCGATATGGCCGTCGCTGAACCCGACGCCGCGGGCATACACCGGCGCCAGGCCCAGAAACGCCCCACCCACCGTCCCGGCCAGCGCCGAGCCCACCACACCCAGTGGCGAGGCATCGAACAGGTCCCGCAGGCCGACCCGCTCCACCACCGGCAGCGCCGGTGAAGCGATTCGGGTGATCGTCACCGGCACCACCGCAGCGGCAATCAGCATGGCGGCCAGACTGAAGAGTTCAAAACCGCCGGGCGCGCCCACCATCAGCAGGAACTGCCCGCCGCCAAGGCCGACATAGCTGACGATGCTGTAAACGCCCAGCACCTGGCCGCGTCGCTCACTGGGCGTGCGATCGTTGAGCCAGCTCTCGGTCACCATATACAGGCCCGCCAGGCTGAACCCGAAGGCGAGGCGCATCAGTCCCCACAGCCAGGGTTCGAGCAGCAGCGGATAGGCCAGTGTGCTGATTGCCGCCATGGCCGCGAAGGCCGCAAAGCTGCGGATGTGCCCCACCCGGGCAATGAGCCCGGCGCACACCCAGGTCGCCATGACGAAACCCACCGAATAGCAGGCGGTGACGAGGCCGATGACGCGGGTGTCGAAGGCCTCCTCGGACATGCGCACACCCACCAGGGTGGTCAGCAGCCCCCCGCCGCTCAGCAGCAGTCCGAATGAAACGAACAGTGCGATAAACGGTGAGATCGTGCGCTGCATGCGGGTACCGGTGGTGGCGTCGGGAGTGCGTCTGTGGGGGTGCGCCGAGGATAGTCGACCTGCCCCGGCATTGCTACTATCACAGGCGACACCCGCCAATGCACGAGGGAGACAGTATTGATCGACGAGGAAATCCCCGACCAGGGCATCCGGCTGCGCTCGCCCAATGCCGATGAGGGGGGCGCCATGTGGTCGGTGGCGAGAGACACGCAGACGCTGGACCTGAACTCGAGCTATCTCTACATGCTGCTGGCCCGCGACTTCGCGGACACCTGCGTCATTGCAGAACACGAGGGTCGGATCGTCGGCTTCGCCAGCGGCTATCGCCGCCCGCGGCATCCCGAGGTGGTATTCCTCTGGCAGGTGGGGATCCGCCCCGGACTGCAGGGACAGGGACTGGGCAAGCGGCTGATTGCGGCCTTCCTGCGCCAGCCCGGGGCCGATCGGGCGAGCATGCTCGAGACGACCATTGCGCCGGATAACGAGGCCTCACGGGCCCTTTTCCAGTCGATGGCGCGCGAGCTCGACACCGACTGCCAGATCAGCCCCTGCTTTCGGGCGGAGGATTTCCCGGACAATGGCCACTCGGCGGAAGAGCTGTTCACCATCGGTCCCTACCGGCCATCGGCCCTCAACCAGCTGGCGCCGTGAGCACCCAGTCACCCACACACCGCAGTCACTCCGAACAGGGGAAAAAGAATGAAAATCGTCGATCTTGAGGTCATCAAGGGTTCCGAGCGCGAAGTCCACGGCCCGGGCTGGACCAGCCGGCGGCTATTGCTGAGAAAGGACGGGATGGGGTTCTCGTTTCACGAGACCATCATTCCCGCCGGTGCCGAAATGACGCTGTGGTACAAGAACCACCTCGAGGCGGTCTACTGCGTTGAGGGCAATGGCAGCGTCGAGGACCTGGCCACCGGCGAGCGCCATGAGCTGCGCGACGGCGTGCTCTATGCGCTGGATCAGAATGACCGCCATGTCCTGCGCGGCGGCACCGAGGACATGCGCCTGATCTGCGCGTTCAACCCGCCGGTCACGGGTCGCGAAACCCATGATGCCGATGGCTCCTACGAGCTCGTCGAGGACTGATCGGCGAAAAAGTCGTTGACCGCCTCGATGTCGCGGACCAGTGGCATCGGCGGCAGACTGGCGCGGAACAGCCGGCCATAGGGCTTGCTGATGAGGCGCGTATCGCCGAGCACCAGGACGCCGCGATCGGCGGTGTCGCGGATCAGCCGCCCCACCCCCTGCCGGAGGCCGATAATGGCCTCCGGCAGTTGATGGTCGGCGAAGGAGCTCCGCCCCTGATCCTTCAGCCAGGCGGCCCTCGCCTGCAGGACCGGATCACCGGGTGAGGCAAACGGCAGGCGGTCGATCATCACACAGGACAGGGCCGGGCCGCGGACATCCACTCCCTCCCAGAACGACTGTGTGCCCAGCAGGATCGCTCCCGGCGTGGCCCGGAACCGCTCCAGCAGCTGCTTGGGTGCGGCATCCCCCTGGACCATCAACGCCGACCAGCCCCGGGCCCGCAGCCAGTCGGCGGCATTACGCAGGGCGCGATGACTGGTGAACAGCATGAAAGCCCGCCCCTCGCTGGCCTCGAGCACGGGCTCGACGGCCTGCAGGTAGGCCTCGTCAAAGCGCGGGTCGCGCGGCTCTGGCAGTGACGCCGGGAGATAGAGCCGGGTATTGCGGGCATAATCAAAGGGGCTGTCGAGCTGCAGGGTCTGCGCCGAGTCGATCCCCAGGCGACGCTGGAAATGCTCGAATGAGCCGTTCACGCCCAACGTCGCCGAAGTGAGCACCCAGGACTGGCCGTGCCGGGCGCGGCTGCGACGGAAATGCTCGGCGACATCCAGTGGCGTCAGCCGCAGCGCGAACCCCTGGCCGCGGGTCTCGACCCAGGCCACTTCACGGGACTCGGTATCATTGGCCAGAAACCCGCGTAGCGACGACTGCAGCTCATCGCTGCGTTTGTGACAGTTCTCGAGCCCGCGTCCCCGGGGCGCCTGGGGGGCGAGGGCCCCGGTCAGCGATTCAAGGGCCGCCGCCAGCTCGCCCGCCGCCTCGTGGGGTGCCTCGCCGGCATCCGCCCATGCCATGCGCGAGCTCTCCCCCAGCGCCTGGCGCAACTCGGCCGCGGCGCGCTCGACCCGCGCGGCGTGTTCCGCCAGATCCGGGGAGTCACCGGCCTCGCGCTGCTGCTCGAGACGCGTATCCCGCACCAGATCCTGTAGCTGGCGGCTTGAAACCGTCGCCCCGAAGAATCGGGCCGCCGTCTCGGGCAGCTGGTGGGCTTCATCGAGGATATACACATCGGCGCTGGGCAGCACCTCGCCGTAGCCACCCTCACGCAGCGCCCAGTCCGCCATCAGCAGATGGTGGTTGACGACGACCACATCCGCCTCCTGCGCCTCACGGCGGGCCTCCATCAAAAAGCATTCACTATAGAGCGGACAGTTCTGCCCCAGACAGTTGTCGGCGGTGGATGTGACCCGCGGCTGCAGACGCCCGTCCACGCTGCCGGCCGGCGCTTCGGCCAGATCACCACTTCGGGTGCGCCCCGCCCAGGCTCGCAGCTTTTGCAGCCCATCGGCCATCGCCGCGGTCTCGAGACGGCCCTCCTCGGCGGTGCGCTCCATGCGATAGAGACACAGATAGTTGCCGCGCCCCTTGAGCAGTGCCATGCGGACAGGCCGCTCGAGTGCCGCCCGGGCAATCGGCAGATCGCGATGATAGAGCTGATCCTGGAGCGTGCGCGTGCCGGTGGAGATCACCACACGCTTGCCCGAGTGCAGCGCGGGGATCAGATAGGCGAGCGTCTTGCCGGTGCCCGTGCCAGCCTCGACCACCAGCGAGTCCTCGGCCTCAATGGCCGCCGCCACGGCCTGCGCCATACGCTGCTGCTCTTCACGGGGCGAGTAGTCATCGAGCAGGTCGGCCAGCGGTCCATCGGCGGCGAGCGCGCGATCCAGCGCGGCATCGTCGGTCATTGGCCACCCGCCGCGCGGCGGCCGCGAAGGTTGGCGGCAACGGCCAGCCCCCCGATGACCCCATAGGTCAGCAGCGTCCAGGCCGGAATACTCACACCCAGCACCCGATCCACGGCCGCGCACTCACCGGATCCCGACAGCACCAGCGTGATCACCTCAGTGACTGGAAACACCCCCAGAAGATAGTCCAGACCCGGGCCGCAGGCCGGCACCTGATCCGCCGGCAGCGACTGCAGCCAGAGGTGCCGCCCGGCGAGACCGATGCCACCGAGGCAGGCGAGCACGGTCAGCACCGCGACGCTGCGACCCGGCACCACCATTCCCGCGAGCAGCACGACACCCATGGCAATAAAGGCGATGCGCTGGAACACGCACAGCGGACAGGGTTCCATGCCACCCACCCACTCAAGCACCAGGGCAATCGCCACCAGCGCGAAGCAGATCAGCGCCAGCAGGCCGTTGATATGTGCGGGTTGACGCCACTGGTGCTGAAGGAATGCCATCATCCGCCCAGTTTGCCGAATGGGGGACGGCCTCGCCATCCCCATGGGCCATCGGATACGGTGACGTTATGACGCAGTTCACACTCGACAACCGCTATCCCGACGCACTCCCGGCGACTGGCTACGCACACTGCGACCCGGCCCCCGCTCCGGCGCCGGCCCTGCTGCTGGTCAATGAACCACTCGCCGAAGCCCTCAACATCGCGCCATCGTGGTTGCAGGGTGCCGATGCCGCCGCGCTATGGACCGGCAACGGGCCCCTCGCCGGCACACGACCCGTTGCACTGGCCTATGCCGGGCATCAGTTCGGCCAGCCGGTGCCGCAGCTTGGCGACGGCCGGGCCCTGATTCTGGGACAGGTCACCACCCGTGACGGCGCCGTCGTTGACCTGCAGTTGAAAGGCTCCGGACGCACGCCTTTCTCGCGTGGCGGCGACGGACAGGCGGCGCTCGGGCCGGTGCTTCGGGAGTATATCGTCAGCGAGGCGATGCACGCGCTGGGTATCCCGACCACCCGGGCGCTGACCGTGGCCACCACCGGCGCAACGCTCGAGCGGCAGTTCGGCCCCGAGCCCGGCGCGGTCCTGACCCGCGTCGCGGCCAGTCATCTGCGCTTTGGCAGTTTCGAGTATTTCGCCCATCGCGGCGATACCGACGGGCTGCAGGCACTGGTCGACATGGCCATCGACTGGCATGACCCGGACTGGCGCGATGCCTCGGCCAGCGAGCGCGCCGCCGCCCTGCTCGACCGTGTGGTCGAGCGCACCGCGGCGCTAATCAGCGAATGGTTGCGGGTGGGTTTCATTCACGGGGTGATGAACACCGACAACATGACCCTCAGTGGCGAAACCCTCGACTACGGCCCATGTGCCTTCATGGACGGATTCCGGCCCGATCGGGTCTACAGCTCCATTGATGTGCGTGGGCGCTACGCCTGGAACCAGCAGCCGCGCATCGGGCACTGGAACCTGACGCGTCTGGCCGAATGCCTGCTGCCGTTGCTCGACCCCGATGAAGCGAGCGCCACACAGCGGGCGGAGCGGATCCTTGCCACCTACCCGGGCCGCTTCGAGGCGCACTACAACCGCGCACTGTCAGCCAAACTGGGGCTCACGGACCTGCGCGGAGGCACGGACCCGGCCGTCGGGGAGGAAGCCACCGGGGAAGATGCCGAGCTCGCTGAGCGTTTGCTTGGACTGATGGCCCGGCATGAAGCGGACTTCACCAACACCTGGCGGGTGCTCGCCACAGACCGGCCCGATTCACCCGGCCAGTGCCGGGCGATGGGCGAGTGGCTGGGGCACGACGACGCCCTGGCGCAATGGATGGATGATTACGCCGCGCGTCTGCAGGCGGCGGGCATTGCCGAATCCACACGCCAGTCGCGGATGAACCACACCAATCCGGCCGTGATTCCCCGCAACCATCAGGTCGAAGCCGCCCTCGACGCCGCCCGGCAAGGCGACATGGCGCCGGCCCGGCAACTGATCGACGCGCTCCAGTCGCCCTATCACCCCCCGCCGTCGGCGGCCTGGCTGCAACGGCCGCCGTCGTTGGCCGAGGTCGTGCCCGCCACGTTCTGCGGGACCTGACGGGAGGGCGCCGCTGGACTGATCGAGGCGGCCATTGCCTGCAGACGCACCGTATCCAGGAACCGCACCCGGCGGCCGCTCGCGTGAATCAGGCCGTGGCGCCGGAACTGACCGAAGACCCGGCTCGTCGTCTCCGGCGTCAGCCCGACCGACTGCCCCAGATCCGCCCTCGACATCGGCAATCGCAGGGTCTCGGCCGAAGCCTCTGGCTCGGGCATGCGACGGCGCAGCGCCAGCAGGATGAACGCCAGCCTGGCCGGTGCCGCATGACCGGCCAGGGCCGCGTGGGCATCCTGCTCATTGAGGATGACCCCGCTCATCAGGCGCATGAGTTGACGCCGTAGCGCCGGGTGCTCATCGGCGACGCGGGACAGCGCCGGAAAGGACAGCGAACACACGGCGGTTCGCTCAAGGGCAATGGCGGTGTTGACGTAGTGACCGGCATGAATGGCGGTCAGGCCAAAGAATTCACCCGGCAGACGGAAGGACAGGACCTGCCCGTCGCCGGCAGCATCGTTGACAACGGTTTTGACGGCCCCGACGCGCACCGCATAGATCGCCTGAAAAGGCTCACCCTGCCGGTAGAGGGTGGTCCCTGCGGGAACTGAAGCATGCTGGGTCGCCAGCTGGCGTAGCCGATCCATGACGCTTGCCCCAAGGACGGCAGGGGAAACGGCATCCAGCACCAGGCAGGGTGAGGACTCACTTGGGGGGTTATCGTTATCCATGGCTATCCGTCTTCAATGGATAGTCCGACAGTCTTGCAGAGATGACGCCGGGGCTCGGTGACATTGTCACTGTCCCCCCACCGATTGCCGCGCCATGATCATGGCATGAAGGCATAAAGACCTTCCCCTAGGAGGACAGAATGACTGATTCAAATCCCGTAAAGACCTCCCGCCGGCGGTTTCTTGCCGGTTCCGCCATGGCCGCCGGTGCGGCCGCCAGCGGCATCGCCGGCGGCGCCCTTTTCAAAAGCGGCAGTGCCCGGGCGGTGTCGACCAATGCGCGCATCGTCATCGCCGGTGCCGGCGCCGCGGGGCTTTCCATCGCCACCCGTCTGAGCCGGCAGCTGGACGGCGCCCGCATCACCCTCATCGACAGCCGCGAGATCCATCTCTACCAGCCCGGATTGACGCTGGTTGGCACAGGCATCTGGGAACCTGCCCAGGTTGAGGATCGAAATGCCCGATACATCCCCGATCAGGCGGAATGGATCCGCGATGACGTCGTTGCCTTCCACCCCGACAGCAACCAGGTCGAGACGTCGGGGGGCAGTCGGGTCGACTACGACTATCTGGTCGTCACCACCGGGCTGCAACTGAACTTCGATGAGATCGAGGGCATGGACCCAAGCCTGATTGGCAGCGACGGAATCGGCTGTGTCTATGCCAGTCCACAGAATGCCTCGCGCACCTGGGAGGCGGCCCGGCAGTATATCGATGAAGGCGGCGTCGGGCTTTTCACCCGTCCCCCGGGGCCGATCAAATGTGCCGGCGCACCGCTGAAGGTGACCATGCTCATCGAGGATGAGCTGCAGAACAACGGCACCCGGGCCGAGGCGGAGATGCATTATCTGCCGCCCGGTGAGGGGCTGTTCTCGCAGCCCGACATCCACGAGTTTCTCAAAAGCTATTTCCCCGAACAGCGGGATATCGCCATTGACTGGAGTCATCCGCTGACCGGCATCGACCCGGGCAACCGGCGGGCGACCTTCGGCACGCCGGAGGGGGCGCAGACCATCGACTACGACTTCATCCATGTCGTACCGCCCATGTCGGCCCCGGACATGATCCGCTATGGCGATCTGGGCTGGCAGGAAGGCGACTTCCAGGGCTGGATGGAAGTGGATCAGTACAGTCTGCAGCACCGCCGCTACCCGAACGTCTTCGGCGCCGGTGACGTGGTGGGCACGCCGGTGGGCAAGACCGCTGCCAGTGTCAAGGCCCAGGCACCGGTGGTCGCCGACAACGTGGTGGCCGCCATCGAGGACCGCGAACTCCCCATGGAATGGACGGGCTATACCTCCTGCCCGCTCATTACCGAGAAGGGCCAGGCCATGCTGGTCGAGTTCGACTTCAGCCTCGAGATGACGCCCTCGTTCGACTTCCTCAATCCGTTCGAGCCGCAGTGGGCTCCATGGTTTCTCAAGGAACGCATGCTGCATGCCGCCTACAACGCGATGATGCGCGGCCGGGTATAAGGAGGCCTGTCATGGAATTTTCGATTTTTGGCATTCTGGCCGTTGTTCTCGAGCTGTTCCGGCCGATCCTTCTGCCGCTGGGAGTCCTGATTGCGGCCGATCTTTTGCTACTGGCCATCGTCATCGGCCGGCATCGGCGCCTGAACGTGGCACGCGGGCTCCGCACGGCGGCCGCCATCGGCGTTGTGCTGGGCCTGGCGGCGGCGCTGTACTTTCCCGTCTGGACCGGCGCCGGCCTGCCCCAGCTGCAGAGTCTGGTCGATTATCTCGCCATCATTGCGGCGGGCGTGGGCATCGGTTTTGCCGCGGCCTGCGCCGTTTATCCGCCCGTTCAACTGTTACTGAGGAAAACCGCCTGATCCATGAGCGAACATTCGCGACTGCAGCACCTGCCCATTGCCCTGTTCGCCATGGTGATGGGCCTGTCGGGCCTGACACTGGTCTGGCAGAAATCCGCGGCAATGCTCCCGCTGTCCCCCGCCATCGGTCAGGGCCTTCTGGTCCTGACCGGGGGACTGTTCACCGTGCTACTGCTCGCCTATGCCCTCAAAGCGGTCCGCTATCGTGACGCGGTGCGGGCGGAGCTCGATCATCCGGTCAAACTCAGCTTTTTCCCCACCATCAGCATCAGCCTGATTCTGCTGGGCACCGCTACACGCCACTCCCTGCCCGACCTTTCGATCGTGCTGTGGGGCATCGGCGCGGCGCTGCATCTGGTGCTGACACTGTTCATCGTCAATCGCTGGATGCATCACGAGCACTTTCAGATCATCCACATCAACCCGGCCTGGTTCATTCCCGCGGTAGGCAACATCCTCATCCCCATTGCCGGCATGACCCATGGCCAAGTCTCGATCTCGTGGTTTTTCTTCAGCATTGGCCTGGTTTTCTGGATCATCCTGCTGACCATTATTTTCTACCGGGTGATCTTCCATGACCCGCTCCCGGGGCGGCTCCTGCCAACGCTGTTCATCCTGGTCGCGCCGCCCGCCGTGGGCTTCATCGCCTACGAGGGAATGGTCGGCGACATTGATCCGTTCAGTCGTATCCTGTTCAACACCGCGCTGTTCATGACGCTGCTGCTAGTCACGCAGGTCCGGCGGTTTGCCGCCCTGTCGTTCTTTCTGTCGTTCTGGGCCTACTCCTTCCCGCTGGCCGCAATGACCATCGCCGCGATGGTCTACTACCAGCAGACAGCCGCGAACTGGGCCCTGGGCCTGAGCGGGCTGCTGCTCGCAGTCACCAGCGCGGTGATTGCATGGCTGATCGTACTCACCATCCGGGCCGCCAGTCGGGGCCAGATCTGTGTGCCCGAATGACCGACCCGTGCGCCGGAATCGAACTTGCCCCAGATCAACTCCTGCCGCCCCAAGGCTTTCCCGCAGCCGTCGCAGCGGTTACCGTACGTATGGAGATTGAAACGTTTACAAATCAATTTCCTGATGACCATCAAGGGGAAAATCAATGACTGACAATAACTTCCGTAACGATCGCCGGCGCCTGCTGCGGGGCGCGCTGATGGGCATTGCCGCTGCGCCCATCGGTTACATGGGTCTGCGCGGCTCCAACGCCCTGGCGCAGGACATGCCCAAGCTCTCCGAGGACGATCCCCAGGCGATCGCCCTCAACTATGTGCATGACGCCACTGAAAAGGACGACATGCGTGAGCCGGACGCCGTCTGCGCCAACTGCCGTCTCTATCTCGGCAGCCGCGGCGACGAGTGGGGCGGCTGCACGGCCTTCCCCGGCAAGGCGGTCAACACCAACGGCTGGTGCAGCGCCTGGGTGCGTGCCAGCGGCTGACACCCGTCCGCGTCAATGCCCTGCAACCCCCGGGCCCGCGCCGCGAGCCGGGGGTTTTTTCGCCCCCACAGCCGCTAGCCCCCAAGCCCGCCACCGGAGGCCACCTGGCATGATCCGATCGATACTTGCGACCCTCATTCTTCTGATCCCCGGCCTGGCCGGCGCCCAGGCCCAGGACTCGGCACTGCCCGATCCGATCGCGGCCCTGGAGGACCGGGGGGCGACCATCGGTGAGACCTTTGATGCACCGGGCGGACTCACCGGGTATACCGTGAGCTTTCAGGGTCAGACGCTTACCGCTTATGTCACCAACGCTCAGGATCATGTGGTCGTGGGCACACTCCTCGACGGTGACGGCACCAACCTGTCCCAGCCGGTCCTGTCCGCGGCAGCCAACGCCGCGCGGCCACAGAGCGAATGGGATGAGGTGGCCAACGCCAGCTGGATCGCCGATGGCAGCGACTCGGCCGAGCGTGTGATCTATGCCTTTACCGACCCGAACTGCCCCTACTGCAGCCGTTTCTACGAGCAGACCCGCGACTGGGTGGATGCCGGGGCCGTGCAGATCCGCCACGTCATGGTGGGTGTCCTGCGCGAGGGCAGTCTCGGCAAAGCCGCGACTCTGCTGGCGGCGGATGATCCGGCCGCCGCACTGGCCGAACATGAGGCCCGTTTCGACAGTGGTGGCACGCCACCCGCCGAGTCCATCCCGGCGTCCAGTCAGCAGGCCGTGGCATCCAATAACGAATTGATGAGCCGGCTGGGGATTCGCGGTACGCCCTCGGTCTACTACCGCGACGACAGTGGCGATATCCGCCTGGTGCGCGGCCTGCCGCGTGGCGAGCGGCTCATCGATGTGATGGGCGGGGCAAAGCCCGAGTAATCAGTACTGCAGCCGCTCGCGGCTGCGCTGAATATAGTGCGAGCGGATCCGGTGGGTGGCCGGCCCCGGCCTGCCATCACCGATGGCCACGCCGTCCACCGCCACCACCGGGGTCACGAACGCCGTGGCACTGGTGATGAACGCCTCGCGCGCCTGCTGGGCCTCGGCCACCGTGAATGGGCGCTCGATGACCGCAGCGCCGGTCTCCCGCGAGTAATCCAGAACCGCCGCGCGGGTGATCCCGTGGAGGATATCCGGCGACGTAGGCCGGGTGACGAGCGCCCCATCGGCACGGATGATGTGCGCGTTGCTGGAGCTGCCCTCAGTGACCGTTCCCCCTTCCACCATCCAGACATCATCCGCACCCTGCTCCACCGCCAGGGTCTTCATCATTGATGGGTAGAGCAGCTGGGTGGTCTTGATGTCACGCCGGTGCCAGCGCAGATCCGGCTGGGTGATCACCCTCAGCCCGGTCCCGGTGGCGGCGGTCTCGAGCAGCGACTGGGCCTGGGTGAAGAGAACGACCGAGGGTTGGCAGGTGGTGGGCTGGAGAAAGCTGCGATCCGCCACGCCTCGGCTGACCTGCAGATAGACCAGCCCCTCGTTCAGGGCATTACGGCGGATGAGCTCGCGATGCAGCTCGAGCAGTCCGGCAGCCCGGAGGTCGAAATCGATGCCGAGCTCGGCAAGGCTTCGGCACAGCCGCTGCTGGTGGGCCTCGAAATCCACCATCCCGCCATCCACCACGGCGGTGACTTCGTAGACCGCATCGGCAAAGAGGACGCCGCGATCAAAGACGGACAGGCAGGCGGCGTCCTCAGGCAGAAACTCGCCGTTGACGTAAACGATGCGCGACATCTCTCGACTTCCCCCCGGCACGGATGAGCATCAAGGATATCACTGCAGCGCCCGCCAGGTTCGCAGCGGTGAACCGTCCACGAGCCTCGCCTGCAGCAGCACACTGGCCCGGGTGGCACCACGGCCACCGGCGAGCGCCGAGATGCGATAGCCGCAGCCACCGTCGCTGCAGTCGGGCCTGCTCACCGGGCGAAGTCGTTCGACGAGAACCCGCAGGGGTGGCGCGCCATCGTCTGTCCGGTGGGGCAGCGACAGCGTCCGGCCCTCGGCCATAAGCACCGCCCGCCAGGCACGCCGGCGGGGCACCGGCGTGGGCTGCAGGGCCGGCCGGGACCACTGCGCGGCCTGCCGGGCCGCCTCGCGCAGGGCGAACTCCGCCGCCTCGAGGGCCTGGGCCTGATCGATGGTCGCCGTGACGGTGCGAATCTGCAGACGGGCGCGCTCGAGTGCCGTCAGCGTAATGAGCGAGACGATCAAGACCACGCCCAGAACCCCGACAAGCGCGATCCCGCGTTGCCGGCGTCTCATGGGCGACCGTTGCGCAGCGCAATGGTGGTGGCCAGATCCACCGACTGGGCCCGCAGCCGGATGCGGACCGCCACCACCGCTGCACCCGCCAGGTCGGCATTGCCCGACACCCAGCGATCGACAGCGCCATCGCCAACGATGTCGACCCCTGCGGTGGCGCTCAGCGATTCCACGCCCACCACCAGCTCCTCACGGTGACCGCTGTTTGCCCGTCGGCGGCGGAAAAGGCTGAGGCGGTCACCGCCCACCGAGGTGTCGATGTAGTACTCGGTCCGCGCCGGCACGAGGATTTCGATGGCCTCGCCCAGCGGGCCATGCCCCCGGGCGGGCCGCTCGTTGATACCCGCCACGCCGGGGCCACGGTTCAACACGGACGGGTCGTCGCCGGCATGACGGAACAGCACGCAGTCCGTGCCGCGCCGGTTGACCACCATCACCGGCGCACCCGGTGCAATGCCATGCCGCCGATCCAGCACAAGGCGATCGCGGCGCGTGGGCGCGTCGTTCACCCGGGCCTGTGTCTGGTGGCGCATTGACCGAAGGGTCAGGCCATCGCCGGTGGCGACCACCGGCTCGAGCCAGTCATGGCCGGCACGGATCAATGATTGACGCCTGCTCGGGTGACAGCCCGGATAGCCCGCCTGCCGCACCGAGCGCGCCATGAGTGTCAGCGCCAGATGCAACGCATCCAACTGCTCAGCCTCCGTCTGATCGGCCCGTTCAATGGCCCGCGACATCACCAGAACCTCGCCGGCAGTGAGCACGACCATTGCCCCGAGTGCCGAGGCGATCAGCAGTTCCATCAGGGTGAACCCCCGCTGCCGCGGGGCGGGCCCGATCATGGGCGAAACACGTAGTTCAGGGACCCGGGATCCGACCGGTCGCTGACACGCCAGGTGATGGTCAATGTGCCCGGAGTGGGCGGGGGACCGGGCCATTGCACGCGGGCCTCACCCCGGGGCAACTGCTCGGCGACCCGCTCGCGCCAGGCGATGAGGCGGCTGGCCGGCAGCGGCCCCGGACGGTAGGCGCGGGCCTGCTCGGCCAGGTCCATGGCCAGAAATTGCGCCTGGACATGTTCATGCATCTGGCGCAGGTCAAGGGAGGCTCGCGATTGGCCCATCACCAGGCCCAGCACGCCCATGGCGAGCAGGCTCGAGGCCGCCAGAACCTCCACCAGCGAGCTGCCGGTCTGACGGTACGGGGGAACGCATCGGGAGAGGGAGCGCATGGCTCCAGACTAGCAAGCCGGCGATCAGCCGGGGCCACCGCTCATCGGTCGCCCCGATCCGTCAGGCCATTGCGGTCAGCCGCACTTGCTGTCGCCGCAGTTGAGGCAGGTGAGGCATCCGTCCATGACGACCATCGCCTTGACGTGACACTTGCCACACAGCTCGGCGCCGGCGGGATAACCATCGTCGCGGGCCTCGTCCGCGGGCTCAGCGGTCTCCGCCTGTTCACCCCGCGCCATGGCCTCGGCCTTTTTCTGCTCGATGTACCGACGCTGGTGCTCATCGAGGCCCTCCGACTCGATCATGCCGATGGAGCGCAGATGCTGCTCGAGCACCTCGCCGATCTCGGCAACCAGCGACGGCATGAACCGACCACCCTTCTTGAAATATCCGCCGCGTGGATCAAACACGCTGCGCAGTTCCTCGACCAGAAAGGTGCAGTCCCCGCCCTTGCGGAACACCGCCGAGATGATGCGGGTCAGAGCGACGATCCACTGGAAGTGGTCCATGTTCTTGGAATTGATGAACACCTCGAACGGCCGGCGCAGCTCGTGCTCGGTCCCCTCGTTGAGGATCAGATCGTTCACCGTCACGTACAGCGCATGCTCGGACAGGGGCGTCTTGATCTTGTAGGTCTGCCCCTCGAGTCGCTCCGGGCGCTGCAGCTCCTCGTGCATGTGTTCGATGGCGGCCGCGGAGGGTGCGCCGGCGTCATTGGCCGCCGCGGCTTCGGCCTCGGCGTCGGCCTGACCGACTTCGTAGTCGACGATCTTGGTATCGATTTTTACTGCCATGGCGTGTGTCCTCAGAATTTCCCGTAGTACCCTTCCTTGAGGGCGTCATAGAGGTTCGCGGCGGTGTGCACTTCGCCGTCGTACTCGACCTCGTCGCCGCCTCTCACCTCGACGGTGCGACCATCCTCGAGCTTGAACCGATAGATCGTGTTCTCCAGATCCGACTCCTTGACCAGCACACCCTGAAACGCCTCAGGGTTGAAGCGGAACGTGGTGCAGCCCTTGAGGCCGTTTTCGTAGGCGTACTGATAGATGCCCTTGAAGTCCTCGTAGGGATACTCGGTGGGCACGTTGGCGGTCTTCGAGATGCTTGAGTCCACCCATTTCTGGGCCGCGGACTGGATGTCGACGTGCTGCTTCGGCGTCACATCGTCAGCGGCGATGAAGTAGTCGGGCAGATTGCGGGTCTCCGCATCCATGCTCGGCAGCGCGTTTTCGTTGATGAGCGTGCGATACGCAAGCAGCTCAAAACTGAATACGTCCACCTTCTCCTTCGACTTCTTGCCCTCCCGGATCACATTGCGGAAGTAGTGATGGGCAAAGCTCGGCTCGATGCCGTTGGAGGCATTATTCGCCAGCGACAGGCTGATGGTGCCCGTGGGCGCGATCGAAGTGTGGTGCGTGAACCGGGCCCCCTTTTCGACCAGTGCGTCGACAAGCTCCGGCGCCTCGCCGGCGACCCGCTGCATGTAGCGGCTGTAGCGCCCCCAGAGCACCCGACCCTTGATGCTGTCACCCACCTTATAGCCGGCATCACGCAGCTCGGGGCGCCAGGCCATCATGCGCTCGGTGAGCGTGAAATCCTCTTCCATGATCGGCGCCGGGCCCTTTTCCTCGGCAAGGCGCAGCGCCTCGCGCCACCCCTCCAGGGCCATCTCGCGGGAGACGTCCTCGGTAAAGGCCAGCGACTCCGGCTCGCCGTACTTCATGCGCAGCATGGTCACCGTGGAGCCCAGCCCCAGAAAGCCCATGCCGTGACGGCGCTTGCGCTCGATCTCCTCGCGCTGCCTGTCCAGCGGCAGACCGTTGATCTCCACCACGTTATCAAGCATGCGGGTGAACAGCGCCACCACCCGGCGGTACTCGTCCCAGTCGAAATGGGCGCGCTCGGTGAAGGGCTCACGGACGAACTTGGTCAAGTTGACCGAGCCCAGCAGGCAGGCGCCATAGGGCGGCAGGGGCTGCTCACCGCAGGGGTTGGTCGCGCGGATTTCCTCGCAGAACCAGTTGTTGTTCATCTCGTTGACGCGATCAATGAGCACGAACCCCGGCTCGGCATAGTCGTAGGTCGAGGTCATGATCATGTCCCAGATCCGCTGCGCCTTGACCCAGCGATAGATCCGGCAGGCCACCAGCCCGTCCTCGCGGGTCAGATAGCCGCTTTTGCGGTTGGGCCACTCGCGCCACAGGACCTGATCGGGATCGTTGACATCGACGCCCTCGCTCTCGGCCTCGTCGGGCTTGATCGGGAACGCCAGCGGCCAGTCGCTGCCCTCGCGCACGGCCTGCATGAAGCCGTCGGTGATCAGCAGCGAGAGATTGAACTGACGCAGCCGCCCGTCCTCGCGCTTGGCGCGGATGAAGTCCATGACGTCGGGATGGCCGACGTCGAAGGTCGCCATCTGAGCGCCGCGACGGCCACCGGCGGACGACACCGTAAAGCACATCTTGTCGTAGATATCCATGAACGACAGCGGCCCCGAAGTGTAGGCGCCGGCACCGGAGACATACGCGCCCTTGGGGCGCAGCGTCGAGAACTCGTAACCGATGCCGCAACCGGCCTTCAGCGTCAGACCCGCCTCATGGACCTTGTCGAGGATGTCGTCCATGGAATCGCCCACGGTGGACGAGACGGTGCAGTTGATCGTCGAGGTGGCGGGCTTGTGGTCCCAGGCACCGGCATTGGACGTAATGCGGCCGGCGGGGATGGCCCCGTGGCGCAGCGCCCAGAGGAACTGCTCGTACCAGTGCTCACGGTCTTTCTCGGGCTCGACATCGGCGAGCGCTCGGGCGACCCGCTTGTAGGTATCGTCAACCGTCTTGTCGACGACCACGTCTTCCTTGGACTTGAGCCGGTACTTCTTGTCCCAGATATCCGCCGAGGCGGGTTGAATGGGGATATCCGTTACGGCCTTGGGGAGCGCACGCAATTTTGTTGCGGTCGTCATGGGAGTCTCCTTGCGCTGGTCGATTCATCTCGGGAACCGCGACAGAGGCGGCTTGCCGGCGGTTATCCACAACATGTATCGGGATTCCTCGCGATGCCCACTACATGTTGTGTAATTGACGCCAGCTTAACCCAACACAGGCACAAGTCAACCCGGGCCGGCGGGCCTCAGCACTCGATGTCGTGATCAGTAACGGGGATGAACCGGGCGCCGTCGCACTCCGGCTGCAGGACCAGGATATCGGCCTTCCTGAACACCCCCGGTCCGAGTCCCTGGCTCTGATGCGCCAGGGCTTCGACGGTTGGCGTTTCCAGGGCCGCTTCGGGCAGATCGAGCAGAAACCCGATGACCCGCTCGTCATCGAGGGCAAGCGCCCAGTCGGTTTCGTTGTGCGCCCGCAGGAGTTCGCGATCGAGATCCGGATCATCGACGGCCCGGGTGCGGCCCGCCGTGACCGCCTGCATCAGCCGCTCGGCCAGCGCCTTACTGGCCTCGCCACTGCGATCACCGGGGACCTGCGGCCCTCCGGCATCAACAAACGCCCGGGCAAACGTCAGCCGATCGCGGGTATCGGCCTGGCGGACCGCCTGGCGACCCGCCGCGACCGCATCGCGGATGCGCGCAACCTGTCGGGCCCGGAATGCCGCCATTACTCGTAGTCGTCGTAGTCGCCAAGGTGACTGGTGGCGGTGTAGTCCCGCTGGACCTTGAGCTTGGCGGCGATGAAGTCGCTGTGCTCGATGTAGAGCAGTTCGGCGATCTTGCGCACCAGATGCTCCTCGTAGCGGTCCATCTCGGCGTCGGCAAGGCATACGCGCCATAGCAGCTCCACCACCCGGCACTTGCGGGCGTAGTCAAACTGCTGGTTGATCAGCTGGGTGAACTCAAACTGATCCACCGCCTCGTGGACCTCCTGATCGGCCAGATCGATGACTTCTGACGTTTCCTCGGGCGTGAGCTCGAAGACCTCGATGATGCCGTCGTGAATGGCCTGGAATTCGACGCTATGGCGCTGGTTGTCGGCCTGCGCCATTTCGATAAGGAGTGCCGCGGTGGCGAGCTGCAGCCGATGCGGCTCCGGGTCGTCGGCGGTCGCTGCACCCGGGTTGATCCGCGTTTCGTAGAACTGCTTGATGGCTTCAATCATCTCGAGAACCTGGTTGCGTTCATCCGGAACGTCCCTCTTATCAGGGCTCGTCGGCCATGTCGACCACGGCGACCGACGCGGCGCGGCTGACAATCAGCTGCTGGCCGGCTTGGATCCGGTCGGGATGATCAAGTTCATTCAGACGCATCAGCTGATCGGTGCCAACGTCGTGACGCACCGCGATGCCACCGAGGGTGTCCCCCGGCCGGACTTCATACTGCCGGCGGCCCACGCTGCGAGGGTCGGACCCGGCGAGGGGCAGATCCAGGCGCTGGCCGGCCCGCAGCCGGCGTGGATCGGCAAGGCCGTTGGCAGCCATCAGCGTCGGGACATCGACGTCATATCGCATGGCAATGCCGGACAGGGTCTGTCCGGCCTGCACACGATGCACCTGACTGGGGCGCTGATCCTGATACAGTCGATCCCCGGGCAGTCGCGCCACCGCAGCTGCCCAGTCGCCCTGATCCGCCCGCGGCAGGACCAGACCGTAGCCGCGTGGGATGAACTTGCGGCCGTCCCAGACCGACGGACCGAGGGCGGGGTTGAGGCGCTGCAGCGTGCCCCGGTCGATGGCCAGCTCCGTCAGCAGGGTATCGACCGGTGTGTAGTGCGGCAGCTCGACGCGCATGACCGGGGCCGGTGCCTCGCGCTCCAGATCGGGAAAGTACCTGCGGGCATCCCGGTCCACCCGGGCAGCGGCGATCAGGGCCGGATAGAAATTCTTCGATGAAAACCCGAAACGCGCCCCCTCGTAGTGCTCGCGGATCTCCATGTAGTGCGTCGAGCCGACAGCGCGGACCGCACGACGCATGCCATTGAGGCCGTGGTTGTACGCGGTGATGGCCAGTGGCCAGTGGCCGATCTCGGCGTAATTGTGGGCCAGGAGCGCGGCCGCCGCAGTGGTGCTCCGCCACGGGTCAAGCCGCTCGTCGATCAACGGATCGATACGCAGGAACCGGCGCCCGGTGCCGGCCGTGAACTGCCACAGGCCAGCGGCACCGGCGTGCGAACGGGCCCGGGGATTGAACGACGACTCGACGTGGGGGAGTGCCGCCAGTGCCGCGGGCACACCGCGTTCAGCCAGTGCGGTGCGAATATGCGACCGCCAGCGCCCGGAGCGCACCAGCCCCTCGCGGAAACGCTCGCGCAGCCCGCCCTGAAAACGCAGCCGTTCGGCCAGCGCCGGCGAACCTGCGGCGTTCAATGCCTTGCGATGCCGCGCCAACGCCGCCTCAATCTCGTCGCGGCGGGCCTGCCATTGGGGCGGTCGCGGCACATCGATACGGGCGATGATCCGCATCTGCCCGTCGGTGTCATGGATCACGCCCTCACCCACCCCTACGTCGGTGTAGATGCGTTCCCAGAAGGCAATGGCCGGCTCCAGCGCCGCCGGTACGGGCAGGCTGGCCGAGGGTGCAGCGGCCGCCGGGCCCGCAGCCGCCAGCAGCAGGCCGGTTTGCAGGATACGTCGAAGGGTTAACATGGCACCCTCACTGTGGGGATGGACACCTCATTGGGATAGTAGTCTTGGAGAGGGGCGCAGACAATGCAGCCGGTACAATGGATTCTCGTGGTGGCTGTCGCCCTCGTCTCGACCGCCAGCGCCGTCCACGCGCTGCTGTTCAAGCGCGAGCCGGCGGCGGCGTTCGGCTGGATCGCCTTCTGCCTGCTGTTTCCGGTGGTCGGCCCGATCTTTTACTACCTGCTGGGGATCAACCGCATCCGCATGCGCGCCCGACGCCTGCGCGGCGAGCAGCTGGCCGGGCTCGACGTGGCGAACGCCAGCGTGCCCGAATCCATCCCGACCGCCTTTCGCACTCAGGCCCAGATCTCGCGGGCGGTGACCGGGCTGCCCATGACCCACGACAACCGCATCGAGAGTCTGGTTGGCGGAGAGGCGGCTTACCCCGCGATGCTCGAAGCCATCGAGCAGGCCACCGACCGGGTCTATCTGTCCACCTACATCTTCGAGAGCAATCAGACCGGCCAGCGATTCGCCGATGCGCTGGCCGCCGCCACGGCGCGTGGCGTTGACGTGCGGGTGCTGCTGGACGGCGCCGGCGAATTCTACAACCGGCCGGCGATCCGCCATCGCCTGCGCCGTGACGGCGTGCGCGTCGAGCGCTTCCTGCCCCCGCGGCTGATCCCACCGAGCCCGGTCATCAACCTGCGCAACCACCGCAAGCTGCTCATCACCGACGGCGGGACGGTGTTCGTCGGTGGCATGAACATCGGCGATCGCCATCTCATCGAGCGGCCGGATCGCCGCGAGGGCATCCGCGATATCCACTTCCGCGTCAACGGACCGGTCACCAGGCAGCTCGAGGATGTCTTCCTCGACGACTGGGAGTTCATTACCGGCGAGCGCCCTGATCTGCCATCATCAAGCGCGCCGACGGCCGGTGGCACCGCCCTCGGTCGCACCCTGGTCGACGGCCCCAACGAGGACCTGCATCGGCTGACCATGGTGCTGGTGGGGGCGGTGGCGGCCGCGCGCGAGCATATCGCCATCATGACGCCCTACTTCCTTCCACCCCGGGAGCTGGTCGCGGCGCTGCAGGCGGCCGCCGTGCGCGGCACCCGTGTCGACATCATCCTGCCCGGCCACAACAATCTGCCATTCATGCACTGGGCGAGCCGCAACATGCTCTGGGAGCTGGTCAAATGGAACGTCGGCGTCTACTACCAGCCCGGCCCATTCGATCACACCAAGCTGATCGTG
The DNA here is from genome assembly GCF_007625215.1 of Spiribacter aquaticus. Classification (NCBI taxonomy): domain Bacteria; kingdom Pseudomonadati; phylum Pseudomonadota; class Gammaproteobacteria; order Chromatiales; family Ectothiorhodospiraceae; genus Spiribacter; species Spiribacter aquaticus. The sequence goes on along the minus strand of NZ_VMKP01000003.1, from coordinate 286,982 downwards.
GTGGACCGGCATTATACTCAGGTCGGATCCGCCAACCTCGATGCCCGCAGCCTGCGGCTTAATTTCGAGATCATGCTCGAGGTCTATGACACGGACTTCGGCGGGCGCATGGCCCGCCATATCGAGGCGGCGCGGCGCCAGGCACACCGCGTGACACTCAGCGAACTCGACGAGCGACCGATGCTGCCGCGCATCCGCGACGCCATCGCGTGGCTGTTTACGCCGTACCTGTGAACGGCAGCAGCGCCAGCCATCCGGCCGCCAGGGCAACGGCCGCCCCCACACTCAGCACCGTGCGCAGTCGCCGGAACCAGCGCGGCAGCGTGGGCTCAACGAATCGATACTCGCCGTAGCGCCAGGCGATGAAGGCCGCGGCCATCACTGGCAATGCGATGATCACTGGCAGCATCAGCACCACCCAGGCGACCAGCGCCGGGATCACCGAGGTGTAGAAAGCGGCTGGCGGCGGATTGCGCTGACCCATGGCGAGCCCCCAATGGATCGCGCCGATGAACGACAGGATCACCGCGCCATAGGCGAGCAGCCAGTCGCTGGTCCAGGCCATGCCCAGCCAGGGACCCGCCGCGGTGGCGGCGAACGGGATCAGGCCCAGATAGCCTATCCAGTCCGCTGCCATGCGGTGCCGCCCCTCGGCCTGCAGACGGGCGCTGGCGGCGCGCAGACCACCGATAAAGTGGCCCCCGATGAACACCTGGGGCAATGTCGCGGAGCCGGTCAGGGCCTTCAGACGGCCGAACTGCTCGCGGTTTTCCGCTGAACCCATGCCCATTTCCACCGCCCGCCAGTCGCGCCCCGAGTCCTCGAGCAGCTCATCAAGCCCGCCCAGGTCGGTGACGGTGGAATGAAACACGACAACGTCCGCGCTGGCGGCCAGCTCCCGAAGGCTTTGATCGTCTGACATGGCGCATCCCACGGTTAAGAATTCTACGTGCATGATAGGGTCAAATGAGGCATAACCCAATCTATCAACGCATGCCCCGGAGGTTTTCATGACGCGACTTCGCCTGCTGGCCCTGTCCCTTATCACAGCGGTCACCCTTGTCCTCGCCGGCTGCGCGGGCGTAGCGCCCGAGGACTACGCGGGCACCTCACCCGAACTGCGCCTGGAGGAATACTTCGACGGCGAGGTGACCGCCTGGGGGATGTTCCAGTCGCGCAGCGGCGAGGTGAAGCGGCGGTTCACCGTGGACATTACCGGGACCGTCGAGGGCGACCGGATCACCCTGGATGAACGGTTTGCCTATGCGGATGGCGAAACCGACCGCCGGGTCTGGGAGATCGAGCGCATCGACGAGCACACCTATGAGGGCACGGCCGGTGATGTGGTCGGCGTGGCCAAGGGCAAGCGCTATGGCAATGCCTTCAACTGGCAGTACACCCTCGCCCTCGAAGTGGGCGACCGGACCTGGAACGTGCAGTTCGACGACTGGATGTATCTGCACGACGACAACACCCTGGTGAACACCGCCGAGGTGACCAAGTTCGGCTTCCGGGTCGGGACGGTGACGCTGTTCTTCCGGCGCGACGATGCCGGGGAGGCAGACAATGAGTAACCCACTGATCGCGGGACTCACCGTCATCATGCTGATGGTCCCGACGCTGACGGGTGCCACGGTGGAGCAGAACGGCGCGCGTTTCGATGAACGCATCGAGCAGGCCGGTGAGCGACTGCGCCTGACCGGCACGGGCGTCGCCAAATACCGGATCGTGTTCACCGTCTATGCCGCGGGTCTGTATCTGCCGCCCGATGCGGATGCCGATCAGGCACTGGCCACGGACACGCCCCGGCGCCTGGAGATTCAATATTTCCACGACATCAGTGCCGAGGACATCATCCGGGCCGCCAACACCAAGCTCGACGAGCAGCTGAGTCCGGCCCGGCAGACCCGGCTTCAGCCAAAGATCGACCGCTTCCACGCGCTGTTCCAGGCCGTCTCGGACGGCGATCGCTACCGCATGGAATACATTCCCGGTGAGGGGACACGCCTCGCATTCAACGGCAAGCCGGTCGGTCAGGTGTCCGGCGGCGATTTTGCCGCGGCGTATTTCGGGATCTGGCTGGATGCCGACGATCCGCTGTCCCGCGGACTGCGCCGGGATCTGCTGGCGGGCGCGGAGTCCTCCGGAACCGACTGATCAGCGGATGCGGTGCTCCGCGAGTCCCGCCTCGACCGGCGCCAGAAACGCATCCGCCCGGGCCGAATCCGCCCGGGTCGCCAGACTGATGCCCACAAAAAGGGCCACGGCGAGTGCGCCGCCGCAGATCGAGGCGGGAATGCCCAGTGGATCGAAACCGGTCAGCTGCAGGGCCGTCACCACCACGCCCGCTCCGAGCATGCTGACAATGGCGCCGCTTGCCGTACCCCGCCGCCAGAAAAAGCAGCCGACAATGCTCGGCACCGTCACCAATAACCCCGACGACGCCGCCACCGACAGCACGGTAATCAGGTCGAGCTGCAGCCGGGCAAAGAGGATGGCCAGTGCGGTGACGATCAGTATCACCGCCTGACCGGCGATCATCTGATGGCCACCGCTCGGGGCGAGAGGTCGATACAGGTCCCGCGCGGCCAGCGCGGACAGGCTCAGCAGGATCGAGTCCACCGTGGACACGGCCGCGGCGACGATCCCCACCACCAGCACGATCGCCACCGGCGCCGGGACCGCATCGGTGGCCAGCAGACGCGGTGTGGCGAGGTCGGGCTGGTCCAGATCGGGCACCAGCTGCAGGGCGGAGAATCCCCAGATGACCGAGATCAGGGTGTAGACAAAGCCAAGAATCAGAAAGCCCAGCAGCATGGTGCGCATGGCACCGATGGACTCGGTGGTGAACAGCCGCTGACTGACCTGCGGGTTGCTGATCGAGAAGAAAAACCACGGCACGGTCAGGCCAATGAACGTGGTCAGGCTGAACAGGCCGGGACCCGGCACGCTCAGCCATTCCCCGTGGTCGGCCCGGGTCGATTCGAGGAACGCCACCGGGCCGCCCAGCGCGGCGATCACGAAGCCCGCCGCGATCAGGCTGGTCACCAGCATCACGACCACCTGCAATGCATCGGTCCAGAGCACCGAGCGCATGCCCGCCGCCAGCGTCCAGATCAGCGCCAGTGCGGCGCCGATCAGGATCCCCTGCTCAAAGCCGATTGCCGCGTCAGTCACCCCCGAGACCAGGTAGCCGATGCCCATGAGCTGGACCGCGCTGTAGGGGATCAGGAAGACGCAAGCGGTCAGCGCCATGACCGCCCCCACCCAGCGGCTGGCGTAGCGATGACTGAGCATCTCGGCGGGCGTGATGAAGCCGAAAGCGCGACTGGCCAGCCAGAACCGCGGGCCAAAGATCGCCACCAGTCCGAGACCAGCCAGATACACCAGCTCGAAGCCCAGGGCGCCGACACCGCCAGCATAGGTCAGCCCGGCGAGCCCCACCATCATGAACGCGCTGTAGGTGGTCGCGCCGTAACTGAGCGCCGAGATGACGCCACCCGCCCGGCGTCCGGCCAGATAGTACTCCGCCGCCCCCGCGCCCAACCCACGGCGCGCGGCGAAGGCGACGCCAATGCCGATCAGGGCGTAGACGGTCAGCGCCGCGATCAGGCCCGGGGTCATGGCCGCCAGCCCGAAACGAGGCGCGCGATCAGACCGATCGCCACCGCACCAAACACCAGCCAGACCAGAAACGCCCCGTGCCATACGGGCTGATCGCGCAGCAGCCCGTAGGGCACCGCATAGGCCAGGACGATGGCCAGGGCCAGCCACGCCAGCGTTCGATTGCCGCGTCGGCGATAGTCACTCATCACGGACATCCTTGGCGATTGTCAGTCGTAACGCGCCCGGGGGTCGGTACCGGTCAGCAGCTGCGCCGCCACCACGCAGGTCAGCCCGAAGGGCAGATAGCCCGCGTACCCGAGCAGTGGCATCTCGAAGATGTGGAGCACCTGAGCGTTGGGGATATGGTACGTCCAGCGCGCCAGACTGAATACATTCCACAGCTCCCAGCACAGGCCACAGAACAGTGCCGCCAACACCGCCAGCCAGGCATCGCGCCACTGCCCGGTGGCGACACCGCTGAACAGATGACGCTCGCCGCTGATCGCCTGAATGGCGACGATCAGCATCGGCGGCCCGACCCAGACCAGTGAGAAGAACGTATCCGGCCGGATCGCAATCGCCACAAGCCCGAGACCACCCGCCACCAGCACCGCCCAGGCGGTCGCCACCGGCCGCGGAGGGCTTATCCGAATGAAATCATCCAGCCCGCGGGACAGCGTGGGCCAGGTGGCGAACAGGTCACGGGTGACGAGCACGGCCGGCAGCACCGTGCTGAACGGCAGCGCCGAGCGCACGAACCAGTTGAGCGCATCATGCTCGGCCACGCCGGTGCCGGTATAGATCCAGTTGCCGGTGAACTGGTTGAGGTACTCGAACAGATACCAGAACAGTGCGCTCGCCGGGAATAGCGCCAGAAACCGCCGGGGTTGCTCACACAGTAGCACCCGCCCGCCGCGCTGCCGGATCCAGGCACTGATCACGCCGATATAAGCGAGCCACAGGGGCGTAAAGCTATAGCGGCGCAGCGCCTCGAGCCCCGGGATGGGCACCCAGGCGATCACCCAGACAATCAGCAGAGCCACCAGCGCCACACTGCCCCAGCGCGGCCATCCTGCCGACGCTGTCCGTGGCGCCGGCTCGCCATCGGTGGTGCGCCGGTTGGCCACAATGATGCGGACCACGAACGGCAGCAGCGTGCCGACGATGAGCACCGCGTAGAGCGTGAAGACCGGCAGCGAGAAACTCCCCGGCGCCGGTTCCAGCGGCCTTGGCGGAAAGCGCAGATAGACCCCGGGGTCGCCGCCGGCGAGCAGCCGGCCGAGCAGCGGTGCCATGATCATGAGGGCCACCACGGCCAGGGTCTGGCGCAGGTGCGAGCGGCCTCGCCCCTCGAGCACCTCAGTCGCCATCACCACCGCTCACCGGCGCAGGGCGCACGCTGAAGCCCATGGCCTCCACCGCCTCGCGGAGCGCCCGCATGGCGGCCTCCACCGCGGCCGGTGCGCCGCGCAGCCCCAGCTCCAGCGAGTGGCCGTCCTCGCGCAGCGTTGGCAGGCAGGACAGGCGCAACTCGGGATAATCCCCCTCGAAGCGCTCGAGCAGCGGGATCACATCGCTTTCCCGGGCATCGTGGACGATGATCGATGCCTCGGTCAGCCGATTCGGGTCCTGCCACCCGGCATAGTGCTCATCGAGGACCCACTCCATCATGGGCCAGGCCATGCTTGGGAAGCCGGGCATGAAGTGGTGGCCGGCGACGCTGAACCCCGGCACCTGATTGACCGGATTGGGGATCACCGATGCGCCTTCGGGAAACTCCACCAGATGCAGCCGGCGTGAGGGCTCGACCGGCCGGCCGAACCGCGCCTCCAGCATGGCGACCCCTTCAGGGTGAAACGCCAGCGGCCGTCCAAGCGCGGCCGCGGCGCACTGGCGCGTGCGATCATCGGGCGTGGCGCCGATGCCGCCACAGCTGAACACCACATCGTCCCCGGCAAAGGTTTCCTCGAGGGTTCGGGTCACCAGAGCCGGCTCATCGCTGATCATGCGCACCCAGCGCAGCTCGAGCCCGCGATCGGCGAGCAGGCCCACCAGGTGCGGGAAGTGTTTGTCGCGGCGCTTGCCGGAGAGGAGTTCATCCCCGATCACGATCAGGCCGAAGCCCTGTACCGATTCAGCCATCACGCCGACTCCCGGATCAGTCCCAGCAGCATGCCCTCGAGGCCCGCGAGGCTGTCGACGCGGGTATATGGCACATCGGGCACGTCATCGGGCCAGCCGGCATCATCACGATTCAGCCAGACGGCCTGCAGGCCACTGGTCGCCGCCCCATAGACATCGCTGTGCACGTCGTCGCCGATATGGATGATGCGCTCGGGCGCAACGCCGGCGCGTGCCGCGGCCGTCTCGAACACCAGGTGTGAGGGCTTGGCGGCGCCCAGATCAACGGCGGACAGCGCAAAGTCGAAGTACCCCTGCAGCCCCACGCGGGCGATCTCGGCGTTGCCATTGGTGATCGCGCCGATGGGGAGGCGGCCATGCAGGGCCCGCAGCAGGGGCAGCGTGTCCGGATAGAGCCGAACGGCATGGCGGGCCTCGAGGAATACCTCAAAGGCCTCCTCCACCAGTGTATCCAGGGCCGCGCCCCGATAGCCCGACACCTCGCCGGCCCGACGCAGCGCCGCGCGGCGCAGTGCGGTGACATCATGGGCGATATCCGGACGCTCAGCGGCGATACCGTCACGCAGGGTCCTCAGGCCCTGCGAGTCGAAACGCGCCGCCACCGCCGGGTAATGCTGTTCTAGCAGGCCCTGGCAGACCGCCTCGGCATGCTGGAGGACACCGTTGAGATCCCAGAGGGTGAAGTCGAGATCAAAAGTGACCGCGCCAATGGGCGCATTGAGCGAACGCTGCGTCACGCGCGGGCCTCCCCGGTCAGCGACCGCCAGACACATGCGCCATCGCTGTCACGGTCAAGCTGCTCCAGCCATGCGGCATGCGCGGCCGCTTCCTCGGCGGTGGGCTCGATGACCAGCAGACGGGGACGATCGGCACTCACCGCCTGGTCGCCCGCCACCGGCTGGGCCGGCCCCTCATTATCGCGGGCCCCCAGGTGCAGGGTGACCTGCCCGCCGGTCATGGCCAGATAGACTTCGGCGAGGATTTCGGCGTCGAGCAGCGCGCCATGCAGGCTACGCCCGCTGTTATCAATGGCATACCGCCGGCACAGTGCGTCAAGGCTGTTGCGCTGCCCGGGATGGCGGCGCCGGGCCAGTGCCAGACTGTCGGTGACCCGGCAGTAGTCGGCCAGCTGTCCCCATTGCGCGCCCAGGCGCGAGAATTCACTGTCGAGGAATCCGACGTCGAAAGGGGCGTTGTGGATGATCAGCTCGGCGTCGGTGACAAAGTCGATGAAACGGGCCGCGATGTCGGCGAACCGGGGCTTGTCCATCAGGTATTGATCGGTGATGCCGTGCACTTCGACCGCTTCGGGGTCGACGCTGCGATCGGGGTTGAGGTATTCGTGAAAGCGTCGCCCGGTGGGTCGCCGCTGTTCAATCTCGTAACCACCGATCTCGATGATCCGGTGACCATTCTCAGGCTCGAGCCCGGTGGTCTCGGTATCGAGGATAATCTGTCGCATCAGTTGTCTGCCCCTTCCAGCTCATCGATTCCGCGGTTGGCAAGATCGTCCACGCGCTCATTGCCATCATGACCGGTATGCCCGCGCACCCAGTGCCAGCGTATCTCATGACGCTGGGAAAGCGTATCGAGACGCTCCCAGAGGTCGCGGTTCTTGACCGGCTGGCGGCTGGCGGTTTTCCAGCCCCGCCGTTTCCATGCGGCCATCCACTCGGTGATGCCCTTGCGCACGTACTGTGAATCAGTGGTCAGATCCACCGAGCAGGGGCGACTCAGCGCCTCCAGCGCCTGGATGGCGGCCATCAGCTCCATCCGGTTATTGGTGGTCCGGGCCTCTCCCCCGTGGAGCGTTTTCTCGACCCCGTCGTAGCGCATCAGAACGCCCCAGCCCCCTGGCCCCGGGTTGCCCCGGCAGGCGCCGTCCGTGTAAATCTCAACCGGCGTCATGCCAGCTCTCCCTTTGACTGCGGGTGGCCCCGGCACCGGCCTGGTTCAGCCCGCCGGGGATGAGTTCGAATCGCCGTCGCCATTGCTGCGGCGGGTTGGCCGCACCGTTCACGCGTTTCTGGCCAATCACCAGATTCACGCCGCCGATCCAGCTCAGCCCCGGCCCCAGCGACTCGCGGCCGCGGTGGAGCTGGGCCGTGTGCTGCTGCTGCCACCAGCGGCGCAGCGGCGGCGGCAGGATCGCCAGCCCCTCGGGGCGGCGCGGCACCATCCCGAGCAACTGCATCCAATCGGCGACGCGTCGCGGTGCAAGATACCGGCCCGACCATGGCGGTGTCCCGGGGCCCGTCGCGACGATGCGACGCAGTCCCCACAGGCTGTGGGGATTGAAGCCCATCACCAGCAGATGCCCCTCGGGCGCGAGCACCCGCGCCGCCTCGCGGATCACCTGATGCGGCGCGGCGGTGAATTCGAGCTGATGGATCAGCACCACCACATCGACGCTGCTGGAGGCCAGCGGCATGACCCGGCTGTCGGCCTCGAGGTCGATCGGTCCACCGGACCAGTCATCCACCACCCACTGGCGGACATTACCGAACACGGCCGGACTGCGTCCCTGGCCGTAGGCGCCGACCTGCAGGACCCGACGGGCGTAGAGCCCGGCGAGCCGCCGCGTCAGCAGCCGCGATTCGCGCTCGGCCAGATCCTGCCCGGTCGGGGTGGCAAACCACTCATGCAGCGCACGCATTGATGACTCCTCCCCGTTGGTCGCTGGATGGGCAATTGAGGCAAGCGGTCGGTCGGGGTAGCATGCGACGATGCTGGAAATTACCCCGATTCCCGTCCTCAGCGACAATTATACGTGGCTCGTCCATCACCCGCAGTCAACCGCTGCCGTGGTGGTCGACCCGGGCGAGGCGGCTCCGGTGGCCCATGCCCTTGAAAGCCTGGGCCTGACGCTGAGCGCGATCCTCATCACCCATCACCACGGCGATCATGTCGCCGGCATCGCGGGCCTGCGGGATGACGCCATCCCCGTCTACGGTCCGGCTGACAGCGATATCCCGCACCTCACCCAGCCATTAAAACATGGCGACCGGATCACCCCCGGCGGCCTCGGGGTCGAGTTCGAAGTGATCGCGGTCCCCGGCCATACCCTTGATCATATCGCCTACCTGGGCGACGGCAGTCTGTTTGCCGGGGATGCCCTGTTTGCCGGCGGATGCGGACGCATGTTCGAGGGCACCCCGGCCCCCATGCAGGGCTATCTTGCCAAGCTGCGGGCACTGCCGCCGGCGACGCAGGTCTACTGTGGCCACGAATACACCCAGGCCAACCTGGCCTTCGCCCAGGCGGTCGAGCCCGAGAATACGGCGCTGCAGGCGCGGGCCGAGCGCGTGCACGAGCAGCGTCAGCGCGGCGCCATCACATTGCCCTCAACCATCGGCGAGGAGCGCGCCACCAATCCATTCATGCGCTGGGACAGTGACGCGGTGCGCCGGCACGCCGGCGAGCATGCCGGGCGGACACCGGAGGGGCCAGCAGACGTCTTTGCCATCCTTCGCGACTGGAAAGACCACTTCTGAGGAACACACCCGTGAATCGCTCCCTCCTGCTACCGCTCATCGCGGCCCTCACCCTCGCCGGCTGTGCCAGTGTCCCACCCGAGGACGCGACCGGCACTGGTGACGGAACCGCCGCCACCGACCCGCAGGCATCGGTATCGCCGCCGCCGTCAATGACCGGCAACCGGGCGGCCTCGGATCCGCCGGGCAGCCGCCAGGCAACGGACGAGGCCGCGCCGCCGGACGACCTCTGGGAGCGGATCCGCCGGGGCTATGCCATACCCGGGCATGACAACCCGCGGGTTGCCCGTCAGTTCAATGACTATGCGTCCTACGGCGATTACTGGTTGCGGGTCTCGCGACGCGCGCAGCCCTACCTCCATCCCATCGTCGAAACCCTCGATGACCGCGGGATCCCGCTGGAGCTGGCGCTGCTTCCGATCGTCGAGAGCGCATTCCGCCCGTTTGCCTACTCCCACGGCCGGGCCGCCGGCATATGGCAGTTCATTCCAGCCACGGGACGGCACTACGGCCTTGAGCAGAACTGGTGGTACGACGGGCGCCGTGACGTCCTAGCCGCCACAGACGCGGCGGTCGACTACCTGAGCTATCTCGGCGAAATGTTCGAGGGCGACTGGCTGCTGGCGATTGCCGCCTACAATGCCGGAGAAGGTACTGTTCAGCGGGCCATCGAGCGCAACCGTCGGACCGGCCGGCCGACCGATTACTGGTCGCTGGATCTGCCCGAGGAGACCATGAACTATGTCCCCCGGCTGCTGGCGATCAGCGAGCTGGTGGCCGATCCTGAACGCCACGGCATTGAGCTCGAGCCCATCGCCAACCGACCGGCGGTGGAGCAGATCGAACTCGACCGCCAGATCGATCTGGCCCTGGCGGCCGACCTTGCCGACATCGACATGGAAACGCTCTACCGCCTGAACCCCGGCTACAATCGCTGGGCCACTCCGCCTACCGGGCCTCATCGGCTGCTGTTGCCCCGTGACCGCGCCCGGGCATTCCGCGCCCGGCTGGCCGAGCAGCCCGACAACGCCTGGATGCGCTGGCAGCGCCACCAGATCGCCCGCGGTGAAACCCTTGGCGGAATCGCCGCGCAGTACCACATCACGGTTGACTCGCTGCGCTCGGCCAACGACCTCGACGGCGCCCTGATCCGGGCCGGTGATCACCTACTGGTCCCCATCGCCAGCCGGCCCACCGGCGAGTATGTGATGACCGCCGGGGCCCGGCAGCAGAAAACCCGCAACCGCCAGCGCGATGAAGGCGAGCGTCGCCTCTACACGGTGCGCTCCGGGGACAGCTTCTGGTCCATCGCCCAGCGTTTTGGAGTTGCTGTGCGCCCACTGGCGCGCTGGAATGGCATGGCCCCCGGGGACACGCTGGGTGTTGGCGAGCAGCTGGTGGTCTGGACGCAGCGCGGAAGCGGCGACCCGCAGCCCGATCGCCGCGCCCGGCCCGGGATCGCGGCGGGCGATCGCCTACAGTCGGTGACCTACTCGGTCCGCAAGGGGGATTCGCTATATCGCATTGCCCGGCAGTTCAACGTGAGCATTAACGATCTGCAACGCTGGAACGATCTATCCGCCGATGCCTACCTGCAGCCCGGGCAGTCCCTGCGCATGCGTGTCGACGTGACCGCCCAGGGCGGTCCCTGAGCGGCCCCATCGCGGCTCAGCCCGCAGCGGCTAATCGCTGTCGGGCAGGGTGACGTTCAGCTCGAGCACCTCGCAGTCGCCTTCACGGTCAACCTCAATGCGGACGGCGTCGTCGTCGACCTCGATATAGCGACGGATGACCTGCAGGATCTCCTGCTGCAGCGCCGGGAGATAATCCGGGCCACCCCGATTGCCCCGCTCACGCGCGACGATGACCTGCAATCGCTCCTTGGCCAGCGATGCGCTGCGTTTTTTCTCCGAGCGGAAATAATCCAGAAAAGCCATTGCGCTAGCCCTTGAACAGTCGGCCGAACAGTCCCTTTTTCTCGGTCAGGAAGCGATGATCACGTGCTTCGCCGAGATAGCGCGAGACGATGTCATCGTAGGCCTGACCGGCGTCGGTCTTTTCCTCCATGATCACCGGCACGCCGGCGTTCGAGGCGTTGAGCACGGCGCTGGACTCCGGCACCACACCAAGCAGATCAATTGAGAGGATCTCGCAGATGTCCTCGATGCTCAGCATCTCGCCCTTGCCCACCCGGGCCGCCGCGTAGCGGGTCACCACCAGGTGCTCCCGGACCGGCTCGTCGCCCTGTTCGGCACGTCGGGTCTTGCTTGAAAGCAGCCCCAGCACCCGATCGGAGTCACGCACCGAGGAGACCTCGGGATTGGTCACCACCAGGGCATCATCGGCAAAGTACATCGCCAGGTGCGCCCCGCGCTCGATGCCCGCCGGTGAGTCGCAGATCACATAGTCATGGGTGCTCGCCAGCGTCTCGAGCACCGACTGGACACCTTCGAAGGTGAGCGCGTCCTTGTCACGGGTCTGCGAGGCCGGGAGGATCTCGAGGCCGTCGACACGCTTGTCCCGGATCAGGGCCTGATTGAGATTGGCCTCGCCATTGATGACGTTGACGAAGTCATAGACCACTCGCCGCTCGCACCCCATGATGAGATCGAGATTGCGCAGCCCGACATCGAAGTCGACCACCACCGTGCGATAGCCCGCGCGGGCCAGACCCGCCCCGAATGCAGCACTGGTGGTCGTTTTTCCAACGCCCCCCTTGCCGGATGTTACAACCACGATTCGCGCCACATTCACCTCCCGATTGTCAGAGCGCGTTGAGTTCCAGCTCGCCGTCACGCAGCGAGGCCATTGCCGCCGCGCCACGCAGCTCGGCGTCGATCTGGTCGCTGAGCCGGTACTGCCCGGCAATCGCGATCAGTTCAGCCTTGAGCGATCGGCAGAAGATACGCGCATTCTCGTCCCCCTGCACACCGGCCAGCGCCCGACCGCGCAGGGTGTCATAGACATGGATATGGCCATCGGCCATCAGCTCGGCACCGGCACTCACCGGCGTCGTCACCACCAGATCGCCCCCACGCGCATACACCTGCTGCCCGGAGCGCACCGGCTGGGTGACCAGCCGGGCGGCGCCGGCCGCGGCTTTGGCCGGAGCCTCGCGACGTCCGCCTTCAGCCGACCCCGATCGCGCGGCCTCCAGATTACGGATCAGTCCCAGCCCGGCAACCGCGGCGGTTTCAGCGGGCAGCCCCGACGCCGCCACCGGCAGCAGTGAACGCTCACGCAGGCCAGTCACCAGGGCGTCGAGGCTGGCCCCCTCAAGGCTCACCGCCTCGGCGGGCGCCACCACGAGGGGCATACCGGCAAAAAAGTCCGGTGCCTGCGCGAGCCGCGCATCGAGCTGAGCCAGTACCGTGTCAATATCGGCGGTCCGGACCTGGAGCACCGTAAACGGCGCCATCCGTCCCTTGAGATCGAAGGCCGCACCGGCCGGCGCATTGACTGCCATCAGTCGAGCAGCCGGTTCATGCGTCGGACGAAGCCGGCCGGATCATCCAGCCGACCGCCGTCCATGAGCACCGACTGCTCGAGCAGCAGCGTGGCCCACTCATCGATCGGTGCGTCATCGCTCGCCGCCAGCCGCTCGATGATGGAATGCTGGGGATTGATCTCGAGCACCGGCTTCTGCTGCGGCAGTTCGTGACCGGCCGCCTTGAGCATGCGCTGCATGTTCAGACCGAACTCGTCATCCCCGACCACGATGCAGGCCGGCGAATCCGTCAGCCGGCTGCTGGCGCGCACCTCCGAGACCTGGTCGCCCAACGCTTCGCGGATCCGGCCGATCAGCGCATCGACGGGCTCGCTGGTCTCTGGCTGTTCGGGTTTTTCCTCGGGGCTGTCACCCAGTCCGTCCAGATTGAGATCGCCCTTGGCGACGCTCTGCAGCGGCACGCCGTCGTATTCGCTCAGATGCGCGACCAGCCACTCGTCGATGGGCTCGGCCAGCAGCAGCACTTCGATATCGCGCTGACGGAAGATCTCCAGATGGGGGCTGTTGCGCACCGCGGCCAGGCTTTCCCCGGTGAGATAATAGATCGCGGTCTGACCCTCGTGACGACGCGCAAGATAGTCCGCCAGCGAGACCGTCTGACCGCCGTCGCCGTGGGTCGAATGAAAACGCAGCAGCCCGGCGACTTTCTCGGCGTTGCCGGGATCTTCCACCGGCCCTTCCTTGAGTACGGTGCCAAAGGACGACCAGAACCGCGCGTAGCGTTCGGCGTCATCCCGGGCCATCCGCTCGAGGCTGTCGAGCACGCGCTTGACCGAGGCGCTGCGAATGCGATCGATCAGCCGATTGTGCTGGAGCAGCTCACGGGAGACGTTGAGCGGCAGGTCGTCCGAATCCACCAGGCCGCGCACAAACCGCAGATAGCGCGGCAGCAGCCGGTTCTCGCGGTCCTCCATGATGAACACGCGCCGCACATACAGACGCAGCCCCTGCTGGGTGTCCGCCTCGAACAGATCGAACGGCCGCTGGGCAGGGATGTAGAGCAGCGATGTGTAGGACTGATTGCCCTCCACCTTGTTGTGCAGCCACTCCAGCGGGGGCTCCGGATCATAGGTCAGCTGCTGGTAGAACTGCTGATAGTCCTCGTCACTGATCTCCGACTTGGGCCGCATCCACAGCGCCGAGGCCTGGTTGACGGTCTCCATCTCACCCTGTTCGTCCTCGAGTTCGATGGGCAGGGCGATGTGATCGGAGTAGCGGCGCACGATCTGGCGCAGCCGCTGCCGCTCGAGGAATTCGTCCTGGCCCTCGGCCAGATGCAGCGTCACTGCCGTGCCGCGCTGCTCCCGCGGTGCCTGTTCGAGGGTGAAGGCGCCCTTGCCGTCGGAGCGCCACAGCACTCCCTGATCCGCGGATTCGCCGGCGCGGCGGGTGTGCACGCTGACGGAGTCGGCCACGATGAACGCCGAGTAGAAGCCGACACCGAACTGGCCGATGAGCTGGGCATCCTGCTTCTGGTCGCCGGTCATGGCATCGAGGAAGCGTCGCGTACCGGAGCGCGCGATGGTGCCGAGGTTGTCGATGACATCCTCTCGATTCATGCCCACGCCGTTGTCACTGATGGTCAGTGTCCGGGCATCGGCATCCACCTGAATGCTCACCCGTGGCTTCGGATCGTCCTCGAGCAGTGATTCATCCTGTATCGCCTCGAACCGCAGCCGGTCGGCTGCATCGGCGGCGTTGGAGACGAGCTCGCGCAGAAAGATCTCGCGATTGCTGTAGAGGGAGTGGATCATGAGGTCCAGCAGCTGCCGGACCTCGGCCTGGAATTCGTGGGTTTCCGCGGCTTGTGCGTCGTTGTTGCTCATTCCTGTTTCCGTATCGTCCCGAACCTTGCCGCGTATTGGGGTCGGGCGTTCATGTTTTCAATGCGCTCAGAATGATTCGCTCGGACCAACCCGGCCGTGTCGGCCGATCTCGGGTATCTCGCGCGCCGGGATGTACTCACCGGTCACCATCTGCTTGTAGCCCATGCCGGGGCCGACCATCGGATACACCGAGGCGTCGGGATCGACGTTGACCTCGAGAAAGGCGGGCCCGTCAAAGCCGATGAACGCCGCCAGCGTGTCTTCCATTTCGGCCGGATCCGACACATTGCGGGCGAACTCGAAGCCGTCGGCCTCGGCGGCCTTGATGAAATTCTTGCGGTGCAGGGACTTGTCGCTGCCCGAGAAGCGATCACCGAAATAGAGCTTCTGCCACTGCCGCACCATGCCGTCGCCGGCGTTATTGAGCAGCAGGATCTTTACCGGCAGGCCGTAAGTGGTCACCGTTTCCATCTCGCCCAAGTTCATTCGCAGGCTGCCATCGCCATCAATGTCGATGACCAGCTCGTCAGGGTTGGCGAACTGGGCCCCGATGGCGGCGGGCAGACCGAAACCCATGGTGCCCATGGAGCCCGAGGTCATCCACAGACGCGGCCGACGGAAGTCCAGATACTGGGCGGCCCACATCTGATGCTGACCCACTCCGGTGCTGACGATGGCATTGCCACCGGTCAGGCGATTGAGCGACCGCATCACCGCCTGGGGCTGGATGAATTCGCCATCCGGCTTGAAATTCATCGGGTGACGCTCACGCAGCTCCTGGCAGTGCTGGCCCCAGCTGGTGTAGTCCGGGCCAAAGCCGCTGTCGCGCCCATAGTCGAGGAGCTGGCGAAGGGTGCTGCCGGCCTCACCGATGTGCGACCAGGTCACCTGCTTGACCTTGCCGATCTCGGCGGCGTCGATGTCGATGTCGATGTGAGCGATGTTCTCGGCGTTCGGCGCAAACAGCTCCGCCTTGGCGGCCACCCGGTCGTCAAACCGCGAGCCGACGGCGATGATGAAATCGCAGTCCTCAACGGCGTAGTTGGCGTAGGCCGTTCCGTGCATGCCCAGCATGTGCAGGTGCAAGTCCTCGGTGGAATCGATGGCACCCAGACCCATGACGGTACTGACGCTGGGGATCCCGTACTCCTGGGCAAAGGCGGTCAGGGCCTCACTGCCTTCACCATGGATGGCGCCGCCGCCGACGTACAACAGGGGCCGGCGGGACTGCTCGAGCATATCGAAGAACTGCCGGGCCTTGCCCTCGGCGAGCGGCGTCTGGCGCAGTGATTCCATGCGCTGGCGATAGCCGCGGATACCCAGCAGACCATTGCCCTTGTACTCGCCCACCCAGTTCTGGACGTCCTTGGGCAGATCCACCACCACGGGACCGGGGCGGCCTGACCGCGCCACTTCAAACGCCGTGCGGATGGTTTCCTCGAGGCGCTCGGGGCGCGTGACCAGAAACACGTGCTTGGCGCAGTTTCCCATGATGTTGACGATGGGCGCCTCCTGGAAGGCGTCAGTCCCCATGGCGGCGCGGGCCACCTGGCCGGTGATGAGCACCACCGGCACGGAATCGGCCATGCAGTCGCGGATCGGCGTCACGGTGTTGGTGGCCCCGGGCCCCGAGGTCACCAGAAAGACGCCGACATCACCGGTGCTGCGCGCATAACCGGCGGCCATAAAGCCCGCGCCCTGCTCGTTGGCGGGAACCACGAGCTGCATGGGGTCGTGACTGGCGTCGGTCCGTTCCCGCTCGTTGTAGCGAAAGATCGCATCGTAGGTGGGCAGGATGGCGCCACCGCTATACCCGAAGATGGTGTCAACCCCCTCCTGTGCCATGACCTCGACGACCATCTCCGCCCCACTCATGACCTCGCCGGCACGCGGATGGCCCGACTGCTCGCGGGGGGAATGGCCGTTGGGATCGGCGTCGATGGAGGGAGCGGGTTCATTCATGGTGACATCCTGAAATCAGTGACTTATACAACGACTATACCGAGGCGTCAGGCCGGGCAGCAAGCCTCAGCCGCTGTCCCCGCGGGGCTCGAACTGAAGTGACAGCGAATTGATGCAGTAGCGCAGCCCGGTGGGCTTCGGCCCGTCCGGAAATACATGACCGAGATGGCCCTGGCAGTCCGGGCAATGGACTTCGGTCCGCCGCATGCCAAGGCTGCTGTCCGTCTCGGTGGCAACGGCGTCGTCGCGTGTGGGTGCCCAGAAACTCGGCCAGCCGGTACCGGAGTCGAACTTCTGCTCGCTGTCGAACAGCGGCCGTCCGCAGCAGACACAGCGAAAGACGCCGTCGGCCTTGAGATCGTTGTACTCGCCGCTGAACGGGGGTTCGGTGCCACCCTCGCGGGCGACCCGATACTGAGCCGGCGTCAGCTGCTGCCGCCAGTCGGTGTTGCGGGGATCGCGCGAATCGGTCATGGACGTGGGCTCCTTGGCAATTTCCCCTACAATATCGCGCCGGGCCGTCACTGAGCGAATCCATGAACGACATCGAATCCGACAGCGAAATCATCCTGATCAACATCTCGGGCAGTGATCGCCCCGGCGTCACCGCGGCACTGATGGGGATACTCGCCGACTATCCGGTCCGCGTCCTGGACATCAGCCAGGCGATGGTCCACGAAAACCTCGCCCTGGCGATCCTGATCAAGCTCTCGGGGGCGGCGGACTCGGCCGCGGTGCTCAAGGATCTGCTCTACGAAGCGCATCAGCTCGAGCTCCGCGTGCGCTTTCAGCCAGTGCCAGCGAACGAGTACCAGCAATGGGTGCGCGGCGAGCGCCAGTCGGCCTATGTCCTGACACTGCTGGGCCGGCGGGTGACCGCCGCGCAGATCGCCCGGATTGCGCGCGTCACCACCCAGCATGCCCTCAATATCGAGGACATCGTCCGCCTGTCGGCCCGCAGCCCCCTGCATGACGAGCGCGAGGAAAGCCGGGCCTGCCTGGAACTGAGCCTGCGCGGCGAGCCCAGTGATGCCGATGCGATGAAAGCGGCGTTCCTGTCCATCTCCCGGGAAATGGATATCGACATCTCATTCCAGGAGGACAACTTCTACCGGCGCAATCGGCGCCTGGTGGTGTTCGACATGGACTCGACGCTGATCCACGAGGAGGTCATCGATGAACTGGCCCACGAGGCCGGCGTCGGCGATCAGGTGGCGGCCGTCACCGAGGCGGCCATGCGCGGTGACATCGACTTTCGCGACAGCCTTGCCCAGCGTGTTGCCTGTCTTAAAGGCCTGGATGAAGCGGTGCTCGCCCGGGTGGCCGAGCGGCTGACCCTGACCGAGGGAGCGGAGCGGCTGATGAAGACCCTGCAGACGCTCGGTTACCGCACGGCCGTCATTTCCGGTGGGTTCGATTTTTTCGGCTACCACCTGCAGCGGCGTCTGGAGCTGGATACGGTGTACGCCAACCGGCTGGAAATCGTCGACGGCCGTCTTACCGGTCAGGTGGCGGGGCCGATTGTCGACGGCGAGCGCAAGGCGCAACTGCTCGAGCGCCTGGCAGGCGAGATGGGTATCGACCTGGCACAGGTGATCGCCGTCGGTGACGGCGCCAACGATCTGCCCATGCTGCGGTCAGCCGGACTGGGGATCGCGTTTCACGCCAAGCCGCTGGTCCAGAAAAGCGCCCGTCAGGCGATCTCGACCATCGGCCTGGACGGGGTGCTTTATCTGATGGGTATGAACGACGCCGAAAACCCGCACTGAGCGCGCACGGGCGGTCGGGTGATCAGGAGGCCTTGCGGCTCTTCGCCCGCACCTTCTCCTTGATGCGTGCCGCCTTGCCGCGCCGCTCACGGAGGAAGTAGAGCTTGGCCCGGCGGACATCACCGCGGCGCTTGACCTGCAGGCTCTCGATCAATGGGCTATGGAGCTGGAAGACACGCTCAACGCCCTCGCCATGGGAGACCTTGCGCAGCGTGAACGACGAATTGACGCCACGGTTGCGCTTGGCGATCACCACACCCTCGAAGGGCTGGGTGCGCTCACGGTTGCCCTCGCGGACCCAGACGTTGACGAGCACCGTATCGCCGGCGTTGATGTCTTCGAGCGAGCGACCGGTTTTCTCGACCTGTTCACGCTCCAGTTCTTCGATGATGTTGGTCATGCCTGCATCCCCTTGTAATTAGCCTTGATGCCCCGCCCGATATTCATCGAGCAGTGCCTGTTCGTCGTCACTGACCCCCCGCTGATCGAGCAGGTCCGGGCGTTTTTCCAGCGTTCGCCCCAACGCCTGTTTGAGCCGCCAGCGCGCCACCGCCTGGTGGTCGCCGCTGAGCAGCACCGCCGGCACGCGCCGATCATCGATCCACTCCGGGCGCGTGTAGTGCGGACAATCCAGCAGTCCGTCCGCGAAGGCGTCCTGGGATGCCGACTCGGCATGCCCGAGCACCCCCGGGATCAGCCGGGCGACGGCGTCCATCACCACCATGGCCGGCAGCTCGCCACCGCTCAGCACATAATCGCCAATCGACAGTGACTGGTCGACCTCCGCGTCGATGAGCCGCTCGTCGATGCCTTCATAGCGCCCGCACAGCAGGATCACCCGCTGGTCCTGCGCCAGTCGCCGCACCCGGGGCCCATCGAGCCGTTCCCCGTCCGGCGACAAATAGATCACCGGCGCCGCCGGAGCGGCCGCTCTCGCCGCGCGGATCGTGGTCCGCAGCGGCTCGACTTTCATGACCATGCCCGGGCCACCCCCATAGGGGCGATCATCCACCGTGGCATGCCGGTCCTCGCTGTAATCGCGGGGGTTCCAGGTGACCAGCTCGATCAACCCGCGGTCGACCGCCCGTCCCATGACCCCGTGGCCCAGCAGGCCGTGCACCATTTCCGGAAACAGCGTAATGACGTCGAAGCGCATGTCCGCTCAGAACTCCGGATCCCAGTCGACGACCATCCGGCCATCGTCCAGGTCGATGCGATCAATATGCACCCCCGGTGTATAGGGGATCAGCCGCTCGCGGTCGCCAACCACCCGCATCACATCGTTGGCGCCGGTTTCGATCAGGCCCGCGACCCGACCGAGGCTTGTTCCATCGCGGTTTTCCACCGCCAGCCCCTCGAGCTCATACCAGTAGAACTCATCAGGGCCCGCTGGCGGCATCTGCGACCGGGCCACCCTGATCGGGCAGCCGACCAGCGCCTCGGCGGCATCGCGATCGTCGATGCCCTTGAGCCGCACCACCAGGTGTCTGCCCTGCCAGCCGCCACCCGTGACCCGCCAGTCGCGGGCATCGTCGCCGTGCTGCAGCGTCCAGACTGGATAGTCCAGCAGGTTTTCCCGCGGCCGTGTCCAGGAATGGACCTTCAGCTCGCCACGGACCCCCCGGACTCCCGCAATTTCGCCCATGACGACATGGGCATCCACGGGCGTCGCTGGATCAGGCGCTTTCGGCACCCTCGGCCGCTCCACGGCGCGACTGACGGATCAGCTGCCGCGCCCGCTCACTCGGCTGGGCGCCCTGCGACAGCCAGTGCTCGGCGCGTTCGAGATCGAGCCGGAACGGCACTTCCTGCCCCCGGGCGACCGGGTTGAGAAAACCGAGGCGCTCGATGAACTTGCCGTCACGGCCATTCCGGCTGTCGGTGACGACGATGTGGTAGAAGGGACGCTTTTTGGCGCCCGCACGCGCTAGACGGATCGTGACCATATCGTTATCCAGTCAACTCTGGTGACTACTAAACCGCGCAGTTTACCTGCGTGTTCAGCGCCCGCCAAGTCCCGGCGGCAGACCACCGCCCGGTGGCATGCCGCCACCCGGCGGCATGCCGTTGCCGCCGCCCATCTGGCGCATCATTTTCTTCATCCCGCCGTTCTTGAACTGCTTCATCATCTTCTGCATCTGCTTGTGCTGCTTGAGCAGGCGATTGATGTCCTGCACCTGCATGCCACAGCCGCGGGCGATCCGCCGTTTGCGCGATCCGTTGATGACGTCCGGACGCTGGCGCTCGCCCGGCGTCATCGAGTTGATGATGGCGATCTGCCGCCGGACCTGGCCGTCATTCATCTGCTGGCTGGCCTGCTCGGTAAGCTGGCCCATGCCCGGGAGCTTTTCCATCAGCCCGCCCATGCCACCCATCTGGGTGACCTGGGTGAGCTGCTCGCGCATGTCCTCGAGGTCGAAACCCTTGCCCTTCTTGAGCTTGCCGGCCATGCGCTCGGCTTTCTGATGGTCGACCTTACGCTCGACCTCTTCGACCAGAGAGAGCACATCCCCCATCCCCAGGATCCGCGAGGCCATGCGATCGGGGTGGAAGGGCTCGAGGGCATCGGTCTTCTCGCCGATGCCCAGAAACTTGATGGGTTTGCCGGTGATCTGGCGGATTGACAGTGCCGCGCCACCGCGGGCATCGCCATCGGCCTTGGTCAGGATCACCCCGGTCAGCGGCAGGGCCTCGTCGAACGCCCGGGCGGTGTTCGCGGCATCCTGACCGGTCATGCTGTCGACCACGAACAGGGTTTCGATCGGCGCCACCGCCTCATGCACCCGCCGCGCCTCGTCCATCATCTCGCCGTCGACATGCAGACGACCCGCCGTATCCACCAGCAGCACATCGTAGTACCCGGTGCGGGCCTGCTCGCGCGCCGCTTCGACCGTTGCCACCGGGTCGGCCGATGCATCAGTGGGGTGGAAATCAATGCCCACCTCGTCACTCAGACGCTGCAGCTGATCGATGGCAGCCGGCCGATAGACGTCGACCGAGACCGCCAGCACCTTTTTCTTTTCGCGCTCGCGCAGCAACCGCCCGAGCTTGGCGATGCTGGTAGTCTTGCCCGAGCCCTGAAGGCCCGCCAGCATCACCACCGCCGGCGGGCGCGTGGTCAGATCGAGGCCGTCGTTGCGGGCGCCCATCACCTCGACGAGCTGGTCGTGGACGATCTTCACGAAAGCCTGTCCGGGCGACAGGCTCTTGGTTACCTCGGTGCCCAGGGCCCGCTCGCGGACGCTGGCCACAAAGTCCTTGACCACCGGCAGGGCAACATCCGCCTCAAGCAGCGCCATGCGCACTTCGCGCAATGTCTCCTGGATGTTGTCCTCGGTCAGCCGCCCCTTGCCTTTCAGGCGCTTTCCGATCGCCTCAAGGCGATCACTCAGATTATCGAACATGTCTGTCAGGCACCCCGCAGTCGCCGGTCGTCATGGCGTGGATTGTATCAGCGCATGCCGGTTCCTCGAGCACTGATGGTCGAAGAAGCACATTTTGTGTGCGATGATCCATCCAAGTCGCAACGGCAGTAAACAACCCGCAGATGATCCTTACCCTCACTCCCTGGATGGCGGCGGCGCTGTACGCGCTCGCCGTCGCGGCGCTCCTGGCCGCCCTGCGCGGCCGCCTTGCCGTGCAGCGCGCCGAGCCTCTGGCACTGGCCCTCGCCGCCATCGCCGTGGTGTTGCATGGCGTCAGCCTCTGGCAGGCGCTGTGGACGCCGGCAGGCGTCGACCTGTCACTGTTCAACGCCGCGTCGTTACTCGGATGGCTGATGGCGCTGACGCTGATCGCCGCGGCAGTGCGTCAGCCCCTGCACAGCCTGGGCCTGATCGTCTATCCGTTCGCCCTGCTGACGTTGCTGCTTGCCCAGACGCTGGGTGTGCCGACGGCCACCATGGTGCCGGTGGGCGCGCCGGTGGATGTGCATGTCATCTCGTCGGTGGCGGCCTATGCGGTCCTGGGGCTTGCCAGCGCTCAGGCGCTCCTGCTGGCCTGGCAGGAGAGCGCCCTGCGCCGACGGCGCGCCGGCCCCGTGCTGGGGTTTCTCCCGCCCCTGCAGGGCATGGAATCCCTGCTGTTCCACCTGGTGGCCATCGGCTTCGCGCTGTTGTCCGTCGCGCTCGTCAGCGGCTGGCTGTTCGTCGACAACCTCTTCGCCCAGGATCTGGTGCATAAGACCGTGATCTCGATGATCGGCTGGCTGGTCTTCGCCGGGCTGCTTATCGGCCGCACCGTGGCGGGCTGGCGCGGCCGTACCGCCATCCGCTGGACGCTATGGGGATTCGCCCTGCTGGCGGTGGCGTATTTCGGCAGTAAGATCGTGGTCGAGCTGATCATCGGCCGGGGGGCCTGAGCGAGCTTGGACGTTGTTCCCCTTCCCGTTCTGTTCGTCATTCTGGGCGCGCTGATCGTCCTGTCCGGCGGCTTCTCGAGCTCTGAGACCGCCCTCATGACGCTCAACCGCTACCGGCTGCGGCACCTGTCGCGGCATGGCAACCGCGGCGCCCGCCGCGCGGAGCGGCTGCTCGAGCGGCCCGACCGGCTGATCGGCATCATCCTGCTGGGCAACAACTTCGTGAATATCTTCGCGTCGTCCATTGCCACCCTGATCGCCCTGCGTCTGGGGGGTCAGGGCGCCATCGCCGCGGCGACGGGTCTGCTGACCCTGACCATCCTGATCTTCGCGGAGGTGGCCCCCAAGACCCTGGCGGCGCTGCGGCCCGAGCGCGTCGCCTTTCCCGCCGCGTTCGTCCTCGGCCCACTGTTGAAGCTGCTCTACCCGCTGGTCTGGCTCACCAACATGCTGGCCAACACACTGCTGCGCAGCCTCGGTGTCAATCCCACCGAAGGGGGCCAGACCGCGCTCAGCCGCGAGGAGCTGCGCACGGTGGTCAACGAGACCGGTGCGATGATCCCGCGTCGTCATCAGCGCATGCTGCTCGGCATTCTCGATCTGGATCAGGCGACCGTCGACGACATCATGATCCCGCGCAATGAAGTGGTGGGCATCGACCTGGGGGATGACTGGTCGCGTATTACCGAGCAGATCGCCAGCTCGGAGTACACGCGCCTGCCGGTGTTCGAGGGCGGCGTCGACACCATCCGCGGCATCCTGCATGTGCGCCGGGTGCTCACGGCAATGCTCGACGGGGTACTGACCCGCGAACGGCTGCTCGAGCATGTCCGCGAGCCCTATTTCGTGCCCGAGGGGACGCCCCTGCATCAGCAGATGCTGAATTTCCAGTCGGAGCGCCGCCGGATCGGCCTGATCGTGGACGAGTACGGCGAGTTCCACGGCCTTGTCACCCTCGAGGACATCCTCGAGGAGATCGTCGGCGAGTTCACCACCGATCCCGCTGAAGCCATCCGCGA
Organism: Spiribacter aquaticus; assembly: GCF_007625215.1. NCBI lineage: Bacteria > Pseudomonadati > Pseudomonadota > Gammaproteobacteria > Chromatiales > Ectothiorhodospiraceae > Spiribacter > Spiribacter aquaticus. The sequence continues at coordinate 263,296 of NZ_VMKP01000003.1, read as the reverse complement.
CATCCACCGCCAGCCCGACGGCAGCTACCTGGCCGCCGGCAGCGCCAGCGTGCGCGAGCTGAAGCGCCTGCTGGGCTGGGACTTACCGGGGGAAGGGCCGAAGACCCTGAACGGACTGATCCTCGAGCAGCTGGAAACCATTCCCGAGCCGGGCATCAGCCTGCTGATCGACGGCCACCCCGTCACGGTTCTGCAGGCCGAGGAAAACCGCGTCAAGGTGGCCCGCCTTGAGCAGCGTGTGCGGCCACGCGAAACCCCGCCCGCCATCGAAGACTGAGCCCTGGCTCAGTGGCCGTCGCGACGCCAGCGGGTGCCCTCAGGCTTATCCTCGAGCACCACCCCCTCGGCCAGCAGCTCATCACGAATGGCATCCGCGCGCGCAAAATCCCGGGCCGCCCGGGCCGCCGCCCGCTCGGCGAGTCGCGCCTCGATGCGTGTGGCATCGGCATCATCCTCTGACGCCGTCGCCTGCAGATAGGCGATCGGCGACTGACCCAGCAGCCCCAGCATGCCGCCCAGCTCGCGCAGTGTTGTGCCCAGACCATCGGCCCGGTCAACCTCGCCGGCCTCGCGGGCGCGGTTGATGGTGCGCGCCAGCTCGAACAGCACGGCCAGGGCCAGCGGTGTATTGAAATCGTCATCCATCGCCGCCCGAAAGCGGCCGCGGAACACCTCGCTGTCCCCCGCTTGCGTCTGTTCCCCGGGCAGGTCACGCAATGCCGTGTAGAGCCGCTCCATCCCGCTCCGCGCCTGCGACAGCGCGTCAGCGGTATAGTTGAGCGGGCTGCGGTAATGACTTGAGAGCAGGAAATGGCGGACCGTTTCGGCATCGTGCCGGGCGAGGACGTCGCGCACGGTGGTGAAGTTGCCCAGCGACTTCGCCATCTTCTCATCGTCGATGCGCACGTGGCCGTTGTGCATCCAGTAGTTGACGAAATGCTCGCCGGTGGCCGCTTCCGACTGGGCGATCTCGTTCTCGTGATGGGGAAACTTCAGGTCGAGCCCACCGCCGTGGATGTCGAAGTGGTCACCCAGGCAGTGGGTGGACATGGCCGAGCACTCGATATGCCAGCCGGGCCGCCCCGGGCCCCACGGCGAGGGCCAGCCGGGTTCGTCGGGTCGCGCCGCCTTCCACAGCGCGAAGTCGGCCGGATCGCGCTTGTGCTCACCCGCCTCGACCCGGGCGCCGGCCCGCAGATCCTCGAGACGCTTACCGGAGAGCTGGCCATAATCGGCGAACTGGCCGACGGCGTAATACACATCGCCCCCGGCCGCGTAGGCGTAGCCGCGGTCCACGAGGCGCTGGATCATGGCAATGATCTCGTCGACATGCGCCGTGGCGCGGGGTTCTTCGTCGGGACGTTCGCAGCCGAGCGCATCGGCGTCGGCGTGCATCGCCTCGGTGAAACGCGATGTCAACGCGTCCATGGACTCGCCCAGCGTGGCGGCCCGGGCGATGATCTTGTCGTCAATGTCGGTGATATTGCGCACATAGTGGACGTCGTAGCCGCTGGCCCGCAGGTAGCGGACCACCATGTCGAAGACCACCATGGCGCGGGCATGGCCGAGATGACAGTAGTCGTACACCGTCATGCCGCACACATAGAGACTGACATGCGGCGGATCGATGGGCACGAAGGCGGCCTTGCGGCCACTCAGGCTGTCATGGATCTCAAGCATCCGTATCGGCTCCCGGGGCGGCGATGGCGGCCGCCTGTTGCAAACGCAGCCGGCGGATATCTGCCGGCATGAGATGAATGATGTCGCCCAGTGCCGGGCCATGATCAAGCCCCGTCAGGGCCTGGCGCAGCGGCTTCATCAGCGCGCCGCCGCGGCGTCCGGTGGCGGCCTCGAGCTCGGCCCGCAGGGGCTTCCAGTCAGCGGTGGCCGCCGACTCGAGCAGCCCGGCCAGGGTTTCGAAGAAGGCCGCTCCCGACGGGCGGAGCCGGGCTTCGAGCGCCCCGTTGAGCACTGACTGCCGCGAAAACAGGCGCAGCGCCCAGTCATTGAGCTCATCGGCGCGGCGCAGGTTGGGTTGCACGAGGCGGATGAATGCGGCGACCCGGTCGCCCGGCACGCAGTCGACCCGCAGCGCGGGTCGCAGGCGGGCGACCGGCGCCGCCGCCATCGCCAGCGACTGCCAGTAATCGAGCTGGCGACGATCAAACCGGACCGGCCGCCGGCTGAGGCGGGTCACGTCGAAATCCGCCGCCAGCGTGTCGAGCGGCTCGAGGCCGTCCGCCGGCGCCGGGTTGCCCAGCCGAGCCAGGTAGTTTGCGATGGCCGCCGGTTCCACGCCCTCGTCCCGCAGGGTCCCGACACCCGGCGCACCGCGGCGCTTCGATAGCGGCGCCCCCTGATCGTCGACCACCAGCGACAGGTGACCGTAGACCGGGACCGACTGCCCCAGGCGCTCGAGCAGCACGATCTGGCGAGGCGTATTCGAGAGATGATCCTCGCCGCGCAGCACATGGGTGATCCCCATCAGCGCGTCATCCAGGGCGTTGGCGAACAGAAATGCGGCACTCCCGTCGGCCCGCTGGATGATCGGATCATCGAGATCCGCCGCCTGGAATGACTGCTCGCCGCGCACCGCGTCGATGAATCGGAGACTGCCTTCAGCCGGCATGCGCAACCGCAGGACCGCGGACTCTCCGGCCGCGACGCGCTCCGCCGAGCGAACCGGATCGAGACCCGCGCAGCAGCCGTCATAACGTGGCGGGTGGCCGGCCTTTTTCTGACGCTCGCGCAGCGCGGCAAGCCGCTCGGTGGAACAGAAACAGTAATAGGCGGCGTCCATGTGCCGCAGGCGCCCGGCCGCTTCGGCATGCAGGTCGGTCCGTCGGGACTGCTGCCAGGCGACCGGTGAGTCGACCCCCGGCCCCACATCCCAGCCGAGCCCCAGCCATTCCAGGTCGCCCTGCAGCCGCTCGATACGCTCGGCATCGCTGCGGGCCGCATCACTGTCTTCGATGCGCAGCACGAACGCGCCCCGGTGGTGCCGCGCCAGCAGCCAGTTGAAAAGCGCCGTGCGCAGGTTGCCGACATGAAGCTGGCCCGACGGGCTGGGTGCGAAGCGTGTGCGAACGGCCTGATGATCCATCGCCGCAATGGTAATGGAACCGCGCCTTGCATGCAGCTGCCGCCCCGGGCATCGTCACGCCATGACTCCACTGCGTTTTGACACCACCCGCGCGCCGGTGCTGTTTATCGCCGATCTGCACCTGGATCCGCAGCGCCCGGCGGCCATACGGGCATTCCGCCATTTCGTCGAGACGCGCGCGCCGTCCGCGGCCGCGCTTTTCATTCTGGGTGACCTGTTCGAGGCGTGGATCGGCGACGACGCACAACCGGCGGATGATCCCGTCGCGCCGGCGCTCGCGGCGCTCAGTGCAAAGGGCACTCCGGTCTATTTCCTGGCGGGCAACCGTGACTTTCTGATTGGCCCGGCGTTCTGTCAGGCCGCTGGGATCACGATGCTGGCCGAGCCCACATGGGTGGAGATCGACGACGAAGCGGTGCTCCTCGAGCACGGCGATGCGCTGTGTACCGACGATACCGCCTATCAGGCATTCCGCGCGCAGGTCCGCGACCCGGAGTGGCAGGCCGGATTTCTGGCACAGCCCATTGCCAGACGGCTGGAGCAGGCGCGCGACCTGCGCCAGCGCAGTGGTGAGGCCATGGCCGGCAAGCCCGCCGCGATCATGGACGTCAACGCTGCGGCCGTGCGCGACCGGCTTGAAACCTGGGGTGTGCGGACCCTGATCCATGGCCACACCCACCGCCCCGCCATTCACCACCTGGACCTGGGCGATGGCGCCGGGCGTCGCATCGTCCTGGGGGACTGGTTTGAACAGGGCAGCGTGCTGCGCATCGACCATGGCACCGCTCGACTGGAGACACTCAGCTTCGAAGGTTGATCAACCGGTCGGCGGCAGCGGACCGGACGGTGGGGTCCGGGTCGTGACAACGGATCTCCTCAAGCAACCCCCATTCGTCGATCAACCCGAGCGCCGCCCGGCGCAGGCTCGGCTCACGGGCACTGCGGGCTACATGGGCGATGATCTGGGCGTCGGAACAGGCCTTCAGCGCTGCATGCCGATAGCCGATATCCAGCGTATCGCCGCCGGCGAGCAACTGACGGTAACGAACGCGGGCCGCCTCGCGGACCACTTCGTCGCTCTCCGACTCGCACACCTGACGCAGGATGATCAGGTCCTGGAGTCGGCGGATGGCAGCGCAACGAACGCCGCGATCGGGATCGTGGGTCACGACCCGGCGCAATGCGTTATGCCCCACCACCGCGGCATCGATGGCCGCGCGGCGGCTGGCGGGATCCGGGGCGTGAATGTCGGGACGCGGATTTCGCCGTAATCTCATTCCCGCAGTCTAAAACAGAACACCCCGCACGCGGCGGGGTGTGAATCGGCCGATTGGCTCGGCCCGAGGTGCCCGAGGCACCGTCGATCAGAACTCGCCGGTCAGCCAGTAGTTGACCTGATCCGGGTTCTCATCGATGAACTGGCTGATCGCCTCGTCATAGGAGCTCTCGCGCGCCTCGAACATGTAGCCCTGAAGCTCGTCGAGCGACAGATACATGCGCGTCAGCACCTGGGAGATCTGCGGATAGTCCGCATCAAAGCCCGCGCGGGCCAGGACGTGAACACGCTCCGGACCACCCAGCACGCCCTGCGGATCCTCGAGATAGCGCAGGTCGTAGGCACCGAACTTCCAGTGCGGGCTCCAGCCCGTTACCACGACCCACTCCTCGCGGTTGGTGGCGCGGTCCAGCGCCGCCGTCATGCCGGCACCGCTCGAGGTCTGCAGGTTGTAGCCGTCGAGCTCGTACTCCTCGATGGCGGACTCGGAGAGCTGCGTGAGGCCGGCGCCCGGATCGATACCGGTGATGCGCCCGTCCAGCTTGTCGCGGACCGACTCGTTGGACAGATCGCTCAGCGAGGACAGCTGGCTTTCCGGGATGTAGTCCGGCACGACCCAGCCGAGGCGGGCCCCGTTGTAGAGCACGCCGAGGTTTTCGACGTTCGAGGCGATTTCCTCGTAATAGTCCTCGTGGGTTGCCGGCAGCCACGCCATCATCATGGCGTCGATGTCGCCGGTCTCGATGCCCTGGTACTGCGGCGCGATGTCCGTCTGCACCAGCTCGACCGTGTGGTCGGTGTTCTCATTGATCAGCCGCGAGGCGAGCTTGGTGACGAACTCGGCGTCAGACCAGGCCGTCCAGCCAATTTCAATCGTGTCATCCTGGGCCTGGGCACCCCCCGCGAGGGCCATCCCCAGCGCTCCGGTGACCAAGAGACGCGTTGATTGCCTTAGCATCGGGTTACTCCTTTCTTGCAACAAAAAATCAATCCTTGCCACGGCGCAGGCCAAAGCTCTGCGTCATCCGATCCAGCAGGATTGCGAGAATGACAACACCCAGTCCGCCCTCGAAACCGAGGCCGACGTCCAGCCGCTGAATGCCTGTCAAAACGGTATTGCCCAACCCGCCGGCGCCGATCATCGAGGCGATGACGACCATGGAAAGGGCCAGCATGATGGTCTGGTTGACGCCCGCCATGATCGAGGGCATCGCCAGTGGCACCTGCACCTTGTAAAGCAGCTGGCGTTGGGTGCAGCCAAAGGCGAGTCCCGCCTCGACGTTCTCCTGACTGACCTGGCGGATGCCGAGGTTGGTCAGGCGAACCGCCGGCGGCATCGCGAAGATCACCGTGGCGATGGTGCCGGGCACCTTGCCCAGCCCAAAGAAAATGGCCGCCGGGATCAGATAGACGAACGGCGGCATGGTCTGCATGAAATCCAGTACCGGCCGCACGACCATAGCCACCGCGTCGCGTCGCGCCATGGTGATGCCCAGCGGCAGCCCCACCAGCAGGGCGATCAGACTCGCGCCGATCACCAGCGCCAGGGTCTGCATGGTCTCCTGCCACAGTCCCATGCCAACCACCAGCAGCAGCGCCAGCGCGGCAAACAGACCAAACCGCCAGCCGACCCGGTACCAGGCAAACGCCACCAACAGAGGGGCCAGGACAAAGTCGGGCAGGAACAGCAGCGCTGACTCGAGCCCGTCGGCGACGAATCCAACGCCAGTGGCGAATCCATCAAGCGGCCCCGCCAGCGTCGAGCGGACCCACTCCACGCCGGCCTCGACCCATCCGCCGATGGGGATATCAATGATCTCCCGCAAATCAGCCATTATTCTGCTCCTGAGCGATCCAGTGTCTTGAGAACGGCGGTTCGGCTGATGCTGCCCACGTAATGGCCGCTGGCATCGGTCACCGGCAGCGGATGTCCGGTCTGCGCCGATCGGGTCACCACATCACTGAGGGGCGTATCCGCCGGCAGTGTCGTCACGTCGTCCAGAAACGCCGCGTCAAAACCCGCGTCATTGCCGGCATCCATCGCCTTTTTCAGCGAATCGGCACTGACCGTGCCGCGATAGCGCTCGTCGGTGTCCAGGACCACGCCCAGCTCGCGGTTGTTGGCATGCAGGCGCTCCAGCGCTGCGCGCAGGCTGGTGCCGGGACGATCGAACACCATGACCTGACGGCGATCGGCCAGATCCGTCGCCGAGAACACCCGGGTGACGTCCACGCCGTAGAAAAACGAGCGCACATACTCATTGGCCGGCTGGGTGACGATTTCCTCGGGCGTGCCCACCTGAACGACCCGGCCTCCCTGCATGATGGCGATGCGATCGCCGATCCGCATGGCCTCGTCGAGATCATGGGAGATGAAAATGATGGTGCGGCGGTTCTCCCGCTGCAGCTGCACCAGCTCATCCTGCATCTCGGTGCGGATCAGCGGGTCAAGCGCCGAGAACGCCTCGTCCATCAGCATGATCGACGGGTCGGCCGCCAGCGCCCGGGCCAGCCCGACGCGCTGTTGCATGCCACCGGAGAGCTCCTCCGGGAAGCTGCTGGCGTTGGGCTTGAGACCCACCTGCTCGAGGGCATCAAGGGCCCGCGCTTCGCGGGTCTCGCGGTCGCTGCCGGCCACTTCCAGACCAAAGGCGGCGTTCTGCAGCACCGTTTTATGGGGCATCAGCGCGAACGACTGAAACACCATGCTCATCTCGTGGCGACGCAGGTTGATCAGCTCGTTACGCGGCATCGCCGTGACATCACGTCCATCGATCAGAACCCGTCCCGCCGTGGCGTCGATCAGGCGGTTGAACATCCGCACGATGGTGGATTTACCGGAGCCGGACAGCCCCATGATGACGAAGATTTCGCCCTCTTCGATGTCGAAGGACGCGCGCTGGACACCCACGGTGTTGCCGGTCTTCTCGAAGATCGCGTCCTTTTCATAGCCGGCCTCCAGAAGACGCATGCCCTCATCGGGATCAGGCCCGAAGACTTTGTGGAGGTTATCGACCGAGATCTTGGTGGTCATCGGACAGCCCCTTGGGTTGGCGCGGTGATGGACGGCAGGCCGGGGGCGGTCGACGATGCGTCAGGCGCATCCAGGGGTGTGATGGAGAGACCGGTTGGGTCTGTCATACCGCTCCGCAATGGCTTCGATGAACAAAACCGTACGGAACCAGTAACGCTTGTTCAACCGCCCTGACGGATTCGCGACAACCCATGATCCAGATCGGTCTGGATGTCAGTTAAGTCCTCAAGACCCACCGAGACCCGCACGAGGCCTTCCTGAATGCCCATGGCCTCACGCTGATCCGCCGGCACACGACCGTGGGTGGTGGTGGCCGGATGGGTGATGGTCGAGCGGGTATCGCCGAGGTTGGCGGTAATCGAGAGCATCCGGGTATGGTCGATGACGCTCCAGGCCGCCGCTCGGCCACCCGCGACCTCGAACGAGACGATGCCGCCGAACGCCTTCTGCTGACGGGCCGCCAGCGCATGCTGCGGGTGATCCGCCAGGCCGCTGTAGAAAACCCGCGTCACCGCCGGGTGCGAGCGCAGCCATTCGGCAAGCGCGGCCGCCTGCTCGCTGTGGGCGCGCATGCGCAGGTTGAGCGTTTCGAGCCCCTTGAGGAATACCCAGGCATTGAACGGACTCATCGTCGGCCCGGCCGTGCGCAGCACCGGGAAGATGTGCCGATCCAGGGTATCGGCGTCACCGACCAGCGCACCGCCCACACAGCGCCCCTGACCATCGAGGTATTTGGTGGCGGAGTGCGAGACGATGTCCGCGCCCCAATCCAACGGCCGCTGCAGGGCCGAGGTGCAGAAGCAGTTATCCACCACCAGCCGCGCATCGTGGGCGTGGGCCAGATCCGCGAGGGCACGGATGTCCGCCACTTCGGTCAACGGGTTCGACGGCGTTTCGAGGAACAGCATCTGCGTTTCGGGGCGCATCGCCCCTGCCCAGGCATCCACGTCCGTCGGTGAGACGAAATCGGTGTGCACCCCGAACCGCGACAGCTGGTTGGCGAACAGCGAACTCGTGGTCCCGAACACACCCAGCGAGCAGATCACATGATCGCCGGTCCGCAGCAGCCCCATGCACAGGCTGAGAATCGCCGACATGCCCGAGGCCGTGGCGATTGCCCGTTCGCCGCCTTCCATCGCCGCCAGACGGTTTTCGAAGGCCCGCACGGTGGGGTTGGTGAACCGCGAATAGATATTCCCCGATTCCTCGCCGCTGAACCGTGCCGCCGCCTCGGCCGCGCTCCGAAAGGTGAAGCTCGACGTGGGGAATATCGCCTCGGAGTGCTCCTGCTCAGGCGTCCGCTCCCAGCCCGCGCGCAGGCCGGTGGTGTCGTCGCCCCAACTCAAGAGCGCACCATCCCGAGTTCGTTCACGGCGGTGCTCTCCTGGCCCACCTGACGGGCCGCCTCGCCGCGCTGCGCCTCAAGCTGCAGCAGGTAGTCGACGCTGATGTCGCCGGTCACATAACGGCCGTCGAAGCATGAGCAGTCAAAGCTGCCGATGTCGCTATTGCCCTCGCGTACGGCGGCCACCAGATCCTCAAGGTCCTGATAGATCATCCCGTCGGCGCCAATGGTCTGGCGGATGTCCTCCACCGATCGGCCATGCGCGAGCAGCTCCCGGGCCGCCGGCATGTCGATGCCATAGACATTGGGGTAGCGCACCGGCGGTGCGGCCGAGGCAAAGAACACCTTGTTGGCACCGGCGTCGCGGGCCATCTCGATGATCTGCTCCGACGTGGTGCCGCGGACGATGGAGTCGTCGAGCAGCAGGACATTCTTGCCGCGGAATTCCAGTTCGATGGGATTGAGCTTCTGGCGGACGGATTTCTTCCGCACGGCCTGACCCGGCATGATGAAGGTCCGGCCGATATAGCGGTTTTTGATGAATCCCTCGCGATACCGGATGTTGAGATCGTTGGCCAGATCCAGCGCACTGGTGCGGCTGGTATCCGGAATGGGGATGACCACGTCGATGTCGTGATGCGCCCACTCCCGCTTGATTTTGCGGGCCAGGGTCCGCCCCATCCGCAGCCGCGATTTGTAGACCGAGACATCGTCGAGCATGGAATCGGGCCGGGACAGGTAGACGTATTCGAAAATGCACGGCGAGAGCGCGGTCTCAGTGGCGCACTGGCGGGTGTGCAGACGCCCTTCGAGATCGATGAACACGGCCTCACCGGGCGCCACATCCCGGATGAGCCGGAAGCCGAGAACGCTCAGCGCGACACTCTCCGAGGCGATCATGTACTCGGTGCCCGAGGGCGTCTCGCGACTGCCGAAGCACAGCGGCCGGATGCCATTGGGATCACGGAAGCCGAGCACGCCATAGCCGTTGATCATGGCCACGGCCGCGTACCCGCCATGGCAGCGCTCGTGAATACCGGTGACCGCATTGAAGATGTCCGACTCGTCCACCCGCAGCTTACCCAGCTCGGCGAGCTTATGGGCGAACACGTTGAGGAGGATTTCGGAATCGGAGCTGGTATTGATGTGGCGGAGATCTTCGAGAAAGAGATCGCGCTTGATGGCCTCGGCGTTGGTCAGGTTGCCATTGTGGGCGATGCTGATGCCGTAGGGTGAGTTGACATAGAACGGCTGGGCCTCGGCCGCACTGGCGCAGCCGGCGGTGGGATAGCGGCAGTGACCGATTCCCATGTTGCCCTGCAGCTGCATCATGTCCTGGGTGCTGAAGACATCGCGCACCAGACCGTTGTCCTTGCGCAGATGCAGCCGGCCGCGATCAAAGGTCATGATGCCGGCGGCATCCTGCCCGCGATGCTGGAGGACCGTCAGGCCATCATAAAGGGCCTGGTTGACCGGTTCCCGGGCCACCATGCCGATTACGCCACACATAGATTCAGCTCCCGCTCTCGCCGTTGGATTGTGAATTGATCTGACAGTAGGCTTCCCAGTAGGCGAACGCCGCCGTGCCGTTGACCGGTGCCTGTGACACCCCGGGCACCTGACGCGCCTGTTCAAGCCAGCTACCGACCTGTGCATGACAGACCCATGGGCGATAACCCTGCGCGATCACCGACTCCCGCCACCAGGTCTCGTTGGGGACCGCGGTCAGGCCCGCCCCCAGCACCACCACGCCAATCAACAGCAGGCCGCGCAGCGCACCGAAGACCACGCCCAGCAGCCGGTCGGTGCCCGACAATCCGGTCCGTCCAACCAGCATGCGGGCGAGAAAACTCACAAGCGCCCCCACCAGCAGGGTCAGGATGAAAAGCCCGGCGAATCCGGCCACCAGCCGCAGCATTGAGGAGGCGAGCCAGGGTGACAGGTAATCGCCCACCTGAGCGCTGTAGCGGACGCCGACCCAGAAAGCCGCCACCCAGACCAGCACCGAAATGACCTCGCGGACGAATCCGCGAATCACACCGATGACCACCGACAGCGCGATGACGCCGATAAACGCGAGATCCAGCCAGTTCAACGGTGTCATAGTCGTATCATTGTAACAGTCGGTCGCCTAGGGCTCGACGATATAGCCGGGCAGATCGTGATCCTCAGCCAGGCGCTGGGCCATTGCCTCAGCCGCCGACCGCGTGTCCACCGGGCCCACCTGAACGCGATAGCGCAGACGATCCTCGCGGTCATTCTCGGCGATGCGGACCGTCAGGCCATCCTCATCGAGCCGCCCCGACAGGCGCCGGGCGTTCTCGAGACTGCCAAACGCGCCGACCTGCACGAAAAATCCCGCGCCACTGCCCGCCGCCGGGTCCGGGCTCACGGGCGCCGGGGCCTCGGAGGGTGCCGCTTCCTCAGGGGGAACCGGCTCCGGTGTCCCGTCGGTGGTGTCTTCGGGCAGGCTCGGCGCCGCGTCGAGGGAAGGCTCGGCGGGCATGTCCAGCTGTATGTCGACGCGGGTCTGCTCCACCGGGCCACTCAGCAGCATCGGCAGGAAGATGACACCCAGCGCGACCAGCACAATCGCCCCGATCAACCGCTGTCTGAATCGCTGATCCACCCCTGTGCTCCGCGTCACTCCACCGCCTCAGTCTCGGCTGCTGCCGCCCGCGTTGCAAGGGACAACGCCTGCCTGCATGAACGCCTCGACGACCCGGAAGGATCCCGCGGCCACCGCCAGATCGCTGCCCGCTGCGCGTTGCTCAAGCTGCTGACGCGCCCCGGCCGCATCACCACGGCCAATCACCACCGCACCGACATCCGCCAGCGCCCGTTCAATCGCCTCGGCGGAATGACTCTGAGGATCGTCCAGCGACAGGGCATACCACTCATCAACCACCGGGGCGAGCCGTTCGATCAGCACCCGCAGCGGCTTGCGGGCCATCAACCCGAACGCCATACGCACCCGGCCGTGCTCGCGATGGGCGGCCAGTCGGCGGGCGAGCAACTCGATGGCCGACGGGTTGTGACCGACATCAAGCAGCCATCCACCCCCCGGCCCCGGCGCCCGCGACTGACGCCCGATAAGACGCGCCTTGGCGAGCCCCCGGGCGACACTGGCGGCGTCGACACCCAGCGATGGCATGCCACGGGTCAGCGCCGCCACCGCTCCGGCGGCGTTGGCGAGCGCCGCATCGCCCATCCACTCGGGGCGGGGCAGATGCGCATAGTGGCGGTGATCGTCATGCCACGACCAGTCCCCATCGCCGCTGGCATACCCATAGTCCCGGCCCAGCTGATGCAGCGGGGCGGGTAGCGCCTCAGCCCGCTCGGCAATCCGCTGCGGTGGCTGGGGATCGGAGCAGATGATCGGCCGATGCGGCCGGGCGATCCCGAGTTTTTCACCGGCAATAGCCTCGCGGTTGTCACCCAGCCACTCCATGTGATCGAGATCGATGGCGGTGATCACCGCCACCGCCGGGTCCAGGCAGTTGCTCGCATCCAGCCGGCCGCCCAGGCCTACTTCCAGCACCCATGGATGGGCCCCGGCGGCCCGAAAACACCAGACAGCGGCGAGTGTCGAGAACTCGAAGTAAGTGAGGGTGATCGATCCGCGCGCACGGTCAATGGCCTCGAACGCGGCCACGATATCGGCGTCGTCCACGGGCTTTCCATCAATGCGGATACGCTCGTTGTAGCGCAGCAGGTGGGGCGAAGTGAAGGCACCCGGGCGATGACCGGCAGCCTGTAGGATTGATTCGAGGCAGGCCACGGTACTGCCTTTGCCGTTGGTCCCCGCCACGGTGATGATCGGCGTTGGATCGCTTTGCAGCTCCAGCCGCCGGGCGACCTCGGTGATCCGCTCCAGACCCAGATCGATCTCGCGCGGATGCACCCCCTCGAGCCAGGCGAGCCAGCGCTCGAGCACGGTCGCGGCCATTGGCGTCGATCAGCTCGGGGCGGCGGCGGCCTGCCGGGGCGCCGGAGCATGGGTCAGCATCGCCAGCAGGGAGGCAATGCGCACACGCTGCTCACGGCGGTCGATGATCCGGTCCACCGCGCCGTGTTCAAGCAGAAATTCACTGCGCTGAAACCCCTCGGGCAACGTCTCGCGTACGGTCTGCTCAATGACCCGGGGCCCGGCAAAACCGATCAGCGCGCCGGGTTCGGCGACGATGATATCGCCCAGGGTCGCCAGACTGGCGGACACACCCCCCATGGTGGGATCGGTGAGGACGCTGACGAATGGTACGCCGGCGTCCGAGAGCCGCTTCAGTGCGGCACTGGTCTTGGCCATCTGCATGAGCGAGAGCAGTGCCTCCTGCATGCGTGCGCCCCCGCTGGCGCTGAAACATACCAGCGGGCAGCCCGACTCGCGGGCCTGCTCGGCGGCGCGCACGAAGCGCTCCCCGACCACAGCCCCCATGGAACCGCCCATGAAGCGGAATTCAAAGGCCACCGCCACAACGGGCTGGTCCATCAGCGTGCCGCGCATGGCCACCAGCGCGTCCCGCTCGCCAGTGGTGCGCTGCGCCTGACTCAGCCGATCCTTATAGCGTTTGGAATCCTTGAACCGCAGCGTATCGACGGGCTGCAGCTCGGCACCGATCTCGCTCTGCCCGGCTTCGTCCAGAAACAGCGCCAGCCGCCGCCGGGCGCCAATGCGCATATGGGCGTCACACTTGGGGCAGACTTCGAGATTGCGCTCAAGCTCGGGCCGATAGAGCACGGCATTGCAGGCCTCGCACTTGGTCCAGAGCCCCTCGGGAATACTGTGACTGCGCCCGCCCTCGGTGCGGATCCGCGAGGGCATGAGCTTTTCAAACCAGCTCAATCCACCACCTCCGCCAGCGGTGTATCAAGGCCGGCACGCAGCTCGCGGGTGATGGCCTCGACCGCATCGCCGATGGCGGCGTCGTCACCGACATTCTCGGCGATGCGCGAGACGATGGCCGTGCCCACCACGACCGCGTCGGCGACCTGGCCAAGGCGGGCCGCGTCATGGCCGCTCCGCACCCCGAACCCGACACCCACCGGTGTGCGGGTGGCCTGACGGATCGTATCAACGTGGCTGCCGACGTCATCCACATCCAGGGTGCCTGCGCCGGTCACACCCTTGAGCGAGACATAGTAGACAAACCCGCTGGCCTGGCCGCAGATCGAATTGACGCGCTCCATCCGGGTGGTGGGCGCGACCAGCCAGATCGGATCCAGCGAGTGCGAGAGCAGCGCCGCCACCAGCTCGCTGCCCTCCTCGGGCGGCAGGTCGACGGTGAGGACGCCGTCCACGCCGGCGGCAGCGGCATCCCGGGCAAACGCCTGGTAACCGATCTGCTCGATGGGGTTGAGATAGCCCATCAGCACCACCGGCGTATCGTTATCGGTGCGACGGAAATCGCGCACCATCTCGAGTACGCCAAGCAGCCCGGTGCCGTTTTCCAGCGCGCGGTCGCAGGCTGACTGGATGACCGGCCCGTCCGCCATCGGATCGGAAAATGGCATGCCCACCTCGATCACATCGGCGCCGGCGTCCACCAGCCGGTGCATGAGCGGGACCGTCGCCCGGGGGTGCGGATCGCCACCGGTCAGATAGGTGACCAGGGTCTTGCGCTGCTCAGCGCGGCGCTGCTCAAAGCGGTGCCCGATCCGGCTCATAGTTCCATCCCCTCTACCTCGGCCACAGTGTTGATGTCCTTGTCGCCACGACCCGAACAGTTGATGACGATGATCTGATCGGGCGACATGTCCGCGGCCAGCTTTTCGGCATAGGCGATGGCGTGGGCGGTTTCCAGCGCCGGGATGATACCCTCGAGCTGCGCCAGGTTGTGGAATGCCGCGAGCGCATCGTCATCGTCCACCGCCACGTACTGGACACGCCCGGTGTCCTTGAGCCAGGCATGCTCGGGGCCGACCCCCGGATAATCCAGGCCCGCCGAGACCGAATGGGTGGGCATGATCTGACCGTCGGCGTTTTCCATCAGGTAGGTCCGGTTGCCATGCAGCACGCCGGGCCGCCCCGCCGACAGCGGCGCTGCATGGCGCTCGGTGGCGACGCCCTCTCCACCGGCCTCGGCCCCATAGATGGCGACACCCGTATCGCCGAGGAAGGGGTGGAACATGCCGATGGCATTTGAGCCGCCGCCCACGCAGGCCACCAGCGCATCAGGCAGCCGCCCGTGCTGTTCGAGGCACTGTTCGCGGGTCTCGCGGCCGATCACCGCCTGAAAGTCCCGGACCATTTCCGGATAGGGATGCGGTCCGGCGACGGTGCCGATAATGTAGAACGTATCATCGACATTGGCCGCCCAGTCGCGGAATGCCTCATTGAGGGCATCCTTGAGGGTGCGGGTGCCGGAGTCCACCGGCACTACCCGGGCACCCATCAGCCGCATGCGGTAGACATTGACCGACTGCCGGCGGACATCCTCGGCGCCCATGTAGACGATGCACTCGAGCCCCAGCCGGGCGCAGACGGCGGCGGTTGCCACCCCGTGCTGGCCGGCGCCGGTCTCGGCCACGATCCGGCGCTTGCCCATGCGCACCGCCAGCAATGCCTGACCCATGGTGTTGTTGATCTTGTGCGCACCGGTGTGATCCAGATCCTCGCGCTTGAGGTATAGCTGGGCCCCACCCACGCTTTCCGTCCAGTGCCGGGCGAAGTACAGCGGCGTCGGCCGGCCGACGTAGTACTGCAGGTCGGCATACAGTTCGGCCTGGAACTCGGCGTCCGTCCGGAAGCGGTCATAGGCGGCGGCCAACTCCTCGAGCGGCGCCATGAGCAGCTCGGGGACGAAACGCCCGCCGTAGGGACCGAAATGCCCGAGCGGGTCGGGGAACTCGCCGTAATCGACGGGGGCTTCAATCGCCTGGATGACGTTCGACACGATAGACCTCTTCTATGAAGGCGGCGATGCTTCGCCGATCCTTGATCCCAGGGGCGGATTCGACGCCGCTGCTGCAGTCGACGCCCCAGGGTCGAATGGTTTCGACGGCCTCGGCGACATTATCGACGCGGAGCCCGCCGGCCACGATGATGCGGGGTTCAGCCGGCAGCGACTGGTGCCAGTCGAATGCCTCGCCACTGCCGCCGGCCGCCCCCGGCGGGTGTCCATCGAGCAGAAGCCCGGCCGCGGCCGGATGCTCGCGGGCAACCGCCCAGGCATCGCCGCCGGCCATGCCGACTGCCTTGATGTAGCGATCACCGAACTGTTCGCAGAACGCCGCCGACTCATTCCCGTGAAACTGCAGCAGATCCAGCGGAACAGCTGATCTGATCCGCCGGACCTGCGCGGTATCCGCGTCCAGGAACAGTCCCACGGC
Source organism: Spiribacter aquaticus (assembly GCF_007625215.1). Lineage (NCBI taxonomy): Bacteria > Pseudomonadati > Pseudomonadota > Gammaproteobacteria > Chromatiales > Ectothiorhodospiraceae > Spiribacter > Spiribacter aquaticus. The sequence goes on along the minus strand of NZ_VMKP01000003.1, from coordinate 247,209 downwards.
GCTCACCAGCGGCGGCAGCGCCGCCACGATCCGGGCGGCCTGCGCCTCGCTGACACAGCGCCGGCTGGGCGGATGGAACACCAGTCCGATCGCATCGGCGCCGGCCTCCGCCGCCATCACCGCGTCTTCGGGTCGCGTCACGCCGCAGATTTTGATCCGGCACCGCACAGTCATAGTTTACTCATCGCCCTCAGCAAGGGCAAAAACCGGCCCCTTCGGCGGCACCGGCAGGCCAAACCGCGCCGGATAGTCAACGCCCACCAGATACAGCCCGGCGGCCGGCGCCGTCACGCCCGCGCGCCGGCGATCCCTGGCCGCCAGCACCTGCCCCACCCAGTCGGGGGGATGATCGCCGGCCCCCACCCGCATGAGCGTCCCCACCATATTACGGACCATGTGATGCAGGAAGGCGTTCGCACGGATATCAAAAACAAGCACTCCGTGGCGACGGTGGATGCCAAGCGCATCCACCCGGCGATGCGGGTGATGGGCCTGACAGCCCGCGGCACGGAAACTGCTGAAGTCGTGTTCACCGAGCAGCGCGACGGCGGCCTGCTGCATCGGTTCAACCGCCAGCGACCGCCATGTCCAGCCCACGCGGTTGCGCAGCAGCACCGGCTGCGTCGGCCGGTCGACCAGCAGATAGCGATACCGCCGTGACGCCGCCGAGCGCCGGGCATCAAACCCGCTCACTGACTGCACCGCCCAGCGCACGCCGATGCCGCCCGGCAGATGGGTATTCACCCCCCTGACCCAGGCCCGGTCCGGACGCGTGGCGTGGGTGTCAAAATGCACGACCTGCTCACAGGCATGCACGCCGGCATCGGTCCGCCCGGCTGCCACGGTGGTCACCGGATGACAGGCCACCGCAGCCAGTGCCTGCTCCAGTCGCGCCTGGACGGTATCCGCGTGGTGCTGACGCTGCCAGCCGCTGTACGCGCTGCCGTCGTACTCGACGCCGAGCACCACCCGGGTCATGCCTGGAACAGCGGATGATCCGGTGACAGCGCCCGTCCCTTGCGGGCCACCGTCCGCCAACGCTCGTCATCGGGATCGTCAAGCTGGGCCCGAAGGACATGCGCCTCGGCCTCAAAGCCGGACCGGTCTGAGCGCATCGCCAGCACGTCGAGCAGCTTCAGGCGCAGATCGATGCTGTCCGGCGCCTCGCCCAACGCCTCGTCCAGCACTGCCTGGGCGGCCTCGAGCCGGCCATGGGCAATCCGCTCGCTGGCCTGGGCGAGTGGATCCTCGGGCGCCTCATCCAGCGGGCGCACCCGCGGCTCGCCCAGCGAGGTCTCGGCCACCCCGGCGCTCTGCTCGACCCGACCGCCGGCGGGCCGCCAGCTGTTCGGCATGGCGGATGCGGTGTTCTCGCGCGCGCGCCGACGCCGCACAAGCCCCAGCAGGATCAGCGAAAGCACCAGTGCCGTTGCCCCGAGAGTCCACTGCACCGCTGGCCGGCGCAGCGTGACGACGGGACTGGCGAGCGCGGCGCGGGCATGCCCTTCAAGCCACGCCCTCACCTGCCCGGCGGTCAGTGTTTCGGTGGGTGCCGGCGGGTCGGGCGGGGGCACCGGTCGCGCGCTTTGCGCCTCGAGCCGCGAGAGATCGGCTTCAAGCCGCGAGAGCGTGGCCTGGAGCGAGCGGTTCTGCTGACTGAGCTCGGCATTGGAGGATTCGAGTCGCTGGAGCTGTGCCTCCAGCGGCTCCAGCGCCGCGTCGAGCCGCTCGCCGACATCCCCCGATCCCGACCCGGTCAGCCGCGGATCCGGTGGCAGCAACTGCAGCCGGGGTACCGGCGATGACGGCGGGGCGGTCGATGTCGTCGAGGCCGACCCGGTCGCAGTGCTTGCCCCGCCATCGGCCTGCCAGGACCGGCCCTGGGCACGCACCCGCTCGGTGGCCGTGGCCTCGTCCGGGAAGCGCAGCGCTTCGCCACGCGGCACCGCCAGATAGCTGTCACGCCTGAGGGCATTGACGTTATCGGCACTGAAGCTGGCGGGATTTTCCGCGAGCAGCGAGAGCATCATCTGATTGTTGGTCACTGTCGGTGGGCGCAACTGCTGGGCCAGACTGTAGAGCGTATCCCCGGAGCGGGTCGGGCCGAATCGGGCGCTGGACGCCGGGCTGGCCTGCAGCCGGCCACCTTCGTTGGCGATGCGGTAACGGCGCAGCAACTGCCCGTCCGGCCAGCGCAGACGGACGAGAAACTCCAGCGTCCCGCCCGGCTCGGAGACGGCGGTGGGCGCGGCGGTGGTGACCCGGATTCGATCCGCCGGGGACGTCTCCTGCTGCAGGGTCAGGCGCGGTGGCAGCGTGGAAGGATTGATCCCTGCCCGGGCATGCCCGCGATCGCTGGCCCGGGTGACGTCGAGCGCGCTGAGCGCCACCGGCCCGGTCCCGCGAATGGTGATGTGCCCGCGCAGTGGCTCTTCAGGGGCCGAGGCCAGTTGCAGATCGCCCAGCTCAAGGGCCGATGCCGATGGCAGCGCCACCAGCAACAGCCCGGCCAGCGCGATCGCGGGGCGCATCAGTCCTCCACCAGCAGCCGCAGCATGCGGCGCAGCGGCTCCGCGGCGCCCCAGAGCAACTGATCCCCCACGGTGAAGGCCGACAGGTAGTCGTCCCCCATCGCCAGCTTGCGCAAGCGCCCCACCGGGATATCCAGACCGCCACTGACCGCTGCCGGCGTGAGCTGCTGCTGACTGGCGGCGGGCTCATTGGGGACGACATGGACCCAGTCGTTAGCCTCGGCCAGGAGCGTTTCGATATCGGCCATCGGCACATCACGCCGCAGCTTGATGGTCAGGGCCTGGGCGTGTGAGCGCATGGCGCCGATCCTCACGCACAGGCCGTCGATGGGCAGCGGATTGGTCCGCCGGCCCAGGATCTTGTTGGTCTCGACCCCGGCTTTCCATTCCTCGCGGCTCTGACCGCTATCCATTGCCCGATCGATCCAGGGGATCAGGCTGCCGGCCAGCGGCACGCCGAACTGATCGGCGGGGTACTCGGCACTGCGAAGCGCCTCGCTGACGTCGCGGTCGATATCCAGAATGGCGCCCGCCGGATCGGCCAGCCGCGTGCCCGCCGCCGCGTGCAGATGCCCCATCTGACGCAGCAGCTCGCGCATGTGCTGGGCGCCGGAGCCTGATGCCGCCTGATAGGTCATCGGCGAAATCCACTCCACCAGATCATGTTCCAGCAGCCCGCCAAGCGCCATGAGCATGAGACTGACCGTGCAATTGCCACCGACGAAGGTGCGCACGCCGTCACTCAGCCCCTGACGGATCACCCCGGCATTGACCGGATCGAGGACGATCATGCTGTCCTCGGCCATGCGCAGGGTCGAGGCGGCATCGATCCAGTAGCCCTGCCAGCCGGTGCGGCGCAGATCGTCATAGACCGCGCCAGTGTAATCACCGCCCTGACAAGTCACGACTATGTCCATCTCCGCGAGCGCCTCGATGGAATGCGCATCGCGCAGCGCCGGCACCGGCTTGCCGACATCCGGCCCCGGCTGTCCGGTCTGCGAAGTGGAAAAGAACACCGGCTCGATGTCGGCGAAGTCATTCTCGCGGCGCATGCGGTCCATGAGCACCGAGCCCACCATGCCGCGCCATCCGATCAGCCCTACCTTGTTCATGCATCCCCCAGAGAAAATTCGAATGAATCGCTAGTGATAAAGCGCGTTGACCACGGCCTGACCCATGGTGCGGGTGTCGGCCGCGCGCGCCGGATCGGTGGCCAGATCGGCCGTGCGGTACCCGTCCGCCAGCACTCTGGCAACCGCCTGTTCGACGCGGTCCGCCAGCGCCGCCTCATCAAGGCTGTGGCGCAGCATCATCGCCACGGACAGCAGCGTCGCCAGCGGATTGGCCAGGCCGCGGCCCGCGATATCCGGCGCCGACCCGTGGACCGGCTCGTAGAGCCCGCGCCCGCCGTCATCCAGCGACGCCGACGGCAGCATGCCGATGGAGCCGGTCAGCATGGCGGCGCAGTCCGAGAGCACATCGCCGAACAGGTTGCCGGTGACGATGACATCGAACTGGTTGGGATCGCGCACCAGCTGCATGGCGGCATTGTCGACGTACATGTGACTGAGCTCGACCTGCGGGTAACGGGCGGCAAGGTCAGTCATCACCCCGCGCCAGAGCTCGCTCGACTCAAGCACATTGGCCTTGTCCACCGAGCACAGGCGTCCGCCACGGCGGGCCGCCGCCTGGAAGGCGGCATGACCGATCCGCTCGATTTCGTCGGCGCCGTAGACCAGGGTGTTGAAACCCTCCCGCACCCCGTCGTCGCGGGTCCTGAGCCCGCGGGGCTGGCCGAAGTAGATACCACCGACGAGCTCGCGCACGATGAGGATATCCAGACCGGCAACCACGTCGGGCCGCAGCGACGAGGCCGCCGCCAGCTCCGGGAACAGCATGGCCGGGCGCAGATTGGCGAAAAGCCCCAGTGTCGAGCGGATCTTCAGCAGACCGGTCTCGGGACGCTGATCCCGCGGCCGATCATCCCACTGTGGCCCGCCCACGGCCCCCAGCAGAATCGCATCGGCGGATTCCGCGAGCCGCCGCGTGGTGGCGGGGAATGGATCACCCTCGGCATCCACCGCGCAGCCGCCGAGGTGGGCGTATTCAAGCTCGGCATCCAGGCCGAAATCCGCACTCAGGGCCCTCAGCAGGCGCTCGGCCTCGGCGACGATCTCGGGGCCGATGTGATCGCCCGGGAGCAGCAGAATTCGATGCGTCATAACGCCTCAATATCGCTGAACAGCCACGGCGTGACCATGCGCTGGCGCTGCTCATAGGCGTGGATGGCATCGGCGTGCTCAAGGGTGACGCCGATTTCATCCAGCCCTTCCACCAGCATGTGCTTGCGGTGCGGATCGATCTCGAAGGAGTGACGGGTCCCCTCCGGCGTCGCCACCCACTGGCCGGGCAGATCAACGGTCAGGGCATAGCCGGGCTGTTCCCAGGTCGCCTCGAACAGGCCCTGGACGGTCTCCTCGGGCAGGGTCAGCGGGAGAATGCCGTTCTTGGAGCAGTTGTTGTAGAAGATATCGGCAAAGCTGGGCGCGATCAGCACGCGAAAGCCGAAATCCGCAAGCGCCCACGGCGCGTGCTCGCGGGACGAGCCGCAGCCGAAGTTGGCCCGCGTCAGCAGGATGCTCGCCCCCTGGTAGCGCGGCTGGTTGAGGACGAAATCCCGGTTCAGCGGGCGATCACTGCAGTCCTGTCCCGGCTGTCCTTCGTCCAGATAACGCCATTCGTCGAACAGATTGGGACCGAACCCGGTGCGATGGATCGACTTCAGGAACTGCTTGGGGATGATCGCATCGGTGTCCACGTTGGATCGGTCGAGGGGGGCGACAACCCCCTCGACGCGGGTCAATGGCTCCATTGTCTAGTGCTCCAGCTCTCGGACGTCGACAAAATGACCGGCCACGGCGACCGCCGCTGCCATTTCGGGACTGACCAGATGGGTCCGGCCGCCACCGCCCTGGCGCCCCTCGAAATTGCGATTGGAGGTCGAGGCGCAACGCTCGCCGGGGCTCAGACGATCCGGGTTCATGCCCAGACACATCGAGCAGCCGGCGTCCCGCCATTCGAACCCGGCTTCCTTGAACACCTGATCCAGGCCCTCCTGCTCGGCCTGCCACTTAACCAGGCCGGATCCCGGCACCACCATGGCCTCGCGGATGCTCCGCGCCAGGCGCTTGCCGCGCAGGATGCGAGCCGCCGCGCGCAGATCCTCGATCCGGGCGTTGGTGCAAGAGCCGATGAAGATCTTCTCGGGACGGATCTCGCGCATCGGCGTCCCCGGCGTGAGGCCCATATACTCCAGCGCCCGCTGCATGCCGGCGCGTCGGGTCTCGTCGGGTTCGTCAGCCGGGTCGGGGACCACACCGTCCACCGACACCACCATTTCGGGCGACGTCCCCCACGAGACCTGGGGCTTGATCTCGGCGGCGTCCAGCGTGACCACCCGGTCGAACACCGCGTCCTCGTCGCTGACCAGCGTCCGCCAGTAGGCCTCCGCCTGCTCCCACATCCCGCCAGTCGGTGCATACGGCCGGCCGCGGACGTATTCAATCGTGGTGTCGTCCACGGCCACCATGCCGCAGCGCGCACCGGCCTCGATGGACATGTTGCAGATCGTCATGCGACCGGACATGGGCAGAGACCGAATGGCCTCGCCGCCGTACTCCACCGCATAACCGGTGCCACCGGCGGTGCCGATCCTTCCAATGATCGCCAGCATGATGTCCTTGGCGGTCACGCCCGGGCCGGGCTGGCCGTCGACCCGGATGAGCATGCGCTTCGAGCGCGCCTGCACCACGGTCTGGGTGGCCAGTGCATGCTCCACCTCGGAGGTGCCGATACCGAACGCCAGCGCCCCGAGGGCGCCGTGGGTGGAGGTATGCGAGTCGCCGCAGACCACGGTCATGCCGGGCTGCGTCGCGCCCTGCTCGGGACCGATGATGTGCACGATCCCCTGGCGCCGGTCCATCAACCCGAACTGGGTGATGCCGTACTCGCGGCAGTTGCGGCTGAGGGTGTCCACCTGCAGCGCCGAGATCGGATCGGCGATGCCGCTGGCGCGCCCGGTGGTCGGGACGTTGTGATCGACCACGGCCAGATTGGCATCGACCCGCCACAGCGGGCGGTCGGCCAGTCTCAGGCCCTCGAAGGCCTGAGGCGATGTCACCTCGTGCACGAGCTGGCGATCGACATACAGCAATGCCGTCCCGTCGCCGTTGTCGCGGACGACGTGGGCATCCCAGAGTTTGTCGTAGAGGGTTTTACCGCCCATGAGATCCTCTTGTCCGGCCATTCGGATTGGTCATATTCCAGCAATAGTATACGCCGGCGGCCAGCGGCGGTTAAGCGCGCGCCGCATACAGCCGGTCGCGGGCCGGCACAACGCTGAACGCGACCATCGACGCGACCGCCGCCAGCCCCGCGGCCAGATAGAATGTCTGCGCTCCCCCGGCGCTGTCCCACAGGCTGCCCGCCACGAAACTCCCCAGTGACACCCCGGCGCCGAAGGTCATGCTGCTGTACAGGGCCTGGCCGCGGCCCTGCAGCCCCCCGGTGAAGTAGCGGTGGATCAACGAGATCGCCGCGGCGTGATAGACGCCATAGGTGGCGGCATGCAGCAGCTGGGCGAACCCCTGGGTGGCGGCCACTTCGGGAAACCGTGCCACCAGCAGCCAGCGCACCACGCCCAGCAGCATTGCCACGGTCAGCAGCCGGCGGGGTCCGAAGCGCGGCAGCCAGCGGGGCATGAGCAGGAACACGCCGATCTCGGCGATCAGCCCGATGGACCAGAGCAGCCCGATGGCCGTCGCGCTGTAACCATGGGATTGTAGATAGATGCTGTAGAACGCGTAGAACGGTCCGTGGCTCGCCTGCAGCAGAAAGCAGGCGATCAGCAGCCCGAACACCTGGGGCTGGCGCAGCACGGCGAGCAGCCCCTGACCATCGGCCGAGTCACTGGCCTGTCCGGCCTGGGGCACGCTGAGGCTGACCAGGCTGAGCGCGGCGAACAGCCCGACCAATACCACCGGGACGACGCCCACGCCCACCCGGTCGATGCCCTCGCCCACCACCAGCACCGAGGCCATGAACCCGACCGTGCCCCAGAGCCGGATCCGTGGATAGCGATGGGTCTGACCGGTCAGGTGGTTCATCGTGTTGGCTTCAAACTGGGGCATGGCGGCATGCCAGAAAAAACTGAACGCGATCATCACGGCGGCCATCGCGGCAAACGAGCCGCCGGCCGCGAACACCCCCGAAAAGCAGATCAGCGCGCCGATGCTGGCCAGCCGGATGACACGGATGCGGTGACCGGTATGGTCCGCCACCCAGCCCCAGAGGTTGGGGGCGATGATCTTGGTGCCGTGCATCAGCGCGATCAGGGTGCCGATGGCGGCCGCATCAAACCCCTGGGCCTTCAGGTAGGGCCCCCAGTAGGGGGAGAGCACCCCGAGGACTCCGAAGAAGGCGAGATAGAAGGCCGACAGCCGGATGGCCGGTACCGCAGGAAGACCGCCGATGGCTTAAGCGTCCGGCTGTGCGGGGATGACCGGCGTCCCCGAGTCGACATCGGCATTCTGGCCGCGATGGCGCAGATAGTGATCCATCAGCACCAGCGCCAGCATGGCCTCGGCAATCGGCGTTGCACGGATCCCCACACACGGGTCGTGGCGGCCGGTTGTCACCACCTCCTGCGGTTGGCCGTGGATGTCCACCGACTGACCGGGGAGGCGGATGCTCGAGGTGGGCTTGAGCGCCATGCGTGCCACCACATCCTGACCGGTGGAAATCCCCCCCAGCGTGCCGCCGGCGTGGTTCGACAGGAACCCTTCAGGGGTCATTTCGTCGCGATGCTCGGTGCCTTTCTGGGCGGCACTCGCGAAGCCGTCCCCGATTTCCACCCCGCGCACCGCATTGATGCTCATGAGCGCATGGGCGATATCGGCATCGAGCCGATCGAAGACCGGCTCGCCAAGGCCCGGTGGCACATTGCGGGCCAGCACGCCCACCGACGCCCCCACTGAGTCGCCGGACTTGCGCAGATCATCCATATACGCCTCGAGCTCGGGCAGGCGCCCCGGCTCGCCGCAGAAGAACGGGTTGTCATCCACGCTTGCCCAGTCCTCGAGGGACAGCTCGATGGAGCCGAGCTGGCTGAGCCAGCCGCGGATCTCGATGCCCAGACGGGCATGGAGGTAACGCCGGGCGATGGCGCCGGCGGCCACCCGCACCGCGGTTTCACGGGCCGACGAGCGACCCCCGCCGCGGTAGTCGCGGATCCCGTATTTCTGCCAATAGGTGTAATCGGCATGCCCGGGGCGGAACAGCTCGCTGATCGCCGAGTAATCCTTCGAGCGCTGGTCCATATTCTCGATCAGCAGGCCGATGGGCGCGCCGGTGGTGCGGCCCTCGAACACACCCGAGAGGATGCGGACCTCATCGCCCTCACGGCGCTGGGAGGTATGCCGCGAGGTGCCCGGCTTACGCCGGTCAAGATCACGCTGAAGGTCGGATTCATCGATGGCAAGCCCGGGTGGGCAGCCGTCAATGACCGCCCCCAGGGCGGGCCCATGGCTTTCGCCGAAGGTGGTGACCGTGAACAGTCGGCCAAAGGTATTTCCGGACATGGGAGTCAGTCGTCTCCGTTCAGTCGTGGGATTTCGCCGGCCGCGGCCGCCGCTCGCAGGGTATCGGCGTCGACCATGAAAACGCCCTCTCCGCCGCGCTCGAACTCGAGCCAGGTAACCGGCAGACGGGGGAAGGCGGCTTCGAAGGCCGCAGCGCCGTGCCCTACCTCGGCGATCAGCACGCCGTGGTCGGTCAGTCGTTGCGCGGCCTGGGGCAACAGTCGGCGGACGGCATCCAGGCCATCCTCGCCCGCCGCGAGCGCATCGCGCGGTTCATGCCGGTATTCCGGCGGTAGCGCGGCCATCGCCGGCGCATCGACGTAGGGCGGATTACTGACGATCAGATCCAGCAGCGGCTCGCTGGGGATGGCGTCCAGCAGATCCGACGCCTGCGCCCGGACCCGATCACCAACGCCGTAGCGCTCGGCATTGCGCGCCGTCCAGTTCAGCGCCGCCGGTGAGCAGTCCAGCGCATCGACCTGCACCGACGGCAGCGCCAGGGCCGTGGCGATGGCAATACAGCCGCTCCCCGTGCCGACATCGGCGATGCGCCGCAGCCGCGCCGGATCCACCCACGGGGCAAAGCCTGATTCAATCAGCTCGGCAATGGGTGAGCGCGGAATCAGCACCTGCTCATCGACCCCAAAGACCAGTCCGCAGAACCACGCTTCGCCAAGAATATAGGGGACGGGACGGCGCTGGTGGACGCGCTCGTCGATGCGGGCAAACAACCGCTCGCGCTCGTCACCCGTGAGCGCGCCGTCAAAATACAGCGCCGGGAGATCCGCCGGCAGGCTGAGGCTGCCCAGCACCAGCGCGGCGGCTTCATCAATGGCGTTGTCGGTGCCGTGGCCATAATGCACGCCTGCCGCCTGAAAACGGCTGGCCGCCCAGCGCACGAAATCGCCCACGGTACGCAGCGGATCGGTTGACGATGATTCCATAGCGGGCAGTTTATCAGGCTCGCCGGGTCATGACCGCCGCCGGAAAGTGGCATAATGCAGGGATGATGAACGTATCCCCGATCCGACTGGCACTGGGTGTGGCGCTGGCAACGGCATTGATCGCCGGCGCGCTCACGGCCCTGTGGCCGTCCGATGCGCCGCCCGAGCGGTTGGACCCGGATGAGGCGGTGGGCACGGTACTGCCTGAGGCCCGCGACCTGCCGGCCGTGACACTGACCGATCACGACGGCGGGGACTGGACCCCGTCGGATTTCGAGGGGCGCTGGCAGTACCTGTTCTTTGGCTTCACCCACTGCCCCGACGTCTGCCCGATGACTCTGGCAACCCTCGCGGGTGCCCTCGAGCGTCTGGAACAGGCGGATGTCGAGCGCCTGCCCGGCGTTGTCTTCGTCAGCGTCGACCCGCAGCGCGATACGCCGGCGGCCATGAAGACCTATGTCGAGCACTTCAGCGACAACTTCATCGGGGTGACCGGTCAACGTGATGCCATCGACCGGCTGACCTCGGCACTGGGCATCAGCTACACCCTGCACGAGCCCGACAGCGAGGGCGACTACGCGGTCGATCACAGCGCCGCCATCCTGCTGATCGATCCGCAGGGTCGGCTGCGGGCGCTCTGGCAGCCCCCCCATGGCCGCGATGTGCTGGCCGACGAGTTCCGGCGGATCCGCGAGCAGTATCCATCGGAGGGCCGCTCATGATGGGGCGATTGTTCAGCCTGATCGTCGCGCTGCTGCCCCAGCATCGACTCTCGCGGGTGGTTCATGGGCTTGCCCGCTGGCGCTGGCGGCCGTGGAAGAATGGACTCATCCGGCTTTTCACCCGGATCTACGGCGTTGACTGCGGCGAGGCGGCGGCCAGCGAGCCCAACGCCTATGTGAGCTTCAATGCCTTCTTTACCCGGCCGCTCGCGCCCGGGGCCCGGCCCCTCGCCGAAGGCGAAAACCGGATCGTCAGCCCCGTCGACGGTGTCATCAGCCAGCATGGCCCGATCAGCGACGGGCGGCTGATCCAGGCCAAGCGCCAGGACTATAGCGTTGATGACCTGCTGGGCGGCGACCCGCAGCTTGCCGGGCCGTTCCGCCACGGCCACTTCGCCACGCTCTATCTTTCGCCGCGGGACTATCATCGCGTCCACATGCCGATGACCGGATCGCTGCAGCGGATGCTGCATATCCCGGGGCGGCTGTTCGGGGTATCGCCGCCGCTGGTTCGACATGTCTCCCGGCTGTTCGCCCGCAACGAGCGGGTGGTGACCCTGTTCGACACCGCCGCGGGGCCGATGGCCATGGTCCTCGTCGGCGCCATCGGTGTTGGCAGCATCGAGACCCTCTGGAGTGGCGAGGTCACCCCGCCCCGGGGGCAGCGCATCCGCAGCTGGGACTTTCGACATCACCCGCTGACCCTCGAGGCGGGCGCCGAGATGGGGCGTTTCAATCTGGGGTCGACGGTGATCCTGCTGTTGGCCGACCCGGACCTGCGGTGGTCTCCGACCATCGGCCTCGAGCAGCCGCTGCGGATGGGTCAGGCGCTGGCGGAAACCCGCGCGGCCGAAGACTCAGGCGCGGGTCCAGGGGAAGGCGATCACCTCCGCGATTGACTCGGCGCCAGCGGCACGGGCGAACATCCGGTCCAGGCCCACGGCAACGCCGGCACAATCCGGCATTCCGGCCGTCATTGCCGCGAGCAGTCGCTCATCAATGGCCATGACTGGCTGACCACGGGCCCGGCGCACCGCCTGATCGGCCTCAAAACGCTCACGCAGCGCCCGCGCATCGGTCAATTCCCGAAACCCGTTGGCCATTTCCACGCCCCCGATGAACAGCTCAAATCGCTCCGCGAGCCGGGAATCCGCGGGATCGAGCCGCGCGAGGACAGCCTGATCGGCGGGGTAGTGCGTGACAAAGCACCGCGCCGGCAACTGCGGGGCGACCACCTGGCTGAACAGCCAGTCGAGCAGAACCCGATGGTCGGTGCCCGAAGGCAGTGGACAGGCGGCCGGCCGGGTCCGGGCGGCGGCGGTCAATTGATCGATGGATGCAATCAGCGGATCCGGCAGACCGGCCGCCTCGAAGGCCGCCTGGTAAGTGTATCGCCGGATCGGAGCGGGTCCGAGCAGGCAATCGGTCAGCGCCGTAAGCTCGCCCATGAGGTCGTCGGCGCTGTAGCCCAGGCGATACCACTCGAGCAGTGTGAACTCGGGGTTATGCCAGCGCCCCTGCTCCCCCGCCCGAAATGCCGGGGTAATCTGATAGCAGTCCCCCAGGCCGGCGGCGATCAGGCGCTTCATCGCGTACTCGGGCGAGGACTGCAACCAGTATCCGCTGGCCGACTCCTGCAGGCAGTCGATGGCGGGATCGGTGACCCCGGTGGCGGCGAGCAGCGGGGTGTCGACCTCGATGACGCCGCGCTTGTCAAAGAAGCGGCGCAGCCGCGCCCGCCACCCGGCGCGCTGGCGCAACGCCTGGAGCGAGGCGCTGGGCCGCCAGTCCGCCCCCGCGACCAAGGGGCGGTCAGTCCTTGGCGCGCGAGACGTATTCGCCCGAGCGCGTATCGACCTTGAGGACCTCGCCTTCCTGGATGAACAGCGGGACCTGTACAACGGCCCCGGTCTCGAGCGTGGCCGGCTTGCTGCCACCACTGCTGGTATCACCCTTCATGCCCGGGTCGGTCTGAGTAACGGCCAGCGTGACATGCGGCGGCGGCTCGACCGAGAGGGGCTCGCCGTTGTACAGCGTGACGTTGCAGGTGTCCTGCTCCTTGAGCCATTTGCCGTTGTCGCCCACGGCGGCCTCGGGGGCGGCATGCTGCTCGAAGGTCTCGGGGGCCATGAAGTAGTAGAATTCGCCATCGTTGTAGAGATACTGCATCTCGGTTTCCATCACGTCGGCGGCTTCAACGCTCTCGCCCGACTTGAAGGTACGGTCGATCACCTTGCCGGTCTTGAGGTTGCGCACCTTCACCCGGTTAAATGCCTGCCCCTTGCCGGGCTTGACGAATTCATTCTCGACAATCGAGTAGGGCTCACCGTCGAGCAGCAGCTTCAGGCCCGACTTGAACTGATTGGTGCTGTACGTCGCCATTGGTTCTCCATTGCGCTGACTGCCGCGACCTGCACGGCGAACAGCGCAGCATGCTAACCGAAACGACAGAGGGATGACACATGAGCACAGCCCCGTGGCAGCGCGAGTGGCAGAACGCCATCCGGCACCCGGCGTCGCTGCTGAAGCGCCTCGGGCTGGATGCCTCGCTGCTCGAGCCGGCAACACGCGCGGACCGGCTGTTCGAACTGCGGGTGCCGGAAGCCTATCTGCAGCGCATCGAACCGGGTAATCGCCATGACCCCCTGCTGCGCCAGGTCCTGCCGGTGGACGCGGAATCCGCCGACAGCGCCGGCTTTGGCGATGACCCGGTGGGCGATCATGCCAGTCTGGCCAACGGCGGCGTCATCCACAAATACCGCGGGCGTGCGCTGCTGATCACCACCGGTGCCTGCGCCATCAACTGCCGCTATTGCTTTCGCCGCCACTTTCCCTATGCCGACGCCAACGCGAGCAGCGGGCAATGGGCCGGGGCCATCGACTACCTGCGCGCCGATCCATCCATCAGCGAAGCCATCCTCAGCGGCGGCGACCCGCTGAGCCTCAACGACCGGCGTCTGGGCGCGCTCAGCGAGGCCCTCGCCAGCATCCCGCACCTGCGGCGCCTCCGCGTCCACAGCCGCATGCCGGTGGTCCTGCCAAGCCGCATCGACGGGGCGCTGCTGGAGTGGCTGACCGGCACTCGCCTGACACCGGTCATGGTCATCCACGCCAATCACCCGAATGAACTGGATGGCCGCGTCGCCGATGCCCTGCAACGCCTGACCGCACGCGGCGTGCGGCTCTACAATCAGGCCGTGCTGCTGCGCGGCGTCAACGATGACGCCGCAACCCTGGAGGCGCTGGGCGAGCGGTTGTTTGAACTGGGCGTACAGCCCTACTACCTGCACCTGCTTGATCGCGTCCGCGGGGCGGCCCATTTCGAGGTGGACGACGCGACCGCCGCCGCCCTCATGCGGGCACTGGCCGCGGTGACGCCGGGCTACATGCTGCCGCGACTGGTCCGCGAAGTGGCCGGTGAGCCCTGGAAAGTGCCCATCGACTGGACCCGGCACGCCCCGATGTGACGGGCAAGTGGCCTGTCCCAAGGGCCGGTGGCAGACTTAACCCATGAAACGGATCCTCATGGTTCTGATTGCACTGCTGCCGACGCTGGCCACCGCGGCCGTCATCGCGCCCGATGACGGCCGCACCCGGCTGGACAGCCAGGTAGCGTTTCTCGAGGATCCCACCGGCGGGAAAACCATCGCTGAGGTCCGTGCCGCGGACGCCGCCGGCGCGTTCGTCTCCAACGACGGCATTGGCGGCCTCAACTTTGGCCTGTCGGCCTCGGTTTACTGGCTGCGCTTCACCCTTGTCGGGAACACCGCCGAGCCGGCGCCCTACCTGATCGAGGTGGGATTCTATGGGCTGACCGACCTACGGCTTTTTTATCCCGACGGCACAGTCGTTGAAACCGGCCAGTATCAGCCGGCGGCGAATCGCCCCTGGCCGCACCGACACCCGGTCTTTCCGATACAGCTCGCCTCGGACGCGCCCCAGACCTACTATCTACGGGTGGCCTCGGTGGGCTCGCTCACTACGCCGCTGACGCTGTGGGAGCCGGCGACGTTCAGTTATGCCACCCAGACCGACTATCTGTGGACGGCCGCCTACTATGGCGTCGCCGGCGCGCTGCTGCTGTTCAATTTCTTCCTGTTCCTGTCCCTGCGCGATCGCAACTACCTGCTTTACTGCGGATTTCTGCTGTTTGCGGCGTCCGGCATGTGGTTCATGAACGGATTTGGTGCCTACTCCCTCGCGCTGGTCGACTGGCCGCGCAGCATTGGGACCAACACCCTGTTCTCCATCGCGGGCGTCTTCGCCGTCGAATTCCTGCGCCAGTTTCTGGACACGCGCCGATCCGTTCCCCGGGCCGACTGGCTGCTGCGTGGGCTGATGGTGGCATTTACCGTGGTGGCGGCTTTTCCGCTGCTGGGTCTGCCGGTCCGCATCGGCGTGATCAGCTTGAGTGCGCTGGCGGTACTCGCCGGACCATCGATGCTGGCGGTGACGGTCATCTGCTGGCTCGCCGGATATCGCAGCGCGCGTTTCCTGCTGGCCGCCTGGGCGGTCCTGCTGCTGGCGGTCGGCATCCAGGCGGCCCGCAATTTCGCCCTGGTGCCGACCAACGCGGTGACGCTCAATCTCATGCAGATCGGCTCGCTGCTCGACATGCTGCTGCTCTCGTTCGCCCTCGCCGACCGGATACAGGCCGAGCGGCGGGCCCGGGAACAGGCCCAGGACATAGCGCTCGAGGCCGAGGCGGAGCTGGTCCAGGGGCTTCGGGATTCCGAGCGGCAGCTTGAGCGCAAGGTCCAGGACCGCACCGAAGCGCTGGAGTCGGCCCTGAACCGAGAGCGCGAGACCCTCAATCAGTACATCGAGTTCGGGGCGCTGATCGCGCATGAATTCCGTAACCCGCTGGCGATCATCTCAAACCAGACGGAGCTCGCCCGGCTCGAGCAGCAGCGTGATCATGTCCGTTCGGATGAGCGCCTTCAGGCCATCGATCGGGCGGCGGAACGCCTGCGGGGGCTGTTTGATGAATGGCTCAAAAGTGACCGCCTGCACGACCGACTCGATGCCATGGAAAGGCAGACCATCAACCTCGACGACTGGCTGACCCGGGTGTTGCACAGCAGCGACCTGCGAGTCACCCATAGCATCGTGATCGAGTCCATCGACGCCGTGCCCGTGGTTGTCGATGAGGCGCTGCTGACCACCGCCCTGCATAATCTCATCGACAACGCGGCCAAGTATTCGCCCGCCGGGGCGCCGATCCGTGTCCGCACACGCAGGGCCGTGGATTGCATCGGCATCGCCGTCAGCGATGAGGGCGCCGGGATCGATGAAGCCGAGCAGGCCGCGATTTTCAGAAAACATCACCAGGCAGCCGGGCGGCCCCGGAAACAGGGACTGGGGCTGGGACTCTACCTGGTCGCCGAGGTCATGCGCGCCCACGGCGGATCGGTGACGGTGGACAGTTCACCCGGCCGGGGCAGCGTCTTTACCCTGTGGATCCCTCTCCCGTCCAGTCAATCTCTGCCGTGAACGCATACCCCGTCCCCCGGACGGTCACGATGGGGGCCTCGAGACCGAGCTGGTCGGCGATCTTGACCCGCAGACGGCGCAGCATGACCTCCATACGGCGGATGTCGTAGGTCTCCGGGTCGGCCCCCAGGCGTCGGATGATCGTGTCGCGCTCCACCACGGCACCGGGTTGGCCCGCCAGCAGTTCCAGCAACGCCAGCTCCGAGGCGGTGAGCCTGACCGCCGATCCATCGGGCGCGCGCAGCTGCCAGCTGAGCGAGTCGAGCTGCCAGTGATCGTTCACGGGCAGCCGCGCGATCAGATTGCGGACACTCACACTGAGCTCCACCAGGTTCACCGGCTTGACGAAATAGTCGTCGGCACCGGCGTCGCGACCGGCGATCCGCTCCGCCTCGCGACCGGCGGCGGTCACCATGATGATGCCCTTTCCGCGCAGGTCCGGCCGGCGTCTGAGCCAGTCAAGACCGGACTCGCCCGGCAGGGCCAGATCCAGCACCAGCACCGCCGCATCGGTCTGCGCCAGCGCTGCATCGGCGGCTTCCACCGATTCCACACCGGCGGTGGTCCAGCCGACCTGCGTCAGATAACCCACCACCGCATCCCGGATGTCGGCCTCATCCTCGATCACCAGCGCATCAATCATTCCTGCCATGCCAAAAGCCTGTTGCAGCGTCTTCAGTTGGAATGCGGGGACAGCGCATCGACCCGCTGGAAGCCCCGCGGCAGCGGCCGCCCACGCCGGCCCCTTTCGCCCTCGTAGGCGGCCAGATCCGCTGTCTTGAGCGTGAGGGTACGCTTGCCGGCGGTAACCACCAGTGGCTGATCCGGCCCCAGCAGACACAGTCCCACCACCTTCTCAGTCCCCTCGGCCCGACGCGCGGCGGGGATATCGATCAGCTTGTTGCCCTTGCCGCGTGACAGCTCGGGGAGCTGATCAAGGGCAAACACCAGCAGCCGCCCCGCGCTGGTGGCCACGGCGACGCGGTCGGCATGAGCCGGGAGACGGATGGGGGGCAGGATTTCGCTGTCGGCCGGGCGATTGATCACCGCCTTGCCGGCCTTCTGACGGGCCTGCAACGACTGCATCCGGGCCACAAAGCCATAGCCGCCGTCCGATGCCAACAGCACCCGCTCCTCGGGTTCGCCGCTCAGCACATGCGCAAAGTAGGCGCCATCCGGCGGTTGCAGCCGGCCGGTCAGCGGTTCGCCCTGACCACGGGCCGAGGGCAGCGTATGCGCGGGCAGGCTGTAACTGCGTCCCTGGGTGTCCAGGAAAACCGCCAGCTGGTTGCTGCGCCCGCTGGCCGCCGCGGCAAAACCATCACCGGATCGATAGGAGAGTCTGCGCGGATCCACCTCGTGCCCCTTGGCCGTCCGCGCCCAGCCCTTCTGCGAGAGCACCACCGTGATCGGTTCACTGGGCACAAGCTCGCTTTCACTCAGTGCCCGTGCACTGCTGCGCGCCACCAGCACCGAGCGGCGGTCGTCGCCATAGGCCTCGGCATCGGCCTTCAGCTCGGACTGGATGAGCTGGGTCATACGGTCTTCCGAGCCGAGAATGTCAGTCAGCTCGTCGCGCTCGGTCGCGAGCTCGTCCTGCTCACCCCGGATCTTCATTTCCTCGAGCCGGGCGAGATGCCGCAGCCGCAGCTCGAGGATGGCTTCGGCCTGGGTCTGGGTCAGCCCGAAGCGTTGCATGAGGGCCGGGCGCGGTTCATCCGCGTCACGGATGATCGCGATCACCTCATCGATGTTCAGATAGGCGGTCAGCAGGCCCTCGAGCACATGCAGACGCGCCTCGACCTTTTCCAGCCGCCACTGCAGGCGGCGCCGGACCGTGTCGCGGCGATACTCGAGCCACTCGCCGAGCAGCTCGCGCAGATTGCGCACCCGCGGGCGGCCATCCAGACCGATCACGTTCAGGTTGACCCGATAGGTTTTCTCGAGATCGGTGGTGGCAAAGACATGCTGCATCACCTCCTCGGCATCCACCCGATTGGAGCGCAGGCTGATGACCAGGCGGGTCGGGTTCTCGTGGTCCGATTCGTCACGCAGATCCTCGACCATGGGCAGCTTGCGGGCCTGCATCTGCGCGGCGATCTGCTCGAGCACCCGACTGCCGGAGACCTGGAACGGCAGGGCGGTCACGATCACATCGCGGCCATCCTGCTCCCAGCGGGCCCGCAGCCGCAGACCGCCATGACCGGTCTCGTAGAGCCGGCGGATGTCACTGGCGGAGGTAATGAGCTCGGCATCGGTGGGAAAGTCGGGGCCCTGGATGTGTTCGCAGAGCGCGTCGATGTCGGCCTCCGGCTCATCCAGCAGCCGGATGCAGGCCGAGGCGACCTCGCGCAGATTGTGTGGCGGGATATCGGTGGCCATGCCCACGGCGATCCCCGTGCCGCCATTCAGCAGCACATTGGGCACCCGCGCCGGCAGGGTCACCGGTTCATCCAGACTGCCATCAAAGTTGGGCTGCCATTCGACCGTCCCCTGGCCCAGTTCCTGGAGCAGCAGGCGGGCGTAGGGGGCCAGCCGCGCCTCGGTATAGCGCATGGCCGCGAAGGACTTGGGATCGTCCGCCGACCCCCAGTTGCCCTGGCCGTCCACCAGTGGATAGCGATAGGAGAATGGCTGGGCCATCAGCACCATCGCCTCGTAGCAGGCCGAGTCGCCGTGGGGGTGGTACTTGCCCAGCACGTCGCCCACGGTGCGGGCCGACTTCTTGTGCTTGGAGACCGCCGAGAGGCCCAGCTCGGACATGGCATAGACGATGCGCCGCTGCACGGGCTTGAGGCCATCGCCGACGTGGGGCAGCGCCCGGTCGAGGATGACGTACATCGAGTAATCGAGATACGCCTTTTCGGTGAACTCCTGCAGCGGCCGGCGCTCGAAGCCTTCTGACTGAATCGATTCGCTCATCGTTTGTGCATGTCCTGTCGCCCGTTCATACCAGTACGTCGGCCAGATCGCCCTTGCGCTCCAGCCAGGCGCGGCGCTGGCTGGCGGCACGCTTGCCCAGCAGCATCGCCATCAGTGCCTCGGTTTCCTCGGGGGCGTCAACGGTCAACTGAACCAGCCGCCGGGTATCCGGGGCCATGGTGGTCTCGCGAAGCTGCAGCGGATTCATCTCGCCGAGCCCCTTGAACCGGGTGATCGCCACTTTGCCCTTGAGCTTTTCGGCCTCGATCCGGTCGAGAATACCCTGGCGTTCGTCCTCGTCCAGCGCGTACCACGTCTGCTTGCCCACATCCACTCGATACAGCGGCGGCATGGCCATGAACACGTGACCGGCCCGCACCAGGGCCGGGAAATGGCGTAGGAAGAGCGCGCAGAGCAGTGTCGCGATATGGGCGCCATCGGGGTCGGCGTCGGCCAGCACGCAGACCTTGGCGTAGCGCAGCCCGCTCAGATCCTCCGACCCCGGCTCGATCCCCAGCGCAACGGCGATGTCATGGACCTCCTGCGAAGCCATGACCTCGGACGGATCGACCTCCCAGGTATTGAGGATCTTGCCACGCAGCGGCATCACGGCCTGAAAGTCGCGGTCGCGGGCCTGTTTGGCGGATCCCCCGGCGGAATCCCCCTCCACCAGAAACAGCTCGCTGATGCCCGGATCCTGGTTGCTGCAGTCGGCCAGCTTGCCGGGCAGCGCCGGCCCCTGGGTGACCCGCTTGCGCGTCACCTTGCGTGATGCCCGAAGGCGGCGCTGGGCATTGGCGAGCACCAGCTCGACAAGTGCTTCGGCCTCGCTGGTGTGTTCGTTGAGCCACAGACTGAAGGCGTCCTTGACCACGCCCGAGACGAATCCGGCGCAGGCGCGGGAGGACAGGCGCTCCTTGGTCTGGCCCGAAAACTGCGGCTCCTCGAGCTTGACCGAGAGCACATAGGTGACCCGCTCCCAGACATCCTCCGGGGCGATGCGTACGCCGCGCGGGAGGAGATTGCGGAACTCGCAGAACTCCCGCAGCGCCTCGGTCAGGCCGGTGCGCAGGCCGTTGACGTGGGTGCCGCCCTGCAGGGTGGGGATCAGGTTGACGTAGCTTTCCTGCACCGGCTCACCCTGCTCGGGCAGCCAGGCGACCGCCCATTCCACGGCTTCGTGGGCGGCCGAAAAATCGCCGGTGAACGGCGCTGCGGGGATCTGCGGGACACCCTCGAGGGTGGTTCCCAGATAATCGGCCAGCCCCTTTTCGTAGTGCCAGAGCGTTTCCTCGCCGCTGGCCTCCTCGACCAGCCGCACGGCGAGCCCCGGACAGAGAACCGCCTTGGCCCGCAGGACATGGCGCAGGCGCGGCAGCGAAAAGCGGGCCGAATCAAAGTACTCGGCATTCGGCCAGAAATGCAGGCGCGTGCCGGTGTTGCGCCGGCCGACCTCGCCCACCGCCTCGAGGGGCTGGATCCGCTCACCGTTGGCGAAGGCCATCCGCCATTCCCGCCCGTCGCGGCGGATACTCACCTCGAGGCGGGTCGACAGGGCGTTGACCACCGACACACCCACCCCGTGCAGGCCGCCGGAGAACTGGTAGCTCTCGCGCGAGAACTTGCCGCCGGCATGCAGTCGGCCAAGGATGATTTCAACGCCGGGCGCACCCTCCTCGGGGTGCATGTCCACCGGCATGCCGCGTCCATCGTCACTGACTGACAGTGACCCGTCGCGATGCAGCGTGACGTCAATGCGCTGGCAGTGACCGCCGATGGCCTCGTCGACGCTGTTATCGATGACCTCCTGGGCCAGATGGTTGGGGCGGGTGGTATCGGTATACATGCCCGGGCGACGGCGCACCGGGTCGAGGCCGGTGAGAACCTCGATGGAAGCGGAATCGTAATCTTTGCTCATGGCGGGAAGTGTAACGGGTGGCACCGCATCGGGCGAGTGCGTTGCCCGCCACTGCGCGCTAGACTTGCGGGCATGAGTGAATCTGAATCGACCCCCGACTTTGAAGCCGCCCTCAAGACCCTCGAGGAACTGGTCGAGCGCATGGAAGCCGGCGAGCTGACACTGGAGCAGTCCCTGCAATGCTTTGAGCAGGGCATCCGGCTGACGCGGGAGTGCCAGAAGGCGCTGACCGAGGCCGAACAGCGCGTCGAGATTCTCGCCGGCCGCGATCCGGACGCCCAGCCCCGGCCCTTTGAGGGAAGCGATGACACCGGCCCTGAATGACGCGCTGAGCCTGGCCCGTGCACGGGTCGAGGCCGCCCTGGAAACCGCTCTTCCCGCCGACGACCAGCCACCGACGCGGCTCCATCAGGCCATGCGCTATGCCGTGCTGGCCCCGGGCAAGCGGCTGCGCCCGTTCCTGGTCTACGAGGCGGGGGCATTGTGTGGCGTCGACGCGCCGGATCTGGACCCGGCCGCCTGTGCGGTGGAGATGATCCATGCCTACTCGCTTGTCCACGACGACCTGCCGGCCATGGACGACGATGACCTGCGCCGCGGTCAACCGACCTGTCACCGGGCGTTTGACGAGTCCACCGCGATCCTCGCCGGCGATGCCCTCCAGACCCTGGCGTTCGAGCATCTGGCGACAGCGACTGGCGTTGCCGCCGAACGCCGACTGGAGATGGTGCAAACCCTGGCGGCGGCGGTGGGCTCGCAGGGCATGGCGGGCGGTCAGGCGCTGGACCTGGGCGCCGTCCGGCATCAACTGAATGCCGCGCAGCTCGAGACCATGCACCGCTACAAGACCGGGGCGCTGATCCTGGCCAGCCTCAGGCTGGGTTCGCTGAGCGGACCCCACGGCGTTGACGATTCGGTCCGTCAGAGGCTGGATGAGTACGGCCAGTGCATCGGTCTGGCCTTTCAGGTGCAGGACGACATCCTCGATGTCACCGGCGACAGCGAGGCCATCGGCAAGACCAGCGGAGCCGATGCGCGTCGCGCCAAGCCGACCTATCCGGGGCTGATGGGCCTTGAGGCCTCGCAGCAATTCGCCCGTCGACTGCGCGACGGGGCCGTCGACGCCCTGGGCGGTATGGGGTCTGGCGCGGATCGCCTGCGGGCGCTCGCCGACTACATCATCCAGCGCGAGCGCTGAGCCCGGACTGCTCCGGGCTCACGACGGGCCCTAGTGGCCGGCCTTCGCCGCCTTCTTGCGCTCATGCTCGAGGAGGTATTTCTTACGGATGCGGATGGCGCCCGGGGTCACTTCCACCAGCTCATCGTCGTCGATGAACTCCAGCGCCTGCTCCAGCGTCAGCCGTTGTGGCGGCGTGAGGATGATGCTCTCGTCCGAGCCGGCCGCGCGCACATTGGTCAGCTGCTTGGCCTTGAGCGGGTTGACCACCAGATCGTTGTCTCGGTTGTGCAGCCCGATGACCATCCCCTCATAGACCTCGTCGCCATGCCCGATGAACAGCTTGCCGCGATCCTGGAGGTTGAACAGCGCATAGGCGAGCGCCTTGCCGGGCGCCATCGACACCAGCACACCGTTGATCCGCTGGCCGTACTCACCGGTCTTCGCCGGGCCGTAGTGATCGAAAACGTGATACATCAGCCCGGTGCCCGAGGTGGCGGTCAGGAACTCGGTGCGAAAGCCGATGAGGCCCCGCGCGGGAATGGTGTAGTCCAGCCGCACCCGGCCGCGGCCGTCGGGGAGCATGTCGGTGAGCTCGCCGCCACGCTCGCCGAGGGCCTGCATCACCGCGCCCTGATAGTCTTCCTCGACGTCGACGGTGAGCTGCTCGAACGGCTCCTCGAGCCGGCCATCGACCTCGCGGGTGATGACCTCGGGCCGGGAGACACCCAGCTCATAGCCCTCGCGGCGCATGTTCTCGATGAGAATGCCCAGATGCAGCTCACCGCGGCCCGAGACCCGGAAACGCTCGGGGTCATTGGTGTCCTCGACCCGCAGCGCGACGTTGTGCTCGAGCTCCCGCATCAGCCGCTCCCGCAGCTGCCGCGAGGTCACATACTTGCCCTCGCGCCCCACGAACGGCGAAGTGTTCACCTGGAAGGTCATGGACACCGTCGGTTCGTCGACGGTCAGTGCCGGCAGCGCCTCCACCGCCGAGCTGTCGCAGAGCGTGTCGGAGATGTTGATGCCGTCAATGCCGGTAAACGCGATGATATCGCCGGCACTGGCGAAGGGCACCTCGACGCGGTCAAGTCCCAGGAAGCCCAGCACCTGCAGCAGCCGGACCTGTCGGCGCTTGCCGTCGCGGTCGACGCAGGTCAGCGTCTGGTTGCTCTTGACGCTGCCCCGCTCGATACGGCCGATGCCGATGACACCGACATAGCTGTTGTAGTCGAGGGAGGTCACCTGCATGCGGAATGGTCCCTCGGCATCCACCTGAGGCGCCGGGACGATGTCGCGGATGAGCTCGAACAGCGGGGTCATGTCGCCGCTGCGGACATCCGAGTCGGTGCCGGCATAGCCGTTCAGCGCCGAGGCGTAAATCACCGGAAAGTCGAGCTGCTCGTCACTGGCACCCAGGTTGTCGAACAGATCGAAGGTCTTGTCCACCACCCAGTCGGGCCGCGCGCCATCACGGTCGACTTTATTGACCACCACGATGGGCTTGAGACCCAGCGCCAGCGCTTTCTGGGTGACAAAGCGGGTCTGCGGCATCGGTCCGTCGACCGCATCGACCAGCAGCAGCACCGAGTCGACCATCGACAGCACGCGCTCGACCTCGCCACCAAAATCGGCATGGCCCGGTGTGTCGACGATGTTGACGCGCAGATCCTGCCACTTGATGGCGGTATTCTTTGACAGGATCGTGATGCCGCGCTCGCGCTCCAGATCATTGGAATCCATGATCCGGTCCTGCACCTCGCCCCGCGCGGCCAGGGTGCCCGACTGCTGGAGCAACTGATCGACTAGCGTGGTCTTGCCGTGGTCGACATGGGCGATGATGGCGACATTGCGCAGGTCGCGCACGTCGGTCTGGATGGGATCGGTGCTCATGGGATTTCGCTCGCTGATCAATCGGTCGCTGTAATGAATAACCCCCCAGTCTACAGGTTGCGCGGCGGAATTGTCGGCCAGCTGGCGATTTCCTAGCGCCGTCCCAGGAAAAACGCCACCAGCAGCAGCAGCGGAAACACCTCGAGTCGTCCCAGCAGCATGAGCACGCTCAGCACCAGCGCGGCGCCGGTGTCCAGGTCCGGTCCGGCTACCCCGGTGGCGAGCCCGTTGTTGAAAAGCGCCGAGGCCGTATCGAAGAACACATAGGCCAGGCGCATGTCATCGGGCATCCAGTAGAGCATGATGAAAACGCCGACGAGCCACAGCAGCATGAACACGCCCACGAGCCGCAGCGCGGTATGCCCGAGCCGCGCCATTTCCGCCGGCGTGATCCGGGCGCCGTTATAGCGCAGCACGACCACCTCGTGGGGCGTGGCGCGCAGCCGTCTCAGCTGGCCGACCACGTCCTTGATCAAAAGCCCGACGCGCAGCAGTTTGATGCCCCCGGCCGCCGAGCCGGCCATGCCGCCCATGGCCAGCCCGACCAGCATCAACAGCAGCGAGCCATTGTCGAGTGTGGCGATGTTCACCGATGTCACACCGGTGGCGGTGATTGCGGATACCCACAGCACCAGCGCACTGACCGGGTCGGTATCGGCACCCACCAGCCAGCGGTGCCCCCAGAGCAGCAGCCCGCCCAGCACGAGCACGTAGACGAATACCCGCACCTCCAGCAATTGCCACAGGGACCGCGGGCCGACCCGCTCGACCACCATCCGGTAATGAATGAGAAAGCTGATCGCCCCCACCAGCATGATCGGTGTGTAGGCCAGTCGAACCGCAGTGCTCGCGCTCGCCAGCCCATCATCGGTGATCGTGAACCCGCCCGTGGAGATCGCCGACATGGCGTGATTGATGGCCCGCCACAGTGGGTCACCGGCCAGCCACAGCAACAGGATGCCAATCAGTGTGTAGCCCACATAGATGGCCCAGATGGCCTGCACGGTGGATTTGACCGTCGGCAGGATCTTTTCATCGCGGGCTTCCGAGAAGTACAGGTTGATCGCGCCGCGCTCGGCGGGGATCACCGCCAGCAGCAGAAGGATGACACCAATGCCTCCCACCCACTGGATCAGGCTGCGCCACCACTGGATATGCAGGGGCAGCTCGGAGGCGGCACTCACCACCGTCAGGCCGGTGGAGGTGAACCCCGATACCGATTCGAACACGGCATTGGCCGGATGCCGGAAGATCTGGATGGCGGCGTCAACCGCGGGCGGCGAGAGATGCGCACTGATGTAAATGGGGATCGCCCCCACCAGGGTGATGAGCAGCCAGCTGATCGCGGCAATCAGCATGGATTGATAGCGATAGAACACCAGCGGGCCCCGCGTCGTCCAGACCAGCGCCTGCCCGGCGCCCAGCGACACCGCCGCGGTGATCAGGAATCCGGCCAGCCCCCAGCGCTCGCCGCCCCACCAGGCGATGGGCAACGAAGCCAGCGCCATGGCGCCGGGGACATGCAGGAGAAAGCCGACGCCACGCAGGATCTCGCGCACGCGCTCATCCCCCCAGCTTGCGCTCGAGAAACTCCCGCCGGCGGCGGCCACGCAGGCGCTCCGTGGCGAACAGGATCACGCTGTCGCCCGCCGCCAGGGCATCGCCCTCGGTCAAGGGCTGGGTCTCGCCGTCACGGACCCGCGCCAGCAGCTGCAGCCCCGCGTCGAGCAGTTCCCGCTGCTGGATCGTGCGGGCGTCAAGCCCCAGCAGGGGCGAGCCGTCTTCAAGTCTGAGTTCGATGATCTGCTGGCCGCCACGCAGGGTGGTGACATCGCTGATGCCCGGCAACAGGGTGATGTCCAGCAGATGCTGAGCCACCAGGCGCTCCGGGTCGCCAAGCACGCGCACCCCCAGGCGGCGGAACATGGCCATATGCGAACGGCGGCTGACCGTGGCCGTGAGGGTTTTCACCCCGACCTCCCGGGCCAGCAGAATCGCCATGAGATTGGTCGAGTCGTCATCCGTGGTGGCGATCAGCGCCTCGGCCCGCGCCAGCTGGCTTTCATCGACAAAGGCATCGTCACCGACGTCCATGGACAGCACCCGCACGTCGTGCTGCTCGGCACAGGCATTGGCCAGGGCCGGGTCGCTCTCGACCACCACCAGCTCATTGTTGGTGCCCGACAGGGCCTGCTCGATCAGGTTCGTGCCGACCGGGCCGGCACCGATTATCACAATCATCACTGCGGGGTAGCCTTCTGGTTGCCGGTTGAAATCGTTGCCATCATACCGCCAGCGGCGGCGTCTGCATCGCGCTCAGCTGCTCGCGCAGCGCCAGCACATGCTCGTCCCAGTAACGCTCGCTGCCAAACCACGGAAAGGCCGCCGGAAACGCCGGATCATGCCAGCGCCGTGCCAGCCAGGCGGCATAATTCATCATCCGCAGGGTGCGCAGCGCTTCGAGCAGGTGCAGCTCACGGGGGTCGAATTCGCGGAACTGCTCGTAGCCAGCCACCAGGTCACTGAGCTGCAGCGTTCGCTCGGCACGCTCGCCGCTGAGCAGCATCCACAGATCCTGGATCGCCGGCCCGGTGCGACAGTCGTCCAGATCCACCAGATGCGGGCCGGCCTGCGTCCAGAGGATGTTACCCGGATGGAAATCGCCGTGCAGACGGACAGCCGCACTCTGTCCGGCCCGCGCCCAGGCCTCGTCAATGGCGCTCAACAGTTCATCGGTCACCGCGCGATAGGCCCCCGCCAGCGCTGCCGGTATCCAGCCGGCCTCCAGCAGCCAGTCGCGGCTCTGTCGACCCATGACATCCGGATCAAGCAGCGGCCGGTGGGCGAATTCGGCGGCTTCACCGACCGTGTGCAGACGCCCCAGCAGCCGGCCCAGCCATTCCCGGGTGGCCGCCTGGTCGAGCTCGGGCGCATGCCCGCCGCGACGCGGGTAGAGGGCGAAACGAAACCCCGCGGCATGGTGGAGGGTGTGACCGTCGAGGCTGATGGGCGGCACGATCGGGATATCGTGTCCGGCCAGTTGCCGGGCGAAGGCGTGTTCCTCGATGATCGCTTCATCACTCCAGCGCCCGGGCCGATAGACCTTGAGAATCAGCGGTGTCCCGTCCTCGACGCCGAGCTGATAGACCCGGTTTTCATAGCTATTGAGGGCGAGCAGACGGCCATCCGCCTGCACGCCGGCGGCCTCGACCATATCCAGGATCAGCGCCGGCTGCAGGGCGGCAAATGGGTGATCGAGCGGTCCGGATTCTTCAGCCACTGACAGACTCGGCCGGTGTTTCACGAAAACGCTTCCAGACCGCGGGGATATCCGGTGGGAGGGGCGCCAGACGCCCGATCTCGATCCACGGGAAGTCGGGATCATGAAAATCCGAGCCCTTTGACCCCGTCAGACCAAAGCGTCGTGCCAGCGCGGCGGCGGCCACGTGGTCATCCCGCCCGCCGCCACCGTTGGCCACCTCGATGGATTGCCCACCGGCGTCGACAAACGCCTGAATGGCGGCACGCAGGGCACCCCGCGAGAGGCCGTAGCGCAGCGGATGGGCGAACACGGCGATCCCCCCGGCGGCGTGTATCCAGGCCACCACCTCTTCGATTCGAGCCCATTCAACGGCGGCATAACCCGGCCGCCCGCGCTTCAGATAGCGCTCGAAAGCGGCCTGGACCGTGGACACCGCCCCCTGCTCGACCAGGGCCCGGGCGAAGTGCGCCCGCCCCGGCACCCCCTGGGCCAATCGCTCGAGACGCTCGGTGATATCGCTGATGCCCGCCCGGGTGAGCCGCTCGGCGATGCGCACGGCACGCTGACGGCGCTCGATCTGCTGCCTGGCCACGCCCTCGAGCAGTATCGGGGTCGTGATATCAATGTCCAGGCCAACGATATGCACCACACCCCGTGCCCAGCGCGCCGAGAGCTCGATACCCGGTATGCAGTCGATGCCGCATTGTGCGGCCGCCGCCTGCGCCTCGGGGAGGCCCTCGAGGGTGTCATGGTCGGTGAGTGCCATCAGCCGGACGCCCTGATCCGCGGCCCGCTGGACCACCGCCGTGGGCGACAGACGGCCATCCGAAGCGGTACTGTGCATATGCAGATCAATACGGCTGGCGGACTTCGACGCCTTGCTTGTGGCCTTCATGCCCCCATCCTATAATGAAACGCTCGGCAGCCGCAGGCTGCCGTTTGTTTTTGGAGGTCATGACGATGACAACTGCCCTGATGCCCACGTACAAGCGCCTGCCGGTGGCGTTCCAGCGCGGTGACGGCGCCTGGCTGGAGGACACCGAAGGCCACTGGTACCTGGATGCGCTCTCGGGCATCGCCGTATGCGGCCTCGGGCATGCCCACCCGGCGGTGGCCGCTGCGGTTGCCGATCAGGCGGGCACCCTCGTGCACACCTCCAATCTCTACGAGGTGCCGCATCAGACCCGACTTGGCGAGCGGCTCTGTCAGCTCAGCGGTCTGGATCAGGTGTTCTTCGCCAACAGCGGCGCCGAGGCCAACGAGGCGGCCATCAAGCTGGCACGGCTGCATGGGCATCACCGCGGCATTGAAGCCCCCGAGATCATTGTCGCCGACAATGCCTTTCACGGGCGCACCTTGGGGGCGTTGACGGCCACCGGCAACCGCAGCGCTCAGACCGGCTTCGGCCCTCTGCCGGCCGGGTTCGTGCGCGCCCCGTACAACGACAGTGCGGCCATCGAGGCGGTGGCCAGCGAGCGCACCGTTGCGGTGTTCGTCGAACCCGTCCAGGGCGAGGGCGGCATCGTGGTGCCCGACGCCGATTATCTGCCGGCCCTGCGGCGACTCTGCGATCAGCGGGGATGGCTGCTGATGCTCGACGAGGTGCAGTCAGGCGTGGGCCGGACCGGCGCGTGGTTTGCCCACCAACACGCCGGGATCCGTCCCGATGTCGTCACCCTGGCCAAGGCCCTTGCCAACGGCGTCCCCATCGGCGCCTGCCTGGCCGGTGGCCCGGCCAGCGGTGTGCTGGGGCCGGGCAGCCATGGCACCACCTTTGGTGGTAACCCGTTGTCGAGCCGTGCCGCGCTGGCGGTGATCGAGACTATCGAGCGGGACGGACTACTCGATCGGGCGGCGGCTGTCGGCGAGCGCATTCTGCGCGGACTGCGCGACGGCCTGACCGGGGTCCGCGGCGTTCATGACATCCGTGGCCAGGGGCTCATGATCGGTGTCGAGCTGGAGGGTCCCTGTCCCTCATTGGTGCCGCAGGCGCTCGACGCCGGCGTCCTGATCAACGTAACGGCGGGCCGCGTGGTGCGGCTACTGCCACCACTGACCTTCACTGACGAGCAGGCCGACCGGCTGGTCGATACCCTGACGCCATTGATCCAGCAGACCGCGGAAGCCCTCGCCGATCCGTCGGCGGCGCTCGCCTGAGTCTGACAGGGGAATCCAATGCCACCGCGCCACTTTCTCACGCTCGCCGATATTGATGCCGAAACCCTCGAGACCCTGCTGCGGCGGGCCGCCGAGCTGCGCGCGCTGCACCACGACGGCAGCCTGCATGAGCCCCTTCGCGGGCGGGTGCTGGGCATGATCTTTGAGAAGTCGTCGACACGCACCCGCGTCTCCTTCGAGGCTGGCATGGCTCAGCTGGGTGGCAGCGCGCTGTTCCTGTCGCCGCGGGACACCCAGCTCGGCCGCGGCGAGCCCATCGAGGACACCGCCCGGGTGCTCTCCGGCATGGTCGATGCGGTGATGATCCGCACCTTCGATCACTCCACCGTCGAGCGCTTTGCCGGCGCCTCCCGCGTGCCCGTGATCAATGGCCTGACCGATGATCACCACCCCTGCCAGCTTCTCGCCGATCTGCAGACCTGGCAGGCGCATCGGGGCGAGCTTCAGGGACGGACCGTGGCGTGGATGGGTGATGGCAACAACATGTGCCGCTCGTGGATGCAGGCCGCGGAAATGATGGATTTCCGGCTTGCCATCGGGGCGCCGTCGGCCTATGCCCCGGAAGACCTGGCCGATTACCCCAACAGCCGCCACGAGACCGACCCGCAGGCGGCGGTGGAGGGCGCAGACCTGGTGGTCACCGACGTCTGGGCGAGCATGGGGATGGAGGACGAACGTCAGACCCGACTTGAGGACTTTGCCGCCTATCAGGTCAATGAAGCGCTGATGGCGGCGGCCGGCGAACAGGCGCTTTTCATGCACTGTCTGCCCGCCCACCGTGGCGAGGAAGTGACCGCCGATGTCATCGACGGCCCCCGGAGTGTGGTATGGGAAGAGGCGGAAAACCGCCTCCATGCCCAGAAGGCCCTGCTGGAGTGGTTGGTGACCCCGCGCCGCTAGCGGCGGTCGCCGGTGGCCTCCTCGGCCATCTGCTCAAAACTGATGTGGCGGACATCCTTGCCGCGCACGAAGTAGATCACATATTCACAGATGTTCCGGGACCGGTCACCGATCCGCTCCAGCGAGCGGGTCGCCCAGACGATATCCAGAACCGGCGGCACCGACTTGGGATTGTCCTCGAGGTGTTTCACCAGGTTGCGGATGATCGAGTCGTACTGCGCGTCCGCCTTGATATCCTCCTGGGCCACGCGCACCGCCTGCTCCGAGTCCATGCGCGCGAACGCGTCCAGCGCACCACGCAGAATGCCCTTGATCTGCTCGCCCAGGGCGGCGATTTCGGCCATCGGACTGCGGCGCCGATCCTCATCGAGCAGATGCAGCGCCATCCGCCCCACCCGCTCGGCCTCGTCGCCGATGCGCTCGAGGTCGGTGATGGTCTTGATGACCGCCATGATCAGGCGCAGGTCACTGGCGGTGGGCTGGCGGCGCGCGAGAATGTGCGTGCAGGCCTCGTCCAGCTCAACCTCCATGGCATTGATCTTATAATCGGACGTCACCACCTGTTCGCCCTTTTCCTGATCGCCATTCACCAGGGCATCGAGAGCCGCCTCGAGCTGCTGCTCGACCAGGCCGCCCATGGTCATGACCCGGGTGACGATGCGCTCGAGGTCCTCGTTGTACTGCTGCGAGATATGCTGAGTGAACGTCTTTTTATCCATGCTTGCTGCCGCTCCCTGCCGGCTCAGCCGAACCGGCCGGTGATGTAGTCTTCGGTCCGCTGTTCCGCCGGGTTGGTGAACAGCGTATCCGTGTCGTTCACCTCGACGATCTGGCCCATGTGGAAAAACGCCGTGTATCCGGCCACCCGGGCGGCCTGCTGCAGGTTATGGGTGACGATGACAATGGTGTAGTTGTCCTTGAGCTCGTGGATCAGCTCCTCCACCGTTGCCGTCGCCAGCGGATCGAGGGCCGATGCCGGCTCGTCCATGAGGATGACCTCGGGATTGACCGCGATGGCCCGGGCGATACACAGCCGCTGCTGCTGGCCGCCCGACAGCTCGGTCCCGGGTGTGTCCAGACGGTCCGCGACTTCGTTCCAGAGGCCCGCCCGCTTGAGCGATGATTCGACGAGGTCGTCCAGCTCCGACCGGGAGGTCCCGGTCCCGTGGAGCCGTGGCGCATAGGCGATGTTCTCGTAGATGCTCTTCGGGAAGGGATTGGGCTTCTGGAAGACCATGCCCACGAAGGTCCGAAGCTGGACCACATCGACGCTGGAGTCGTAGATGTCTTCGCCGTCGAGCGCAACGCCACCCTTGATGTGGACCTGGGGGATCAGGTCGTTCATCCGGTTGAGACAGCGCAGGAAAGTCGACTTGCCGCAGCCCGACGGACCAATCAGGGCCGTGACCTCCTGGGCCGGCATGTCCAGGTTGATCCCATGCAGGGCCTGGGTGTCGCCGTACCACAGATTGAGATCGGTGGCGCTCATTTTCGCCAGTTCCGACCCATTGCGTGTTGCCGTGGTAGTTGCCTCGGTTTCCGGCATCGTTACTCCCACCCTGGCCGCGGCATTTTGCTTGACTTCAGTTTCCATGAATTCCTCACCCGTCGCTACCAGCGACGTTCGAACTTGCGCCGCAGAAGCACGGCGGTGGCATTGAGTGTCAGTAGAATCGCCAGGAGCACCATGATCCCGGCTGCGGTCTTTTCGCTGAAGGCCTGGCGGGGCTCGCCCGCCCAGGTAAAGATCTGGGCCGGCAGTACCGTCGCCGAGTCGAAGATGCTCGACGGCGCCTCCGGGATATAGGCGATCATGCCCACGATGATCAGCGGCGCGGTTTCACCCATGGCCTGCGCCAGCCCGATGATGGTGCCGGTGAGGATGCCCGGGAGTGACAGCGGCAGGACGTGGTCACGGACTACCTGCCAGCGCGAACAGCCCATCGCGAAGGCACCCAGCCGGATCGGATCCGGTACCGAGCGCAGCGCCGCCCGGGTGCTGATGATGATGATCGGCAGGGTCATCAACCCCAGCGTGAGTCCACCGACCAGTGCCGATGAGCGCGGCACGCCGAGGGTATTGATGAAAACCGCCAGGCCAAGCAGGCCGAAGATGATCGACGGCACCGCCGCCAGGTTATTGATATTGACTTCAATCGCCTGGGTCAGCTTGTTATCCGGCGCGAATTCCTCGAGGTAAATGGCCGACATGACCCCGATTGGAAAGGCGAACACCAGCGTCACGGCCAATACCAGGATCGAGCCGACCGCCGCGGAGAATATGCCCGCCAGTTCCGGGAGTTTGGAGTCACCACTGGTGAAGAAGGCCCAGTTGAACGTGGTGCGCATCACACCCTCGGCGAGCAGCGCGTCCACCTGGCGGGCCAGCGCTGGTTCGAGCTCATCCTTGCCCTTGACGTACTGGTCGATGGTGCTTTTGACCGGCACCCACGCCTCGCGCGTGATCCCGGCCCGCCCCGGGTTGTTGCGGATCTCCAGGGGGATGCCGCGGACCGCACCCCGCGAGACGATATCCCGGAGGTCCTCGGCGACCGCGAACTGGCCAATGCGCTCGGCTCGCTCGTTGTAGTCCAGCGTCACCTTGACCTCGGTCCGCCAGAAAGCGCTCTGCCCCTGGCCGATGATATCGGTGAAAAACGCGATGATGATGCCGAAGGCAACGAACAGCGCGGCGATCGAGTAACCCCGGAAGCGGGCCTCGCGCCTGTAACGCGCGCGGATCAGTGGATCGTTGGCAGAGCCGGTCAGTCGTCGTTGCATCGCAGGGCGTCCCGTTTAGTCGTACTTCTGCTTGAATCGCCGGACCAGATAGGTCGAGAGCAGATTGAGCATCAATGTCACTGTGAAAAGCACCAGCCCAAGCGCAAACGCCGAGAGGGTCTGCGGACTGTCAAAGGCGAGATCACCGGTCAGGGAGTAAACGATGCTTACCGTGACCGTGGTCATATCCTCCAGCGGATTCCAGGTGAGGTTAGGCCGCACGCCGGCCGCCATGACAACGATCATCGTCTCGCCCAGCGCCCGCGAGACGCCCAGCAGAAACGCCGAGATCACACCGGGCAGCGCGGCCGGAAGGATCACCTTCTTGATCGTCTCGGAATGGGTCGTACCCAGTGCGTAGGCGCCCTCGCGCAGACTCTGCGGGATGCTGTTGATCACATCGTCGGACAGCGACGAGATGAACGGGATGATCATGATGCCCATCACGATGCCGGGCGAGAGGATGTTGCTATATGACGCATCCAGTCCGAAGAACTCGGCGATGTCGACGATGATCGGGGTCACGGTGATGGCGGCAAAGAAGCCGTAGACAACGGTCGGGATGCCGGCGAGGATCTCCAGGACCGGCTTCGCGATGCCGCGCTGACGCGGCGTGGCGTACTCGGACATGAAGATCGCGGAGAGCAGACCGATCGGCAGCGCCGTCGCCATAGCGATGCCGGTGACCATGAACGTGCCGGCGAACAATGGCACGGAACCAAAGAATGAGCTCCCTTCGGACACCTCGTCGCCGCGGCCAGCCGCTTCAAGAAAGGTATCACCCGGCGACCAGACGGTACCGGTCACGAACTCCCAGACACTGACCTCGCGAAAGAAACGCATGGCCTCGAACAGGATCGAGAGCACGATCGCGATGGTCGTGAAGATGGAAATAAGCGCGGCGCTCAGCAGCAGCCAGCGGATTGTACGGTCGAGCGCGTTACGCGCCCGCAGTTCCGGGCGGATCGCCCGCAGTCCAAGACTGAGCCCCACGGCCCCTGCCGCCAGCGATACCATCAGGACCACTTCGTTGGCGGGTGCGATGACGCCAGTCACACTGAGCAGAGCCATTCCCAGGGCAAAACCGAGCGCCGGCAGGCCCATCCAGACGACCGGGTACCAGCCATATTGCTGCGGTCGGGAATGCATACTGATGCCACTGGCCATGGCCGCCAGCGCCTTACCCCGCCCCCATCGAAAACCGATCAGGCCGAGTCCGGCAATCGCCGCCATTAACAGAAGCGTAGTCGTCGCAATGCTCAAGGCGACCCCCCAGGATTCACTGTTTGCTCAGACCATAAAGGCCGCCACCCCCAACGGAAGTGGCGACCCATCACGTCAGCGACTCATCGTATTATCGAGTCGCTCCGGACGTTACCCCTCGAGGTCGCTGCGCTGCAGATCAACCCGGTTGTCGACCCGATCACGCCACTCGGCGCTCTGCGCGGACGGCAGGGGGATCAGGCCCTCTTCGATCAGCAGACCATCCTCACCGATCATGATGTCGTCCATGAACAGGCTGACGTACTGGTCGATACCCGGGATCACACCCTCGTGGGCATCCTTGATGTAGAACCAGAGGCTGCGGGCGACCGGATAGTCTTCCTGCGAGATCGTCTCGGTGGTCGGCTCGACCCCGTCGACGGTGGCCGCATCCAGCGTGTCCTCGTTCTCGACCAGGAAGCTGTAGCCAAACACACCAATCGCGTCCGTGTTCTCCTGGATCCGCTGGACGATCAGGTTATCATTCTCGCCCGAGTCGACGTAGACGCCGTCCGCACGGATATCGGTGTACTCCGCCGGGAAGCCGGCCCCTTCAGCGGTCTCTTCCATGACCAGCTCTTCGAAGGCGTCGCGGGTGCCGGAGGTCGTAGGCGGGCCGAGGATCTCGATCTCACGATCAGGCAGGCTGGAGTCGATCTCATTCCAGTTGGTGTAGGGATTGTCGACCATCTCCCCGTCCTGCGGGACCTGGGCGGCAACCGCCATCAGGATCTGCTCACGGGTCAGGGCCAGCGGATCGTTCTCATCGCTCTGGGCGAGGACGATGCCGTCGGAGCCGATCAGCGCCTCGGTGATCTCAGTGACGCCGTTTTCCTGGCAGCGATCGAACTCGCTCGGCTTCATGCGGCGCGAGGCGTTGGTGATATCCGGCGTACCGACACCGACGCCCTCACAGAACAGGCGCATTCCGCCACCGGAGCCGGTCGACTCGATGACCGGAGTGGGGAAGTTGGTCGTCGCACCGAACTCCTCGACAACATAGCTGGCGAAGGGATAGACCGTGCTGGAGCCGACGATCCGGATCTGCTCACGCTCCTGCGCGCTCGCCAGAGTCGTCACGCCGACCGTGGCCGCCAGGGCCAGTGCACTCGTTTTCCAAATCTGCATGAGGTTACTCCTCGTTGATGCTTCGGTTGTGGACTGTGGGGAGCGTAGCCACGCTTTGTGACAGGATCATGAAACCGACGCATCGGGTGCCGGGCTGACCCGCGCGGCTATCGGGAAAAGCGCCGTGAAGGTACTCCCCACGCCCATCTCACTGGTGATCTCAAGCCGGGCGCCGTGGCGCGAGAGCACGTGCTTGACGATGGCGAGCCCCAGCCCCGTGCCGCCATCACGCGCCGCACGACCGGCGTCCACGCGATAGAACCGTTCGGTGAGCCGCGGGATATGGTGGGCGGGAATACCGCGCCCCGTGTCCGCGACCGCCAGGCAGGCCGCCCCCTCAGCGACAAACCAGCGCACGTCGATCCGGCCCCCGGCGGCGGTGTATTTCACGGCATTCGACAGCAGGTTGGAGAGCGCGCTGCGGATCTCGTCCTCATCCCCCTCGATGCTCAGCGACTCGTCCGCTGTCAGACTGATGCCATGTTGGCCGCCGCTGAGCGCCCGCGCCTCTTCCACCGCCTCGTCCAGCAGCCGCGGCATGTCCAGGGCGGCGCGATCCACCACCGGGCGCTCGGTCTCGAGCCGCGAGAGCAGCAGCAGATCATCCACCAGCCGCGTCATGCGCCCGATCTGCTGATCCATCAACGCCAGCGGCCGCTGTAGATCCTCGGCGTCCAGCGACTCCATCTCACCGAGCTGTTCCGACATTCCCTGCAATACGGTCAGCGGCGTGCGCAGCTCATGACTGACGTTACCGACAAAATCCCGCCGCATGGTCTCCAGCCGATGCAGCTCCGAGACATCGCGCGCGAGCAGCATCTGCTGGTGGTCGCCGTAGGGGACGATCCGGATCTCGAGCGTGCGGCGCGGATCCTGCGGTGAAGGGATCTTGACCGCTGCCGTCCAGTCCCGAGCCGTCAGATACGCCGCAAAGTCGGGATGCCGGATCAGGTTGGCAATGCGCTGGCCACGGTCCAGGGGCCATTGCAGACCCAGATACCGCGACGCCAGGCGATTCCACCACTGCATCTCGCCCGCTGCCGAGAGCACGATGGTGCCGTCGGGCATGGCATTGGCGCCCTCGCGAAACCGTCGCAGCAGTCCCACCAGACGCAGCCGCCGGGCGCGCTGCCGGTTCTGCTGGCGATCGAGGCCATCCAGCACATGCCCCCACAGCCCTCGACCACGAGGCGGATGGCGGCGTCGCGATGTCCGCAGCCAGCGCTCCAGACGATAGACCTGCACCAGTTGATGGACCAGCAGCGCCGCGCCCGCCAGCAGCACCAGCCATGGGACGCCGGTGGCAAGCCCGAAGACCGCCAGAAACGCCCCCCCGGCCACGGTGCGGAACACCACGGCCGGCCACGGGTTGCTCATCAACATGGGCGGACCCGTTCAGTCGGCGGAAAAACGATAGCCCGCGCCGCGGACGGTCTGCAGCAGGTCATGATGCCCGGAGGGCTCGAGGGCCTTGCGCAGGCGGCGGATGTGGACGTCAACGGTGCGCTCCTCGACATAGACATTCGTTCCCCAGACATTATCGAGAAGCTGCGCACGGTTGAACACACGATCGGGATGGGTCATGAAAAAGTGCAGCAACCTGAACTCGGTCGGCCCCATTTCGAGTGCACGACCGGTCCCGGTCACCCGGTGGCTGACCGGGTCGAGCCGCAGATCGCGGGCCTCCACCGGCGACTCGTTGGCGGTGGGCTGGACCCGTCGCAGCACCGCCTTCACCCGCGCCACCAGCTCACGCGGGGAAAACGGCTTAGGTACGTAGTCATCCGCACCGGCATCCAGCCCCCTGATCCGATCCGCCTCTTCGCCCCGCGCGGTCAGCACGATGATCGGGATATCCCGGGTGGCGCGGTCGCGTTTGAGCCGACGGGCGAAGTCGATGCCGCTCTGCCCCGGTAACATCCAGTCGAGAAGCAGCAGGTCGGGCTGACTGAGCCGGATGGCCGCCTCGCCGTCCTCGGCGGATTCGGCGTGCCGCACCCGATAGCCGGCCCGCTCCAGAGCCATCGCCACCATTTCACGGATGGCCGATTCGTCCTCTACCAGCAGAATACTCGCCAAGACTGATCCCCCTACCCTTGGTTGCGCCCCAGTATAATGACATTCAGATTGCGACTCTGTGACAGCGTGCGGTCACCCTGACCGGCTGGCAGCGGCGGGGCGACATTGATACATTCCACGCCATGCGCTACTACCTCTCGCTGGCCTTGATGCTGGCAATCCTTTGGCTGGGCCTGTCCGGTGTCTACAAGCCGCTGCTGTTCGGGCTGGGGGCGGCCTCGGTGGCACTCGTTGTATGGCTGACCGAGCGCATGGAAGTCCTGGGCGCCGAGCACGATCCGGCGACACTGTCCTGGCGGCTGCTGGTCTACTGGGTCTGGCTCGTGGGTCAGGTGATTGTCTCCAACATCGCCGTGGCGCGGGCGGTACTCGACCCGCGGCGCATCCAGCCCACGCTGATCGAGGTACCGGTCCGCCAGCACACCAACGTGGGGCGCGTGACCTACGCCAACTCCATCACCCTGACCCCGGGGACCGTGACCACCTGGCTGGCCAGTGACAGCGACCGCGCCCAGGTCCACGCGCTGCTCGCGGACGCCGTCGAGGGGCTTGAGACCGACGCCATGGGACGGCGCGTGCAGTGGCTCGAGGGCAAGCCCCGATGACGAACGTCCTGCTCGCCACGATCCTCGCGATCTTCACCACCATGGCGCTGGCACTGTGGCGGGCCATCCGCGGGCCATCGGTGTTCGACACCATCGTCGGCGTCAATGTCTTTGGCACGAAAACGGTGCTGCTGATCGCGCTCATCGCCTATTTCTCGGGCAACAACGACCTGGTGGACGTGGCGCTGGTCTACGCGCTGATCAACTTCCTGGCCGTCATCGCAGTGCTCAAGCTGGTCCGCCAGCGCGATCTGGCCGCCAGTCGCGAGCCATCCGATGATTGAGCCACTGATCACCCTCATTTCGGCCGGGATGCTGCTGACCGGCGGCGCCTTCGCGGTGATAGGCGGCATCGGCGTGGTCCGATTCCCGGATATCTACACCCGACTGCATGCCGGCGGCGTCACCGATACCATCGCACCGCTGCTGATCGTGGGGGGGCTGGTGCTCCAGTCCGGCTGGCACCCACTGAGCTTCAAGCTACTGCTGATCCTGCTGTTTCTGCTGTTCACCACACCCACGGCCTCGCACGCCACGGCACGGGCGGCCATGGCGGCCGGCATCGAACCGGTCACGCGGGATCGGCGCCGTGCATCGGGAGAATCGTCATCGAACACCTGATCGACATCACCCTGCTGGTGTTGCTCATCGTGGTCGCGGTCACCGTGGTGGTCACCCGGGATCTGCTCAAGGCGACCATGCTGTTCGCCATCTACTCGCTGACCATCGCCGGGCTGTTCGCCACCCTCGACGCGGGTGATGTGGCGCTCACCGAGGCGGCGGTGGGTGCGGGCATCAGCACCGTGCTCATTCTCGCGGTGCTTGCCCTTGTCCCCCGCTACGAGCATCGACGGACCGGCCACAGCCTGCCGGCGCTCGCGATCGTCACGCTGACCGGCGCCGCGCTGATCTATGCCTCGTTCGACCTGCCCGCCTTCGGCCAGCCCGGCAACCCGGTCCATCAGCACCTGGGGCCTTATTTCATCGACCAGACCTATGCGGACATCGGGATTCCCAACCTTGTGGCGGCGGTGCTGGCCAGTTACCGGTCCATCGACACCATGGGCGAGGCGGTGGTCATCCTCACCGCCGGCATCGTGGTCTATGCCCTGCTCTCGCCGCCGCCCCGGAAACGCCGGCGAGAAGAGGATGAACGATGAGAGACAACGCCATCCTGGTCGTCGTGGCCCGCTTTCTCATCCCGCTGGTCATGCTATTCGGTCTGTACGTCCAGTTTCACGGCGAATATTCCCCGGGGGGCGGGTTCCAGGCCGGTGTGCTGTTCGCCTCGGCCTGGATCCTGTTCGTGTTCATCTACGGGCTCGAGACCGGTCTGCGCGTGATTCCGCAACGGGTGATCTACGCCCTCGCCTCGCTGGGGGTGCTGCTCTACGCCCTGATCGGGGTGCTGGGCGTCGTACTGGGCGGCCGCTTTCTCGATTTCTATCCGCTGCTCGATGCGCCCAAGGCGGCGCAGCAGACCGGGATCATCCTCGTCGAGTTCGGCGTTGGCGTCACCGTGGCCGCGGTGGTGATGTTGATCTTCCTGCTGTTCGCCCGCCGCCGCGCCGATACGCTGGCCGCCGGCCTCGATCCCGATGCCACGGATGATGTCACGGTGGACGGGGAATGACGCTGCTGAGCTTCATCAACTACTGGGCGGTGATCGTGCTGATGATGACCGGCTATTACTGCATGATCACGCGCGGCAACATGATCAAGAAAGTCATCGGTCTGGGGATTTTCCAGACTTCGGTGTTCATCCTGTTCATCTCCGCGGGCAAGGTCATCGGCGGCGCGACCCCGGTGCTGCGCGAGGGCGTGGAGCGCTACTCCAACCCCCTGCCCCACGTGCTGATCCTGACCGCCATCGTGGTGGGTATCGCCACCACCGCCGTCGCCCTGGCGCTGACCGTGCGCATTCGCGAGGCCTACGGCAGCATCGACGATGACGCCATCGACGCGGCCGAGGAGGACGACCGCGTATGAGCTCGATCACCGAGCTGATGCCTTTCGTCGTTCTCATCCCGCTGATCGCCGGCCCGGTCTGCGCCCTGCTGCCCGGTCGCGGCCTGCCATGGGTGCTGGCGACTCTCGCCATGACCACGGCGTTCATCCTGGCCGCCATGGTTCTGGCGGCGGTTTTTGATGGCGGCACGCTGAGCTACGCGTTCGGCGACTGGGCCCCGCCGGTGGGGATCGAATACCGGGTGGATGCCGCCAACGCGTTCGTCGCACTGCTCATTACCGGCGTGTCGGCGATCCTTCTGCCGTGGGGCAAGCCATTGGTGGATGCCGAGGTGCCTGAGCGGCAGGGCAGTTTCTATGCGCTCGTGCTCATCGCCCTGGCGGGGCTGCTCGGCATCACGCTCACCGGTGATGTCTTCAACGTCTTCGTATTCCTCGAGATTTCGTCGCTGGCGACCTACGGTCTGATCGCCCACGGCCGCGACCGCCGCGCCCTGATCGCCGCCTTCCGCTACCTGATCATGGGCACGGTGGGTGCCACTTTCCTGCTCATCGGGATCGCCGTGCTCTACATCCTCACCGGTACGCTCAACATGGTGGATATCGCTGAGCGACTGCCGGTGACGGAGGGCGCCCGGGCGCTCCAGGTGGGACTGGGCTTCGTCGTGGTGGGTCTCGCCATCAAGCTGGCGCTGTTCCCGCTGCATCACTGGCTGCCCAATGCCTACACCTACGCGCCATCACTGATCAGTGCCCTGATCGCCGCCACCGCGACCAAGGTGGCGCTCTATGTGATGCTGCGGTTCATCTTCGACGTCTTCGGCGCCGCCTACAGCTTTGCCGCGCTGCCGCTGGCGGCGGGGTTGATGTCGCTTGCCATCGGCAGCATGTTCGCCGGCTCGTGGCTGGCGATCATGCAGCGCAACCTCAAGCGCATGCTGGCCTACTCGTCGATCGCGCAGGTCGGCTACATGGTCCTGGGCGTCAGCCTGACCACGCTTGCCGGGCTGAGCGCCGCGTTTCTGCATCTTTTCAACCATGGCCTGATGAAGGCGGCCCTGTTCGCCAGCGCCGGGCTCATCGCCTACCGCTGCGGCGGCCTGGCGATGAGTGACCTGCGAGGCATCGGCCGGCAGATGCCCTGGACCCTGACCGCGTTTGCACTCGCGGGGGTCAGCCTGGTGGGGCTGCCGCCGACGGCGGGGTTCATCAGCAAGTGGTATCTGCTCAGCGCCGCCGTGGAGGCTGACCAGCTCTGGCTTGTCGGGCTGATCCTCATCACCTCGCTGATGGCGCTGATCTACATCGCGCGGGTGGTGGAAATCGCCTGGATGCAGCCCCGCCCCGAGGATGCCCCCACCGTGCAGGAGGCGCACTGGACACTGCTGCTGCCAGTCTGGGTGCTGGTCGCAGCGAACTTCTGGTTTGGCATCGATACCCGCCTGACCGTGGGGGGCGCCACCCGGGCGGCCCAGGCGCTGGCGGGCGGAGTGTGGTCATGACGCCGTTTCTGGCGGTCCTGATCCCGTTCCTCGGCGCCGCCGCGATCGGCCTTGCCGCCAACCGGCCCCGCCTGCGCGACGGCCTGTGCTTTGCCCTGCCGGTGCCGCTGTTCCTGACCGTGGTCGGGGTGCTCATCCGGCGGGTCGGGGGCGACGATGCCATGGAGCAGACCCTGGTGGACTGGATCCCCGGCGTGTCCATCACCCTGTCGGCCCAGCCCCTCGGGCTGATCTTCGCGCTGCTCGCCTCGACGCTCTATATCGTCGCCACGCCCT
The DNA here is from genome assembly GCF_007625215.1 of Spiribacter aquaticus. Classification (NCBI taxonomy): domain Bacteria; kingdom Pseudomonadati; phylum Pseudomonadota; class Gammaproteobacteria; order Chromatiales; family Ectothiorhodospiraceae; genus Spiribacter; species Spiribacter aquaticus. Next base: position 205,029 of record NZ_VMKP01000003.1, on the reverse strand, counting down.
ACGCGATCGGTTATCTGCGCGCGGGCGGCTACCACCACCTGACCCGGTTCATGGCCTGCTACGCGATCGCGCTGGGCGCCACCATGGGCATCGCGTTCGCCGAGAACCTGCTCACGCTGTACCTGTTCTACGAGATCCTGTCGATTTCCACCTATCCCCTGGTGGCGCATACCGGCACTGAAAAGGCCCGTAGCGGGGCGCGGACCTATCTGGCGCTGCTGCTGGTGACGAGCATCGGACTGATGCTGCCGGCGATCATCTGGATCGGGGCCTCGGTCGGCACGCTCAGCTTCACCACCGGCGGCATCCTCGACGACTCGGTATCACCGGGTGCGGGCGCGCTGCTGCTGGTGGTGCTGCTCTACGGCATTGGCAAGGCGGCGATCATGCCCTTCCACCGCTGGCTGCCGGCGGCCATGGTGGCACCGACGCCGGTCTCCGCCCTGCTGCATGCCGTGGCGGTGGTCAAGGCGGGCGTGTTCAGCGTGCTCACCGTCGTGCTCTATATCTTCGGGCTGGACTATACACAGTCGCTGCTGACCCAGCCGTTGATGCTGTACATCGCCGTATTCACCATGCTGGCCGCCTCCCTCGTGGCGCTTCGGCAGGACAATCTCAAGGCGCGGCTGGCCTACTCCACCGTCAGCCAGCTGGCCTACATCGTCACCGGTGCCCTGCTGGCCACCGAGCTGGCGGCGATCGGTGGCGGGCTGCACATGCTGATGCACGGCTTTGGCAAGATCACCCTGTTTTTCTGTGCCGGTGCGATCTACGTGGCCAGTGGGATCAACACGGTCTCCGGTATGGACGGCCTCGCCCGCCGCATGCCCCTGACCATGCTGGCCTTTTTCATCGGCGCGCTGTGTGTGATCGGGTTACCGCCCACGGGCGGCTTCTGGAGCAAGTGGTACCTCATCAGCGGTGCCTGGAGCACGCAGCAGTACCTGGTGGTGGGGGCGTTCGTGCTGAGCACACTGCTCAACATCGGCTACCTGATGCCGCCGGTGATGCGGGCGTTCCTGCGCCCACCGCCCGATGACGAACCGGCACGCTACCGGGTGTCCGAGGCGCCGGCGCTGTGTCTTGTCCCACTGCTGGTGACCGCCGCCGGCACGCTGGTGCTGTTCATCCTCGCCGATCCCGCCTATCGACTGCTGGCCATGGGGATACCGTGATGACCGCAAGGAAGCACGCATGAAAATGACGACTGCGACTGCCGCGATGATCGGTGCACTGGTCCGGCACGGCCGGCTGGTGCGGGGGACGATGATCGGCCTCATGGGTCTGTCGGTGCTGCTCGACGTGCTCAAGCCATCGCATTACAGCCGCTTTCCCTGGGACGGCATACCCGGCTTTACGGCCGTCTTCGCGTTTCTCGGGGCGCTGCTGTTGATTGGCGTGTACAAGGCCATCGGCTATGGCCTCGTCTATCGGCGCCCGGACTACTATGCCGAGCCGGACGACGACACCGATGATCACGGAGCGTCCGGACATGGGTGAGTGGCTGCATCCCGCGCTGCTGCTGATGCTGGGCGCCCTGCCCCTGGCGGTGCTCCAGGGGCGGCAGCGACAGGTCTGGCAGCTGGTCCTGCCACTGCTGGTGCTGGCGGCGGTGGTCGCGCTGCCCGCGGGGCTGACCATTCGCCTGGAGCTTGCCGGACTCGAGCTGGTGCCACTGCGGGTCGACAAGCTCAGTCTCGCTTTCGCCTACGTCTTCGCGCTGATCATTTTCATCGGCAACGTGTTCGCGCTCCAGGTCGACGACGGGGCCCAGCATGTGGCCGCGGCGTTCTATGCGGCATCCGGCCTGGGGGCGGTGTTCGCCGGCGATCTGATCACGCTCTACGTGTTCTGGGAAATCATGATGATCGCCTCGGTGTGGCTGATCTGGCGGCGTCGCCGCCAAGCCGCCTACGAGGCGGGGTTCCGCTACCTCATCATCCATGCCCTCGGGGGGATGCTGCTGCTCGCGGGCATCATCGCCTACTGGCTTCACACCGGCAGCCTCGCCTTCGAGGCGCTTGACGGCGGTGGCCCGGCCTTCTATCTGATTCTGGTGGCATTCCTGATCAATGCCGCGGCGCCGCCACTGCATGCCTGGCTGCCCGATGCCTATCCCGAGGCCACCGTCACCGGGACGGTGTTTCTCAGCGCCTTCACCACCAAGACGGCAGTCTATGTCCTGGCACGGGGCTTTCCGGGCACGGAGCTGCTGGTGTGGCTGGGTGTCTTCATGACGCTCTACGGCGTGATCTATGCCTTTCTGGTCAACGACATCCGCCGGCTGCTGTCGTATCACATCATCAGCCAGGTGGGTTACATGGTCGCGGGTGTCGGGCTGGGCAGCGCGCTGGCCATCAGCGGCACGACCGCCCATGCCTTCACCCATATCCTCTACAAGGCGCTGCTGCTGATGGGCGCCGGGGCGGTCCTGCAGATGACCGGACGCAGCCGGCTGACCGAACTTGGCGGCCTCTACCGCACCATGCCGGTGACCTTTCTGCTCTATATGGTCGGCGGGCTGTCGATCTCGGCCTTCCCGCTGTTCAGCGGCTTCGTGAGCAAGACCATGATCATTGAAGCGGCCGCGGTGGAGGGACGCGGGGTGATCTTTCTGCTGATGACACTGGCGGGCGTTGGTACCTTCATGAGCACCACCCTGAAGCTGCCCTGGTACACCTTCATGGGCCAGGATTCGGGCCTGCGGCCGCCGGAGGCGCCCCTGAACATGCGCATCGCAATGGGAATCGCGGCGTTGCTTTGCTTTGTCATCGGCATCGCACCGGGGTGGCTGTACGCCATCCTGCCCTACCCGGTGGAGTATCAGGCGTATACCGCCGGTCATCTGATCAAGGAAATGCAGCTGCTGCTGTTCACCGGGCTGGGATTCTTCCTGCTGGTGGGCGTGCTCGGCGGCAAGAACAAGATCAGCCTCGATCTGGACTGGTTCTACCGCGTGCCCGGCAAGCGGGCGCTGGACCGCCTCGGTGGCGGGGTCCGCCGGGTTGATGCGGCGGCGCGGCAGGCGTTCATGGCACGCTTTCAGGCACTCGAGGGCTGGGCCACGCATCTGCGACTCAGTGGCTGGCCCCTGCGCAGCTGGCCGACCGGCTCCATGGCGCTCTGGACGGCGGTGGTCCTTGCCCTGCTGCTGGTCTTTGGCCTTGGGAGATGAGGTGCGGCGGGAAGACTGGTGCCGGCGCACGGATTTGAACCGCGGACCTACGCATTACGAATGCGTTGCTCTACCAACTGAGCTACGCCGGCAATCGGGACATAATGTTAGACGAGGCGTGCGGTTCAGACAAGACTAGCGCCAGCAGCGCCGAACGCGATCCGCGGCGGTCTGGACCGCTCCCGCCAGGTCGGCCATCACGCCACGGCGGCCATCATCCCGCACCACCAGAGCCGCACACCCCGGGGCCTGAGCCCCATGTCCATCGGTGGCCCGCGGTCGGACCCGCAGCTGCCAGGCAACCGGGTCGGTGGTCATGCCACCCCAGGTCGGCTCGCCGGGGACACCGGCCTCAAAACGATAGCGATCCGACAGACGTAACCGGCAGGCCGCGTCCGAGCCGGCCACCGCAAAGCCGGCATAGTCCTTACCCTCCAGACGATGCCGGTCCAGCTGGCCGGCAAGCTCGAGCAGGCAGGCGCCGGCTTGGGTGGATTCAACCCGACTCATGGGCTGGAGGTACGCCGGCACGGCCGCCAGTGCGAGGATGGCCACGATCGCCAGGGCGATCAGCATCTCCAGCAGCGTGAATCCGTTAGAAGGGCGCATGCCTCCAAGCTGCCAGACTCCGACCAGCGGGCCTCGACGCAGCGGACCAGTGCGCTAGATTGGACGATCACCGGAGTCAAGGCGATCTTCAATGCCCGCACAGCACGGCCACACCCTGCTCGGACTGCTCGTCACGCTCGCGCTGGCGGCGGTGCTCGTCATGCTGAGTGCGCCGGGTTTCTCCGACCTGGCCCATAAGGCGCGGCTCGACAGCGCCACCGACCGCCTGCACGCGGCGGTCCGGCATGCCCGCCACGCGGCGGTGACACGCGGGCGGGCGGTGGTGATCGCCGCCACCGACAAGGCTTGGCACAAGGGCTGGATGATCTTTGTCGATGCCAACGGCGACGGCCGCCGCCAACCCGGCGAGGAGCGGCTTGCGACCGCGGCCGCTTTACCCACTTCCATCACCGCGGCCACCAATGCCGGCATTGGGGGAGCGCTGCACTACCAGCCCAGTGGCGCCACCCGCCGTCCGGGTGGCAGCCTGCAGATGGGCACACTGTCGCTGTGTCAGCGCACGCCGGCGGGCCGGCTGCGCGCGACCCGGTCAATGATCGTCAATGCCGCCGGACGGGCCCGCATCGAGTCCGCCGCGGCATCGGCCTGCTGATCAGTCGGCGACCGTCTTGATCTCGCCACGCTTGGGGATCGCCCGCAGCAGATCACGCGGCATTGAGAACACCACATCCTCAGTGTAGCTGCCGCTGGTGTCCGGGCGCTGTGCCCCCCAGTCCACCAGCTGATCGATCACCGCCTGCACCAATGATTCGGGGGCGGAGGCGCCGGCGGTCACCCCGATGCGGCCGGCGTCGGCCACCCAGTCGCGCTCGAGTTCGACGGCGCGATCAATCTGGTGGGCGGGCACACTAAGGCGCTCCGAGAGCTCGGTCAGACGGCGCGTGTTCGAGCTGTTGGTCGACCCCACGATCACCATCACGTCCACCTCGCCGGCCAGTTCGCGAACGGCATCCTGACGATTCTGGGTGGCGTAGCAGATGTCGTCCTTGCGCGGCGCCTCGATACGCGGAAACCGCGTCTGAAGGGCCTCGATCACCGATGCCGTGTCATCCATGGACAGTGTGGTCTGGGTGACGAAGGCCAGATCATCCGGGTTCTTGACGGTCAGCGCGTGGGCGTCCGCCGGCGTCTCGACAAGGTAGATGCCGCCCTGGTCGGCGCGCTCCCCGACGTATTGACCGATGGTGCCATCCACCTCCGGGTGGCCATCATGACCGATCAGGATCACTTCACGGCCCTGCCGGGCGTGCTTGCGCACCTCCATATGCACCTTGGTCACCAGCGGACAGGTGGCATCGAACACGTGCAGGCCACGCTCCACCGCTTCGTCCCGGACCGACTGGGATACCCCGTGGGCCGAAAAGATCAGCGTCGACCCGGCGGGCACGCCATCCAGTTCCTCGACGAAGATCGCCCCCTTGTCCCGCAGGTCGTCGACCACCAGGCGGTTATGCACCACTTCATGACGCACATAGATCGGCCGTCCGAACGCCTCCAGCGCCTGTTCGACGATACTGATGGCACGGTCGACGCCCGCGCAGAAGCCGCGGGGGTTGGCGAGTCTGATTTCCTGCATTGTGCGAGTCTCCCATGGCGGATCAGGTACGGTCCCGGCGACTCAGCGAGCGCGTCGCCAGTCCAGCCAGGCCGTGAGAAGGATCATCACGACGCCCAGCGTAATCGCCGTGTCGGCCACGTTAAAAGCCGGCCAGTGCCAGCCACCGTAATGAACGTCGATAAAATCGATGACCGCGCCCAGCCGGACGCGGTCGATGAGGTTTCCCACGGCGCCGCCCAGTATCAGTCCCAGCCCCGCGGCCTCAAGGCGTCGCCCGCCCGCCAGGCTGCGCAGCCAGTGCAGCAGATACAGGCTGACGGCCACCGCCACCCCGATCAACAGCCAGCGCTGCCAGCCTGCGGCATCGGCCAGAAAGCTGAACGCCGCACCGGTATTGAAAGCGAGGGTCAGATTGACCAGGGGCAGCAGCGCTTCGGGCGTGTAGGGCGACAGGCTGTTGAAGGCCAGCCACTTACTGGCCTGGTCGACGACCAGCACTGTCAGACCGAGCAGTAACCCGAATCGCAGTCCGCTGCGCATCAGACGAACCGGCGTGTCTCACCGTCGCCGGCGATATTGCTGACACAGCGCGAGCAGATTGCCGGATAGTCCCGATCCTCTCCCACATCGGCGCGCCGGTGCCAGCAACGCTCGCACTTGTCATGCCCGCTTGCCTGGACGCTGAACAGAAACCGCGTCCCGTCGCCCAGATGCGCGGCCTGGGCCTGGTCATCCGCCTCGGATAGCGGATGCACCCGCGCCGCGGAGGTGATCAGGACAAAGCGCAGCTCATCACCCAGGGCCTGCCAGCGCGCCGCCAGCGGCTCAGGGCAGTACAGATCAACCTCGGCTTCAAGTGTCGCGCCCAGCTGCTGGTCGTTGCGCATGGCCTCGATCCGTTTGGCCACCGCGTCGCGCAGCGTCAGGACATCCTCCCAGAAAGCCCGATTCATCAGCCCATCGTCGAGCGGCGTCAGCCCCCCGTACCACTCGGCCTCCAGGACCGTCCCGGCATGCTCGCCGGGCAGATGCTCCCAGATTTCGTCGGCGGTAAAGGACAGCACCGGCATCAGCCAGCGGACCAGTGCCTCGGCGATATGCCACATGGCCGTCTGCGCGGAACGCCGCGGGATACTGTCCGCCCCGGTGGTGTACTGGCGATCCTTGATGACATCCAGGTAGAAACCGCCCAGATCAAGCACACAGAAATGGTGAACGCGCTGGTAGAGCTGATGGAAGTCGAAGCGCTGGGCATCATCGATGATGGCCTCCTGCAGCTGCAGGGCGCGGTCGACCACCCAGCGGTCAAGGGCCAGCATCTGCCCGGACGCGAGGGCATTGGCCGACGGTTCGAAGCCGTCCAGATTGGCCAGCAGGAAACGCGCCGTGTTGCGCAGCCGGCGATAGGCATCGGCGGTGCGTTTGAGGATATCGTCGGACACCGCGATCTCGCCGGTGTAATCCGACGAGGCCACCCAGAGTCGCAGGATATCCGCCCCCAGGGCGTTCATGACCGACTGGGGCGCGACGACGTTGCCCTTTGACTTGGACATCTTCCGGCCCTGCTCATCCACCGTGAAGCCGTGGGTGAGCACGGTCTTATACGGCGGCCTGCCGTCAATCATCATGCCGGTGAGCAGTGACGACTGGAACCAGCCGCGGTACTGGTCGCTGCCCTCCAGATAGAGGTCGGCCGGCCACTGCAGGTCATCCCGCCCGCGCAGCACCGTGGCGTGCGTGGTCCCGGAGTCGAACCAGACGTCGAGGATATCGGTGACCTTTTCGTAGCGCTCGGCCTCGTCACCCAGCAGCTCCCGCGCGTCGAGCTCGAACCAGGCATCGATCCCGTCCTGTTCCATGCGCTGCGCCACTGCCTCGATCAGGCGATCGGTCTGCGGATGCGGTTCGCCCGTCTCGCGGTCGATGAAAAGCGCGATCGGCACTCCCCAGTTACGCTGTCGCGAGATGCACCACTCGGGCCGGTTGGCGACCATGGCGGCCATGCGCTCCTCGCCCCAAGCGGGATGCCAGTCCACCCGCGGCAGTGCGTCGAGGGTACGGGCACGGACCTGCGAGGCCTCGAGGTTGAGAAACCACTGCGGGGTCGCGCGAAACAGGATCGGTGTCTTGTGCCGCCAGCAGTGCGGATAGCTGTGGGCATAGGGCTCGTGATGGGCAAGGGCCCCCGACGCCTCGAGGCGTTCGACGATGCCGCGGTTGGCATCAAACACGAACTGCCCGGCGAACTCGCCGCCGCGGAAGCGTCCGGCGTCGTCGATGGGGTTTTCCAGCGGCAGGTGGTAGGCCTGACCCACCTCGAAATCGTCGGCACCGTGGTCGGGCGCCGTATGAACCGCTCCGGTGCCGGCCTCGGTGGTGACGTGCTCGCCCATGATCAGCGGCACGTGGCGGTCCAGGAATGGATGCACGAGGGTGAGTTCCTCGAGATGCTCGCCCCGGCACCGTCCAACGATACCGAAATGCTCGATGCCATAACGGGCCAGCGCGGTCTCGTGCAGGGCCTCGGCCAGCAGCATGTACTCGCGGCCATGCTCAACGGACACCAGCACGTAGTCGAACTGCGGGTGCAGCGCTACCGCCTGATTGGCCGGGATCGTCCACGGTGTGGTGGTCCAGATCATGACTGAGACCGGCGCGTCGCCCACGTCGACACTGGCCCCACAGCGCCGTGCAAGCCCCTCGCCATCCAGCGCGCGAAACCGCACATCGACGGCGGGCGAGGTATGGGGCTCGTACTCGACTTCGGCCTCGGCCAGCGCCGAGCCGCAGTCCATGCACCAGTGCACGGGCTTGAAGCCGCGTTTGAGATGGCCATTCCGCACGATCTCGCCCAGCGCCCGCAGGATGTTCGCCTCGGTCCGGGGGGCCATGGTCAGATACGGGTTCTGCCAGTCCCCGAGCACGCCCAGGCGCTGGAAATCCTCGCTCTGCCCGGCGACCTGCTCGGTGGCGAACTCGCGGCAGGCATCGCGGAAAGCGCGCTCGCTGACCGCTTCGCCGGCCTTGCCGATGGTCTGCTCGACCTTATGCTCGATGGGCAGGCCATGGCAGTCCCAGCCCGGCACATAGACCGAATCGAAGCCATCCAGACTGCGGCTTTTGACGATCACATCCTTGAGGATCTTGTTGACGGCATGGCCGATATGAATGCTGCCATTGGCGTAGGGCGGCCCGTCATGCAGTACATAACGGGTCCGCCCACGGCGCGCCTCACGCAGACGCTCGTAGACGCCCTCCTCGCGCCAGCGCGCCAGGCGCCGGGGCTCGCTCTTGGCCAGGCCGGCGCGCATCGGGAATGCGGTCCTCGGGAGGTTGAGGGTGTCCTTATAATCGCTCACGGATTCATCCTGCGCTGTTGGCTGTGAGATAACCGTGGTCCACGAACCACGTCCGGGCCGCGGCGACATCCGCGGCAATCTGTTCTTTCAGGGCGTCGAGGCCATCAAAGCGTTCTTCACCGCGCTGCCGGGTCAGAAACTCCACCTCAATGGGGCGACCGTAGAGATCGCCGGAGAAGTCCAGCAGATACGTCTCGAGCAGCGTCTCCACACCGTTGACGGTCGGGCGCGTACCCAGGCTCGCGACTCCGGGGCGCGGTTCGCCCAGGCCATGAACCCGGACATTGAAAATGCCGCGCATCGGCGGCGGATGCGGCCCGAAACGGATATTGGCCGTCGGCCAGCCCAGCTCCCGACCCAGCGCCTCGCCGTGGGCGACCCGCCCGGTGATGCGCAGGCGGTGGCCGAGCAGACGTTCGGCGGTGGCCAGATCACCCGCCTCGAGGGCTTCACGAACGCGGGTACTGCTGACCCGCGAATCGCCGTCATGGACTGTGGGCATGCGCTCAAGCTCAAAGCCGAAGGCCTGCGCCGCCGAGCGGAGCATGCTGAAGTCGCCCCGGCGTCGATGCCCGAAGCGGAAGTCATCGCCCACCATGAGAAACCGCACGTCCAGGGCGTCGATCAGCAGTCGGCGCATGAAATCCTCCGCCGGCTCCCGGGCAAGGCGATGGTCAAAGCGCAGGCACAGGGTGCGCTCCACGCCCAGCGATTCGAGGATGCGCAGCTTGTCGCGCAGGCGGGTGATGCGCCCCGGCGCCCGGTCGGGCGTGAAGAATTCGCGCGGCTGGGGCTCGAACAGGATGACGGTCGCCGGCCGCTGAAGCCGGCGGCCGGCCGCATGCAGGGCTTCGATCACCGCCTGATGGCCGCGATGGATGCCGTCGAAGGTACCGATGGTGGCCACACACGGCCGGTGCCGCTGCTCGAGGTTATGCGCGCCGCGGATGAGTTCCATGCTCTGTATCCAACCCGATCATGATCAACCCGTAGTATACGGGAGCCGGTGGCCATCCAGCCATGTTCACGCCGGTGGCTCGCGGAACTCGCCCGGCCGCACGCCGAGCAACCATAGCACCAGTCCATAGACCCCGGCGCCAAGCACGATCACGCCGGCCAGCCAGGCGATCCGCAACGGGGCGTCCAGGGCCAGCCACAGGGCGGGCTCCCCGGCCGCGGCCTGCAGGCTGAACGCCATCGCCAGCAGGGCCGCCAGCACCCGCCGGGATAACCGCCCCCAGCCGGGCAAGGGTTGATAGATGCCCTGCCGGCGCAGGCCCCGCAGCAGCAGGGCGGCGTTCACCCAGGCCGCGAGGCCCGTGGCCAGGGCCAGACCGGCATGGGCGATCCCCGTGCCGATCAGCAGTGCCACCAGCGAGAGGCTGAGGACCATGTTGACGCCCATCGCGATGACCGCGCAGCGGACCGGTCCGCGGGTGTCCTGACGCGAGAAGTAGCCGGGCACCAGAACCTTGACCAGTACGAAGCCGAAAAGCCCGATGCCATAGGCCATCAAACTCCAGTGAGCGGCCTCGACGTCAGCGGCGCCGAACTCGCCATAACCGAACAGGGTGGCCAGCAGCGGCGAGGCCAGCGCGATCAGACCCAGGGTGGCCGGTGCAATGATCACCAACGCCAGCCGTAGCGCCCAGTCCAGCGTGGCATTGAAGCGCTCGGGACTGGCTTCGGCATGCTGCGCCGACAGCCGCGGCAGGATGACCGTGCCCAGCGCAATCCCGAATACCCCCAGCGGAAACTCCATGAGCCGGTCCGACCAGTAGAGCCAGCTGATCGAGCCCACGACGAGGAATGACGCCAGGATGGTATCGAGCAGCAGGTTGATCTGCTGGACCGACGTACTGAAAAGCGTCGGCCCCATCAGGCGCAGGATCCGCCGCACCCCCGGGTCGGACCAGCGTGGCCAGGGCGCCGCCAGTACGCCGCGTCGCCACAGGAAAGGCAGCTGCACCGCGAGCTGCAGGGCGCCGGCCACCGGCACCGCCAGGGCCAGGGCCATGACCCCGACCTCAAGGCGTGGCGCCACACCAATGGCCGCCGCGACCAGGCACAGATTGAGCAGCACCGGCGCGAATGCCGGCGGACCGAAGGACTGATAGGTGTTGAGCACCGCCGCAGCGGCGGCGGTCAGGGCGATCAACAGCAGGTACGGAAAAGTGAGCCGAAGCATTTCGGCAGTCAGAGCGAGCTGGTCGGGCTGATCGACAAACCCCGGCGCGAACACCCGCACAAGCACCGGCGAGCCCAGCATGGCGAGCCCCGTCATGACCAGCAGGATCACCGCGAGACAGCCGCTGACACGCCCGAGCAGCTGCCGCACCGCGGCATCCCCGCCGTGCTGGCGGGCGTCGGCCAGGACCGGGACGAAGGCCTGCTGGAAGGCGCCCTCGGCGAAGAGCCGGCGCAGGAAATTGGGGATCTTGAACGCCACGAAAAAGGCGTCCGTCGCCGCGGAGGGCCCGAAAATGACGCCCAGGACAATGTCCCGCGCCAGCCCCATGACCCGCGACACCAGCGTCCAGCTGCCGAACGTCATCACCGACTGCCAGAGCCTGGCTGCCGGCCTGATCGCATTATGAGTTGACATTCGGGCGCTGCCTTCGCATATTACCGCTCTTTTCCCACGCTAAAGACTCAATAGGAGTAGCACGTTGGCCAATATCGCCTCCGCCCGCAAACGGGCCCGCCAGGCCGAACAGCAGCGCCGTCATAATCAGGCCCGCCGGTCTATGATGCGCAGCAAGCTCAAGCAGGTGACCAGCGCCGTTGCCAAGGGCGACAAGGCCGCTGCCGAGGCCGCCTACGCCGCTGCGGTACCGGTGCTCGACCGCATGGCCACCCGGGGCGTCATCCACAAGAACAAGGCCGCCCGTCACAAAAGCCGGCTGGCGCAGCAGATCAAGCAGCTCGGCTAGTCATTGCGGCAGACGCACCGGGTCGGTCAGCACCAGATTGTCCCGGTGAATGAGCTCCGGCTCGGCCAGATAGCCCAGAATCGATTCAATCGCGCTGCTCGGCTGACCCGCGATCCGCCGGGCCGCCGGTGCGTCGTAGTTGACCAGACCACGGGCGACTTCCTGACCCGCCGGGTCCAGACAGGCCACCATCTCGCCGCGGCGAAAACGCCCCTCCACGGCCGTGACGCCCACCGCCAGCAGGCTGCGGCCATGCCCACGCAACACCGCGGCCGCGCCGGCATCCAACCATAGCCGCCCACGTACCTGAAGCTGCCCGGCAATCCACTGCTTACGGGCGACAAGCGGTTCGCGGGACGGTTCCAGGCGTGTACCCACCGATTCGTCCGCGGCGATGCGCGTCAACACATCCGCGGCACGCCCGGACGCGATCCGCGTCAGCGCGCCGGCGCGCGCCGCCCGCCGGGCCGCAACCACCTTGGTGCGCATGCCACCACTGCCAAGCACCCCGGGAGCGTCGGAGCACAGGCGCTCGAGGGATTCATCCTCCGCCGCCGCCCGATCGATCAGCCGTGCGTCGGCATTCGCACGGGGGTCAGCGTCGAACAGACCGGCCTGATCGGTCAGGATCACTAGCTCGTCCGCCTCGACCAGGTTACTCACCAGGGCCGCGAGGGTGTCGTTGTCGCCAAAGCGGATCTCGTCGGTGGCGATGGTGTCGTTCTCATTGACCACGGGCACCACACCGAGCTCAAGCAGGGCGCGCAGTGTCACCCGGGCGTTGAGATAGCGCTTGCGATCGGCGAGGTCTTCGTGGGTCAGCAGGACCTGGGCGGTGCGCACGTCAAAGCGCTGAAACCCGCCTTCATAGGCCTGGACCAGCCCCATCTGGCCCACCGACGCCGCCGCCTGCAGCTGGTGCAGCGCGGCAGGGCGCTGATCCCAGCCGAGCCGCCGGACACCCTCGGCGATCGAGCCCGATGAGACCAGCACCACCTCGATCCCCCGGGCACGCGCCTCGACAATCTGGCGAACCCAGTCCTGGATCCGGTGATGATCCAGGCCACGACCGTTGTCGGTGACCAGCGCGCTGCCCACCTTGATCACCCACCGACGGCGGCGCTGCGGGTCAGGCCGGCTCATCATCGTCCTGCAGCGACTGCATCACCGCCTGGCACAGGGCATTCGTCCCCCAGCCGGTTTCCGCCGAGATCAGATACAGCGGGCCATCCCAGCCCAGCGACTCACGCAGCGAAGCCACCACACCCGGGCGATCCTCCTCGGGGAACAGGTCGGCCTTGTTGACCACCAGCCAGCGGGGGCGCTCGGCCAGGTCCTGTCCGTAGGCGGTCAACTCGTCGGCGACGGTACGCACATCCGCCGCCAGGTCGCGGCCCTCGTAGATACCGGCGATATCCACCAGATGCAGCAACAGCCGGGTTCGGGCGAGATGACGCAGAAACCGCGTGCCGAGCCCCGCCCCCTGGGCTGCGCCCTCGATGAGACCGGGGATATCTGCCACGGTAAAGCTGCTGCCCGGTCCAATGCGGACCACGCCGAGACCGGGGTGCAGGGTGGTGAACGGGTAGTCGGCCACCCGCGGGCGGGCTGCGGAAATGGCCCGCAGCAGGGTCGACTTGCCGGCATTGGGCAGGCCCAGCAGGCCCACATCCGCGAGCAGCTGCAGCTCAAGGGCCAGCTCCCGCCGCTCGCCCTCGGTGCCGGGGATCGCCCGCCGCGGCGCGCGGTTGGTCGCGCTCTTGAAGTGGACGTTGCCAAGACCGCCGCGGCCGCCCTCGGCGACGCACAGGCGTTTGCCATGGCCGGTGAGATCGCCGATGACCTCGTCGGTTTCCCGGTCCTTGACCAGTGTGCCGACGGGGACCGGGACGGTGACGTCCTCGCCGGAGCGGCCGGTTCGCTGCCGCCCCTGGCCGTCATGACCCCGTTCGGCGGCAAACCGGCGCGAGTGCCGGAAATCGGCCAGCGTATTCAGTCCGGAGTCGGCCTCAAGCCAGACGCTGCCGCCATGCCCACCGTCACCGCCATCCGGTCCCCCGCGTGGGACGTATTTTTCGCGACGAAAGCTGACGCAGCCGTTGCCGCCGTCGCCGGCCGTCACGCGTATGCTCGCTTCGTCAACGAATTTCATGGGTTACCCAGGCGTCACCATCAAAAAGCCCCGCACGAGGCGGGGCCGTATCCGGGCAGACTGCCGGCCGCGCTCAGCCAGCCGGCTGAATGCTCACGACCCGGCGTTTCAGCGGGCCCTTGCGCGCGAACACGACATTGCCGTCGACCTTGGCGAACAGGGTGTGGTCATTGCCGATCCCCACGTTCTGCCCGGCATGGAAGTGCGTGCCACGCTGGCGCACGATGATGCTGCCGGCGTTGACCGCCTGACCGCCGAAGCGCTTCACGCCCAGCCGCTTGGAATGCGAATCACGGCCGTTGCGAGTACTGCCGCCTGCCTTTTTATGTGCCATTGCTGATCTCTCCGTTGCCGGGGGCTGACTAGCCCGCCTGAATACCGGTGATACGGACTTCGGTGTAGTGCTGACGATGGCCGTAATGACGCTGATAGTCCTGACGGCGCTTGAACTTGACCACCTCGATCTTGCGCGCCCGACTCTGCGACACCACCTCGGCCGATACGGCGCCGCCTTCAAGGCGCGGCGTCCCGACTTTAACGTCGTCCCCGTCGGCCACGAGCAGAACCTCGTCGAAACTGACGGTCTCGCCGGCCTCGGCATTGATCTTCTCGACCCGCAGGAGATCGCCCTCAGCGACTCGATACTGCTTGCCACCCGACTTGATTACCGCGTACATCCGACCGACTCCAGAAGGTTGTTCCAAAACCGTGAGAGGATAGTCGCATTCGTCCCCGGGGTCAACGCGCCCGGCACGGCGCGCTTGACACCCCCATCAGGCCTTCCTAGCATCCTCCCACCACCCTCTCTCGAGATGCCATCCGAATGGAGATCGCCGCCATACGCAACCCCGTTGCGGACGACATGTCCGCGGTCGACGGGATCATCCAGGACCGGCTGCAGTCAGAAGTCGCCCTGATCAACCAGCTCGGCCAGTACATCATCGGCGGTGGCGGCAAGCGGCTGCGCCCGATGGTCGCGCTCCTCATGGCGCGTGCCGCCGGCCACCCCGCTGATGACCACCGCCACGCCCTACTGGGCGCAACGCTGGAGCTCATCCACACCGCGACCCTGCTGCACGACGACGTGGTCGACGAGTCCGCAGTGCGACGTGGGCGCGACACGGCCAATCAGATATGGGGCAACGAGGCGAGTGTGCTGGTGGGGGATTTCCTCTATACGCGCGCCTTTGAAATGATGGTTGAGCTCGACGACATGGCGGTGATGTCGCTGTTCTCGCGTACCACCAATCGCATCGCCGAGGGCGAGGTCATGCAGCTCATGCACGTCCACGATCCCGACGTGACCGAAGCGCGCTACCAGCAGGTGATCGATCGCAAGACGGCGGTGCTGTTCGAGGCCGGCTGCCAGCTGGCGGTCGAAATCAACCACCCCGCCGATACCGCCCGACTGCAGGCGGCCGCCGCCTACGGCCATCACCTGGGGATCGCCTTCCAGCTCGCCGATGACGCCCTCGACTACGACGGCGATGCCGCCACCATTGGCAAGAACATTGGCGATGACCTGGCGGAGGGTAAGCCGACGCTGCCGCTGATCCACTGCATGGCGAATGCCGGGGCCGATGACCGTGGCATCGTCCGCGATGCGATTGAAAACGGGGGCCGGGAGGATATCGATGCCGTGGTGGCGGCGATTGCGCGCACCGGCTCGATTACCTATACTCGCAGGCTTGCGGAACAGGAGGCCGACCAGGCCATCGAGGCGCTTGACGCGCTCGAGCAAAGCCCGTTCCGTACAGCGCTCGGTCGTCTCGCCGCATTTGCCGTCGGCCGCGACTACTGACGGACAGTCGGAGTATAGCTCAGCTTGGTAGAGCGCTGCCTTCGGGAGGCAGAGGTCGTAGGTTCGAATCCTGCTACTCCGACCACTTTCCCCAGCCCATTCCGCATTCTGTGATCCGGTCCGCGGTCCGCGGGGCCGCAGTTCCTCGATCATGCCCCTCCCAGACGCTTCGGGAGAGGCCCCATGGAATCCGCCGATCGGCGTCCCGCCCTGGCTCGACGGCTCGTCGACTGGGCCGCCCTGACCCCTGAGACCGCCGACCGACTGGTCGCCGACTCGCGTCGATCCGGACGGCCACTGGTCCAGCAGCTGCTGGATAGCGATGCGCTGGCGCCGGCCGTCATCGCCGAGGCGGCATCGTTGGTATTCGGTATCGAGCGGGTCACCGAGCAGGGCCTTGAACCCGTCCCCGAGCTGCTTGACCGGGTGGACCCTGATCTCATCCAGCGCCATCACGCGCTACCCCTGCGCTGGCGTGACGGGGTCCTGCAGATCGCGGTCTCCGACCCCGCCAATACCGCGGCGCTGGACGAGCTGCGATTTCACGCCGGTCTGCCGGTGGCGCCGGTGCTGGCCGATGATGACCACCTCACGGCAAGCATCCGGCGCCTTACCGGCGGTGTCAGCGGCGCTGCCGACGAGCTGGTCACGGCCGCCCGCGCCGAAGCTGTCCGCGATGCGCCGGCAGCGGATGGCGAGGATGACACCCCGGTGATCCGCTATATCAACGAGCTGCTGCGGCGCGCGATCCGCGAACAGGCATCGGATATCCATCTCGAGCCCTTCGAAACCCACTGCCGCGTGCGGTTTCGCCACGATGGCATCCTCCAGGAGGCCACCCGACCACCGCGCGACATGGCCGACCGGCTCGCCGCCCGCATCAAGGTCATGGCGCGCATGGATATCGCCGAACGACGCCTGCCCCAGGATGGCCGGCTGCGGTTCGATACCGATTCCGGTGGCGTCGATTTCCGTGTCAGCACCGTGCCGACGCTGTTTGGCGAAAAGCTCGTGCTGCGGCTGCTTGACGCCACCGCGACATCGCTCGACCTCGAGAGCCTGGGTATGGAGCCCGATCAGATCGCGGTCTACCGGGCGGCCATCGAACGCCCCCATGGCATGATCCTCGTCACCGGGCCCACCGGCTCGGGGAAAACGGTGACGCTGTACAGCGCCCTGCAACAGCTCAACCAGAGCACCCGCAACATCCTCAGCGTCGAGGACCCGGTCGAGATCAAACTCCCCGGCGTCAATCAGATCGGCGTCAACCACCGCATCGGACTCGACTTTCCGCATCTGCTGCGGGCGTTCCTGCGCCAGGATCCGGACGTCATGATGGTGGGCGAGATCCGCGACCGCGAGACCGCCGAAATCGCCATCAAGGCCGCCCAGACCGGGCATCTCGTGCTCTCGACCCTGCACACGAATAATGCGGCCGGGGCGATCACGCGGCTCATCAACATGGGGATCCCGCGCTGGAGTATCGCCGCATCGGTCATCCTGATCAGTGCCCAGCGGCTGATCCGTCAGCTCTGCCCGCACTGCCGGCGGCCCGCCACTACGCCGGCGGGATTCCACGAGCCCGGCGGCTGCCCGCGCTGCCATCACGGCTACAAGGGCCGCATCGGTATTCACGAGCTCCTGCCCATGACCGATGCGCTGAGCGAGGGACTCCTCGAGGCGGATGCCGACACCGGGCTTTCGACACCGCCGGCGCCCGCCGCCCGACGGAGCCTTCGGGATGCCGGCTGGGCCAAGGCCGCGCGGGGACTCACCAGTGCCGGCGAGATCGATCGGGTCACCCGCTGATGGGCAGGGTAAGGGCATTTTTATGGCATGGGCGGGATATTGATGGTCGTCGGCGCGGCGGCTTCACGCCTGCCGGCGACGTCGAACAGCTGCGCCGCTGGCTCGGCACGCGCGGGCTGGCGCTGGGCGGATCCGTGCGCATTCCAGCCGGGCTCGAGCGCCTGTTCGTGTCACAGACGCCACAAGCCAATGACCGCCAGATCAATGCCCTGCTGCGCCAGCTGGCCACACTGAGCCGCGCCGGTGTGCCGCTCATCGATGCGGTCACACTCATCGCCCGCGAGGAAAAGCATGCCGGGCTGCGACGCCTGGCCGACGCGCTTCGCGAAGCCATCGCCGCCGGCACACCGCTGTCGATCGCGCTGGCGGACCATCCCCGGCATTTCGATCCGCTGATCTGCGGCCTGGTCCGCGCCGGCGAGCAGTCGGGACAACTGGACACATTGCTCGAGCGGATCGCCAGTGATCGCGAACGTGCCGAAGCCCTGCGTCATCGGTTGCGCCACGCCATGCTCTACCCCGGCATCGTGCTGCTCGTGGCACTGGCGGTCAGCACAGCGCTGTTGATGTTCGTCGTGCCGCGGTTCGAGTCCCTTTTCAACGGGTTCGGCGCCGAGCTGCCGGGCTTTACCCGTCAGGTGATCGGGCTCTCGGACTGGCTGCGCGGTAACGGCTGGCCGGCGCTGTTGGCGGCACTGGGCGCCGTACCGGCGGTGCTGGCACTGACACGCCGCTACCCCGCCGTCCGCGAAGTCGGCGACCGGATCAAGCTCGCGATGCCAGTCACCGGCGGCCTCATCGCCGGCGCCGAAACCGTCCGCTTCGCCCGCACCCTGGCCCTGCTCATGGAGGCCGGCGCTCCATTGGCCGAGGCCCTGCCGACGGTTGCCGATACCCTCGGCACCCGGCCTTACAAGCGGGCGGTCCGACGCATGGGCGAAGACCTGCGGGATGGGCGTTCCCTGGCCTTTGCCATCGAGCGCACACGCTGCTTTGCCGCCACCACCACGCGGATGATCGCCACCGGTGAAGCCGCCGGTCGTCTGCCCGCAGTGCTCGAGCGCATTGCCGATCGCCGCGACGCTGAGGTGCGCCAGGGCGTGGACACGCTGGGCAGTACCCTCGAGCCGCTCATCATGAGCTTCCTCGGGCTTCTGGTCGGGGGGCTGGTGCTGGCGCTCTACCTGCCGGTCTTCCAGCTCGGATCGGTCATCTGAGAGCAGCCATCAACGCCGTTGAGGGATTAGACTGTCGCCATGGAAGCGACACAGCCCACCCAGAACCACCGCCCGAATCTGGTCGTTGGACTGACCGGGGGGATTGCCAGCGGCAAGACCGCCGTCAGCCGGCGCTTCGAGGCGCAGGGTGCCGCCGTCATCGACACCGATGTCCTCGCCCGGGCGGTGGTCGAACCCGGCACCGACGGGCTGAAGGCGGTGCGCGAGCGCTTTGGCGACGCCGTCATCGATACCGATGGCCAGCTCGATCGGGGCGCCCTGCGGGCACGGATATTCGCCGATCCCGACGCCCGGCGCGACCTTGAGGCAATCACCCATCCACGGATCCGCCGGGCCGTCGCCCGGGCGCTGGCAGCCGTTCAGGCGCCCTATGCCATGCTCGTCGTGCCGTTGCTTGTCGAAGCCGGATGGACCGATCTCATGGACCGGGTCCTGGTGGTTGATGCACCGCCGGCGCAGCAGCGCGAGCGCCTCATGGCGCGCGACGACACATCCCGCGCCGAAGCCGAGCGCATTCTTGCCAGTCAGGCGTCCCGCGACGCCCGGCTTGCCATCGCTGATGATGTCATTCAAAACGACGCCGATCCCGCCGCCCTGGACACCCGGGTGGCCACCCTGCATGCGCAGTATTGCCGGCAGGCGGGCAATGCGGTCTGACCGGGTGGTTTTGTGCAGGCCGAGCTTCTGGGTGACAATCAATCACCAATAACAGGGGGCAGGCGTGGACACCACCAGCAGCGGCACGGATTTGATGATCTATGAGTATCCGCTCAACGAGCGGATGCGCACGTTCCTGCGGCTGGAATTTCTGTTCAAGAACCTGCGGTTCGGGCGCTCCGGCGACAGCCCCTGGCATACGCGTGCCGCCGTGGACGCCCTGCTCGACATTACCGCGCTGCTCACCCGCAGTGATGTCCGCTCGGAGCTGCAGAAAGAGCTTGAACGCATTCTCGCCAGTCTCGAGAAGCTGCAGGCCCGTCCCGAAGTGGATGAACGCCGGCTCGAGCCGGTACTGGCCGAGTGCCGGGATGTTGCCACCGAACTGCGGGAAGCGCCCACCGGCATCCCGGCCATCGTCCGCAACAATGAGTTCCTGACCAGCATCGAACAGCGCGCCGGCGTACCGGGCGGGACCTGCGCCTTCGATCTACCCGGCTACCACCTATGGCTCGAGAGCGACAGCGCCCAGCGTCGGGACCTGCTCGAACAGTGGCACGGCGCGTTCCGACTCATGGACCAGGGCACGGCGCTGGTGCTGCGGCTGCTGCGCGAAAGCGCCGATCCGGTGGACGAGGTCGCCGACAGCGGTAGTTTCCAGGCGAGTCTGGACCGTGCGACGCCCTATCAGATGCTTCGGGTGCGGCTGCCACGCTCGACCCAGTGCTATCCCGAGGTCAGCGGCAGCCGGCACTTCTGCAACATCCGTTTCCTCGAACAGCCCGTGCAGGGCGAACGTCCTCAGCAGGTGAACGACGATGTCTCATTCATCCTTGAGCGCTGTGCAATCTGACACACCCCCCAGCGTTTCCTGCCCGCAGTGCGGCAGGCCGGTCGCCTGGACGGCGGAATCCACCTATCGGCCGTTCTGTTCGCGTCGCTGCCGGATGATCGATCTGGGCGACTGGCTCGACGAGCGCCATCAGATCCCGGGCGAGCCCGCCATGCCGGATGGTGACGACGAAGACGCCGACGCCTGACCCCACCACCCCGAAATACCGGCGGCGCCCTGCCCCCCGCGGGCCCGGGCGATCGCCGCATCACCGGGCCGCAGGCCGCCAAGCGCGTACACGGGCAGCGTCGCGTCCGCCACCCACTGCGCGAACCTGTCCCAGCCAAGTGGCGCCGCATCGGGATGACTCGCGGTGGGCTGGACCGGGCTGAGAACGGCGAAGTCCGCACCGCATGCCGCGGCCTGCCGGAGCGCCTCGGGGCTGTGGCATGAGGCCGCCACGCGATAGTCCGCGGGCAGTGGCCGGGATGGGCAGGCGGCCAGCTGAGCGGCATTCATGTGCAGTCCGGCAGCCCCGATCTCACGAACCTCGGCGGCGGTCCCGTTGATCATCAGCGACGCGCCCGCGGCCCGGCAGCGTGCCAGCGCCTCCCGCGCGAGGTCGCGCCTTGCCGCTGCGTCCAGGCGGACGCGGAATGCGATCATGGTGGCACCCGCCGCCAGTGTCCGGTCGAGTGCCATCAACCACTCGGCCGGATCGTGACAGTCGCGGCTGATCACGTAATGGCGGGGCAACTGAAGCGCAGTGATGATGGGCCGGTTGGCCACCGGAAACTCGGCCGGCTCGAGGGCTTCGGGGGCCAGCCAGCGCAGGGGCTGGCCTTCGCGGCCGGTCGGCGTACCGCGCCACTCCACCGCGCGGACCTGCAGCCGCACCCGACGATCGGCATAGTCATGGGCGATCTCAATGAGGGGTTCGGTGTCCAGCACCTGAATACCCAGCTCCTCATCGAGTTCACGGGCCAGCGCCGCCTCCACCGACTCGCCGGCATCGACCTTGCCACCGGGAAACTCCCAGCGCTCGCCCTGATGGCGATGGGCGGCGCGCCGGCTGATCAGGATCCGGCCCCGATGGTCGCGGATCACGCCCACCGCCACCGACAGCCGGGTGCGGTCAGCTGCGGTACTCGGCATTGATGCGGACGTAGTCATAGGAGAAGTCACAGGTCCAGACCGTCGCGGCCTGCCCGCCGCGGTCCAGATCGATGACCACCGGGACATGGTCGGCCGCCATGCGACGGGCGGCCAGCGCCTCGTCGTAGTCCGGACTCAACCCGCCGGCGGCGACAATGGGGCAGTCATCGATGGCGATGCGGACGCGGTCGACGTCCATATCCTCCACCCCGGCACGCCCCACGGCGGCCAGGATCCGGCCCCAGTTGGGATCGGCGGCGAACAGTGCGGTCTTGAACAGCGGCGATTCGGCGACGCTGAAGGCGACCCGCTCAGCCTCGCCAATACTCCGTGCACCGGTCACCTGAATCGCCGCATCCCGTGTCGCTCCCTCGCCGTCGGCGACGATCTCCCGCGCCAGTGCGGTACACAGGTCGGTCAGGGCCTCGGCAAACAGCTGGCGGTCGCTGTCCGCCTCCAGGGCCACCCCACTGGCACCCGTGGCCATCAACATGCAGGCATCGTTGGTGGATGTATCACCGTCAACGGTGATGCGGTTGAAGCTGACCGCCACCGCCCCGCGCAGAAGCTGGCGCAGCGCCGCAGTGGAGATCTGCGCATCCGTGGCGACATACGCGAGCATGGTCGCCATGTCCGGCCGGATCATCCCCGACCCCTTGGCAATGCCGGTGAGCGTAACCTCGCCACCGCTCAGGGCAAGCCGCTGACTGCGTCCCTTGGGACGCGTGTCGGTGGTGCGTATGGCATCGGCGGCCAGCGCCCAATGATCGGGCTGCAGACCCTCGAGCGCGGCGGGCAGGGCGGCATCGATGCGCGCCGCGGGCAGGGGCTCGCCAATGACGCCGGTGGAAAACGGAATGACCTGACTCGCGCGGCAGCCGGCGTACCCGGCCAAGGCGGCGCAGTTCTGTCGAGCGGCCTGATCGCCGGCCGGGCCCGTGCCGGCATTGGCATTCCCGGTATTGATCAGCAGGTAACGCGGCTGGTCATCACGCAGGTTGCTTTCAGCGAGTCGCACCGGCGCGGCGCGGAACAGATTGCGGGTGAAGACCCCGGCCACCCGGGTACCGGGCTGCAGTGCCATCACCACCAGATCATTGGCGCCGGCCTTGCGGACGCCGGCCTCGGCCACGCCCAGCTGAACCCCGGCGACGGGATGCAGGCGCGGTAACTCGGACTGGGCAACGGCCATCGTGGATGTCTCCCGCTACAGCCGGCCGTGGCAGTGCTTGTACTTCTTGCCCGAACCGCAGGGGCAGGCCTCGTTGCGACCGACCTTGCGCTCACCGCGCACGAAGGGCTGGCGATCCGCGTCCGCCCCGCCCTCATCGGCAGCCGCCGCCGGCGCCGTACCGGCACCCTGCAGGGCACTCGCCTGGGCATGCTCGAACTGCATGGCCCGGGCACGCTCCGCCTCCCGCTGGCTGTCCGCCGCCTCGGCATCTTCGGGGCTGCGCACGTTGACGTTGAACAGAATGCGGATCGTCTCGCGCTTGATGCCGTCGAGCATCTCCTGGAACATCTGGAAGGCTTCTTTCTTGAACTCCTGCTTGGGATTGCGCTGCGCCATTCCGCGGAGCCCGATACCCTGGCGCATGAAGTCCATGGCGGCCAGATGCTCTTTCCACTGGTTGTCGAGGACCTGCAGGAGAAAGCTTTTCTCGACCTCGCGCATATTCACGCCAATGGCCTTCACCGCTTCTTCCTTTTCGCTATAGCGCTCGACGACCGCCTGCTGCAACCGCTCGAGCACGCCCTCACGATCCAGCTCGTCCTCTTCCTCCAGCCACTGCGCCACCGGCAGCGTCACGCCGAACTGGCCCTGCAGGGCCTCCTCGAGGGCCGGAATATCCCACTGATCATCAATGGTGCCCGGCGGCATGTGCGTATCGAGCAGCTCCGAGAGGACATCGTTCTGCATGTCGACGATGGTTCCGGAAATATCATCGGAGACCAACAGCTCATTGCGCTGGGCATAGACGACGCTGCGCTGGTCGTTGGCCACATCGTCGAACTCGAGCAGGTGCTTGCGCATGTCGAAGTTGTGCGCTTCGACCTTGCGCTGGGCGTTCTCGATCACCCGCGAGACCATGCCGCTCTCGATGGCCTCGCCTTCCTGCATACCCAGGCGCTGCATCATCCCGGAGACCCGCTCCGAGGCAAAGATCCGCAGCAGGCTGTCATCCAGTGACAGGAAAAAGCGCGTCGATCCCGGATCGCCCTGACGACCGGAGCGACCCCGCAGCTGGTTGTCGATGCGCCGTGACTCATGGCGCTCGGTGCCGATCACATGCAGGCCGCCGGCCTCGATGACCCGATCATGGCGGGCCTGCCAGTCACGCCGCAGTGCCTCGCGCTGCGACTCGTCGGCCTCGGCGCCGAGCTCGGCCAGCTCAACATCCAGATTGCCGCCCAGCACGATGTCGGTGCCACGACCGGCCATGTTGGTCGCGATGGTCACGGCGCCCGGCTGACCGGCCTCGGCAATGATGCCGGCCTCGCGCTCGTTTTCCTTGGCGTTGAGCACCTCGTGGGCGATGTCCGCCTTGCGCAGGGCGCCGGAGATCAGCTCCGAGCTCTCGATGGAGGTCGTGCCCACCAGCACCGGCTGGCCCCCCGCGTTGCAGTCCTTGATGTCGTCAACGATCGCCTGGTATTTATCATCCTGGTTGAGGAACACCAGGTCGTGATGATCCTTGCGCACCATGGGCCGATGCGTCGGGATGACCGCCACCTCCAAGCCATAGATGTGCTGGAACTCGTACGCCTCGGTATCGGCCGTACCGGTCATCCCGGAGAGCTTGTCGTAGAGGCGGAAGAAGTTCTGGAACGTAATCGAGGCGAGGGTCTGGTTTTCGGCCTGGATCTCGACGCCTTCCTTGGCCTCAATGGCCTGGTGCAGCCCCTCGGACCAGCGCCGCCCGGGCATGGCCCGGCCGGTGAACTCGTCGACGATGACGATCTGACCATCCCGGACCAGATAGTGGACATCGCGCTGGAACAGCACCTGAGCGCGCAATGCGGCATTGAGGTGATGGACCATGACGATGTTGCGGGCGTCGTATAGGCTTTCACCCTCGTTCAGCAGGCCGGCCTCCTGCAGCAGGGCCTCGGCCCGCTCCTGGCCCGACTCGGTCAGAAAGGCCTGACGGGCCTTCTCGTCGAGGTAGTAATCCCCCGGGCCGTCTTCCTCTTCCTGAGCTTCGAGCGCCGGCACGATCCGGTTCATGCTCACGTACAGGTCGCTGGACTGCTCGGCCTTACCGGAGATGATGAGTGGCGTGCGCGCTTCGTCGATAAGGATCGAGTCGACCTCGTCGACGATGGCGAAATGCCGGCCGCGCTGCATCTGATCCTCGGCCCGAAGCGCCATGTTGTCGCGCAGATAGTCGAAGCCGAACTCGTTGTTCGTGCCGTAGGTGATATCGGCCTGATAGGCGGCGCGCTTGGTCTCGCCCTCCATGCCGGGCACGACGACGCCCACCTCCAGGCCGAGGAAGCGGTAGAGCCGCCCCATCCACTCGGCATCACGCCGCGCGAGATAATCATTGACGGTGATGATGTGCACACCCTCACCGGACAGGGCGTTGAGGTAGGCCGCGAGGGTGGCCACCAGGGTCTTGCCTTCACCGGTCTTCATCTCGGCGATGCGGCCCTGATGCAGGACGATGCCACCGATGAGCTGGACGTCGAAATGGCGCAGGCCGAGGACCCGCTGGGCCGCTTCCCGGACCACCGCAAAGGCCTCGGGCAGGAGACTGTCCAGGCGCTCGCCGCCATTCAGCCGCTCACGCAGACTGTCCGTCATGCCCTGCAGCGCATCGTCCGACAATGCCTGCATGGTCGGTTCCAGGGCGTTGATGCGGGTGACCTGGCGACGCAGCCGTTTGACCAGACGGTCGTTGCGAGTGCCAAGGACCTTTTTTGCGATTCCGCTGAGCATGCCGATCCAATGCGCTTTAGAATGAACGCATCACTATAGCGCATCGGACGCGGGAAAATCAGGAGTCGGCGATGAGCGAGCGCAGGGCCGGCGGCCCCGGCCGCCTACAGGGAATCATGCGGCGATCGAGCAGCGACATGAAGGCCATCCGGCGCCAGACCGCCCTGCTCGAGCGGGCGACGCGCACACTCAACGGCGCCCTGCCCGGGCGCCTGCACGGCCACTGGCAGGTCGCCGCCCTGTCCACCGATGCGCTGATCGTGACCGCCGAGAGCTCGGCATGGGCGACGCCGCTGCGCGCCTATCAATCGGCGCTGCTGGCTACGGCCGGCGAATCCCTGGGGGTGCGGCCGGCCCGACTGCAGATCCGCCTGGCCACACCTCCCCCGGCGAGACCGCCGCGGCGTCGGAGTGCCACCCTGAGCGATGAGACGGCCCGGCACCTGGAATCCGCCGCCCGCGGCATGGACGACGAGCGTCTCGCCGAGTCGCTGCGACGCCTGGCCTCACGCCGTCGCGGCGCCTCAGGTGACGGGTAGCGGCTGATCGTAGGTGATCGGCGCCACCTCGTCGCCCTCGAAGGTCACCTCTTCCCAGGCATCGCGTTCGACCAGCAGCTTGCGCAGCAGTCGATTGTTGAGCTCGTGGCCCGACTTGTAGCCGTGAAAGGCGCCGATCAGGCTGCGGTTGAGCTGATAGAGATCGCCGATGGCATCCAGGATCTTATGCTTGGCGAACTCATTCTGGTACCGCAGGCCATCCTCGTTGAGCACCCGGTAGTCATCGACCACGATGGCATTGTCGAGACTGCCCCCCAGCGCGAGGTTGTTCTGGCGCAGGTACTCGATATCGCGCATGAAGCCGAAGGTACGGGCGCGGCTGACCTCCTTGACGAACGAGGTGGATGAGAAGTCGACCTCGGCCGTGCGCTCGCCGGCCCGGAACACCGGGTGATCGAACTCGAGGGTGTAACTCACCTTGAAGCCGTCATGAGGCGCGAAACTGACGCGCTTGCCGTCCGGCTCCTCGATGGTCAGCGGGCGGGTGATGCGCACGAACCGCTTGGGAGCGGCCTGCTCGAGGGTCCCGGCCGAGCGGATCAGAAACACGAAGGGCCCGGCACTGCCGTCCATGATCGGCACTTCCGGTGCCGAGAGGTCGATGTAGGCATTGTCGATGCCCAGCCCCGCCATGGCCGAGAGCAGATGCTCGACCGTGGCAACCCGCACGCCATCCCGGCTCAGACAGGTCGAGAGCACGGTATCGGCCACATTCTCCGGATCGGCGGCAATCTCGACGACCGGGTCAAGGTCGATCCGACAGAAGCGGATACCGGTATTGGCCGGTGCCGGGCGCAGGGTCAGGTAGACCTTCTCCCCCGTGTGGAGCCCGACACCGGTCGCCCGGATGCTGTTTTTGAGCGTGCGTTGTCGAATCATCAACCCTGTCCAGAAAAGTGCGCGGCAAATTAGCGTTGCAGCATAGCAGAAACCCGGCCCACCCGGCAGGCTCGGTCAGTCGGCCTGGCGGCGGAGAAACGCCGGAATATCCAGGTATTCCATGTCGCTACCCGCTGCGGCGGCATTGCTGCCGTTGGCACTCCACTGACGGGCGGCCGGCCGTTCGGGGGTCTCGCTGGCCGGATCACCACTCGCCGCCTTACGCGGAACCAGCCGTGCGGCCGGCGCCGCCTCGGGCTCCTGCGCCGGGCGATCAGCGGCCAGACCGGTCGCCACCACCGTGACCCGGATCTCGCCCTCGAGCTCGGGATCGATCACGGTGCCCACCACGACGGTCGCCTCGTCCGAGGCAAACTCCTTGACGGCATTACCCACTTCATCGAACTCGCCGATGGACAGGTCCAGCCCCGCGGTCACATTCACCAGCACGCCATTGGCGCCGGCGATATTGGCATCCTCGAGCAGCGGGCAGGCAATGGCCCGTTCCGCGGCCTCGCGCGCCCGGCCCTCGCCGCTGGACTCACCGGATCCCATCACCGCCATGCCCATCTCGGACATCACCGTGCGCACGTCAGCGAAGTCGACGTTGATCAGGCCGGGGCGTGTGATGAGCTCGGCAATGCCCTTGACGGCCCCGAGCAGGACATCGTTGGCCGACTTGAACGCGTTCAGCAGCGTCAGCTCCTGACCCAGCACCGCAAGCAGCTTTTCGTTGGGGATGGTGATCAGCGAGTCGACCTCACGCTCGAGCTCGCGGATCCCCTCCTCGGCCACGCTCATGCGCTTCTTGCCCTCGAACGGGAACGGCTTGGTGACCACGGCCACCGTCAGCACGCCCATTTCGCGGGCGATCTGCGCCACCACCGGCGCCGCCCCGGTGCCGGTCCCGCCGCCCATGCCGGCGGTGATGAACACCATGTCGGCGCCTTCCAGCACCTCGGCGATCCGCTCCCGGTCGTGATCGGCGGCCTCGCGGCCGACCTGCGGATGGGCCCCGGCGCCCAGCCCCTTGGTGATGCCCTGACCCAACTGCAGCGTGGTCCGGGCCGAGCTGTTACGCAGTGCCTGGGCATCGGTGTTGGCGCAGATGAAATCCACCCCGTCCACATCGGCGGCCACCATGTGCTGCACGGCGTTGCCGCCGCCACCGCCGACGCCGACGACCTTGATGACCGCATTCTGGTTGTAGCTATCCATTAACTCGAACATTGCTTCACCCTCCGTCGATGAATCAGAAATTTCCCTTGAACCAGTCCCTCATCCGGCCCCATACCGCCGTGAAGCCCTGGGCTCCGCCGGCTGAGAGTTCCGGACGCGATTCGTCACGGTGTTGCCAGCCGCCATGCAGCAGACCGACGCCCGTGGAGTAGATGGGGTTGCGGACGACATCCGTCAGCCCCGTCATGTGTTGCGGTAGCCCCAGACGCACCGGGGTGTGGAAGACCTCCTCAGCGAGATCCACCGCGCCTTCCATCTTCGAGCTGCCGCCGGTCAGCACGACGCCGGCGGCAATCAGATCCTCGAACCCACTCCGCCGGAGTTCCGCCTGGACCAACGTCATGAGCTCCTCGTAGCGGGGCTCGACGACCTCGGCAAGGGTCTGGCGGGACAGCCGCCGCGGCGGGCGATCTCCCACCGAGGCCACCTCGATGGTCTCGTTACTGGTCGCAAGCTGGGACAGCGCGCAGGCGTAGCGCATCTTGATGTCCTCGGCGTGCTGGGTGGGCGTGCGCAGCGCCACCGCAATGTCGTTGGTGACCTGGTCGCCGGCAATGGGAATCACCGCGGTATGACGGATGGCGCCATCGGTGAATACCGCGATGTCGGTGGTGCCGCCGCCGATGTCCACCAGACAGACGCCCAGTTCCTTTTCGTCCTCGGTCAGCACGGCGTGGCTCGACGCCAGCTGCTCGAGGATCACATCGTCCACCTCAAGCCCGCAGCGCCGGATGCACTTGACGATGTTCTGGGCGGCGCTGACCGCACCGGTCACCATGTGGACCTTGGCCTCGAGGCGCACACCGGACATCCCCACCGGTTCCCGGACGCCTTCCTGGCTGTCGATGATGTACTCCTGCGGCAGGGTGTGGAGGATCTCCTGATCCGCGGGAATGGCCACGGCCCGCGCCGCGTCGAGGACCCGCTCGACATCGCTGCGGGTCACCTCACGGTCCTTGATGGCGACGATGCCGTGGGAGTTGAGCGAGCGCACATGGCTGCCGGCGATGCCCACATAGACCGAGTGGATCTGGCAACCGGCCATGAGCTCGGCCTCCTCCACCGCACGCTGGATGGACTGGACCGTGGACTCGATATTGACCACGACGCCCTTTTTCAGGCCCCGCGAGCGGTGCGAACCGATGCCGATCACCTCGACATCGCCGCCCGCCTGCATCTCACCCACAATCGCCACGACCTTCGAGGTGCCGATATCCAGGCCCACCAGCAGATTGCGTTCCTGTTTTCTTGTCATTGACTCATTCCTCGTCCTGCCACCGCAGGGCAAATCCATCGGGGTAGCGCAGATCGGCCACCGCCGGCTGTCGTTGATCGGTCTCGGGCAACTGCTGCCAGGCGGCGACAAAGCGCGCCAGGCGGGCGTCGACCGAGTCGCGGCCCAGACGCACGACCCCGCCACCGTCGAGTGTCAGCGTCCACGCCCGACGCTCGTTCAGCGTCAGCGCCACGGCCTTCAGAGAGACTGGCTCGAGCCGGGCCTGCAGCGCCCGATAACGGGCGAGCACCCGCTCGGCACTGCCCGGCGGACCGGCCAGGGCCGGTAGCGACAGGTCCGGCAGCGGGCTGGGCCGGAACAGGTCGGCATCGGCGTTCATCAGCGCGCCCTCCCCCCAGATCGCCACTGCCTGATGCGCATCGATGGTGACCCGCAGGGCATCCGGCCAGACCCGCCGGACGGTCGCCGTGGCCACCCACGGCCGCGACTCGACCGCCTCGCGGATCGCGGTCACGTCGGCGGTTAGCAACCCGCCCTGCAGCGATCCACTCAGCGCCGCGCGCAGCTCCGAGGCCTGCAGGCGCGCCAGCTCGCCGTCGAAGCCGATCCGCTCGAGGGGCAGCAACGGCCCCACCCAGCCCCGGTCGAGGGCATGCAGGGCGCCGGCGCCGAGTGCCGTCAGGCATCCCAGCAACAGCAACAGCGCCGCGCGTTGGCTCACAAAACCGCTCACTGTCCGTCACCATGCCTCCAGCTCGTCAGCAGAATCCGCGCCACCAGCTCGTGCATCCCGATCCCGGCGGATGCGGCCGCAGCCGGCACCAGCGAGTGATCGGTCATGCCCGGGATGGTGTTCACCTCGAGCAGCCACAGACCGCCCTCGGAATCCGCCATGACATCCACACGCCCCCAGCCGCAGGCGCCGATCGCGGCAAAAGCGCGACGCGCCAGCTGCGCCATCCGCGCCTCGGCCGCCACGTCCAGACCGCAGGGCAGGACCATCCGCGTGGACTCGGACTGGTACTTGGCGCGGTAGTCATAAAACGGTTCATCCACCTCGATGCGAATGGCGGGCAGGTCGCGGTCCGCCAGCAGCGCAAGCGTGTATTCGGGGCCGTCGATGCAGCGCTCGACCAGCGCCGCCCCACCAAACGCCCGCGCCTGCTCGGCCGCCGCGGCCAGGTCGGCGCCGCGATCCACCCGGGCCGTGCCCATGCTTGACCCCTCACGCAGCGGCTTGACGAAAAGCGGCAGCCCCAGCGCCTCGACCACCGCCTGCGGGTCGTCGCCATGCCGCAGCACACGGAAAGCCGGCGTGGGCAGCTCCATCGCCTGCCAGATGCATTTACTGCGCAGCTTGTCCATGCCGAGGGCCGAGGCCAGCACGCCGCTGCCGGTGTAGGGGATGCCCATGGCCTCCAGCGCACCCTGCATCACGCCATCCTCGCCGCCCGGCCCGTGCAGGGCGATGAAAGCACGGTCATAGTCCGCAAGGGCCGCCACCGGGCGCTCGGCGGGGTCAAAGGCCGTGGCCTCGACCCCCATCGCCTGCAGCGCCGCCAGGCACTCGCCGCCGCTGGCCAGTGAGATTTCGCGCTCCGCCGAGTGGCCGCCCATCAGCACGGCCACCCGGCCGGGATCATGCCCCTGGAGGTGTGCATCAAGCGTCATGGGACAACGCCTCCCCGATGATGCGGACCTCGGTCTCCAGGGTGACGCCGTAAACGGCCTGCACGGTGGCCCGGATCCGGTCGATGAGCGCCTCGATATCGGCCGCGCAGGCCTCGCCGTCGTGGACGATGAAGTTGGCGTGTTTCTCGGACACCCGGGCGCCGCCCTGGCGGGCGCCCTTGAGCCCGGCCGCCTCGATCAGCCGCGCCGCATGATCACCGGGCGGGTTCCGGAACACCGACCCACCACTGGCAATGCCGGTGGGCTGCTTCTCGGCCCGCTCGGCGAGCAGGTCCTTGACCCGGGCCTTGAGTGCAGCCGGATCACCGTCCGGCTGAAAACGGAAGGTCGCGGCGGTAAACCACTCACCCTCCATTCCGCGTACCTCGCGATACCCCACGGCGAAGTCGGCGGGATCACGCTCGCGGAGGGTGCCGTGACGATCGACGGTTTCCACTGACTCCACCTGCGACCAGGTATCACCGCCCCAGGCACCGGCATTCATCGCCAGCGCGCCGCCGGTCGTACCCGGGATGCCGGCAAAGAACGCCGCCCCGACATAACCCCGTCGGCCGCATTCCCGCGCCAGCTTCGCGCAGGGGACACCGGCATCGACCCGCATCCGCCCCTCGCCCTGATCCTGCAGCGAGGACAGTCCCCGGTGCAGGCGGATCACGGTCCCCTGCAGGCCGCCGTCGCGGATCAACAGATTGCTGCCCAGACCCAGCCAGTGGAACGGCTCGACGGCCTGATCGCTGGCCAGAAAGCGGGCCAGGTCACGGCTGTCCACTGGTTCATAGACCCGCGCCGCGGGGCCACCGACGCGCCAGGTCGTGTGGCGCGCCATGGGAACGGATTGACGCAGCTGACCGTGAGCCATCGTCATGACCGTGCCTCCCCGGCCAGCAGCCGCGGCAGCGCCGTGCCAATGCTGCCGGCACCGAGGGTGATCACCACATCGTCGGCCCGCAGCATGGCCGGCAGGATCGAGATCAGCTCATCAAGGTCGCCGACGAACACCGGGTCCACCTGACCGCGCAGCCGGATGGCGCGGCACAGACTGCGGGCGTCGGCGCCGGGCAGTGGGGCTTCACCGGCGCCGTAGACCTCGGTGACCAGCAGCAGATCGGCCTCGCCCAGGACCCGCGCGAAGTCGTCAAACAGATCGCGGGTGCGGGTGAATCGATGGGGTTGGAAAATCACCACCAGCCGCTGTCCCGGCCAGTTACTGCGCAGCGCCTCGGTGACCGCCTCGATCTCGCGGGGATGATGCGCATAGTCGTCCATGAGCAGGCTGCTGCCGCCGGCGACGGGCAGCCGCCCGAGCTGCTGGAAGCGCCGGCCGATGCCGGCGAACGCCCCGAGGGCCTGCTGAATCGCGGTATCGGCAACATTCAGCGCCCGGGCCACGGCAATGGCCCCCAGCGCATTGAGCACATTGTGGCGGCCGGGCAGATTGAGGGTGACCGGCATCGGCTCGAATCCCTCGGCCCGCACCGTGAAATGACTGCGGCCGGCGTCGGCAACGACATCGGTTGCCCGGACGTCGGCACTGGCGGAAAACCCGTAGGTGCGCACCGGCCGCGCCAGTTCGCCGGCCAGTGAGCGCAGCTCGGCATCATCGTCGCAGAGCACGGCCAGCCCGTAGAACGGCAGGTGGTGGAGAAACTCGATGAACGTCGCGCGCAGCCGATCGAAATCACCACCATAGGTCTCCAGATGGTCGGCATCGATATTGGTGACCACCGCGAGCATGGGGTTGAGATAGAGGAACGAGGCATCGCTTTCATCCGCCTCGGCAACCAGATAACGGCCGGTGCCAAGGCGTGCATGACTGGCGGCGCTGTTCAGCCGGCCGCCGATCACGAAGGTCGGATCCAGATCCGCCTCGCCGAGGATGCTCGCCACCAGGCTGGTGGTGGTGGTCTTGCCATGGGTGCCCGCCACCGCAATACCAAACCGGAAGCGCATCAGCTCGGCGAGCATCTCGGCGCGTGGGACCACGGGCACACGCGCGGCCCGGGCGGCGATCACCTCGGGATTGTCTTCGGTGACGGCGCTGGAGATGACCACCGCATCGGCGTCACGCACCTGCTCGGCCCGATGCCCGATGGCGATGCCCGCACCCAGACCGCGGAGATGCTCGATCACGGCATTCTCACGCAGATCCGAACCGCTGACCGTGTAGCCCAGGTTGAGCAGGACTTCGGCGATGCCGCCCATGCCGGCCCCGCCGACGCCCACAAAATGCAGACGCTGGACCGGGCCCATGGCGCCGGGGCCACCCGGGGTCTGGGGCTGGAGGCTGTTCATGCGCTCACCTCCAGGCAGATATCGGCGACCTGCTCGGCCGCCCGCGGGCGTCCGACATGCCGGGCGTTGGCAGCCATCCGGGCCCGCGTCGCCGGCTCGGTCAGCAGCGGCCGCAGCACCGCCGCCAGGCCCTCCGCCGACAGCGCATCGTCGGCGATCATCCGCGCCGCATCGGCCTCCACCAGAAACCGGGCGTTGGCGCTTTGATGATCGTCCACGGCGTAGGGATACGGCACCAGGATCGCGGCGCGTCCCACCGCCGCCAGTTCCGAGACGGTCAGCGCGCCGGCCCGGCAGATCACCACATCGGCAGCGTGATAGGCGCCCGCCATATCATCGATGAAGGCACGGACATCCGCCTCAATGGCCGCCTCGCGATAGCCGGACCGGGCCGTCTCCAGACTCCGCTCGCCCGCCTGGTGCAGCACCGTCGGCCGCTCCGCCACAGGCAGCCGGGCGAGCGCTTCGGGCACCACCCGGTTGAGGGTGCGCGCCCCGAGACTGCCGCCGATCACCAGCAGCCGCGGATGGGGCGCCGCCGGCGCCGGGTCCGTCTCGGCCAGTGCGGTGATGGCACCGCGCACCGGATTGCCGGTAAAGGTCGTCGCCCGATCACCGGGGAACGTCGCGTCCAGCCCGGTCAGCACGCGGGTGGCCCGCCGCGAGAGCAGCCGATTGGTCAGCCCGGCAATCGCATTCTGCTCGTGAATGATCAGCGGGATCTTCCGGAGCCAGGCCGCAATGCCTCCCGGCCCCGCCACGTAGCCACCCATTCCCAGGACCGCCCGCGGCCGATGCCGACGCAGTACCGCGAGCGTTTCAAAAACCGCCCGCGCCACCATCCACGGCGCCTTGAGCCATCCGGCCCAGCCATTACCGCGCAGGCCCCGCACGGTCACTGTCTCGAGGGGGATGTCGGCCTGGGGAACCACGCGGGCCTCGAGGCCAAGCGGTGTTCCCAGCCAGATCACCGGCACCGACTGCCGGGCGAGGACCTCGGCCACGGCCAGCGCCGGGAAGACATGCCCGCCGGTGCCACCGGCGATGATCAGGATCGGTCGCGGGGTCATGTCGCCCTCCGCCGCGGCCGCTGACTGGCCGCCCGGCCGGCTTGCCGGCACTCGAGATCGGCCCGCATCAGCAGCCCCAGTGCCAGCGCGGTCACGATCAGACTGCTACCGCCGTAGCTCATCAACGGCAGGGTCAGGCCCTTGGTGGGCAGAAGTCCCAGATTGACGCCCATGTTCACGAACGCCTGCAGCCCGAATGCAATGGCCACCCCGTAGGCCAGCAGGCCACCGAACAGCCGCCCGCTGCGCAGACTGGCCGCCCCGATGCCGCAGCCGCGCCACACGATGAAGCTGTACAGGCCGATGGTGACCGCCATGCCGACCACGCCGAGCTCTTCGGCCATCACGGCAAAGACGAAGTCGGTATGCGCCTCCGGCAGATAGAAAAGCTTCTGGACGCTGTTGCCGAGACCAACCCCCAGCCACTCGCCACGGCCGACGGCAATCAGCGACTGGGTGAGCTGAAAGCCACTGGCGAACGGATCCGCCCAGGGGTCGGTGAACGCCGTGAAGCGCTCCAGGCGATAGGGTTCGGCAATGATCAGCGCGACTCCCGCCAACACCGCGACAGTGCCCAACACCACAAAGATCAGTAGCGGCACGCCGGCGATGAACAGCACACCACCCACCGTGGCCGCGAGCACCGCGAGGGCGCCGAAGTCGGGTTGCGCCAGCAGGAGCGCGCCCACCGCCGCCATCACCAGCGCGACCGGCAGCATCGGCGCCGCGGAGGCCCGGACCCGCTCCCCATGACGCGCCAGAAGGGCGGCGAAATAGATGAGCACGAACAGTCGGATGAATTCCGAGACCTGAAGATTGACCGGTCCCAGCGGGATCCAGCGGGTAGCGCCATTCACCTCGCGCCCGACCCCCGGAATGAGCACGGCGATCAGCAGCGCGAACGACAGGACCAGCAGCGGCGCGGATACGGCGGCCACGAAGGTCAGGGGAATGCGCAGGCAGACCGCGAAGGCCAGCATCCCAAGCCCCAGAAACGCCGCCTGACGCCGCAGGAAATGCGTGGCCGACTCGCTGGATGCCTCGCCAATCGCCACCGAGGCCGACGCCATCATCACCAGTCCCAGCGCCGCCAGGACCAGGATCGCCACCAGCAGCGGGCGGTCGAATTCGCCAGCGGCCGGAAGCCGGCCTGCGAAGGGCGCGGTGAGTACGGACAGTGACAGGCGCTCAGTCATGGGGTAGCGCCTCCACCCAACGGCGGAAGTGATCGCCGCGTGCACGGTAGTCGGTGAACTGATCCAGACTGGCACAGGCGGGCGACAGCAGGATCACATCCCCGCGCCGCGATACGCGCCGTGCGGCCTGCAGGGCTGCGTCCAGATCGGCCGCCGTGGTCACGTCCACATGGCCGGCAAGGGCGTCGGCGAGCGCTGCCGCATCGCGGCCGAACAGCACCGCCGCGCGGCCGGTCTCCGCCAGCGCCACTCCCAGAGCGGCGAACGACTGGCCTTTGCCGTCACCGCCGGCGATCAACACCAGCGGCCCTTCCAGCCCACGGATCGCCGCAATCGCGGAACCCACATTGGTGGCCTTGGAGTCGTTCACCCACTGACGGCCCTGCCGCCAGCCGAGCGACTCGGTGCGATGCGGCAGTGACCGGAATGCAGTCAGGGCAGTCACCATCGCGTCGCGGTCAAGACCGGCGGCCTCGCCGATGGCAAGCGCCGCCAGCGCATTCAGTGCATTGTGGTGCCCCGGCAGGGCGAGGGCGTCGCGCGGCATCACCGGCGTCTCGCCGGCCATCAGCCAGGCGTCGCCGTGGTGCCGGCCGATTCGCCAGGCCGATGCCGGCGGCGCAGCGTCGCCGAACCGGTGGACGGCGGCGGCGTCGCCCGCCATGCCCCTTACCCAGGGGTCGTCAGCATTGAGGACCGCGTGTCCGGCATGGCGGAAGATCCGCGCCTTGGCTGCGGCGTAGGCCGCCATGTCATCGTAGCGGTCAAGGTGATCAGGGCTCAGATTGAGGACGGCCGCCACCTGCGGCTGCAGCGATACGGTGGTCTCGAGCTGGAAACTCGACAGCTCGAGCACGAACAGTTCGGCGCGCGGCTGGCTCGCCAGCAGCGAAAGCGCCGCCGGGCCAAGGTTGCCACCGGCGGCGACATCGATTCCGGCCTGCTCGGCCATCGCCGCGACCATACGGGTGACGGTGGTCTTGCCGTTGGAGCCGGTGATCGCGATCACCGGGGCGTTCACCGCCCGGGCAAACAGCTCGATCTCGCCGATGATCGACTGCCCGCGCCGCTGCGCCGCCCGCAGTGCGGGATGGCGGGGATCGACCCCGGGGCTGAGGACGATTTCATCGGCGTCAGCCAGCAGCCGCTCATCCAGATCGCCGGTGATGACCGGAACATCCGGATGCTGCGCCCGCAGAGCAGCGCCCCGGGGCGGGTCCACGCGGGTATCCATGACCGCGACGCGATGGCCCGCATCGGCCAGATGACAGGCCGCCGCATGGCCGGACTCGCCCAGACCGACCACCATCTGATCCCATTCGATGCCGGTGTGCATGTGTGCCTCTCCCGTCATCGCAGCTTCAACGTGGCCAGACCGATGAGCACCAGCACCACCGAGACAATCCAGAACCGCACGATGACCCGCGGTTCCGGCCAACCCTTGAGCTCGAAGTGGTGATGAAGCGGTGCCATGCGAAAGACGCGACGCCCGGTGCGCTTGAACCAGAGCACCTGGATCATCACCGATACCGTCTCGGCGACGAACACGCCCCCCATGATGAACAGCACGACCTCCTGACGGACCACCATGGCGATCATGCCCAGGGCCGCACCCATCGCCAGCGACCCGACATCGCCCATGAACACCTGCGCCGGATAGGTGTTGAACCACAGAAAGGCCAGCCCCGCGCCCACCAGCGCGCCGACGAAAACCGTCAGCTCGCCCGCCCCGGCGACGTAGGGGATCGCCAGATAATCGGCGAAATTCACATTGCCGCTGGCGTAGGCGAAGATCCCCAGGGCACCGCCGACGAGGACCGTTGGCATGATGGCAAGGCCATCGAGCCCGTCGGTGAGGTTGACCGCATTCGAGGCGCCCACCACCACCAGCCATGTCAGCGGAATCAGCAGGATGCCCAGCGGGATCGCCACATCCTTGAGAAAGGGCAGGATCAGCGTGGTCTGGACGGGTGAAGTGGCCATCGCGAACAGGACCGCGCCGGCAATCAGCGCGGCAATGCTCTGCAGCAGCAGTTTGGAGCGGGCCCGCAGCCCTTCGCTGCTGCCGCGGGTGAGTTTCAGCCAGTCGTCGGTGCCGCCGATCGCCCCGAAGGTCAGCGTCGTGAGCAGCACGAGCCAGACATAGCGATTGGTCAGATCCCCCCACAGGAGCGTGGCCACACCAATGCCCACCAGCATGAGGGCGCCCCCCATGGTGGGTGTGCCGGCCTTGGAATAATGACTGACCGGCCCATCGGTGCGGACATACTGGCCGACCTGATGACGCTGCAGCCGACCGATCAGCCAGGGCCCCACCAGCAGACCGATGCCCAGCGCCGTCAGCGTGCCGAGGATGGCCCGGAAGGTCAGATACTGAAAAACATTGAACGCGCTGTAGAACGCCTCCAGCTGTTCGGCAAGCATCAGGAGCATGCGCGTCCCTCCCCTGACCCGCCGGCCGCCAGTGCGGCGACGACTTCATCCATCGCCGCCGAGCGCGATCCCTTGACCAGCACGTTGATCCCGGGCCGGGCGGCGGTCTTGACCGCCTCCACCAGTTCAGCGCGGGTCGCAAATCCGGCGCCGCCGGCACCGAAGCCCTCGGCCGCATGGGCCGCGAGCGGACCGGTGGCGAATAAGCGCTCGACCCCCAGCTCGCGGGCCTGCTCGCCCGCGCGGCGATGCAGCGCCGGGCCTGCATCGCCCAACTCCGCCATATCGCCCAGGACCAGCCAGAGCGGTGTCCCGGTCGCGGTCAGTGTCTCGAGTGCCGCCGTCAGGGAAGCCGGGTTGGCGTTGTAGCTGTCATCCACCAGCGTCATCGAGGCGAGGCCGTCGCGATACTGAAGTCGTCCCGCGACGGGGGCCACGGCCATGAGCCCGTCGGCGATGGCCTCGAGGCTGGCCCCGGCCGCACGCGCCGCGGCGGCGGCCGCCAGCGCATTGGCCCGGTTATGACGCCCGGGCAGGGCCACCGCGGCGGTGATGGCGGCATCCTCGAAACGGATCTCGAGCCGGCCGTCGGCCCGCTCCACCCCTGTGACGTCGGCGGCATGGCCGTCGAGGCTGAAGCGCTTTATATGGCAATGCGCCGCCTTTTGCTCCCAGACCGCCGCGTAGGGGTCGTCGGCATTGACGATGGCATAACCCTTGGCCGGCAGTTCCTCGAACAGCTCGCCCTTGCAGTCGGCCACCGCCGCCACACTGCCAAAACCCTCCAGGTGGGCCGGACCGGCATGTGTCACCACACCGACCCATGGACGCGCCCAGCTTGCCAGCAGCGCGATATCGCCGGGTTTACCGCAGCCCATCTCGACGATGGCGAAGTCATCATCCGGATCGATGCCACAGAGCGTCAGCGGCACCCCCAGCTCATTGTTCAGGTTGCCTTCAGTGGCCCGGGTGGTACCGCAGCGCCCGAGGATGGCGGCGAGCATTTCCTTGACCGTGGTCTTGCCATTGCTGCCGGTCACACCCACCACCCGGGCACGGCTCGCCGACCGGGCGCGGCAGGCCAGCTCGATGAGCACCCGCTGCGGGTTGTCCACCCGCCACTGCGGCAGCGCCGCGTCGGTGTAGTGATCGACCAGCGCGGCCGCGGCACCGGCCCGGGCCGCGGCATCGATGCATTCGTGTCCGTCGATCCGCTCGCCACGCAGGGCAATGAACAGGTCCCCGGGGCTGACGCGGCGTGAATCGATGGCGACCCCTGTGACGGTCACCTCACCGCCCCGCGATTCGCCGCCGAACTCAGTCACCAGGGACAGCAACCGCACCGCTTCCATCAGCCCGCCCTCCGCGACAGCACGCTGGCCGCACAGTCACGATCACTGAAGGCGTGGGCCGTGGCGCCGATCTGCTGCTCGGTCTCGTGGCCCTTGCCGGCGATCAGCACGGCATCGCCGGGACCGGCCATTTCGATGGCGGCGGTGATCGCGCTTGCGCGATCCTCGATGACCCGGCAGTCACCGTGGCCCGCGCAGCCGGCCCGGATGGCCTCGAGAATCGCCGCCGGCGACTCGGAACGGGGGTTGTCGCTGGTCAGAATGATGCCATCGGCGCGCTGGCCGGCAGCCGCTCCCATCAGGGGCCGCTTGCCGGTGTCACGATCGCCCCCGCAGCCAAAGACCACCCATAACCGGCCGCGGACATGGGGTCGCAGGGCATCGAGCGCCGCCGCGAGGGCCCCGGCGGTGTGCGCATAGTCGACAATCACCACCGGACCGCCCTCCACGGTGAATCG
Organism: Spiribacter aquaticus; assembly: GCF_007625215.1. NCBI lineage: Bacteria > Pseudomonadati > Pseudomonadota > Gammaproteobacteria > Chromatiales > Ectothiorhodospiraceae > Spiribacter > Spiribacter aquaticus. The sequence continues at coordinate 165,379 of NZ_VMKP01000003.1, read as the reverse complement.
CTCCATGCGACCCGGTACCGGTTGCAGCCGGCCCAATGCTCCCAGCGCCGCCGGCACATTGCCGGGCTCGATCAATGCGCCCAGCGCCGCGAGGGCGTTGAGGGCATTGAAATCGCCGATCAGCGGCAGGTGAGCGGTATGCTGCCGACCGGCATGATCGATGCCCAGCTCGAGCCCCTCCGCCCGACGCTCGAGCCGCGACAGGCACAGATCAGCGGCACCCGTCCGGCCGTAGACAACTGGGGTGGCGTCCGATAGCGGATGCGCGGCCAGATCCGCGCCCACGGCATCCTCCCCATTGAGGACCTGACGGCGCAGGCCGGGCCACGCGAACAGACGACGCTTGGCGGCGCCATAGGCCGCCGCCGAGCCGTGGTAGTCAAGATGATCGCGCCCCACATGGGTCAGCACTGCGGTGGCAAACGTCACGCCATCCACTCGGTGTTGCGCCAGGGCATGCGAGGAGACTTCCATCGCCACGCAGCAAATGCCGTCGTCCCGCAGCGACGCCAGGCGCGCCTGAATACTGACCGGATCGGCGGTGGTCTGTGTCGAGGCGCGGAGCTGCCCCGGGCGCCCCCAGCCTACGGTCCCCATCACCGCCGCCGGTCCCTGCAGATCTTCGGCCATCTGGGCGATGTAGTGGGAGACCGAGGTCTTGCCATCGGTGCCCGTGACCGCGATCACCGTCATCGCTTGCGATGGCTCATCGTAGAATCGACCGGCGATGGCGCTGGCCAGCGCGCCGACGCCGGCCCGGGCGATGGCCACGGCGCCGGCCGCGTCGCAGCGCGCGGCGATGGCGGGGTGGTCCTGCCCGGCCGCGGGTTCATAGAGCACCACGCCCGCCCCGGCCGCGAGGGCCTGATCGAGATAGTCCAGGCCATGGGCCCGATGACCGGCCAACGCCAGAAACAGGCCACCCGGGGCAAGCTGCCGGGCATCAAGCGCGATACCGGTCACGCCAACGCCCTTCAACCGGGCATCCACCAGCCAGGGGGCAAGCAGCGCTTCGGCGGACCAGACCCGGCTCATGGCGACTCTCCGCCGGCCACGGTCAGACCCGGCTGGTCGAAGGCTGCATCGGGCATCACGTTATACAACCGCAGCGCGTCACCCATCACCGCCGCAAACACCGGCCCGGCCACGGGGCCCGCGTAGTAGGCATCACCGCTGGGCTCATCGATTGTCACCACGGCCACAAAACGCGGGTCACTGGCCGGTGCCATGCCCGCAAAGGTCGAGATGTAACGGTCCTCCGCATAACCGCCGGACACGGCCTTGCGGCTGGTGCCGGTCTTGCCGGCGACCTGATAGCCGGGAATGGCCGCCTGTGTCGCCGTGCCTCCGGACTCGGTCACAGCGGTCAGCATTTCGCGGAGCTGGGCGGCGCGCCGGGCGCTCATCACCCGCTCGGGGTCCGGCCGGCGCCCGTCCGCGATCAGCGCGGGCGTGGGCAGTTCCCCACCGGAGGCGATGGCCGAGTAGGCCCTTGCCAGCTGCAGATTGCTCACCGACAGGCCGTAACCAAAGGCGAGGGTCGCCCGCTCGATGGGGCGCTCCGAGGGCATGGAAGAAAGCCTGCCAGCGCTATCGCCAGGCAGCCCCACGCCACTGGGTTCGCCAATGCCGAGGCTGTTGAGTGTCTGCCAGACCTGCCCCGACTCGAGGGACAGCGCCATCTGCGCGGCACCGACATTGCTCGACTTGCGCAGCACGCCGGCGACCGTGAGCTCGCCGAAATTGCGGACATCACGCACCTGATGGCCACCCACCCGCATGACACCCGGCGCCGTCTCGACGACGGTCTCGGGGGTATAGCGACCCGTGCGCAGCGCCGCCAGTACCGTAAACGGCTTCACCACCGAGCCGGGTTCGTAGATGTCGGTGACAGCGCGGTTGCGGTAACGCCCACCGGTCATCTCCGAGCGGCGATTGGGATTGAACGAAGGCTGATTGGCCATCGCCAGGATGTCGCCATTGTCCGCGTCCATCAGCACGATGGAGCCACTGGCGGCCTGATGCCGCTCGACGGCGGCCTTGAGCTCGCGGTAGGCGACGTACTGCAGGCGTTTGTCGAGGGTCAGTGTCAGATCATGCCCGGGATCAGGCTCGCGCAGTCGCTCGACATCCTCGATATTGCGCCCGTGGCGGTCGCGCAGAACCCGCTTGGCGCCCGGCTCACCGGACAACCAATCATCGTAGGCGAGTTCGAGGCCCTCCTGGCCGTGATCATCGATGTTGGTGAAGCCGAGCACATGGCCACTGACCTCTCCAGTGGGATAGAACCGGCGGTATTCACGCTGCAGGGCGACGCCGGGGACATCCAGTGCGCTCACCCGGGCGGCAAGGTCCGGGCTGACATGGCGCTCGAGGTAGAAAAACGCCCGTTCGCGGCGCTCGTTCAGGTCCGAACGCAGCCTGGCCGGATCGGTGTCGAGCAGGCGGGCCAGCGCGGCCAGATCCTGCTGCGAAGCCTCTTGTGTGGTCACGCGCGGATCCGCCCAGACCGAGTCCACCGGTGCGCTGATGGCCAGCGGCTGGCCCTGCCGGTCGCGGATCGTGCCGCGATGCGCGGGCAGGGATTCCACCCGCAGATGACGCTGCTCCCCCTGTCCCTGCAGGAACGGCCCATCGATCAGCTGCAGCGATACGGCCCGCGCCATCAACACCACCGGCAGCGCCAGCAGCAAGACCAGCACCAGCACACGACGCCACGCCGGCGGTGCCACGGAGCGGGCCTTGCGCCGGTTCATTGTCGCTCGCCCCCGGATTCCAGCCGGATCAGCGTCGTGTTCTGTGGATCGATCGCCTTGAGACCGATGGACTCACGGGCAATGCGCTCGACCCGGGACTGCATGGCAAGGGCACCCTGCTCGAGCTGCAGCTGCCGCCATGCGGTGTTGAGCTGATCACGGTTGTCGCGCAGTGACTCGAGGGTGACGAAAAGACTGCGGGTTTCGTGGCGCACCTCCACCACCGCAACCGCCGAGCCCACCGCCAGCACGCCCAGTAGCAGCAATGTAAGGATCGGGCGTTTCATGGCAACCGCTCCGCGATGCGCAGGGTGGCGCTGCGTGCGCGTGGGTTGCGCTGCACCTCGGCTTCGGCGGGCCGGTGGGCGCGCCCGATGCGGCGCAGCCCCGGGCGCTTTTCCGCGGGCACGACACCGGCCCCGGGCGGCAGATCGCCGACCTGGCTGTTGCGCGTCATGAAACGCTTGACGCGACGGTCCTCGAGGGAATGAAAACTGATCACCACCAGGCGGCCGCCGGGCTCAAGCAACTCGCAGATGTCATCGAGCAGCCGGCTCAGCGATTCCAGCTCGCCATTGAGGTGGATACGGATCGCCTGAAAGCTGCGTGTCGCCGGATGGCGACCCGGTTCGGGCCGCGGCACCGCCTCGGTGATCAGCCGAGCCAGTCCCGTGGTGGTCTGCGGCAGCGCGGCGGCGTCCCGCGCCGCCACAATCGCCGCCGCAATGCGACGGGCGTAGCGCTCTTCGCCGTACTCCCTGAGCACGCGCACCAGCGTGCCGGCATCGACCCGCTCAAGCCACTCGACTGCCGTTTCGCCCCCGCCATTGTCCATGCGCATGTCGAGCGGTCCCTCGCGCATGAAGCTGAAGCCACGCTGGGGCTGGTCAAGCTGGGGAGAGGACACGCCCAGATCCAGAAGGATCCCGGAGACCCGGCCCGCCAGACCGGCGGCGCGCAGCTCTACGCCCAGTTCGGCGAAGTTGGCCTGCAGGATCCGGCAGCGGGGATCATGGCCGTGGCGTTCGTACGCCTGCGCGACGGCCTCGGGATCACGATCCACCAGCCACAGGCGTGCCCCTTCACCCAGCGCCTCGAGAAGCGCCCCGGCATGGCCGCCGCGTCCGTAGGTGGCGTCCACATACACACCGTCGATCCGCGGAGCGAGGGCGGCCACCGCCTCGTCGCGCATGACGGCCGCATGCTCTCGTGGCGCGTTCACCACTCACCCCCCTTAGAGCGACAGCGATTGCAGGTCATCCGGCAGCTCCTCGGCATCGGTCCCTTCCGCCAGCCATTCATCCCGGCGCGTCGTCCAGCTGTCCTCGTCCCAGAGCTCGAACTTGTTGCCCTGGCCGATCAGCACGGTGCGCTTGTCGAGTCCGGCGAAGCTCCGCAGCGGACCCGGCAGCAGTATCCGGCCGTTACCGTCCAGCGGACATTCGGTGGCATGACCGATCAGCAGCCGCTGCAGACGTCGAGCCGTAGGGTTGAGGCTGGGCAGCCGGACCAGCTTCTGCTCGATGTCCTCCCACTCCGGCAGGGGGTAGATCAACAGGCAGTGGTCGCGGTCGACGGTGACCACCAGATTCCCGTCGCAAAGGCTCGACAGCCGCTCGCGATAGCGGCTGGGGAAGGCTATGCGCCCCTTTGCGTCAAGATTGATCTGGGTGACACCGCGAAACAATTTATTCCCCTTAGGCGACCCGTGGCTGCCATTCTTCACCACTTTTTCCCACTTATGACCACACTGTAGACAGCCGGGTATGCCCCGTCAAGCCAACGCAGAAGGGATTTTCCCCGTCCTGACAGAGACTTACGAAAACAGGCCAAATAGTGGGGGGTTTTACCGATTCACGGACCGGTGGATCGCGCAGGGGCGGGGGATCAAAAAGAGTGGAAGCCGGCCTGTAAGCCGGGTTCTGTCGAGGGCAATCATTCCTCTGGGATGCGTGTCGCCACGCACCTCAAGCGACCTACCCGGGAGCTCGCACGGGCCGTGCTTGCACTCCCCTATTCGGTCTTGCTCCGGGTGGGGTTTACCGTGCCACGCGATGTTGCCATGCGTGCGGTGCGCTCTTACCGCACCTTTTCACCCTTGCCTGTGCCGTGCGGACACGGCCATCGGCGGTCTGATCTCTGCGGCACTTTCCGTCGGCTCTCGCCGCCCAGGCGTTACCTGGCACCCTGCCCTATGGAGCCCGGACTTTCCTCGACGCCCTGGGGCGCCGCGACTGCCCGGCCGACTTCCATGAACAGTCTATCATCCCGGCCGCATCAGCCGCGGGGATTCGAGTCCTGCTCGAGCACCTGCTGGTAGAGCTGATTGACCGACGCGCCGGTCAGTCTCGCCAGCACCCGCGCCGTCGACTTCGCCCCAAGCCCCTCGTGGCGTAGCAGACGCACCAGCTCATCCGTCGCGGGCAGACCCGGCGCGGGGGCGACGGCCGGCTCTGGCGCCGGCCCGACCACCAGGACGAACTCGCCCCGACACTGATCGCTGTCGCCCGCAACCCATGCGCGCAGACCGGCCAGCGCGTCGACACGGGTCGTTTCGAAGCGTTTGGTCAGCTCACGGCAGATCGCTGCCTCGCGCTCGGCGCCGAAGGCATGCTCCATCGCCTCGAGGGTGGCGGGCAGACGCCGCCCGGCTTCCAGAAACACCTGCGTGCAGGCCGTATCCGCAAGGGCCTGCAGCCGACGCTGGCGTGGGCCCGCCCGCGACGGCAGAAAGCCCTCGTAGCTGAACCGATCCGTGGGTAGCCCGGCGATGGACAGCGCCGCGATCACGCTGGACGGCCCGGGCACGGTCAGCACCGGGTAGCCGGCCTGATGGACGGCCCGCACCAGCCGATAGCCCGGATCGCTGATCAGCGGAGTGCCGGCATCACTGATCAGCGCGACCGACTCGCCATCGGCAAGCCAGTTGGTCAGCCGCTCCACCCGGGCGCTTTCATTGTGCTCATGAAGACTGATCAGCGAACCCTGAAGCCCCAGGCGCTGCAGCAGCTGACGACTGTGGCGGGTGTCCTCGGCGGCGATGTGATCAGCACTGCCAAGCACCTCACAGGCCCGGGGACTGATATCGCCCAGATTACCAATGGGTGTTGCGACCACATGGAGGGTCCCGGTGCGGTTTGACACGGTTTATCCCCGGACTCGATACTTTCGGACAGTTCGACAGCTTAACCGCCCGCCCATGCCACCGCGAGGCCTGCCTGTGCCCACCCCGCGACTGCCGCTCATTGCCCTGTTCACCGCGCTGGTGGTCGCCGGATGCTCGTCCCTCGAAACCCGCGAGGCCACGGCCCCGCTGACATCGCTGGAACACCCGCGCATCGACGCGGCCGAGTCGGCCCTCGCCGTGAATGACCCCGCCAGCGCCGTCGCGCTGCTGCGCGTGGCGGCGAGCGATTTCTCCGGGCCAACCGCCACCGGCCTGCGCCTGGAGGCGGCCCGCGTTGCACTGGCCATGGGCGACCCGGCCGCCGCCCAGCGACTGCTTAACGAGCGTGACGCCATCGCCAGCGCGGACAACAAGGCCATCACCATTCTCCTGCGCACCCGCCTTGACGAGACCCTCAGTGATCGCCAGATCATCGACCGACTCGAGAACCTGCCCGCCCCGCTTTCCGCACGCATGGCCCCGTACCGCCTTCAGGCACTGATCGATGCGAAGGCGGCCAGCGGGGACTGGATCGGGGCTATCAATGACTGGCGCACCCTGGATCGAAAGGCCCTGTCGCCGGTCCGGCGCCAGCGTAGCGAGGCACGCCTGTGGCAGGCCCTGCAGGCGGCGCCGATGGCAGCGCTGCGGCGCGCCGCGGATTCCGCCCGTCAGCCGGTCATAACGCAGTGGCTTGAGCTTGCCATCGGCGTGCGTCAACGCGCCCTGGACGCCGAAGCCACCCAGGCTTTTCTGGCCGATCATCGACGCTCAGCGGTGGACGCTGGCATCAGCCAGCGCTTGATCCGGCGGATCCTTGCCATGCAACGCGCCGATCTGTCACCGCCACGCCGCGTCGCGGTACTGCTCCCCCTGAGCGGTGACTGGGCCGGCGCCGGGCGGCGGATTCGCGACGGTCTGCTCGCGGCCTATCACGCCGACAGCGCCGACAGCGGCGACCAGCCCGTACTGGCATTCTTCGATGTTGGCGCCGACGGCCTGAGCGTGACCGCCGCCTATCAGCAGGCACGCGCGGATGGGGCGGGGCGCGTGATCGGTCCGCTGCGAAAATCCGCGCTGCGCGATCTGGTGGCCTCGACGGATCTGTCGGTTCCGGTCCTGGCCCTCAACCGCATTGACAGCGATCGCGGCGGGCCGCGCCTCCAGCAATTCGGGCTGGCGCCCGAGAACGACGCCAGGGCCACCGCCGCGCTGGCCAACCAGATGGGTCAGGAGCGAATGCTGGTCATCCGCCGCGACGACGACTGGGGAAGCCGGGTTGCCACGGCTTTTAAAACCGCACTGACCGAGACGGACGCGGCCATCGTCGGCGAGCAGCGCTACCCTCCCGACCAGCAGGACCTGAGCTTTCCGATCAAGGCGCTGTTGGGCATCGACGCCAGCGAAACCCGTCACGAACGCCTTGAGTCCATCACCGGCGAGCGCTTTGGCTTCGAGGCGCGCCGCCGCCAGGACATCGATGGCCTGTTCATGGCGGCCCGCGAGCCCGACGCCCGCCTGGTGCTGCCGCAGTTGCGCTTCCACCGCGGCATCGGTCTGCCCATCTTCGGGGTTGGCACCAGCGTCCCGGGCGACCCCGACAGCAGCGCGCGGAGCGACCTCGACGGGCTGCTCTTTGCTCGTATGCCCTGGCTGCTGGATGACGCCCCACTACCCGCGGCCGACGCACTCCAGCAACAGCTGTCCCCCGCCGATCCGTCGGCGGCCCGCCTGCGTCTGCAGTCACTGGGCATCGACAGTTATCGCCTGCTCTCCGGCCTCCCGGCACTGGCTCGGGACCCGGAACTGAGCATGCCGGGTGCTTCGGGACGGCTTTCGATCAATGAACGCCAGCAGATCCAGCGCGCACTGCTGCCGGTCCAGATGACCGAGGCCGGCATCCGGCGACTGAACCGTGCCGACGGCGAGGCAGTCACGGACCGGGTGCCATGACCATCGCCGCGCACCAGACCGGCGCCGCCGCCGAGGCCCTGGCCCTGGAATACCTCGAGGCTGAGGGCCTGAAACTCAGGGCGCGCAATTTTCGGATTCGGCGCGGCGAGATCGACCTCATCATGGAGGACCGCGGCGAGATCGTCTTTGTCGAGGTACGCGCCCGTCACCAAAGCGGATTTGGCGACGGCATCGACAGCATTACCGCGGCCAAACGCCGGCGGCTGATCGCCACCGCCAAGGCCTGGCTGCAGCGCCAGCGCAGTGAACCGCCAACGCGTTTTGACGTGATCGCGGTAACGCCTGACACCGGCCGTGTGGAATGGATCCGGGATGCATTCCACGCCGATGAATGACCCAACACCACCGAATAGAGGATACCCATGAGCGCCAGCGACCGGATCGCGCAACAGTTTCACGCCAGCATCCAGACCAAGCAGACCGCGCTTGATCAGTTGCCCGCGTTCATCGAGCAGGCGGGTCATGTCATGGTCGACTGCCTGCAGCGCGAGGGCCGCATTCTCAGCTGCGGCAACGGCGGCTCAGCGGGGGACGCTCAGCACTTTTCCTCGGAGCTGCTCAACCGCTTCGAGATGGAGCGCCCGGGGCTGCCCGCCATTGCCCTGACCACTGACAGCTCGACGCTGACGTCCATCGCCAACGACTACGATTTCAACGAGGTTTTTGCCCGGCAGATCCGCGCGCTTGCGCTGCCCGGCGATGTGGTGCTGGCGATCAGCACCAGTGGCGGCAGCGACAACATCATCCGCGCGATTGACGCCGCCCACGATCGCGGTGCCCGGGTGGTGGTCCTGAGTGGTCGCGATGGCGGACCCATGGCGCTGAAGCTGGGCCCGGAAGACATCGAGATCCGTGTCCCGGCCGAGGTGACCGCCCGCATTCAGGAGGTCCATCTGCTGGTCATTCACTGTCTCTGTGATCTGATTGACCACCAGCTGTTTGGCGGCTGACCGCCCGCCCGGGCAAAAACAGGCCGCTACTTGATGACGCGCAGCCCGGGCTGCCCCCTGCCGCCCGGCGACGAATCGGAGGACGAGTCCCCGTCACTGCCATCCGGCGGTGGATCGTGCTCACCATCCTCGGGAGTGAAAAGCATTCCACGTCCATTCTCCCGGGCGTAGATCGCCATGACTTCGGCGACCGGCACGCTGACCTGGCGTGGCTGGCCGCCAAATCGGGCGCTGAAGGCAATCAGTTCATTGCCCAGGTCAAGCCCGCGCACCGCCGCCGGGGCCACGTTGAGCACCAGCTGACCGGCGTCGGCAAATTCGAGTGGAGCCACCACGCCTTCGCCTTCGGCGTTGACCAGCAGGTGGGGCGTCAGATCGTTGTCCGCGATCCACTCGTAGAGACCGCGGATCAGGTAAGGCCGACTCGGCGTCATGAGGCTTTGCGCATTCCCTTTTCCGTGTGCGTGAGACTGGCCACGAACGCATCGCGGCTGAACAGCCGATCCGCATAGGCGGCCACCGCCGAAGCGCCCTCCGGCAGTTCCACACCATAATGCCCCAGCCGCCAGAGCACCGGCGCCAGCACGCAATCCATCATGGTGATGTCATCGCTGAGGAAGTACTGACGCCCGGTATCAAATACGTCCGCCCCTGCCAGCAGGCTCTCGGCAAGCTGACGGCGGATCGGCGGCCGCCGGCGCCGGTCGGCACGCTCGAGCTGATGCATGAGACCGTACCAGTCGCGCTCGATGCGCGAAATCACCAGTTTCGACTTGGCGCGCGAGACGGGATCGATAGGCATCAGCGGGGGGTGTGGGAAGCGCTCATCGAGATACTCGCAGATCACCCGCGGGTCATAGAGCGCCAGATCACGATCGACCAACGTCGGTGTTTCCGCGTAGGGGTTGAGCTGTGGCAGATCCTCGGGGGGCGGCCCGTCGGGCAGCACCTCGACCACATCGGCGTCGATGCCTTTTTCCGCAAGGACGACCCGCACCCGGTGGCTGTCCACCGAGAGCGGGTCACTGTAGAGCCCGATGGACGGCCGCTGACTCAGCGGGACCGTCGACGCGCTTCGCTGACTCCTCAGTGGATGTCCCTCCAGTATTCGCGCTTGAGCAGATAGGCAAGGATGGTGAATATCACCAGAAAGCCGATCACCCAGACACCGATCTCCTGGCGCTTGGCCCGGACCGGCTCGGCCATGAAGGCCATGAAATTGGTGATGTCACGCGTCGCCCGGTGGTATCCCGACTCGCTCAGCGTACCCTGCTGCCCCTCTGGCAGGACCACCTCAGCGACCTGCTGCTCGCCGTGACTTTCCTCGTAGCGGGCCTCGGGCACCCCCTGCATCCGCCAGAGGACATGGGGCATCGAGGAGTTGGCAAGCAGTGTGTTGTTCCAGCCAATGCTGGCATCCGGATCCCGGTAGAAGCTGTTGAGATAGGTATAGACCCAGTCGGCTCCCCGTGCCCGGGCGGTCAGCGAGAGGTCCGGCGGCTCTGCGCCGAACCAGTCCGATGCATCGGCGCTGCGCATGGCGGCGTTGATGGTGTCGCCGGGCGTGTAGTCGCCATAGATCAGATTGGACTCGACCGTTTCCATGGACACGCCCAGTGCCTCGGGCAGGGCGTTCCAGCGGACATACTCGGCGGAATGGCAGCCCATGCAGTTGTTGGCGAACAGCTTCGCCCCGCGCTGTAGCGATGCCTCGTCGGAGACATCAACGCGGGCGTCCATCAGGTCACCGCCGCCGCCGGCGGACCATGCCGGCGCGGACAGGCAGGTAAGCAGGGCAATCAGGAGGAGTTTTCTCATCAGTCCGTCACCCGCTCCGGTACCGGCTTAGTACGCTCGAACCCGAACGCCGTGTAGGCGAATAGGAAGATGAAAAAGCCGAAGTACACCGCGCTCCAGATCTGCGCCCAGGTTGTCACCGTCAGCCCAAAGTACAGGTCCGAGGGTGCCTGCAGGCCGAGGTAGCTGAGGCAGACGAAAGCCACTGCAAACAGGCCCAGCGCAAGCTTGTGACCGAGCCCGCGGTAGCGCACCGAGCGTACCCGCCCACGATCGATCCATGGCAGCAGGAACAGCAGGAAAATCGCCGAGCCCATCGCGATCACGCCCCCGAGCTTGTCGGGAATCGCCCGCAGGATCGAGTAGAACGCGGTGAAATACCACACCGGTGCGATGTGCGCCGGCGTCTGCATGGGGTCGGCCGGCTGGAAGTTCGGCGGCTCCAGGAACAGCCCACCCATTTCCGGGGCGAAGAAAACCACCGCCGAGAAGAAGATCAGGAAGACCCCAAGACCGAAGGTGTCCTTGACCGTGTAGTAGGGATGGAACGGGATGCCGTCTTTCGGCTTGCCGTCCGCACCCTTGTTCTTCTTGATGTCGACGCCGTCGGGATTATTCGACCCGACCTCGTGGAGGGCGAGGATGTGGAACACCACCAGACCCACCAATGCCAGCGGCAGCGCCACGACGTGCAGGGCGAAGAACCGGTTCAGGGTAACGCCGGAGATGTTGTAGTCGCCGCGGATCCACAGCGCCAGCTCTTCGCCCACGCCCGGAATGGCACCGAACAGAGAGATGATGACCTGCGCGCCCCAATACGACATCTGTCCCCAGGGCAGCAGATAGCCCATGAAGGCCTCGGCCATGAGCGCGACATAGATGATCATGCCGAACACCCAGATCAGCTCGCGGGGCTTCTGGTAGGAACCATAGAGCAGTGCCCGGAACATATGCAGGTAGACGACCACGAAGAACGCCGATGCGCCGGTGGAGTGCATATAGCGGATGAGCCATCCCCACTCCACATCCCGCATGATGTACTCCACCGACGAGAACGCCCCCTCGGCCGAGGGGTTGTAGTTCATCGTCAGCCAGATGCCGGTCAGCAGCTGATTGACCAGCACGAATAGCGACAGCGCGCCGAAGTAGTACCAGATGTTGAAATTCTTGGGGGCGTAGTACTCGCCGACATGCTCGTTCCACATGCGGCTGAGCGGGAAACGGGCGTCCACCCAGCCCAGCACGCCACCCTGCACCTTGGTTGTGTCACTCATCAGGCCGCCTCCTGGTCTTCCCCGACCACGATCACGCCATTGTCAGCGATCCGGTAGGGGGGGACTTCAAGATTGGTCGGCGCCGGCACCCCAGCGTAGACCCGTCCCGCGTTATCAAATTTGGAGCCGTGACAGGGGCAGAAGAACCCCCCCGGCCAGTTGGTATCAAGCGATCCCGGCTGGGGCATGAACGAGGGAATGCAACCCAGATGGGTGCAGATCGGCACCACCACGAAGAATTCCGGCTCCACCGAGCGATACATGTTCTGCGCGTAGGCGGGCTGCTGGCTGGCGACGGCGGAGTCCGGATCGCTCAGCACGTCATCATGACCGGCCAGCGAGTCGATCGCCGTCTCGGAGCGGCGGATCACCCAGACCGGCTGACCGCGCCAGGTCACGTTGACCTTCTGCCCGGGCTGCATGGTCGAGGCATCGACCTCCACCGGCGCCCCCGCGGCCCGTGTCCGCGCGCTGGGGTTCCAGTACGCGAGGAAGGGCACCGCGACGTAGGCCGCACCAATACCACCGACGACACCGACCGCACCGGTCAGGAACCGGCGACGGCTGTTGTTTGCTTTGTCCTCTGACATCTGGATCCTCTGGGTCAGGCCTGTCTCTGGGCGGGAGCAGCATCGTCACCGGGGGCCGGGCGGCCCGCTGAGCGCGCACAATCGGACACTGTCCGCAATGGCGGTAGAATCCCGCATCGAGCGTCCATCGTCAAGATCGGCGGGCCCCGACGACTGCGCCCAACGCCCTGTCCGAACGCGCCGCGGACAGCGCTTTGGGTGTATCATCGCAGTTTATTCATGGAGTGCTGGACCGGATAGCGCGCATGGCCTTCAAACGTTTTACTCGTTTTGTCACCAGTTATGTCCTCGTCGGGGTGATTGTCGCCATCACCGTGGTCTGGCTGGCACCGGAACTGCTCGGCGGCCGTCCCGCCGGTCCCACGGCCATTAGCGGCGAGGATGCCGCCCGCGCTGATCCGCGTCCGTCATCGGCCGATGGCCAGCGTTTCAGCTACGCGGATGCCGTCGAGGTCGCGGCCCCCTCGGTGGTCAACATTTACACCGCATCGCGCAACCCGGATCCGCGCAATGTCTTCCTCGACTCCCCGGCCCTCGATGAGCTGCTTGGCGGCATGACCGCGCAGGAGCAGGAGCGGCTTGATACGTCGCTGGGATCGGGCCTGCTGGTCAATGCAGCCGGACAACTGCTCACCAACCACCATGTCATCCGCGGCGCCGCCCGCATCCAGGTCATGCTGGCCGACGGCCGAAACGCCCCGGCGCGGGTCATCGGCACCGATCCGGAGTCGGACCTGGCCGTTCTGCAGGTCAATGCCGACAACCTCCCGCATGTCCCGCTGGCGGACGGGCGCGAGACCCGCGTCGGCGATGTCGTGTTCGCCATCGGCAATCCGTTCGGGGTCGGGCAGACCGTCACCCAGGGGATCATCAGTGCCCTCGGCCGCAGCGAGGTCGGACTGACCACCTTCGAGAACTTCATCCAGACCGATGCGGCGATCAACCCGGGTAACTCCGGCGGTGCGCTGATCAACGCGCGGGGTGAGGTGATCGGGATCAATACCGCCATTTTCAGTGACAGCGGCAGCTCGACCGGCATCGGCTTCGCCATCCCCGCGGACCTCGCCCAGGCGGTACTCACCGACATCGTCGAGAACGGCCGCGTCATCCGGGGCTGGATCGGTGCCCAGATCCTCCCCAATCAGGGGCGCAGCGGGTTGCGTATTGCCGCCGTGCTGCCGGGCGGGCCCGCGGACCGCGCCGGCCTTGCATCGGGGGATGTCATCGAGACCGCCAACGGCGAGCCGGTGCGCACGGTTCAGGGACTGCTCAGCTGGATCACCGAACAGGCGCCGGGGCGTGAAGTCATCCTCAACGGCCGGCGCGACGGCGAGACCCGGCGCTGGGAAGTGGAGATCGCCGAGCGGCCCACCGACCTCAACGGCGATGCTCCACAGCGCCCACCGCAACCCGAGGGTCAGTCGCGGTAGCGCATCTCCGCTGACCGCGCGTGCGCAGTGAGGCCCTCACAGCGTGCGAGCCTGGCGGCAATCGGCCCCAGCACGGCGGCTCCATCAGCGGTGCACTGCACCAGGCTGGTGGTCTTGCAGAAGTCATAGACGCCCAGCGGCGAGGCGAAACGGGCGGTGCGCGAAGTGGGCAGTACGTGACTCGGCCCGGCACAGTAATCGCCGAACGCCTCGGGGGTGTACCGGCCCAGAAAGATCGCCCCGGCGTGGTGGATGGATGCCGCCAGCCGTTCAGGCTCGACCACGGACAGCTCAAGATGCTCGGGAGCGATCGAGTTGGCGACGTCCGCCGCCTCGGCCAGATCGCGCACGCAGATCATCGCCCCGCGCCGGGCGAGCGAGGCACGGATGATCTCCGAGCGTTCCATATCGGGCAACAGGCGTTCCATGGCGGCCTGGACGTCATCCAGATAGCGCGCCTCGGGGCAGATCAGCAGCGCGCGGGCATCCTCGTCATGCTCGGCCTGCGAGAACAGATCCATGGCCGTCCATTCCGGATCGGTCTGGCCATCGCAGACAATGAGGATCTCGGACGGACCCGCCACCATGTCGATGCCGACATGGCCGAATACCCGTCGCTTGGCCTCGGCCACATAGGCATTGCCCGGGCCGACGATCTTGTCCACCGCCGGTAGCGTCTCCGTGCCATAGGCGAGCGCCGCGACGGCCTGGGCGCCACCCAACAGAAACAGCCGGTCCACGCCCGCCACGGCCGCCGCCGCCAGCACCATGGGTGCGATATGCCCGCCCGGTGCCGGGGCCACCATGATGATCTCTTCGACGCCGGCGACGTGGGCCGGAATCGCATTCATCAGCACCGAAGACGGATAGGCTGCCTTGCCACCGGGCACATAGATCCCGACCCGCTCGAGTGGCCGCACCTGCTGGCCAAGCCGGCTGCCGTCCGCTTCGGTCTTCTCCCAGTCGGCCTGGCGCTGGTGCAGGTGATAGTGGCGGATCCGCGCCGCGGCGGTCTCCAGGGCATCGCGATCGGCGCGCTCGAGGCCCTCCAGCGCCGCCTGGCACTGCGCGGCATCCACCTCGAGCTCGCTGACGGATTCCACCGCCAGCCCGTCAAGGTGCTCGCTGTAGTAACGCAGCGCGGCGTCGCCCTGCCCGCGGACCGCGGCGAGGATCTCCGCCACGGCTGATTCCACGCCATGCGTGGCACCATCATCCCAGTCGGTGAGCGAGCGCAGCTGCTGCTCGAAGTCGGGCTGTGTCGTGCTGAGGCGCTGTATTTCCACCATGCGATTCACCTGTCGGCGCGTGTGGCCGCCGTCTCGGCAATCCGGCCGATCAGCGGTTTGAGTTCGCGATGTCTGAGCTTCATCGACGCCTTATTGACCACCAGACGGGCACTGATATCCGCGATGGTCTCGAGGGGCTCGAGGCCGTTGGCCCGCAGGGTGTTGCCAGTGTCGACCAGATCCACGATCAGGTCGGCAAGGCCCACCAGCGGCGCCAGCTCCATCGATCCATAGAGCTTGATCAGATCCACCTGACGGCCCTGTTCGGCGAAGTGGCGCCGGGTCATGTTGACGAACTTGGTGGCCACGCGCAGGCGCTGCCCGGCTGGCACTCCGCCGGGATGACCCGCCACCATCAGGCGGCAACGGGCGATCCCCAGATCCACCGGCTCATAAAGCCCGTGGCCGCCCTGCTCCATGAGCACATCCTTGCCCGCGACGCCCAGATCCGCCCCGCCATGGGCGACGTAGGTCGGCACGTCCGTGGCGCGCACGATGATCAGGCGGACGCCGGGATGGCTGGTGGGCAGCACCAGGTTGCGACTGCGCTCCGGGTCCTCCAGTGGCTCGATACCCAGCGGGCTCAGCAACGGCAGGGTCTGTTCAAGGATGCGGCCCTTGGAAAGCGCCACGGTAAGCTGTTCAGTCATGGTTCGGAACGCTGTCTCCCGGCATGCGGCGGATATCGGCGCCCAGCTGCGCCAGCTTTTCTTCGATGCACTCGTAACCCCGGTCGATGTGGTAGATGCGGTCGACAAGGGTATCGCCCGCGCTCACCAGTCCCGCCAGCACCAGGCTGGCCGAGGCGCGCAGGTCGGTGGCCATCACCGGTGCGCCGGTCAGCCGCTCGATGCCGTGACTGATGGCGGTATGGCCCTCAAGGCGGATGTCCGCGCCCATGCGCTGGATTTCCTGGACATGCATAAAGCGGTTTTCGAAAACGGTTTCCGTCACCATCCCGACGCCCTCCGCGACCGCATTGAGCGCACAGATCTGGGCCTGCATGTCGGTGGGGAAGGCCGGGTAAGGCGCCGTGCGGACGGTGACCGCGCGGGGCCGGCGACCCTGCATGTCGAGATGGATCCAGTCATCCCCGACAGTGATGTCCGCGCCACTCTCACGCAGCTTGGCGATCACCGCATCGAGCAGGTACGGCGCGGTATTGCGCAGATGGACCCGGCCCCCCGTCATCGCGGCGGCCACCAAAAAGGTTCCGGTCTCGATCCGGTCGGGCAGCACGTTGTAGTGAGCGCCCTGCAGCCGCTCGACGCCGTCGATGACAATGGTGTCGGTGCCGGCGCCGCTCACCTGCGCGCCCATGGCGTTGAGGCAGTTCGCCAGATCCACCACTTCGGGCTCGCGGGCGGCGTTCTCGATCACGGTGCGCCCTTCGGCAAGGGTCGCCGCCATCATCAGGTTCTCGGTGCCGGTGACGGTCACCAGATCCATGACCAGACGCGCCCCCTTGAGACGCTCGCAGCGCGCGCGGATGTAGCCGCCCGCCACTGAAATATCCGCGCCCATCGCCTCGAGCCCCTGGACGTGCAGATTGACCGGACGCGTCCCGATGGCGCAGCCGCCGGGCAACGAGACCTCGGCCTCGCCATAGCGCGCCAGCAGCGGCCCCAGCACCAGAATGGAGGCACGCATGGTCTTCACGAGCTCGTAGGGGGCGTGGCAGTTCTCGATGAAGCTGGGGTCGATTTCCACCCGCATGCGCTCATCAACCGTCAGGCGCACCCCCATGCGCCCGAGCAGCTCCATGGTGGTGGTGATGTCATGCAGATCGGGGATGTTGCCGATCACCGATGGCCCGTCCGCCAGCAGGGTCGCCGCCATGATGGGCAGCGCGGCGTTCTTGGCCCCCGATATGCGGATGTCACCATCGAGGGGCCGTCCCCCGCGGATCAGCAGTCGTTCCACCGGCTCAATCCTGTTCGGCCGCGGCCTGCGCCGGGGTCAGTGTTCGCATCGAGATGGCATGCAGCACGTCGCTGTCGATGTGGGTCTGGAGCAGGTCGTAGACCATGCGATGCCGCCGCAGCAGCGGGATGCCTTCAAAATCCGGGCTCACGATCCGCGCCTGAAAGTGCCGGCCGTCGCCCACGACTTCGACATCGGCCTCGTTCAGGCCCGTCTGCAAAAGCGCCCGAATGGCTTCCGGTTCCATCATTGCCCTGTATTCCCCGCATCTGTCGCCTGAAAGCCCAACAGTGTATCAACCGAACTGATCCGCGCGAGCCGCAGGAGCCCTTCCGGCACACCCACCAGCTCGAGCTGGCCCTGATCGGCGTTGAGAAGCCGCTGCCACTCCACCAGCAGCGCCAGCCCGGCACTGTCGACCTGGCGCACCCCGGTCAGATCGACCCGGTGGACGCCGGCGGCGACCGGCAGTGTGCCCAGCAGGTCCGGCACGGTCCGCGCGGTCAAGTCGCCGTCAATGCCCAGCGCCTGGGGCGCGGTTCCCGTGATCTGCGCCGGTGTCACTGGGCGTCTCCGCTGGACTGCTCGTAGAGAAACTGACCGACAATCTCTTCAAGGACCAGCGCCGACTGCGTCAGCGTGATCTCGTCACCCGGCCCCAGCGAGTCGGGCATGCCGCCGGGCTGCAGCGAGACGTACTGCTCGCCGAGCAGCCCCGATGTGCGCACCCGCGCTGCCGTATCACTGGGCAGATCGTCATACTCCGAATGGATGGTGAGCTCGACGCGCGCCTCGAACCGGCCAGGGTCGAGGGTGATCGCACTGACCCGCCCGATCTGTACGCCGCTGAGGCTCACCGGAGCGCGCTCGCGCAGACCACCGACATTCTGGAAGTAAGCCTCCACCGTGTAGCCCTCAGTGCGCTGGAATGCGGTGATGTTGCTCACCTGCATCGCCAGCACGAACGCTGCGGCCAGGCCGGCGGCCACGAAGGCGCCGACCGCAATTTCCATCGTTCGGGAATTATCCACCGGACAAACCTCCGTCAGTCGAACATGAGTGCCGTCAGCACAAAATCAAGCCCCAGCACGATCAGCGATGTCACCACCACCGTGCGGGTCGTGGCCCGGCTCACACCATGGGAGGTGGGCCGGCAGTCGTAGCCATTGAACACCGCGATCCAGCCGGCCACCACGCCGAACAGCACGCTCTTGATCAACCCGTTCAGGATATCGTCGGAGAAGCTGACCTGGGACTGCATCTGCGACCAGAACGACCCACCATCCACGCCCAGCAGATTGACGCTGACAAGCCAGGCGCCGGTCACGCCGAGGACATTGAAGATCAGCGTCAGCAGCGGCAGTGACAGGATCGCGGCGGCCAGTCGCGGCGCGATGACGCGATGCTCGGGATCCACCGCCATCATCTCCATGCCGGCGAGCTGTTCGGTGGCCTTCATCAACCCGATTTCCGCCGTCAGCGCCGAGCCGGCCCGGCCGGCGAACAGCAGTGCGGTGACCACGGGGCCCAGCTCGCGGGTCAGTGACAGCGCCACCAGAACACCCAGCGACTGCTCGGCGCCAAAGTCCACCAGGGTGTAATAGCCCTGCAGGGCCAGCACCATACCCACGAAAAGCCCCGAGACGATGATGATGACCAGCGTCAGCACGCCCACCGAGTACATCTCGCGAACCAGCAGACCGGGGCGTCGGACCAGCTCGCCCGAGCCCCGCAGGACCCGCAGCAGAAACAGCACCGCCCGGCCGAGTGTGGCCGCCGTCGCCAGGGTTGAGCCCCCCAGCTGCTGGAGCATGCCGATCATCGATCCGCCCCGCGGAGATCCTCGGCAATGGGAGGCGCCGGGTAATGGAATGGCACCGGCCCGTCGGGCAGCGCATTGAGAAACTGATCCACCCAGCGGCTTTCGCTATGCCGCAGCGCCTCGGGCGTCCCCGACGCGATCACCTCGCCCCCGGAGATCACATAGGCCCGGTCGGCGATGCGAAGGGTCTCGTCGACATCGTGCGAGACCACCACGCTGGTCAGCCCGAGCGCATCATTGAGCTGCCGGATCAATTGCATCAGCGCGCCCATGGAGATCGGATCCTGACCCGCGAAGGGCTCGTCATAGAGGATGATCTCGGGGTCAAGCGCCAGCGCCCGCGCCAGCGACACGCGTCGCGACATACCGCCGGAGAGCTCGCCGGGATAAAGGTCGCGGGCCCCGCGCAGGCCGACGGCCTCAAGCTTCATGAGCACCACCGTGCGGATCAGCATCTCCGGCAGGTCGGTGTGCTCGCGCAACGGGAATGCCACGTTCTCGAAGCAGGTCATGTCGGTGAATAGGGCGCCACTCTGGAACAGCACCCCCATGCGCCGGCGCAGCCGGTAGAGATCACGCCGCGAGAGCTGATCAACCGCCTGCCCGTCGACGGCGACGCGCCCGGCGGCGGCCCGCAGCTGACCGCCGATCAGGCGCAGCAGCGTGGTCTTGCCCGTTCCACTGGGCCCCATGATCGCCACGACCTCACCGCGCCTGACCTGCAGGTCGACGCCGTTGAACAGCCGATTGCTGCCGCGGCTGAAGACAACGCCGCTCAGATCGATCAGGGCCTCGGACTGGGTAACTGGCATGCGGATCGCTTCGCTGATGTCGGTGCGATGAGGAATGCCGGGAGTATCCGTCAAGCCATAAAGGCGGTCAAATGCGATACTTTGTGCCGTTAAACTTGTCATGGAAGGGCCTGCATGCTGATCGCCGCGCTGCTTGTCGTCATCGCCGCCGGATTCGTCGCCCTCGCCTGGAGCGCCGAGCGATTCGTCGACGGCAGCTCGGCACTGGCCCGCCAGCTGGGTGTCTCCAGCCTGCTGATCGGTCTGACGGTGGTCGGCATCGGCACGTCACTGCCGGAAATGCTCGTCTCGGCCATTGCCGCCATCGACGGAACCCCCGGCATTGCCCTGGGCAATGCGCTGGGATCCAACATCGCCAATGTCGGCCTGATCCTGGGGACCACCGCCCTGGTCAGCCCGCTGGTCATAAGCTCCGGAATCCTCAGGCGCGAGATCCCGCTGCTGATGCTGGTGGTCGTGGCCACCGGCGCGCTGCTGGCGGATGGGGCGCTGTCCCGATTCGATGGGGTGGCACTTCTCGCCGGCATGCTGGCTGTGCTGACCTGGATGGCCTGGCAGGCCCGGCATCCGGAGCGCGGCGATGCCATGATCGCGCGCGAACTGGAATCGGCAGTGCCCGAACCCCTTCCGCTCGCCCAGGCGCTGCGCTGGACGCTGCTGGGTCTGGTGCTGCTCATCGCCAGCTCGCGCCTGCTGGTCTGGGCGTCGGTGCTGCTCGCCGGCCAGCTGGGGGTCAGCGACCTGATCATCGGATTGACCATCGTCGCCATCGGCACCAGCCTGCCCGAGCTCGCGGCAGGCCTCGCCAGCGTGCGGCGTGGCGAGAGCGAGCTTGCCGTGGGCAACATCATCGGCTCCAATCTGTTCAACCTGCTCGCGGTTCTGGGCATCGCCGGGGCGATCGCGCCATTCGCCTTTGATCAGGGGGATCTGGCGCGCGATTACGGGATCATGACCGGCTTCATGCTGGCCATCCTGGTCGTGGGCTATGGCCTGGGCAGGCGCGGCCGCCTGGGCCGATGGGAAGGCGGGCTGCTGGTGGGTGCGTACATTGCCTATCAGGCCCTGCTGTTCTTCAGTCACCGTTAAGAGCGAGAGCAATGACCGCCGATACCGATTTCTGCCGCCTGGGACAGGCTGTCATCGACACGGAAACCGCCGCCCTGGCCGCACTGCGCGATCGCATCGATGCCACCTTCGCCCATGCCTGCCGAATCCTGCTGGCCTGCAGCGGCCGGGTGGTGGTGCTGGGCATGGGCAAATCGGGGCACATCGCTGGCAAGCTGGCGGCAACACTGGCAAGCACTGGCACGCCGGCGTTTTTTGTCCATCCGGGCGAGGCCGGACACGGCGACCTGGGCATGCTGGCCGCCGGCGACTGCGTGATCGCCCTGTCGAACTCAGGTGAAACCGAGGAGATCAACGGCCTGCTCCCCGCCATCAAACGGCGCGGGCTGGACCTGATCGCCATCACCGGGCGGCCCGGCTCGACCCTGGCCGAGGCCGCGGCCGTCCATCTCGATGCCGGCGTTGACGCCGAAGCCTGCCCGCTGGGACTCGCGCCCACCGCGAGCACCACGGCGGCGCTGGCCATGGGCGACGCGCTGGCGATCGCACTGCTCGACGCGCGCGGCTTCACCGCCGAAGACTTTGCCCGCTCGCACCCCGGCGGCCGGCTCGGCCGGCGGCTGCTGCTGCGCATCGACGATCTCATGCACACGGGCACGGCGGTGCCCGCCGTGGGGCCGGACACGCCCATGGCGGACGCGCTGCTCGAAATGACCCGCAAAGGGCTCGGCATGACCGCGATTGTCGATGCCGATCAGCGGGTCACCGGCATCTTCACTGATGGCGATCTGCGCCGCGCCCTGGATGAGGGGGTGGACGTGCATGCCACCCCGATCGCCACGGTGATGACGCCGGCCCCGCGCTGCGTCGAAGCGGCGCAGCTGGCCGCCGAGGCGCTGGCGCTGATGGAGCGGCACAGCATCAACGGCCTGCTGGTCAATGACGCGGAAGGCCGGCTCACGGGCGCGTTGAACATGCACGATCTGCTGCGTGGCGGCGTGGTCTGAATGCGCCGCCGAGTGGTCATGCTGCTGGCGCTGGCCCTGGCCGCCCTGCTCGGCTGGCGGCTGTTTGGCGCGGGTGGCGACCCGGATGCGGTCAGGACGGTGACGGACCCCCGCCTGGATGCCTATGCCCGCACGGTTACACTGACCACCACCAATGCGGACGGCGCGATCAGCTGGCGGGTACGATCACCCGACGCGCGCCACAACCCGCGGGAAGGCAGCTGGCGCCTCGTCTCCCCGGACTGGCGGGTGGAGACGGATCGGGGCCCGCCCTGGCGGGGCCGCTCGAACCATGGCTGGATCGGTGATGACGACACCCGTGCCCGGCTGCGCGGCGATGTCGTGATGACGCGCCAGACCGCCGAGGGTCGGACCCGGCTGACCACCCAGCGACTGGATGCAAGAATCCCCGAGCGTTACGCCGAGACGGATCAGCCCGTCACAATGACCCGCCCCGGGCTGCGGGTGGATGCCGTCGGCGCACGGGTATGGTTTGCGCAGGAGCGCCTTGAACTGCTGGATGATGTAGAGGGAGTGTACGATGCGGCTTCACCCTGAGCGACTCTGGATCGGCGCCCTGCTGGCGCTTGTGGTGGCAGTGCCGGTCGCGCATGGCCAGGACGGCGATGGGGCGTCCGCCCCGCCACCGGTGGAGCTGGTGGCCGACCGCGCCGAGGTTGACGAGGCCGAGGGCATCAGCGTGTATCGCGGCGACGTCGTGCTGACGCGCGGCACCCTGCGCATCACCGGCGACGTCATGCGGGTATTCAGCAATGGCGCGGGCGAGCTCGAGCAGGTGACCGTGGATGGCACCCCGGCCACCTATCGCGAGACCGTGGCGGATGCCGCCCCGCGACGGGCCGAGGCACCGCGGATGGAATACTTCGTCGCCGGCCCCGAGCGGCTGATCCTCAAACAGGGCGGACGCCTCTGGCAGGGCGACAACACAGTCACCGGACGCACCGTCACGCATTACCCCGAAACCGCCCGTACCGTTGCCGAGAGCGGCGCTGACGACGACGAGCGCGTCAATGTCAGCGTCAACCCTGCGACGGACTGACCGGCATGGCGCGCAACCAGCTCGAGGCCCGCGGGCTGTCAAAAACCTATCGCGGACGCTCAGTGGTGGATGGGGTCTCCATCGGCCTGCAGAGTGGGGAGATCGTCGGTCTGCTGGGCCCGAATGGAGCCGGCAAGACCACCAGCTTTTACATGATTGTCGGCCTGATCCGGGCGGACGCCGGGGTCATCCGGCTGGATGGCGATGACATTGGCAGCCTCCCCATGCATGCCCGGGCGCGGCGCGGGATCGGCTACCTGCCGCAGGAGGCATCGGTGTTCCGGCGGCTGTCGGTGCTCGACAACCTGCTCGCCGTGCTCGAGACCCGTGACGGGCTGTCACGCCAGGCACGGCTTGAGCAGGCGGAGGCACTAATGGAGGAGTTCGGCATCGGGCATCTGCGTGACCAGGCCGGGATCAGCCTGTCGGGCGGCGAGCGACGGCGCGTTGAGATTGCCCGGGCGCTGGCAGCCGATCCGCGCTTCATCCTGCTGGACGAGCCCTTCGCCGGCGTTGATCCGATCTCGGTGGGCGACATCAAGGGCATCGTCCGACACCTGGCGGAGCGCGGTATCGGCGTACTGATCACCGATCACAACGTCCGCGAGACGCTGGCCCTGGTCGACCGTGCCAGCATCCTCAACGCCGGCCGGGTGATCGCCGACGGGACCCCCGGCATGATACTCGACAACGCCGAGGTGCGGGCGGTCTACCTGGGCGAGGACTTCCACCTGTGAGACTGGCGGGCGCCGGACAGCCGGCGTTACGCTATCCAGACCAATTCGCACGCGGGGAACAATGAAGCAGTCGCTTGAACTTCGGGCCAGTCAACAGCTCACCATGACGCCCCAGCTGCAGCAGGCGATCCGGCTGCTGCAGCTGCCGGCGGCCGAGCTGGCGCTCGAGATCCGCGAAGCGCTCGAGTCCAACGTCATGCTCGAGCCCGAAGACGACACCGATCACGCCGTCGCAGCCGCCGCGCCCGAGGGGACGACGCCGGCCACCCCCGATCCGTCGGAAGAGCGTCTGGGCTCGAACGCCACCGACGCCACCGAGCTGGGCGAGGGCATGGCGGTCTCCGAGCACTGGGATGACACCGGTCATAACGGGCCAGCGGGCGCCACGGCGGAAGGCGACGGCGGCAGCGACTTTCTCGATCGCCAGGCGGCCCCCGCCGATTCGCTGCGCGATCACCTGCAGTGGCAGGTCGATCTGTCCAGCCTGGGCGCGACCGACCGCCAGATCGCCGCCGCACTGATCGACGCCCTGGACGAGCGCGGGCATCTGGCCGAGCCGGTCAGCGAATTGCGGTCCGCCCTCGACGCCGATGTCGACGCCGACATCGACGAGGACGACATCAACGCCGTCCTCACGATCCTCCAGCACATGGACCCGATCGGCATCGGCGCCCGTGACGCCCGCGAGGCACTGCAGATCCAGATCGACGCCATGCCGCCGGACACGCCCGGGCGCCAGACCGCCCGCCAGGCCATTGAAGCCGACTGGTCACTGTTCAGCCCGGGCCGGCAGGTCGCGCTGCGCGAGCACCTGAAGGTCGACCAGGAACAGCTGGACCTGGCCCTGTCGCTGATCCGCCGACTCGACCCCCATCCCGGATCGCGATTCGGCGAAACCCGCACCGATTACGTCGTCCCCGACTGTCGGGTGCGGCGGGTCAACGGCCGCTGGCAGGTCGAGATCAACCCCGAGGCTTCGCCCCGGGTGCGCATCAACGACTACTACGCGAGCCTGATCCGGCGGGGCGACAGCAGCCGTGACAACAGCCTCCTGCGCGATCACCTGCAGGAGGCACGCTGGCTGATCAAAAGCCTGGAGTCGCGGCGCGACACGCTGCAGCGCGTGGCCGAATGCGTCGTCGAGCGCCAGCAGGCGTTTCTGGAGTATGGTGAAGAGTCGATGCAGCCACTGGTGCTGCGCGATGTCGCCGAGGCCATCGACATGCATGAATCGACCGTATCGCGGATCACCTCGCGGAAATACATCCTCACGCCCCAGGGGACGCTGGAGTTCAAGCATTTTTTCTCGAGCCATGTCCCGACGGCCGACGGCGGTGAGTGCTCGGCGACGGCCATTCGCGCGCGCATCCGCCGGCAGGTGGCGGCAGAGGATCCGGCCAGGCCACTCAGCGATTCACGGCTGACCGAGACGCTGCGTGGGGAGGGCATTCACGTGGCGCGGCGAACCGTGGCCAAATACCGGGAAGTCATGGGGATCGCATCGTCAACCCAACGCAAACGGCTACGCTGAAGAAGAAAACATAAGGGGAAATCATGAAAATCGACATCACCGGCCATCACGTCGATGTCACCAACGCGCTGCGTGACTACGTCGACGAGAAATTCCAGCGCCTCGAGCGCCACTTTGATCATGTCGTCGACGTCCATGTGATTCTGACCGTCGAGAAAAAGACCCGTAAGGCGGAGGCCACCCTGGTGGTCAGCGGCGCCCGGCTGTTCGCCGAGTCCACCGCCAGCGAGATGTATGCCGCCATCGACCTGCTGGTCGACAAGCTGGACCGCCAGGTCGTCAAGCACAAGGAAAAGCGCAGCGACCATCATCCGGAGCAGGGACGCGTCGGCGATAATCTGGAACCCTGAGCACTATGGAGCTTACCCGACTGCTGTCGGTGACGCGCACGCAGTGCGGGGTCGACGTCACCAGCAAGAAACGCGCCCTGGAGCGCATGAGCGAGCAGCTCATGGCCGATACCCGGGCGGGCGGCGACGCCACGCGCGCCATCTTCGAGGGGTTGATCGTGCGTGAGCGTCTGGGCAGCACCGGACTGGGGCGCGGGGTGGCACTGCCCCATACCCGCAGTCCCGATATCGAGACCCCGCGTGCCGCCCTGGTCCGTCTGAATACACCCATCGCCTTCGACGCCGCCGACAGCCAGCCGGTGGATCTGCTGCTCGCCCTCCTCGTGCCTGAGCACAGCAACGATGAGCATCTGCGCATTCTCGCCCGGCTCGCGGAGCTGTTTCGCGACGAACACCTGTGCACGCGGCTGCGCCAGTGCCGCAGCGACGCCGAGCTCTACGCCACCATGACCGGCAGCGACGACGGGGCGCCCGACGCATGAGCCAGATCCCCGGGACGCTGATGCGGGTCAACGGTGTGGGCGTCCTGATTCGGGGCGAGGCGGGCATGGGCAAGAGTGACACCGCGCTGATGCTGCTGCGCGCAGGTCATCAGCTGGTGGCCGATGACGCCGTGATGGTCATACGCCGCGGTGACCGGCTGATCGGCCGGGCACCGGACGCCGGTCGCGGGCGGCTGTGCCTGCGCGGGCCGGGGATCATTGAGGCCGGGGATCACTTCGGCACCGGTGCGGTGGCCGACTGGTCACCCATCGACTGCGCCATCGAACTGACCCGGGCCCGGCGTCGGGCAAGCGCCACGGCGGACTGGCAGACCCTGACGATCCACGGCATCGGCCTGGCCCAGCTGGCGCTGTCGCCCGAGCGGCCGGTCGCGGCGATCATCGAGCTTGTGGCAGTGACCGCACCGCGGCCCTGGCGGGTCCCGGAGGCCAGCGCATGCGACTGATCATCGTCAGCGGCCTGTCCGGATCGGGCAAGAGCGTCGCCCTTGCCACCCTGGAAGACTCGGGCTTCTACTGCATCGACAACCTGCCGGTGGATCTGCTGGATGCATTCGGTCAGCACATTGCGATGAGTGGCGAGGAGGCCGACTACGCCGTGGGCATCGATGCACGCAACCAGCCCGCATCGCTGAGTCGCTTTCCCGGCATCCTCGACGCCATCGCCGCCCACGGCCTGGACACCGAAATCGTCTTTCTGGATGCGGATGACGCCACCCTGCTCAAGCGCTTCTCGGAAACCCGCCGCCGCCATCCGCTGAGCGGGCCGGATATCCCGCTGAATGAAGCGATCAAGGGGGAACGTGCCCGCCTCGTCCCGCTCCACGAGCGTGCCGATCTGACCGTGGACACCTCGCAGACCACGTTGCATGAACTGCGCCAGATCATTCGCAGCCGACTGGCCGAATCGCGCACGCATCTGTCGGTGCAGCTGGAATCATTCGGCTACAAGCACGGCACCCCCACCGACGCCGATTTCGTCTTTGACAGCCGCTGCCTGCCGAACCCGCACTGGCAGCCCGCCCTGCGGCCGATGACCGGGCGCGACCGGGCCGTGGCCGACTTCCTGGCCGACAGCCCGCTGGTCGCCCGCTATCTCAAGCAGATCCAGGGGTTCATGGATGACTGGCTGCCGGTCTTCGAGGCCGAGAACCGCAGCTATCTGACCATCGCCATCGGCTGCACGGGGGGCCAGCACCGCTCGGTCTATCTGGTCGAGGCGCTGGGTGCCCACCTGCGCGAGCACGCCACCGCCGTCACCGTGCGGCACCGGGAACTGCCATGAGCGCCGGGCTGCTGCTTGTCACCCATCCGGGAGTCGGCAAGGCCCTGCGGGAGACCGCCGAAGGGATTCTGCCGCGGCTGCCGCTGGCCATCGCCACCCTCAGCCCGGGCCCCCATGACCCGCCGGAGACCACCCTCGGTCGGGTCGAGGCGGCCGCGGCGGGCGTGGACAGTGGTGACGGGGTGCTGATCCTCACGGATGCGTTCGGCGCCACGCCGGCCAATATCGCCATCGCGGTGGCCCGCGGACAGGGCTATCCGGTGATCACCGGCGTCAATCTGCCCATGCTGCTGCGTGTGCTCAATTACCCGGAGTTATCGCTGGAGTCGCTGGCGCGTATGGCGTTGGCGGCGGCCCGTGATGGTATCCTCGAGGCCGTGGCGCCGGCCGTTGACCCGCCCGGAGCGAATCATGGCGTCGGATGAGACCCTTCACCGACGCCGCGTGCAGATCGCCAACCGGCTGGGGCTGCATGCCCGGGCAGCGGCCCGCTTCGCTGCCCTGGCCGGTGAGTATGCCGCCGAGATCCAGGTCAGCCACCAGACCCACACCGCCAACGCCAAGAGCATCATGGGCCTGATGATGCTGGCCGCCGGCCAGGGCAGCGACATTGAACTCCGCGCCCGCGGCGATGATGCGCAGGCGGCACTGGAGGCCATCGCCGCGCTGATCGCCGACGGCTTCGGCGAGGCCGACTGAGCCCGGACAGGAACATTCCATGGTCGAAGAGCGCGAGCAGAAACAGGGCCGGATCGCCGAGACGGTCACCGACCTCCTGCAGGATGGGACGGTCCCCGAGGCCCAGCGCATGCTCAACGCGCTTCATCCCTCGGAGATCGCCAATCTCCTGGAATCCTTCCCCACCGCCCAGCGCAAAGTCCTCTGGGAGCTGGTGGATGAGGAAATCGGCGGCGAAGTGCTGCTTCAGGTCAACGACGAGGTGCGCGGCGGGCTGATCCGCGAAATGGACGATCGTGAGCTCCTGGCCGCCACCTCCGGCATGGACATGGACGATCTGGCCGATTTCATGCAGGACCTGCCGAGAACGCTCACCGGCGAGATCCTGCGCTCGATGGACAACCAGAACCGTCAGCGCCTCGAGGCCGTCCTGGCCTACCCCGAGGACAGCGCCGGCGGTCTGATGAACACCGATACGGTGACCGTGCGCCCGGACGTCAGCCTCGACGTGGTTTTCCGTTACCTGCGCATGCGCGGCGAGATGCCCGAGCTGACCGATCATCTGTTCGTCGTCAGCCGCTATGATCATTTCCTGGGGATCCTGCGCGTCAGCGATCTGCTGACCCGTGACCCCGCCGGCCGGGTCGAGGACCTGCTGGATACCGAGGCCGTCGTCATCCCGGCCGAGATGTCGGATCGCGAAGTGGCACGCATGTTCGAGGACCGCGACCTGATCTCGGCGCCGGTACTCGACGGCCGCGGCCGTCTCATCGGGCGCATCACCATCGACGACGTGGTCGACGTGATCCGCGACGAGGCCGAGCAGTCCATCCTGAGCATGGCGGGTCTGGGCGAAGAAGAAGACCTGTTTGCGCCGGTCTGGTCCAGCACCCGGCGGCGGGCCGGTTGGCTGGGACTGAACCTGGTGACGGCGCTGCTGGCCGCTTATGTGATCGGTCTGTTCGAGGGCACCATCCAGGAAGTGGTGGCGCTGGCCGTGCTGATGCCGGTGGTCGCCAGCATGGGTGGCATCGCCGGCACACAGACCCTGGCGCTGGTCATCCGCGCCCTCGCGCTGGGCCAGATCGCACCGCGTAACAGTCGCGCGCTATTGCTCAAGGAACTGGGGATCGGGCTGCTCAACGGCCTGCTCTGGGCGGCGGTTCTGGCGGGTGTTGCGCTGCTGTGGTTCGGCCGGCCGACCATCGGCATCATCATCGCCGCGGCCATGACCATCAACCTGGGCACGGCGGCCGCTTCCGGCGTGCTGGTGCCCCTGGTGCTCAAGCGGTTTGGCATCGATCCGGCCCTTGCCGGCGGCGTCATTCTGACCACTGTCACCGACATCGTCGGTTTTACCGCCTTTCTGGGGCTGGCGACGCTGTTTCTGCTCTAGAGAAAGTGGTGGCTACGGGTGGATTCGAACCACCGACCCCATCATTATGAGTGATGTGCTCTAACCAGCTGAGCTACGTAGCCTGATCGGAAGACCGCAGAGTATCCGGTGATCGGGGGGTGGCTGTCAAACCCCGCCATGCCTCAGACGTTGAAGCGGAAGTGGCAGACATCACCGTCCCGCATGATGTACTCCTTGCCCTCGAGACGCATCCGCCCGGCTTCCTTCGCCGCCTGCTCGCCGCCCGCACTCAGGTACTCGTCGACGGCGATCACCTCGGCGCGGATGAAGCCACGCTGGATGTCGCTGTGGATGCGACTGGCGGCCTCGGGGGCAGTGGCCCCCTCCGTTACCGTCCAGGCCCGCACTTCCTTGGGGCCAGCGGTGAAGAACGTCTGTAGCGACAGCAGCGCGTAGCCCGCGCGGATGACGCGGTTGAGGCCCGGCTCATCAAGATCATAGGCGGCCAACAGCTCGTTGCGCTCATCCTCGTCAAGCTGCGAGAGCTCGGCCTCGATCGCCGCGCACACCGGCACCACGCGGGCATTCTCGCGGGCCGCCAGCTGCTCGAGCTGGGCCAGCGCGGCATTGCCGCTCAGACCCTCTTCATTGACATTGGCGACGTAGAGCACCGGCTTGGCGGTCAGCAGGTGCAGCTCACCGAGCACCTCCCGGCCACTGTCATCCAGCGTCTGCGCGCGGATCGGCTCGCCGGCATCAAGGCCTTCCGCCATGGATCGCAGGGCGTCACGCATCGCGATCGCGGTCTTGTCGTTGGACTTGGCGCGGCGGCCGTAACGGTCAATGGCCTTATCAACGGTTTCCATGTCCGCGAGCAGCAGTTCGGTGTTGATGGTCTCGATATCGGCGACCGGATCCACCCGACCCTCGACGTGATGAACATCGTCGCTTTCAAAACAGCGCACCACATGGGCGATCGCATCCGTCTCGCGGATGTTGGCGAGGAACTGATTGCCAAGCCCCTCCCCGCGCGACGCACCCGCCACCAGACCGGCGATATCGACGAACTCCATGGTGGTGGGGACGACGCTTTTCGGCTGCACCAGCGCAGCCAGCCGATCCAGGCGCGGATCCGGCACCGGCACGATGCCGACGTTCGGGTCGATGGTGCAGAACGGATAGTTCTCCGCCGGGATCCCGTTTTTGGTCAGGGCGTTGAACAGGGTCGACTTGCCGACATTCGGCAGACCCACGATGCCGCACTTAAAGCCCATGGATTGCTCTACTCCCGCGTGTGTAACTGCTGTTGCGCCCGGTCCCAGTCACCGGCGGCCAGCGCCGGTGCCTGGGCCGCGGCGGCATCAATGGCTGAATCAATGGCCGTAAGCTCGGACCGGCCCGGCGCGTGGAGCACGTAGGCGATGACCTGATCGCTGCTGCCCGGATGTCCCACCCCAATGCGCAGTCGGGCGAAGTCGCGGCTGCCCAGCGCCGGGATGATGTCGCGCAGGCCGTTGTGGCCGCCATGCCCCCCGCCGCGCTTGAGCCGCACCACACCCGCGGGCAGATCGATCTCATCATGGGCGACGAGGATGGCTTCCGGGGGGATGCGATGAAACCGCGCCAGCGCCGCCACCGCCCGGCCGCTGTGATTCATGTAGGTATCGGGGCAGAGCAGGTGCAGATCCAGGCCCGCGTCGCGATAACGGCCGATGGCACCGTGGAATTTACGCTCGGCGCGCAGATCCACGCCGAGTCGCTCCGCGACCCGCTCCACAAACCAGAACCCGGCATTATGCCGGGTCCCCGCGTACTTGGGCCCGGGGTTGCCGAGCCCGACGATCAGACGCACCAACAGGCCTCAGTCCTGCTCCTCCGAGCCCTCACCGGTCTCGCTTCCGGCGCTGTCATCGCCCTCTTCGCCGCCTTCCTCGTCTTCCTCGACGGCCTTGCGCGGCACGTGGATGCTGACCAGCACCGGATCATGGTCGTGCTCGACATCCAGCCCGGGAAAGACCACGCCCTCGGGGGCATCGATCTGTGACAGGTGAATGCTTTCACCGACATCCAGCTGGGCGATATCGACGTCGATGGAGGTCGGCAGATCGTCCGGCAGACACTCCACGTCGATTTCGATCAGGTCATGGTGGACCACACCGTTGCCCTGCTTGACGCCAATGGCCTCTTCCTGGTGCAGCAGATGGATCGGAACCTGCTGGCGCATCTTCTCGCCGGCCTTGATCCGCAGCAGATCCATGTGGGTCACCAGCGGCTTGAAGGGGTGACGCTGCAGATCCTTGAGGATGGCCTTCTCGGTCCGCTTACCCTTGACCTTGATATCGAGGATCTGGGAGAAGAACGTTTCCTCGCGCATCAGGCGCAGGATCTGTTCCTCGTCAAAGGACAGCGACACGGGTTTCTTGCCCGCCCCGTAGAGGATGCCGGGCACCCGCTTGGCACGACGCAGGCGGCGGCTCGCACCCTTACCCTGGTCGTCGCGTACGGCGGCATCCAGTTTCAGTTCAACACTCATTGCAGTTTTCTCCGTCAGGGCCCCCGCGACCAGGGGCGATTGGGACGATCAGTCGACGAAAAGCTCGCTGACCGACTCGTCGTTGTTCACCCGCCGCATGGTCTCGGCGAGCATTTCCGCCAGCGACAGCTGGCGAATCCGGTCACTGGCCTCGGCGGCGGGGGACAGCGGAATGCTGTCGGTGACCACCAGTTCGTCCAGATGACTGTTTTCGATGCGCTCGATGGCGGGGCCCGAGAGGACCGGGTGGGTGATATACGCCACCACGCGTCCGGCGCCCCGTTCCTTGAGCGCGGCGGCCGCCTGGCAGAGCGTCCCGGCGGTGTCGATGATGTCGTCGACAATCACGCAGGTCTTGTCCTCGACATCACCGATGATGTTCATGACCTCGAGTTCATTGGCCCGCGGCCGGCGCTTGTCGATGATGGCCAGATCGGCATTGTCGAGGCGTCGGGCCACGGCCCGGGCGCGCAGGACACCGCCGACATCCGGCGAGACCACGATCTTGTCGGCATGGGTCTGGCGCCAGATATCCCCCAGCAGGACCGGCGAGGCATAGACGTTGTCGACGGGGATATTGAAAAAACCCTGGATCTGGTCGGCATGCAGATCAACGGTGATGACCCGATTGATGCCCGCGGTGGTGATCATGTCGGCGGCGAGTTTCGCGGTGATCGGCACGCGCTGCGATCGCTGCCGGCGGTCCTGACGGGCGTAGCCGTAATAGGGAACCACCGCCGTGATGCGCGCCGCCGATGATCGCCGCAGGGCATCCGCGATGACCATCAGCTCCATGAGATTGTCGTTGGTGGGCGCGCAGGTCGGCTGGATGATGAACACATCATGGCCGCGCACATGCTCGTTGATTTCGACCTGGACCTCGCCATCGCTGAAGCTCGTGACCACGGCATCGCCAAGGCGGGTCTTGAGGTGCGAGGCCACGGCTCGGGCGAGATCCGGATTGGCGTTCCCCGCGAACACCATCATGCTTCCGTTTTCCATGGCGTGTGCACCCTGCTCCTGATATGTGGCTGGGGCGGCAGGATTCGAACCTGCGCATCCGGGGATCAAAACCCCGTGCCTTACCGCTTGGCTACGCCCCATTTGATGATGCCTGCTGCATTGCGAGCCGATCGAGCAGTGGCGAGCGACTCGCTGCCCGCGTCACCCAGACCGTCCCGCGACCATCGACGCCCGTGCGCGCCCGCTCGGCGGCGTCGCGATCGTTAAAACAGGCAAAAAGGCACCCCCCGGTGCCTGTGAGCCGCGACGGCCCATACTCCGAGAGGGCGTCGATCGCGCTCGCGACCGGCGGATAAAGCCGCCGGACAGTTGCCTCGCAATCATTGCGCAAGGCCATCGTTTTGAAGCCGGATATTGTTATACGCTCAGTATGCCGTGTCAATTTGGGATCACCGAACACCGCTGCCGTGCTGACCTCGACCCGCGGGTCCACAACCACCAGCCACGGGCGGTCGGCCTCCACCACCGTCAACCGCTCGCCCACGCCTTCCGCCCAGGCCGCCCGGCCGCGGACAAAGACCGGGACATCGGCCCCCAGCTCCAGACCGACGGCCTCCAGAGCCGTCCCGCTCAGGCCGCATCCCCAGAGCGCGTTGAGGGCGACGAGGGTCGTCGCGGCATCCGAGGAGCCGCCTCCCAGGCCAGCGCCGGCGGGGATGCGTTTATCGACATGGATATGCACGCCGGCCCGGCAACCGGTCCGGGCCTGCAGGGCGCGGGCCGCGCGGACCACCAGATCATCCGCCGCCGGCAGCCCGGCAACGCCGCCGTCACGCGTG
The DNA here is from genome assembly GCF_007625215.1 of Spiribacter aquaticus. Classification (NCBI taxonomy): domain Bacteria; kingdom Pseudomonadati; phylum Pseudomonadota; class Gammaproteobacteria; order Chromatiales; family Ectothiorhodospiraceae; genus Spiribacter; species Spiribacter aquaticus. The sequence goes on along the minus strand of NZ_VMKP01000003.1, from coordinate 131,685 downwards.
ATCTCCGGGCCGTCAGTCAGCGTAAAGTCGAGCCCATCGCAAGGATCGATGAACTGAAACAGGGTCTGGAGGGCGTGATAGCCATCCGGCCGCCGGCCGGTGATGTGCAGGAAGCGGTTGATCTTGGCCGGCGCCGGCCAGCCCGTTGATCGCTGGCTCATCCCCCCGGCGACCAATGGCGGACCACCATGCGGACCGACGTCTCCGCCCGGGTCACCGCCACGCGTCCGGGCAGCGGGAAACCGTCCACCGACTCGAAGGCCTCATAGCTCACCCGCCAACCGCCCTGACGGATCATGCCCGGGCGCCCCGCGGGATCCAGGGTGACGCGCCCCTCGAGCCATGGCACCGGTTGCCCGGTCACCCAGTAGCGCAGAAAACCCACCGGCAGATCGTAACCAGTGACCGCCCGCACCAGCTCACGCGGGCTCTCGGCACGGTAGCGTCCGCCATCGGCCGTACGCACCGTAACCCCGTCGGCATCGCCAGTGATGCGCAGGCTGCCGGCACCCAGCGCGCCGCGCAGATCTATTCGGTATGCCGCTTGATCCTGACGCCAGGTCAGCGCCGCGGTCGCCCCCTGTTCACCCAGTTGCAGCGACGTGCGGCCGTTGAGCTGCCACGCGTCCGGGGCGGCCGGCGGCGTCCAGTCGGCCAGCCGCACGCTGTCATCGCTCACCTCGGGGGCTGGCGGCCGAACCGCACAGCCAACCAGCAGCACGCCCAACGTCAACGCCGCCGCCAGACCCGCAAACCGCCGCCACCGGTTCAATTCAAACGCTCCATGGTCTCCTCCAGCACCGGGTGATCACTGTGACCGGACGCAGCCGCCCGCCAGATGGCCCGTGCCTCGTCGCGCCGTCCCAGCACCCACAGCACCTCTCCCAGGTGCGCGGCGATCTCCGGGGCGCCATCGGTCATTTCGTGGGCACGCCGCAGATACTCAAGCGCCGCAGCGGGCCGGCCCTGACGGTATTCCGCCCAACCCATGCTGTCGATGATCGCCGCCGATTCGGGGCGGATCCGGTAGGCCTCTTCGATCAGGGCGGCGCCCTCGTCGATGCGCGGGGTCTGATCCACCAGGGTGTAGCCCAAGGCATTGAGGGCCTCGGCATGGGCCGGATCGTCGCGAATGATACGGCGCAGATCGGTCTCCGCACCGGCGAGATCATCCGTGGCAATCCGAGCCATGGCACGCGCGTAGCGCAGTTCGGCATCCGCAGTCCGCCCCTCGAGCGCACGGTTGTAGACCTCGAGGCTCTCACCGGTCCGACCGAGGCGGCGCAGCAGCCGGCCCTCCAGCAGCAGACTCTGGCGCGTGGCCGAGCCGGCGCCCGCCCGGAGCCGGCGCAGCGCCGTCAGTGCCAGCTCGTCCGCGCCGCTACGCAACGCCAGAACAATGGCGGCATTGAGCATCCGCGGCTGTGTCACGCCCGCCTCGACCAGCTGCCGGAATTCCGCGAGGGCGGCGGCCTCACGCTCGCGCTCGAGCAGGGCCCGGGCGTATTCAAAGCGCAGCGAGGCATTATCCGGCGACGCCGCCAGCAATTCAGCAAAGATCGCGAATGCCGCGTCAGGCCGGTCCAGTGCCAGCAAGGCATCGGCGCGCAGCAGGCGGGCACTGCGCAGGTCCGGTTGCCGATCGAGCGCCTGATCGACCGCCTCGAGGGCGACCCGCGGCGCCTCACGAGCGATCGCCACCCGGGCCAGCGCCAGTCGGGCCGCCCGGGATTGCGGCAGGGCATCGGCAATCGCCGCCATGACCTGCAGGGACTCCGCTGGCAGTGCCCGATCGGACAGGCGCCGGGCCAGCCCATCAAGGGCCACATCACGCTCCCCGGGGTCATCCGGGAGGCTTTCAAGCAACCGGGCCGCGGCCCCCTCGACATCGTCGTTGCGCAGCCTCACGAGTCCCTGCAGGCGCAGGGCGTCACGACTGTCGGGAGCGAGCTCGATCCATCGCGCGGACAGCCGCCGGGCGGCGGCCAGGTCATCGGCAAGCAGCGCCAGCCGCGTGCCCCGCTCCACCGCGGCGGCATCGCCAAGGCGTCCGCCGACGGCATCGTAAAGGCGGCTGGCGCGCTCCACATCACCCCGCGCGGCGGCGAGCTCGGCCGCCATCACGCCGGTCAGGGGCGAGGCTTCAACGGGATCCACCGCCGCCCGGCCGTCGTCCTTCACCGGCGCACAGGCCACCATCAGGGCAACGGCCAGAAAGCTCCCCAACCCCCGCCGCCAGCGGGCCTGTCGCCAATGTCGAGTCGCGAACCTTCTCATCGACCCAGTATCCTACTTGTGTTGAGGCAATGCTGCCCTACAATCTGCCACATTCCAGTCAGCCGGATCCCGATGCCAGTCGTCACCCTGGGGCTCAACCACGAATCCGCACCGCTCGCCGTCCGCGAGCAGGTGGTGTTGTCGGCGGAAACGCTGGACAGTGCACTGTCCGCGCTCGCCGAGCGCCCCGGCGTGCGCGAAGCGGCGGTATTGTCCACCTGCAACCGCACCGAGATCTACGCGGTCCTGGCGCCCGAGGCCACTCCGGCCATCCTGCATCGCTGGCTGGCCCAGCAACAGGACCTGGACCCGGACTGGCTCGATCCGTATCTGTACACACTCGAGGGCCGGGATGCCGTTGTCCACCTCCTGCGGGTGGCCGCGGGCCTGGACTCGCTGGTGCTCGGCGAACCGCAGATCCTCGGCCAGGCCAAACTGGCCTATCACTCGGCCGCCGGCGCCGGTCTGCTGGGGCAGATCCTGGACCGGCTTTTCCAGCATGCGTTTTCGCTGGCGAAGCGCGTGCGCACCGAGACGGCGATCGGCGCCCATCCGGTGTCGGTGGCGTTTGCCGCGGTCACCCTGGCCCGTCAGATCTTCGATCGACTGGATCGCCGGCGCGCGCTGCTGATCGGCGCCGGGGAGATGATCGAACTCACCGCCCGGCACTTCCGCGAGCAGGGCATGGGCGAGCTGGTCATCGCCAACCGCAGCCGCGAACGGGCCGAGTCACTGGCAAGCACCTGTGGCGGCAGCGCGCTGGGACTGGACGAGCTTGAGGCGTTCCTGCCCCGTGCCGACATCATCATTTCCTGCACGGCCAGCCCCGAGCCGGTCCTCCACTATGATCAGGTCCGCGCAAGCCTACGCCAGCGCCGCCATGAGCCGGTGTTCATGGTCGATCTGGCAGTGCCGCGGGATATCGAGACCCGCATCGACCAGCTCGAGGATGTCTACCTGTACACTGTCGATGACCTGCGCGATGTCATCGACCGCAATCAGCGCAACCGCGCGGCGGCCGCTACCGAGGCGGAGTCCCTGGTCCAGGAGCAGGCCGACCGGTTCATGGACTGGGTGCGCACCCTCGATGCGGTCAGCGCCATCCGACGCTTTCGGCGCCATGGCGAGCGACAGCGCGAGTATGCCCTGGAGCAGGCGCGCCGCGAGATCAGCGCCGGCCAGCCCCCGGAACAGGTGCTGGAGGCACTGGCGCACCGACTGACCCGCAAACTCCTGCATCTGCCCACGCTGGGCCTGCGTGAGGCGGCCCGCAGTGGCGATCCGGAAACCATCCGGCAGAGTCGTCGCATGCTGGGCATCGACGAAAGCCGGGACGACGACGAATGAACGACAATCTGCGCCGCAAGCTCCAGAGCCTTCTGGAGCGCCATGAAGAGATCGAGCAGTTGCTCGCCGACCCAGAGGTGATCGGAGACAACCGCGAGTTCACCCGCCTGTCGCAGGAGTACTCGCGGCTCGAACCGCTGGCGGCCACGCTGACGGCGTTCGAATCGGCGGAAACCGATCTGGCCCATGCCGAGGAGCTGGCCGAGGATGGCGACGAGGCCATGCGGGCGCTGGCCGAAGAGGAAATTGACACCGCCCGTCGCCGTCTCGAGTCGCTTGAGCGGGATCTGACGCTGCTGATGATCCCCGAAGATCCCAATGACACCCGCAACACCTTCGTCGAGATCCGTGCCGGAACCGGCGGGGACGAGGCCGCGCTTTTCGCCGGCGATCTGCTGCGGATGTATCTACGTTACGCCGAACAGCAGGGCTGGCGGACCGAACTGCTCAGTGAAAGCCCCGGCGAACAGGGCGGCTACCGCGAAGTGGTGGCGCGCATCGCCGGCGATCGGGTCTACTCAAGGCTCAAGTTCGAATCCGGCGCTCACCGGGTCCAGCGCGTGCCCGCCACCGAGTCCCAGGGCCGCATCCACACCTCGGCCTGCACGGTCGCCATCCTGCCCGAAGCCGCGGAAATCGATGAAATCGAGATCAACCCCGCGGATCTTCGCGTGGACACCTTCCGGGCCTCCGGCGCGGGAGGGCAGCACGTCAACAAGACCGACTCGGCCGTGCGCATGACGCATCTCCCCAGTGGCGTGGTCGTGGAATGCCAGGAGGAACGCTCTCAGCACAAGAACCGGGCCAGGGCCCTGTCCCTGCTACAGGCGAGATTGATGGACCAGCAGCGGGATGCGGCGGTGGCCGAGCGGACCGAGACCCGACGCCAGCTGGTGGGCACAGGTGATCGGTCCGATCGCATCCGCACCTACAACTTCCCGCAGGGCCGGGTCACCGACCATCGGATCAATCTGACCCTGTACAAGCTGGAGTCGATCCTCGCCGGCCATCTCGAATCGGTGATCGACCCGCTGATAAATGAGCACCAGGCCGACCAGCTCGCCGAGCTGTCGGCCGAACAGTAAACCCCGCGTCGCGGCTCAGGCGACGCGCTGTTTCTCGCGGATCTCCTCGAGGGTCTTGCAGTCGACGCACAGCGTGGCGGTCGGCCGGGCCTCGAGCCGGCGGATGCCGATCTCGACGCCGCATTCATCGCAATACCCGTAGTCGTCCTTGCGGATCCGCTCCAGGGTCTTGTCGATCTTGCGGATCAGCTTGCGCTCACGATCGCGGGTACGCAGCTCGAGGGCGAACTCCTCTTCCTGGGTCGCCCGGTCGGCCGGATCGGCGTAATGATTGGCGTCATCACGCATATGACTGACCGTGCGCTCCACCTCTTCCTGCAGCTGCTGTTTCCACGCGCCGAGGATCGCCTCGAAATGGGCCAGCTGGGCCTCGCTCATGTAGGCCTCGTCGTCGGCGGGCTGGTATGGCTCGATGCCGCGCACGGGCAGAGAAGCGTTATCGGTCATGGTTACCTCCATTGGCTCGACCGCTCATTCAACTGCGCGCCGGCCAAGCGGTCAAGCGCGATCTTTCCTGTTCGGCCTCAGGCGATCCGCGCCTGAAGCGGTTGCGAGAGTTTTGCCGCGGCCTCGCGCAGCACGCGCTCAGTGGTTGCCCAGTCAATGCAGCCATCGGTGATCGACACGCCATACTCAAGGGTCGACGGATCGTTGCCGAGCTTCTGCTTGCCCCAGCCGATCTGGCTCTCGATCATCACTGCGACGATCGACCGGTTTCCTTCGACAATCTGGTTGACCAGATTATCCATGACCAGCGGCTGCAGCCCCGGATCCTTGTTCGAATTGGCATGGCTGCAGTCCACCATCAGGCAGGCCGACAGCCCTTCGTCCGCCAGCGCCTTTTCGCACAGCGCAATGCTCACCGAGTCGTAGTTGGGCTGATCACCGCCGCGCAGCACCACGTGTCCATAGCGATTGCCGGCGGTGCGGATGATCGCCGAGCGGCCATCGTGCTGGGTGATCCCCAGAAAACTGTGCGGGCTCGCCGCCGAGCGCATGGCGTTGATGGCCACATCCAGGCTGCCGTCGGTCCCGTTCTTGAAGCCGACCGCCGTTGACAGGCCACTGGCCATTTCGCGATGGGTCTGCGACTCGGTGGTGCGGGCACCGATCGCGGTCCAGCTGATCAGATCACCCAGGTACTGCGGTGTAATCGGGTCGAGCGCCTCAGTACCGGCGGGCAGCCCCAGTTCCGCCAGATACAGCAGAAGATCGCGGGCCCGACGGAGCCCCTCCTCGATGTCGAAACTGTCGTCCATGTAAGGATCATTGATCAGGCCCTTCCAGCCCACCGTGGTGCGCGGTTTTTCAAAGTACACCCGCATGACGATGAACAGCGAGTCACTGAGCTCGTCATGCAGCGCCTTCAGTCGCCGGGCGTAGTCCTTGGCCGCGTCAAGGTCGTGGATCGAGCAGGGGCCGATCACCACCAGCAGGCGCGGGTCCCGGCCGTCGAGGATCGCCTCCACCGCAGCGCGGCCGGCCTTGACGGTCTCCTCACCCGACGCCGAGAGGGGCTGCCGCGCCTTGAGCTCAGCCGGTGTGGGCAGCGGATCCTGGGCCAGGACGTTCAGGTTGTCGATGGGGGGCTCACTCATGGCGTGTTGGTCTCACTATGAACGTTATCGTCGATGCCCGCATGGTAGCCCGGCGGCCGGATTTTCTCTACGCCCCGGGGCGCCGCCGGGCCGCAGTCTGCTATCCTTGATCATCATTTCGACAGGTTCAATCGTCATGGCTATCGATCGCAAATTACTCGACATTCTTTGCTGCCCGGTGACCAAGCAGCCGGTGCACGTGCTGGGACGACGCGAGCTGAAGGCGCTGAACGAGCGCATCAACGCGGGCGATGTCCACTACCAGGACGACAGCCCCGTCGAGACGCCGCTCGAGGAGGGCCTGGTCACCGCCAATGAAGAGCGCATCTACCGGGTGGATGACGGCATCCCCGTGATGCTCGAAGAGCGCGCCATCAACCTGCGGGCCGCCGACCTGAAGTGACCGGTGCGGTGACGCTGGCCGAGGCCCGGCAGCGCGGGCAACGGATGCTCGACGCGGTCAGCGCCAGTGCCGCCGTGGATGCAGACTGGCTGCTGGGCGCCGCCACCGGGCAATCCGCCGCGCAGCGCCGGGCCCATCCCGAGCAACCCCTGGCGGAGCCGGCCTGGCGGCGCTATCAGGGACTGCTCCAGCGGCGCTATCGCGGCGAGCCCGTCGCCTATCTGCTGGGCCGCTGCGGCTTCATGGACTTTGAACTGGTGGTGACGCCGGCGGTACTCATCCCGCGCCCCGAAACCGAACATCTCGTGGAGGCGGCGCTCGAGTCCCCGGCCGCCCGGGTGCTCGAGCTGGGCACGGGCAGTGGTTGCATCGCCATTGCGCTGGGCCGTGCCTGGCCCAACGCCCGTATCGACGCCACCGACCAGTCTGCCGAGGCGCTGACCGTGGCCAACCAGAACGCGGCGCTGCTCGGCGTCGACAATCTGCGCCTGCGCCAGGGTGACTGGTACGAGCCGGTTGGCACCGCACGCTACGACCTGATCGTGTCCAATCCGCCCTACATCGGGCCCGCCGAGCCGGAGCCGGACCAGGGCGATGCCCGCTTTGAGCCGCGTGCGGCGCTGCGCGCGGACGAATCGGGGCTGGCCGCGCTGCGCATCATCATCGAGGGCGCCGCCGCGCATCTCGAAGACGCCGGCCGGCTCTGGGTCGAACATGGGCATACCCAGGGGCCGGCGGTACGGGAATACCTGGCCGCCCAGGGTTTTGAGGCCATCGAGACCCGGCGTGATCTGGCCGGGCACGAGCGGATCAGCGGTGGCCGCCGGGGAGCACAGCGCCATGAATGACGAGCAGCTGATCCGCTACAGCCGGCAGATCATGGTGCCGGGTCTGGACCTTGACGGTCAGGCCCGGCTGTTGGCCAGCCGCATCCTGCTGGTGGGTGCCGGGGGGTTGGGCTCGGCAGTGGCACTCTATCTGGCCGCGGCGGGGGTCGGGCACCTGCGGGTGGCGGATTTCGATCGGGTCGAGCTCACCAACCTACAGCGCCAGATCCTCCACGGCACGGCGGACATCGGCCGGCTGAAGACCGACTCGGCCCGCGACCATGTCGCCGCGCTCAACCCGGAGGTCACCGTCGAGCCCATCGAGCAGGCCCTGGACGCCGATAATCTGCCCGCACTGGTCGCCGATGTGGATCTGGTGATCGACGGCTCCGATCGGTTCTCCACCCGCTTTGCCGTCAACGCGGCCTGTGTGCGGGCCGGCCGCCCACTGATCACCGGCGCTGTCATCGGCATGGACGGACAGGTGGCCGTCCTGCGACCGGATCTGGAGGGCCCCTGCTACCGCTGCCTGTACGCCGATACCGGCGAAGAAACCCTTGGCTGCAGCGAAACCGGGGTGCTCGGGCCGCTACCCGGTGTCGTCGGCAGCCTGCAGGCCGTGGAGGCCATCAAGGTACTGACCGGGCTCGGGGAGCCGCTCAATCATCGTCTGTTGATGGTGGATGCACTGGATCAGCGTTGGCGGCGCATCGAGCTGCGCCGCGACCCCGCCTGTCCGGTTTGTGGCAGCGCCGCGGGTCAGTGCGACTGACGGCTGTCGGGTGAGCGACTGGCGGGGTCGGTGAACATCGCCTCGATGTCGACGGCGTCAAACCGATAGGGCTCGTTGCAGAAGTCGCAGTGCACTTCCACGCGCCCCTCGGCTTCGAGGGTTTCGCGCATCTCCGCCTCGCCAAGGCCTTCCAGCATGGCCGCCACTCGCTCACGTGAACAGCGGCAGCGGAAGCGGAACGGCATCGGGTCGAACAGCCGGATGTCCTCTTCATGGAACAGGCGCCGGATGACCTCGCCCGGCGCCAGTTCGCGCAGTTCCGGGCCGGTGATGGTGGCCGCCAGCTGATCGGCCCGGGCCCAGGCGTCGGCGTCGCCATCGGCGGCATCGCTGGCCGGCAGGCGCTGGATCAGCATGCCCGCGGCATGCCCCTCACGGGCGGACAGCCAGACCCGGGTGGGGAGCTGTTCGGACTCACTGAAATAATGCTCCAGCGCGGCGCCCAGACTGCCGCCGCGCAGATCCACCACCCCCTGATAGCGCTCGCCGTCCTTCTCGGGGTCGATGGTGATCGCCAGCGTCCCCTGCACGGCCTGCTCATCGATCGGGACATCCGCCGGCACCCGATCGCCGGTCCGCGCCATGGCGCGCAGCGATCCATCGCTGCCGGCCTGCACCAGCAGCAGCCGAAGCGGCCCGTCCGCCTGCAGCTGCAGGGTCAGATCGCAGGCTGACTTGAGCGTGGCCGCCAGCAGCGCCACCGCCGCCAGGCCTTCGCCAATCAGCCGATCGACGGCCGGCTCGTGGTCGGTGCGCCGGGTGATGGCGGTGAACGATTCGTCGAGCTGCACGACTTCGCCACGCACGTCCGCGTTTTCGAACAGAAATCGATGAAGCCGATCAGTCATTATGCATCAACCGTCCAGCCGGCGTTTGAGGATCTCGTTGACCTGCTGCGGATTCGCCTTGCCGCCTGAGGCCTTCATCACCTGACCGACGAAAAAGCCCATCAGTTTCGTCTTACCGGCGCGGTACTGCTCGAGCTGTCCGGGGTTGGCGGCGATCGCTTCCTCGACCATGGCCTCGATGGCGGCATTGTCGGTGACCTGACGCAGGCCGCGGTCGTTGATGACCGTGTCGGCATCGCCCTCGCCGTTCCAGAGGGCTTCGAACACCTCCTTGGCGATCTTCCCGGAAATGGTCTCGTCACGGATCCGCAGCAACAGCCCCGCCAGCATGGCGGCATCGATCGGGCTCTGGGTAATCTCGAGGCCGGCCTTGTTGAGCGCTCCGGACAATTCGCCCATCACCCAGTTGGCCGACAGCTTGGCATCGCCGGCAGCGGCCGCCACCGCCTCGAAGTAGTCGGCCAGCTCGCGCGAGCCGGTGAGCACGCCGGCATCGTAGGCGGACAGGCCATAGTCGCGCTGAAAACGCCCGGACTTGGCGTCGGGCAGTTCGGGCAGTTCGTCGCGCACCCGGTCGATGTGCGCGGGAGTGATCTCCAGCGGCAGCAGGTCAGGGTCGGGGAAGTATCGATAGTCGTGGGCCTGCTCCTTACCCCGCATCGACCGGGTCTCACCCCGGTCGGGGTCGAACAGCCGGGTCTCCTGGATCACCTCACCGCCGTCCTCGATCAACTCGATCTGGCGTTCGATCTCGAAGTTGATGGCGCGCTCGACAAACCGGAATGAGTTCAGGTTCTTGAGCTCGGCCCGGGTGCCGAAACGGGTTTCCCCCACCGGCCGGACCGATACGTTGGCATCGCAGCGGAAACTGCCCTCCTGCATGTTGCCGTCGCAGATCCGCAGGTAGCGCACCAGCGAGTGCATCTTTTTCATGTACGCCACCGCCTCCCGGGCCGACCGCAGCTCGGGCTCCGAGACAATCTCAAGCAGCGGCGTGCCCGCCCGGTTGAGGTCGATACCGGTCATGCGCGTGAACCCCTCGTGAAGGCTCTTGCCGGCATCCTCCTCGAGGTGCGCGCGGGTGACGCCAATGCGCCTGCGGGTGCCGTCGTCCAATTCGATATCAAGGTGGCCGGCGCCCACCACCGGCAGTTCGTACTGCGAGATCTGGTAGCCCTTGGGCAGATCCGGGTAGAAGTAGTTCTTGCGCGCGAACACCGAGCGGCCCGCCACGTCGGCATTCAGCGCCAGCCCCAGGCGGATGGCATAGTCCACGGCGCGTTCGTTGAGCACCGGCAGCATCCCCGGCATGCCCAGATCGATCGCTGACGCCTGCCGGTTGGCCTCGGCCCCGTAGGCGGTCGGCGCGCCCGAGAAGATCTTGGTCCGGGTGGCGAGCTGCGCGTGCAGCTCAAGCCCGATCACTGCTTCGAATTGCATGTCCGCTACTCCTCCACCGGCGGCCGCTGACGGTGCCAGTCGGTGATCTGCTGATAGCCATGGGCCGCGCCCAACAGCCGTCCCTCATCGAAGTGACTGCCGATCAGCTGCAGCCCGATGGGCCGGCCGCCGCCGCCGAATCCCGCCGGCACGGACAGCGCCGGGAGGCCGGCCAGATTGACGGCGATGGTGAAGATGTCGGACAGGTACATCTGCACCGGATCGTCGGCCTTCGCGCCCAGCGGGAACGCCGTCGACGGCGCCGTGGGCCCGGCGATGACGTCCACTGACTCGAACGCCCGGGCAAAGTCCTGCTGCACCAGTCGGCGCACCTGCTGGGCCTTGTGATAGTAGGCATCGTAGTAGCCCGCCGACAGGGCGTAGGTGCCCACCATGATGCGGCGCTTGACCTCTTCGCCGAAGCCCTCGCCGCGGCTGCGCTTGTAGAGATCCTCGAGGTCGGCCGGCGCCTCGCAGCGGTAGCCGTAGCGCACACCGTCGAATCGCGACAGATTGGATGACGCCTCCGCCGGTGCGATCACGTAATACACCGGCACCGCCATGCCGGCGTTGGGCAGGGAAATCTCCCGGACCTCGGCGCCGGCATCGCCCAGGGCCTGGGCGGCCGCGCTGATGCCGCCCGACACCTCGGCGTCGACGCCCTCCGCTTCGAGGAACTCACGGGGCAGCCCCACCCGCAGGCCGCGCAGATCGGTCGCGGCCATCTGTGCCCGGTAATCCGGTACCGGTCGCTCGACGCAGGTGGAATCGCGGCGGTCGAAGCCGGCCATGCCCTGCAGCAGAATCGCCAGATCCTCGGCACTCGAGGCCATGGGGCCGGCCTGGTCCAGACTCGAGGCGAAGGCGACGATGCCATATCGCGAGACGCGGCCGTAGGTCGGCTTGAGGCCGCTGATCCCGGTGAGTGCCGCGGGCTGGCGGATGGAGCCACCGGTGTCCGTACCGGTGGCCGCCGGTACCAGACCCGCGGCGACGGCCGCCGCCGAACCGCCCGACGAACCACCGGGCACGGCCTGGCGGTCCCAGGGGTTTTTCACCGCGCCGAAATAACTCGTCTCATTGGATGAGCCCATGGCGAACTCATCCATGTTGGTCTTGCCCACACTGACCGTGCCGGCCGCGCGCAGCCGCTCGACGACGAACGCGTCGTAGGGCGGCACGAAGTTCTCGAGCATGCGGCTGGCGCAGCTCGTGCGGACGCCCTCGGTGCAGAAGATATCCTTGTGGGCGATGGGGATACCGGTCAGCGGGCCCGCTTCGCCGCGGGCGCGGGCGGCGTCCGCCGCCTCAGCCTCGGCCAGCGCCGATTCAGGCGTCACGGTGATGAAGGCGTTTAGGTCGGCCGCCCGCTCGATGCGCTCGAGCGCGGCGCGGGTCAACTCGACGCTGGAGCACTCGCCGCGCTCGAGCGCCGTCGCCAGTTCGGCAATGGTCTGATCATGCATGGGATTTACTCGATGACGCGGGGGACGAGGTAGTGACCGGCCTCGGTTGCCGGGGCGATCGCCTGGAAGCGCTCGCGCTCATCCGGCTCGGTGGGCTCGTCGGGCCGCAGGCGCTGGGTCATTTCCAGCGGATGGGCGAGCGGCTCGACGCCCTCGGTGTCGACGGCACTGAGCTGCTCGACGAAATCGAGAATCTCGGAGAGGTTGCGGGCGTAGGCCTGACTGGCCGGTTCACTGATGGACAGCCGCGCCAGATGGGCGATCTGGCCGACTTCATTCGCATCGATGGGCATCGTCGATTCCCTGGGTGTCGGTTCGTTAAGCGATTAAAACTACCATAGGCCGTATCTTGCCCAAACCCCCGCCGGTTGGTAGATTGATGCGTCTTTTCAACGCGTCTGGAATTCTTCATGTTCAAGGGCATACGGGGTGTTTTCTCCAACGACCTTTCAATCGACCTAGGTACGGCGAATACCCTGATCTATTCCCGCGGCCAGTCGATCCTGCTTGATGAGCCCTCGGTGGTTGCCATTCGTCAGGATCGCGATGGGGGCCCCAAGACCATCGCCGCCGTCGGACGCGAAGCCAAGATGATGCTGGGGCGCACCCCGGGCACCATCAAGGCGATCCGGCCATTGAAGGACGGCGTCATCGCCGACTTCACCGTCACCGAGAAAATGCTCCAGCACTTCATCAAGAAGGTCCACGAGGCGCGGTTTTTCCGCCCCAGCCCGCGGGTGCTGGTGTGCGTGCCCTGCGGCTCCACCCAGGTCGAGCGGCGCGCGATCCGCGAATCGGCCGCCGGGGCCGGTGCCCGCGAGGTCTTCCTCATCGAAGAGCCCATGGCGGCTGCGATCGGCGCCGACATGCCGGTGGGCGAGGCGCGCGGCTCGATGGTGCTCGACATCGGCGGGGGCACCTCGGAGGTCGCGGTGGTGTCGCTCAATGGCATTGTCTACTCGGCATCGGTGCGCATCGGCGGTGACCGCTTCGACGAAGCCATCGTCAATTACGTGCGGCGCAACTACGGCATCCTCATCGGCGAATCCACCGCCGAGCAGATCAAGCAGCAGATTGGCCAGGCCTTTCCGGGCAACGAGGTCCGCGAGCTCGAGATCAAGGGGCGCAACCTCGCCCAGGGCATCCCGCGCAGCTTCACCCTCAACAGCAACGAAATCCTCGAAGCTCTGCAGGAGCCGCTCTCGGGGATCGTGGGGGCGGTCAAGACGGCGCTCGAGCAGACGCCGCCCGAGCTTGGCGCCGACGTCGCCGATCGTGGCATCGTGATCACCGGCGGCGGCGCGCTGTTACGCAACATCGACCGCCTGCTCATGGAGGAAACCGGACTGCCGGTGGTGCTGGCCGAAGAACCGCTGACATCCGTGGCGCGCGGCGGCGGGCGGGCACTCGAGCTCATGGACGAAAAAGGCGCGGATCTTTTCACCAGCGAGTGACCGTGCCTGCTCCCGTGTAACCGGCACAGTGTTTCACTGGAGGCTGCAGGACCATTAAACCGCTTTTCTCACAGACGCCATCCGTCACCGCCCGGTTTGTCCTGGCGGCGATCGTGTCCATCAGCCTGCTGCTCGCCGATCACCGGATCGGGCTGCTCGAACCGGTCCACCACGCACTGTCCGTGGTGACCGAGCCCCTGCGCCTGATGGCCGCCCTGCCCGCCCGGCTGGGCGATCGGGCCGAACAGACATTGACGAGCCGCCGCGAACTGATCGCCGAGAATCAGCGCCTGGAGGATCGACAGAAGGTCTACGAGGCCCGTCTGCAGCGGCTCGACGCCCTCGAGGTTGAAAACATCCGGCTGCGCCGCCTGCTGGACTCCTCCTACGAGCTCGAGCGTCCGGTGGTCATCGCCGAGCTCACCGGCGTCGATCTCGACCCGTTCAACCATGTCATCCAGATCAGCAAGGGTCTGCGCGACCGCATCCGGGTCGGCCAGCCCGTCATCGACGCTGAGGGCGTGCTCGGACAGGTCGAGACGGTCGCCGCGTTCACCGCCACGGTGCGGCTGATCAGCGATCCCAGCCATGGGATTCCGGTCCAGGTGAATCGCAATGGACTGCGCAGTGTCGCCTTTGGCACCGGCCGGACCGATACCCTCACCATTTCGAGCCTGCCGAATAACGCCGATATCCGCGAGGGGGATCTGCTGGTCACCTCGGGCCTGGGGGAACGTTTCCCCGCCGGGTACCCGGTGGGCGAGGTGCGGCGCATTGAACGCGACGACGGCAGGGCGTTTTCCGAGATCCAGGTCGAGCCGCTGGGACGGATCGGGCAGGTCAAGGAGGTACTGCTGATCGAAGACCGGGGCAGTGGCGATGAATAGCGCCCAGCCCCACGCGCGATGGGTGATCGCCGTCACGCTGGTGGTCGCGCTGACCCTCATGATCCTGCCCCTGCCGGCAGGGCTCGAACCCTATCGCCCGGAATGGGCGATGCTGGTCATCCTTTACTGGAGTCTGGCGCTGCCGGTTCGGGTGGGTGTGGGGGTTGCGTGGCTGATCGGCCTGCTGCAGGACGTCATCCAGGCGACCGCGCTGGGCTCGCATGCACTCGCCTTCGCCCTGGTCGCCTACCTGACCATTCAGCTGTGTCAGCGCCTGCGCAACGTTCCAATCTGGCAACAGACCCTGACGGTGCTGGGCCTGGTGCTGCTGGCCCGCGCGCTGCTTTTCATCACCCGCGGGCTCAGCGACAGCGCGGGTGTCGACTGGCGCTTCTGGCTGCCGGCGCTGACCAGCACCCTGATCTGGCCACCGGTCTTTGTGCTGCTGCGTTTCCTGCGCCGGCGCTTTCAGGTCAACTGACATGGATCTCGGCACGTTCCGCGACACCCCCCGCGAGCGGCAGGTCGTTCGCCGCCGGTTGCTGATCGCCGGCGTCATCGGGGCGCTGCTGTGCCTGCTACTCGCCGGCCGCATCGCCTATCTCCAGACCGCGCGATACGACCACTTCGCCGCCCAATCCCAGGATAACCGGGTGCGCATCGCCTCCGTCGCGCCCACCCGGGGGATCATCCGCGACCGCGAGGGGCGCGTGCTTGCCGACAATCAGCCCGCCTTCCGTCTGACCATCGTCCCCGAGCGCGTCGACGATCTGAGCGGCCTGCTCGACCAGCTCGATGATCTGGTGGATATCAGCGCGGCCGAGCGGGCGGCGTTCCGTGACGCGCGGCAGCGTAGCCGCGGATTCCAGGCCATCCCACTGAAACGTCAGCTCAGCGAAGCGGCCGTCGCCCGCATCGCCGCCAACCGCCACCGCTTTCCCGGCGTTGAGGTCCAGCCCCACCTGATCCGCCACTATCCCTACGGACCCATCGGCACGCATGCCATTGGCTACGTCGGTCGCATCAGCGAATCCGAACTGCGCAGCCGTGACCGCCGGGCGTATCGGGGCAGCAGCGTCATCGGCAAGACCGGGCTCGAGAAAGCCTACGAGCGCCGACTGCGCGGTGAAATGGGTTCGGAGCGCATCGAAACCAATGCACTGGGCCGGCCAATTGATGTGATCGAGCGCGACCCACCCACCCCGGGCGAGGATCTCACCCTGACCCTGGACATCGGCCTGCAGCGCATCGCCGAACAGAGCCTGGGGGATTACCGCGGCGCGATCGTGGCGATGGACCCCCGCGATGGAGCCATTCTTGCGCTCGCCAGCCAGCCCGGCTTCGATCCCAATGCGATCAGCGCCGGGCTGGACCGCCAGGCATTCGAAACGCTGAGCCGCGATCCCGACCAGCCGCTCTACAACCGGGCCATCAGCGGTCGCTACCCGCCCGGCTCGGTGATCAAGCCCTTTCTGGGCCTGGCCGGTATGGCCGATGGCGCCATGACGCCCGATGAGGAGATCCACTGCAACGGGACCTTTCGGCTGCCCAATGTCTCGCGGGTCTGGCGGGACTGGAAACGCGAGGGCCACGGCGACGTCGATCTCAACGAGGCCATCGCCGAGTCCTGCGATGTCTACTATTACGAGCTTGCAGACCGCATGGGCATTGACCGCATGCATGACTGGATGACCCGCTTCGGCTTTGGTGTCGACAGCGGTCTCGCACTGCCCGGCGAACGTCAGGGGGTCATGCCGTCACGCGCCTGGAAACAGCGCAATAGGGGCGAATCCTGGTACCGCGGCGAGACCATCAACACAGGGATCGGGCAGGGATTCACCCTGGCGACCCCCATTCAGATGGCCACCTCGACGGCAATGCTCGCCAACCGCGGCGCGCCCATCGTGCCGCATCTGCTGGCGGGACGCCCGGACAGCGACGGCGCCACACCCCCCGTCGGGCCGATGCGCCTCGAGGACGAAACCCTGTGGCAGACGACCATCGATGCCATGGTCGACGTGGTCCACGGCGAGCGCGGCACCGCCCGGGCCATTGGCGAAGACCTTGACTACCGGATCGCCGGCAAGACCGGGACGGCCCAGGTCATCGGGATCGCCCAGGGCGAGGAATATGACGAGGCCGCCATCGACGCCCGGCACCGGGATCATGCGCTGTTTACCGCGTTCGCACCGGCCACCTCACCGCGTCTGGTGGTGACAGTACTCGTGGAAAACGGCGGCAGTGGCAGCACGACGGCAGCGCCCATGGCGCGCCGGGTCATCGATGCCTGGATGAATCGGGAGGAGCAAGGCAGTGAGCTGGGCCGAGAGTCGCGTTAACGCCGTGGCCCGCCGGGCGACCGGGGATGTGCTGCAGCGGGCCCTGCACCTGGACGGGGTGCTGCTGGGTCTGGTGGCGCTGCTCTCCGGACTCGGCGTCGTCATCCTCTACAGCGCCTTTGGCGGCAGCATCGCAGCGGTCCAAGACCACCTCGTGCGCCTGGCAGTCGGCGCGGCCGGCATGATCGTCGCCGCCCAGATCCCACCCTGGCAGCTGCGGCGCATCGCCCCCTGGCTGTTCGGCCTGGGCGTGGTGCTGCTGGTGGCGGTACTGGTCGTGGGTGAATCAGGCGGCGGCGCGCGGCGCTGGCTGGATCTGGGGGTGGCGGGTTTCCAGCCCTCCGAATTGATGAAGCTGGCGGTGCCGATCATGGTCGCCTGGGTCATCGCCCGGTCCGCCATGCCGGTATCAACCGGGCGCGCCGCCGCCACACTGGCGATTATCGCGCTACCGGTGGGGTTGATCGGCAGCCAGCCCGACCTGGGCACGGCCGTTCTGATTGGTGCAGCCGGCGCCGGGGTCCTGTTTCTGGGCGGCATCGGCTGGCGCTTGATCGCCGCGCTGATCGGGCTGGTGGCGGCGGCCGTGCCACTGCTCTGGCAGTTCGGCATGCAGGACTATCAGCGCCAACGCGTGCTGACCTTTCTGGACCCGACCCGTGACCCGCTGGGCGCCGGATACAACATCATTCAGTCGCAGATCGCCATCGGTTCGGGCGGCATCCATGGCAAGGGCTGGCTGAATGGCACCCAGGCCCACCTCGAGTTCATCCCTGAGCGCCACACCGACTTCGTGTTCGCCGTCATGGCCGAGGAGTTCGGGCTTGTCGGGGTGTGCGCCCTGCTGGTTCTTTATCTGCTGATCACGCTGCGCGGGCTGTGGATCGCCTACCAGGCGCAGGATAATTTCTCGCGTCTTCTGGCCGGTGGCCTGTCACTGACCTTTTTCGTCTACTGCTTCGTCAATATCGGCATGGTCTCGGGCCTGCTGCCGGTGGTGGGCCTGCCCCTGCCCCTGATCAGTTACGGCGGATCGGCCATGGTGACGCTTCTGGTCGGCTTCGGTATTCTCATGTCCATTCATACCCACCGGCGGATGTGGTCATCTTGAACACGCTCCATCGCCTTTTCGGCACAACGGCGGCCGCGCTGCTGATCCTGGTCCCACTGGCGCTGGGCACGAGCAACGTGGGGGCCGATCCCGGGGCGATCCGTGCCTTCAGTGAAGCGCTCGCGGCCCGGCATGACTGGGACGCCCGGCGTATCGAGGCGCTGATCAACGATGAGGCCATCCATCAGCCCGATATCATCGAGGCCATCCGCCGACCCGCTGAAGCGATGCCCTGGTCGCGCTATCGGCCGATCTTCCTGACCGAGGCACGCATTGAAGCGGGCCGTGCCTATCAACAGCGCCATCGCCGCTGGCTCACGGCGGTCGAGGACACCTATGGCGTCCCCGCCGAGATCGTGGTCGCGATCATTGGCGTCGAGACCTTCTATGGCCGCTACGCCGGCAACTACCGCGTCCTCGACGCGCTGCGTACGCTGGGCTTCGGCTATCCACCCCGCGCCGAATTCTTTCGCGACGAGCTCGAGGCGTTCCTGGTCCTGGCCCGCGAAGAAGGCTTCGCGCCCACCGACCCGCTGGGGTCTTACGCCGGCGCCATGGGCATTCCGCAGTTCATCAGCAGCAGCTATCGGGCCTACGCCGTTGACTTCAACGAAAACGGTCGGCGGGACCTTTTCTCGGAGCCCGCCGATGCCATCGGCAGCATCGGTCACTACCTGGCCCGACATGACTGGCAGGCGGATGCGCCCATTGCCGTTCCGGCACGGGTCGAGGGCGAAGACTGGCAGTCACACCTGTACGAATCTCTGGCCCCGCAGGACACCGTCGCAACGCTGGCGGCCGCGGGGGTTCACCCTTCCACCCCGCTCAGCGCCGGCCTTGATGCGCGTCTGCTGCAACTCCAGGCCGAGGCCGGTGACAAGTACTGGATCACCCTGCGCAACTTCTACGCCATCACCCGCTACAACCACAGCGCCCTTTACGCCATGGCGGTTCATCAGCTGGCCGAGCGCATCGGCGGAGGGGGAAGATGAGTCGGCTTGCCGTCGGCCTGTTGGCACTGCTGATGGCCGGTTGCAGCGGCCTCGTGCCCGAGCCGCAGGACGGGCCGGGGCGAGTCATCGACGATCCCATGGCGATCCCCGATGCGGTGCCCCAGTCGGTGCCCGCCAGTCGCTATGGCAATCCCGAGCAGTACGAGGTGTTCGGGCAGACCTACCGGGTGATGGACAGTGCCGCCGGGCATCGCGAGCGCGGCATCGCCTCGTGGTATGGCAGCAAATTCCAGGGCCGGCGGACTTCAAGCGGCGAACCCTACGACATGTATGCCATGACCGCCGCACACAAGCACCTGCCGCTGCCGACTTGGGTCGAGGTGCGGCACCTGGACACCGACCGGTCGATTGTCGTGAAGGTCAACGACCGCGGACCGTTCGCCGATGACCGGATCATTGACCTGTCCTACGCGGCCGCCGCCAAGCTCGGCATGCTCGAGCGCGGCACGGCACCGGTGGAGATCCGGGTGGTCACGCCCGATGAACCGACCCGCGGCGATTACTGGATCCAGATGGCCGCTTTCCGCGACGCCGGCAACGCCCGGCAACTGGCCCGGCAGTTGCAGGAGGCCCCGCTGTCGGCATCCCCCGTGATCCGCGAGGGGGGCGATGGCCTGCATCGAGTGCGCCTTGGCCCCCTGCCCGATTCCGCGGGCGTCGATCAGCTTCGGGCCGAGCTGGAGAACGCCCGTTTTTCCCCCGGACATGTCATTATTCCCGCTGACTCCAGCGACTGAAAACCGAGACCACCGACCATGACACCGCTCAGACTCGCCATCCTGATCATCGCCCTCCTGCTGGGTGGCCACGCCGCCGCACAGTCCCAACCCATTCCGGTGCCCGACCCGCCCCAGCTGGGCGCCGATGGCTACATCCTGATGGACTTTCACAGTGGCCGGGTGCTGGTGGATCAGAACAGCGATGTCCGCCGCGACCCGGCCAGCATCACCAAGGTGATGACGGCATTCGTCGTTTTCAACGAACTGCGCTCGGGCGATCTCACCATGGACGAGCCGGTGCGGATCAGTGAAAAGGCCTGGCGGGCCCCGGGATCGCGCATGTTCATCGAGGTGGGCAATGACATCCCGGTGACCGACCTGATCCGCGGCATGATCATCCAGTCGGGCAACGATGCCAGTATCGCCCTCGCGGAGCACATCGCCGGCAGCGAGTCGACCTTCGCGGCACTGATGAACCAGTACGCCGCGGAGCTGGGGATGACCAACACCCACTACACCAACGCCACCGGGCTGCCGGGTGACGAGCATTACTCCACCGCCGCGGATACCGCCCGTCTCGTGCAGGCGCTGATCGAACGGTTTCCGGATTACTACCGCCTCTACTCCGAGCGCGAGTTCACCTGGGGCGGTATCACCCAGAGCAATCGCAACCGCATGCTCTGGCAGGATCCATCCGTCGACGGCGTCAAGACCGGCTATACCGAGGCCGCGCAGTACTGCCTGGCCACGTCGGCCGAGCGCGATGGCATGCGGCTGATCTCAGTGGTGATGGGGGCCGAGACGCCGGAGCAGCGGGTCAGTCAGTCGAAGAGCCTGCTCAACTATGGCTATCGGTTTTTCGAGACCCATCGTCTGTATGCCGCCGATGAACCGGTCGAGACGCCCCGGCTGTGGAAAGGTGTGGCCGATACGCTGCCCGTGGGCGTCGCCGAGGATGTGTTCATCACCCTGCCGGCGGATACCTACGACCAGCTCGATGCCCGGATTCGTCTGAACGAGCCACTCGAGGCGCCGGTGGCGGCCGGTGACCGCGTCGGCCGCCTCAGCGTCTCGCGCAATGACGAGGTGGTCCGGGAGAGGGACATCATCGCCCTCGAGACGGTGCCCGAGGCTGGATTCGTGGGGCGCACGATCGATACGGTGCGACTATGGCTGAACTGAATGACTCCCCGCCGGGACTGACCTTTCCGTGCGAGTTTCCGATCAAGGCGATGGGGCGCAGTGATGCGGCCCTGCCCGGGATCGTGGTGGAAATCGTCCAGCGCCATGCACCGGCCCTGACGGCCGAGAGCATCACCACCAGTGAGAGCAGCGGCGGGCGGTATGTCTCTGTCACGGCCACCATTACCGCCGACAGCCGTGATCAGCTGGACGCCATTTACGCAGACCTGAAAGCGCACGAGAGCGTTCTCGCCACCCTCTGATGAGCGACGCGATCGCGATCCGTGACTGGGGCCGGTGCGACTACGCCCGCGTCTGGGCGGCGATGAAGGCCTTCACCGACGAGCGCGATACCGACACTGCGGATGAGCTCTGGCGCGTGGAGCATCCAGCGGTCTTCACCCTGGGGCAGGCAGGCCGGGCCGAGCATGTCCTCGATCGCGGTGACACGCCGCTGGTGCAGACCGATCGCGGCGGTCAGGTGACCTATCACGGCCCCGGGCAGATCGTGCTCTACCCCCTCATCGACCTGCGCCGTCAGCGCATAGGCGCGCGCGAGCTGGTCACCCGCCTCGAGCAGAGCGTGGTCGACTGGCTGGCCCGACAGGGCATCGACTCGGCGCCGCGCGCCGATGCCCCCGGGGTCTATGTCGATGGCGCCAAGATTGCCGCGCTGGGGCTACGCATCCGCCGCGGCTGCAGCTATCACGGACTGGCGGTCAACATTGCCATGGACCTTGCCCCATTCAACCGCATCAACCCCTGCGGCCATGCCGGCATGGCGGTCACCGACCTGGCCACGCTGGGCGTCGACTGTACTGTGGCACAGGCCCGCGAGGGGCTGACCCGCGCGGTGGTGGCCCGCCTCAGTCCGGTGTAAGGCGGGCATTGAGCGCGTGCAGACGCGCCGGGGTCCCCACATCCCACCACTCACCATGATGATGGTGACCGGTGAGCTGACGCCGCTCGCAGGCGCGCGCCAGCAGCGGCGCCAGCGGCGCCACCTGCGGCCGCAGACCGGCGAACAGTTCGGGGCGATAACAGCCGATCCCGGCAAAGGTATAACGCGGCGTACTGCCGTCGCGGAGAATGGCATAGCCGTCAAAGTGGAAGTCGCCCTGCGGGTGATGCGCCGGATTGTCCACCAGCACCAGATGCCCCAGCCCCTCGGGCTCGCGCGGCAGCATGGCGAGGTCGAGGTCGCACCAGACATCGCCATTGATCACCACGAACGGCTCCGGGCCCAGCAGCGGCAATGCATTGGCGATGCCACCGGCGGTCTCCAGGGCCTGATCGCCCTCGTCGATCATCCGCACTTCAAGCCGCGTCGGCGCCAGCCCGGCCACATGCGCGCGGATCGCCTCGCCCAGCCAGGCGGTGTTGATCACCACCCGCTCGAAGCCGGCGGCCTCGAGGCGGGCCAGATGCCAGTCGAGCAGCGGCCGTCCGCCCACACTCAGCAGCGGCTTGGGACAGTGGTCGGTCAGCGGTCGCATGCGCTCACCCCGACCCGCTGCGAGAATCATTGCATTCATGGTGAGTCCGCCCGCTCGGGCCGCGGCAGCTCGGCAATCAGCGCGGCCAGGTCATGGCCGGCCGGATCATCACCGAGCTCACGGCTGAGGTAATCGAGAAAGCGCGGCGCATCCGCCAGATAACCGGGCTTATGATCGCGGTGGTAGAGGCGCGCGAATATTCCCAGCACCTTGAGATGCCTCTGCGCGGCGGTGCGATCCAGCGCCCGGGACAGGTCCGCCGGCAGACGGATCCCGGCGGCAGCGGCGCGGTCCCGATAATAGCCAACGAGGGCCTGCTCCGCGTCAGGCGTCAGACTGAAAAACGCATCGCGTAGCAGACTCGCCAGGTCATAGGTCACCGGGCCCACCAGCGCATCCTGAAAGTCGATCACCCCGGGATTGGGTGTCGCCACCAGCAGGTTGCGCACCATGAAGTCACGATGCACCACGACAGTCGGCTGAGCCCGCATGGCCTCGCGCAGGACCGCGGTTCCCGCCGCCCAGCGCGACCACCAGGCGGCGTCCGGCTCGACGCCCAGATGCCGGCGCACATACCAGTCCGGAAAAAGCGCCAGCTCGGCGTCGATGCGATCGGCATCAAAGCGGGGCAGGTCCCGCCCATCAGCCCCGCCCTGCAGCTGCACCAGCGCATCGATGGCCGCGCGCAGCAGGCGCTCATCGGATTCGCCATCCAGGGCGCTTAGATAGTCCTGGCCGCCCAGGTCTTCGAGCAGCAGAAACCCCGCCGCCGGCGCAGCGGCATGGATGACCGGGACATGCACGCCGGCCGCGGCCATCAGGGAGCGGATCCGGCAGAAGGCGCGGCAGGTGGATGACTGATCCGGGGCGTCCATGACCACTCGGGCGCCCCCGGCCGTTTCGATACGGAAATACCGCCGCGGGCTGGCATCACCCCCCATCACCTCGAGAGCGTCCGGCTCAATGCCCTGATCGCGCAGCCACGCCACCATCTGGCGCCCACGCGCGTCGAGCCGGTCAGTTGCCACGATTACTGCGCCCCTCCAGAGTGAATCTTCGCGAGTGTATAGGGTACCCTTCGGTTTCAAAAGCGCTTCCACCACTGACAGGGACAGCCGATTCCGTGCCGCGATATCAACCGATCCCCCTCATTGGCGTTGCCCTGGCAACGGCCCTTGCCGGGTCCCCCGACGCCCGGGCCAGCGAGGGCCGCTGGGCGCTCTGCAGCGCACCGCTGCTCGAGCCGATGCCCCCTGCCACCGAACCGGTCGCCGGCGATGGCGAGCGCATCGACATCACCGCCGATCGGGCGCAGGCCAGCGGGCAGCCACCGATCTACGAGTTCACCGGCAGTGTCCGGGCGCGTCAGGCCGATCAGCGCCTGAGCAGCGAACGCCTGCGCTACGACAGTGGCGACGGCCGGATCGAGGGCGACAGCGGTGTGCGCCTGCGCCAGCCAGGTGTACTGATCAACGCCGAGCGCGCCCGCTACTGGCTTACCCCTCAGCGCGGGACATTCGAAGGCGTCAGTGATTATCGGATCGTCGCCGGCCACATGCAGGGCCAGGCCGAGCGGGTCATCCGCGAAGGGCCGACACTCAGCCGCTATCAGGGCGTGACGCTGAGCACCTGCATGCCCGGACGTGAGTTCTGGACCCTGCAGGCCCAGCGTGCCGAGATTGATCGCGACACCCGCCAGGGGCGTGCCCACCATGCCGTGCTGTCGCTGGGCCGGCTGCCGGTCTTCTATACCCCCTACCTGCAGTTTCCGGTGGGCAGCGAACGCCTGACCGGGCTGCTGGCGCCGACCATCGGCCAGTCCGATGACAACGGCACCACCGTCTCAGTCCCCTGGTACTGGAATATCGCTCCACGATACGACGCCACTCTGCGCCCGACTCTCTATAGCCGTCGTGGACTGCTCATGGATACCGAATTCCGCTACCTCGAGGAGTGGATCGACGGCGAATTCAACGTCAGCGTCCTGCCGGATGACGACGTTTTTGGGGACGACCGCTGGGCCATCGATCAGGACCACCAGCTGGCGATCGGTTCATCCATCCGCGGCCGGATCAAGCAGGCCCGCGTCAGCGATGCGTTCTACTCCGATGACTTCAGCAACGAACTCGACGTCCGCTCCGCGTCGTTTCTCGAAAGTGAGGCCAGCTTTGCCTGGACCGGACGCGATTCGAGCCTGTCGGTGGATACGCAGTACTGGCAGCAGATCGACACCCGCATCAGTGCAACGAGCCAGCCATACGCCCGCGAACCACGCCTGCAGTTCCGCTACAACCCGATAACAGGGCTGGGCCCGCTGGATATCGACTTCGACGCCGAGGCGACACGGTTCACGCATCCGGTCTCGCGTCGCACCCAGGGACGGCGGGTGGATATTGCCCCACGGGTATCATTGCCCTGGCGAAGGCTCGGCTATTTCATCGAACCGGCGGTGACATGGCGCCACACCGATTACGATCTGACCGGCGATCTGCCCGGCCGGGATGCCACACCCAGCCGATCCATGCCCATCTACAGCGTTGACGCCGGTGTTTTTCTGGAGCGACCCAGCGCCCTCTTCGCAGGGGTCTATCAGACGCTGGAGCCGCGGCTTTTCTATCGCCGCGCCCCGACACGCGACCAGTCCGACCTGCCCGACTTTGATACCAGCGCCTCGACGCTGACGTTCAGCTCAATGTTCCGCGAGAATGCCTTCGCCGGTCTCGATCGTATCGAGGACGGCGAACGCCTGACCACGGGCATCACCACCCGCTTCGTGAACACCACAAGCGGGCAGGAATACCTGAGCGCGTCCATCGGCCAAATCTTCTACTTCGAAGATCGCGAGGTGGCGGCCGACGGCGATCCGGCGGACAACCGCTCGGAAATCGTCAGTCAGCTGCGCCTCGATCTGCCGCGGGGTTTCAGCGCGGATCTGGACTACCGTTGGGATCCGGACAGCAACGGCACCGACAACCTGCGTACCCTGCTGCGTTGGCGGGGTCGTGATACCCAGGCGATCAACCTCGGCCTGCGGCGCCGTCGCGACGAGGGTGAGACCACGCTGGATCAGGCCGAACTGTCCTTCGCGTTGCCCCTCACCCCCGGTGTGAGTGTCTTTGCCGGCCTGCTCGAGGATCTCGAGACCAACAATACCCGCGAGCGTTTCATCGGCATCCAGCAATCGGGCTGCTGTCACGCCTGGCGGCTTGTCAGCGAAGAGCAGCTGCAGCGGGATCCCGATCGCGCTGATGCGCGACTCGAACGCACCGTCATGCTCGAGCTCGAACTCAAGGGTCTGGGCGGCATCGGTGATAGAATCCAGTCGTTTCTGGATGCCGAAATCGACGGCTACAACCCAAGGCGCTGAGATCAATGATGAGAACGCTGCTTGCCATCCTGCTGTTCGCGATCGTGCAGACCGCCCAGGCCGAAGAGGTCCTGCTCGACCGGATCGTCGCTCTGGTCAACGATGACGTGGTCCTGCAGTCCGAGCTCGAGGGCGAGCTGGCCTCGGTCCGGCAGAATCTCGAGCAGCGGGACGTGCGCATGCCGCCTGCCGACGAGCTGCGGGCGCAGGTGCTCGACCGTCTGATCGTCCAGACGCTGCAGATGAATGTCGCCGAGCGGCGGGGTATCCGGGTGGATTCCGCAACGCTTGATGCCGCCGTGCGGCGCGTTGCCGAACGCAATAACCTGAGCCTTGAGGGACTGCGTGACGCGCTCTCAGGGCAGGGCATGAACATGTCGGTGTTTCGTGATCAGCTGCGTCGCGATATCACCATCAACCGTCTGCGCCAGCAGGTGATGAACCAGCGTCTGGATGTCACCGAGCAGGAGATCCAGCAGTTCATCGAGCGCAATCGCAGCCTGGATCGCGATTACCGGCTATCGCAGATCCTGATCAGCGTGCCTGAGGCGGCCTCGGCGGATGTCATCGAAACCGCCCATCGCGAGGCCGACACGGTGATTGAACGACTGGACAGCGGCGAGTCGTTCGCCCGGGTGGCGACGGCCGCTTCAGATGCCCGCAATGCCCTCGAGGGCGGCGACCTCGGCTGGGTACCGGCGTCACAGCTGCCGTCGGCCGCCGCCAGCGCGATCCGCGACCTCCAACCCGGCGAGCATACCGCCGCGCTGCGCACCCCGGCAGGGTTTCAGATCTACCGTCTCGAGGACACCCGCGGCAGCAGTGAGGCCATGGTCGAGCAGAGCCGGGTCCGGCATATCCTGATCCAGCCCAACGAGGTGGTCAGCAACGAGGACGCCCGTCTGCGTCTGTCGTCGCTGCGCTCACGGATCGAGTCGGGCGGTGACTTTGCCGATCTGGCACGGGCCAACTCCGACGATCCCGGGTCGGCCAGTAACGGCGGCGCCATCGGCTGGGTGGATCCGGCCAATCTGCCTGATTCATTCGGCGAGGCCATCAACAGCCTCGATGTGGGTGAGACCAGCGAAATATTCCGCACGCGCGGGGGCTGGCACATCGCCCAGGTGCTCGAGCGTCGTACGCGCGACGCCAGTGAATCCATCGCCCGCGAAGAGGCCGAGCAGGCCATCCGCGAGCGCAAGCGCGAGGAAGAAATCGAGCTCTGGCTGCGCGAGCTGCGCAACGAGGCCTACATCGAAAGGCGTCTCGGGGGCGGCTGATGGCCGATCGGCCGCGCATCGCGATCACGCCGGGCGAGCCCGCCGGGATTGGACCGGAACTGGTCAACGCCCTGGGCGACGCCTTCCCCGACGCCCGACTGGTGGCCATTGGCAACCCTGACCAGCTGCAGGCCAGTGATCACCTCGAGGTGCTGCCGGTGCACCCCGCTGCGCCGGTGACACCGGGGCAGCTCGACCCTCGCAATGCCGGCTATGTCCTCGAAACCCTGCGCCTCGCCGTCGAAGGCTGTCAGCAGGGGCACTTCCAGGCCATGGTCACCGGCCCGGTGCACAAAGGGGTGATCAACGAGGCGGGCCATCCGTTCAGTGGTCACACCGAGTATCTCGCCGAGCTCACTGACGCACCGATGCCGGTGATGATGCTGGCCGCCGGCTCGCTGCGGGTGGCACTGGCCACCACTCACCTGCCGCTGCGGGCCGTCGCCGATGCGATCACGCCCGCGCGGCTCAGGACAATCCTGCGGATCCTTGACCACGACCTGCGACGCTTCTATGCCATCGAGCGGCCTCACATCCTGGTCGCCGGACTGAACCCCCATGCCGGTGAATCGGGCCACATGGGGCGCGAGGAAATCGACACCATCAACCCCGTGCTCGAGGCCCTGCGCGCGGCAGGACTGCATCTCACCGGTCCGCTGCCGGCGGATACGCTGTTCACACCGGCGCGCCTCGAGGGCACCGATGCGGTACTGGCGATGTATCACGACCAGGGGCTGCCGGTGCTCAAGCATGTCGGCTTCGGCCATGCCGTCAACATCACCCTGGGTCTGCCCATCATCCGGACCTCGGTTGACCACGGCACCGCCCTCGATCTGGCCGGACAGGGCGTCGCCGATTCCGGCAGTCTGCATGCCGCGATTCGCGAGGCCATCGATATGGCCCGTGCGGGGCGCTGATCAGTGCATCGAGCCCGGCGCCGGTTCGGTCAGAATTTTCTGCATGATCCCGCGATCATCGAGCAGATGCTCACCGCCATCGCCCCGCGGACGGCGGAGCACTTCCTCGAGATCGGCCCCGGTTCCGGCGCGCTGACACGGCCGCTGCTGGCCCGCGGCGCCCAGGTCATGGCCATCGAGGTGGATCGCGACCTCGCCGCCCGACTGGATCAATGGGACGCCGCCCGGAGTGGCGCGCTGCAGGTCATCGAGGCCGATGCCCTCAGCCAGCCGGTGGCGCCTCTGATCGAGGCGTCGGGGCAGGCGCTGCGGGTCGTCGGCAACCTGCCCTACAACCTCTCGACGCCGCTGCTGTTCCACCTCACCGCACCGGCGACCGGCATTCACGATCTGCACCTGCTGCTGCAGCGCGAGGTGGTCGATCGCATGGCGGCGGGGCCGGGTTCACGCATCTATGGCCGGCTGTCGGTGATGATCCAGGCGCGCTGCCAGATCGAGCCACTGTTCGAGGTACCTCCGGGGGCCTTCTCTCCTCCTCCGCAGGTCACCTCGCGCTTCGTGCGCCTTATCCCCCATGCCGAGCCACCGCTGGGTGATACCGATACGCACTGCCTCAGCCGGGTGGTGGCCGCGGCGTTTGCCCAGCGCCGCAAGACCCTGCGCAACGCCCTGCGTGGCCTGGTCGACGATGCCGGAATCGCCGCGGCCGGGATCGACCCCGGCACCCGCGCCGAGCGGATCGATCTGGCCGGGTACGGGCGTCTCGCGCGGATCCTCCAACATTCATCCGAACAGGCATAGGCACGCGCATGGCGGATTACGCGATCGGCGACATTCACGCCTGTCTTGGCAGCCTCGATTCGCTGCTGCAGACGCTGGATTTCGACCCGCAGCACGACCGGCTCTGGCTGACGGGCGATCTGGTGGGACGTGGCCCGCAGCCCGTCGAGACGCTGCGCCGGGTGCGCGATCTGGGCGACGCGGCGCGCACGGTGCTGGGCAATCACGACATCCACTGCATCGCCGTCGCGCTGGGTGCGGGTCGGCAGCGGGCCAGTGACCGGCTGGAGCCACTGCTCGCCGCCCCCGACCGTGACGACCTCATCGACTGGCTGCGGCATCAGCCGCTGCTCATCGACCTGCCGGAATCCGGTTATACGCTCACCCATGCAGGGATCGCCCCGCAGTGGGACCCCGCCACCGCGGCGCGCTGTGCCGCCGAGGCCGAGGCCGCGTTGCAGGGCGACAACCTCGTCGGCCTGATGAACCACCTCTATGGCAACAAGCCCGATCGCTGGTCGGAGTCGCTCACCGGCTGGGCCCGCCTGCGCTTCATCATCAATGCCTTTACCCGAATGCGCTTCTGCCGCGCGGACGGCCGGCTCGACTTCAGCTGCAATGGCCCGCCGGAAGCCGCCCCGAAAGGCCTGTACCCCTGGTATGCCACGCCGGATCGGCGCATCGACGGCACCACCACCACGGTCCTGAGCGGGCACTGGTCGCGGCTGGGCTGCCGTCAGGGTCCGGGCTATATCACCCTCGATACGGGATGCCTGTGGGGCGGACAGCTGACCGCCGTCCAACTGGACCGGTCACCGGCCCGCTTCACCCAGCTGGACTGCCGGACCAATGGGGCGAGCGCCTAGCGATGGCAGCCGCTCGCGGATGGCCTGCTGATGAGCCGGATCGAGGTCGGCCACGGCAATACCGGGGCCGCTGCCGATACCGGCATTCGCCAGGCACACCCCCCAGGGATCGACGATCAGGCTCTCGCCGTGGGTCATGCGCTCGTTGGCATGCAACCCACCCTGATCCGGGGCGAGGACGTAACAACCGTTCTCTATCGCCCGTGCGCGCACCAGCACCGACCAGTGCGCGGCACCGGTGGTGGCCGTGAACGCCGAGGGGGCCAGCAGGATCGTCGCGCCGCCATCCACCAGGGCCCGATAGTGTTCGGGGAAGCGCAGGTCATAACAGATCGACAGGCCGAGCATTCCCGCAGGCGTTTCCGCCACCACCACCGCGTCGCCGGGCGCAAAGGTGGATGACTCACGGTAAACCTCGCCCCCCGGCAGGGAGACATCAAACAGGTGGCGCTTGTCATAGCGGGCCAGACAATCGCCATCCGGACCGAACACCAGCGAGGCGGCCCGGACCCGATCGGATTCATCGCCCTGCAGCGGCACACTGCCGCCCACCAGGGTGATGCCGTGGTGCTGGGCGGTCTGTGCGAGAAAACTCTGGATCGGCCCCTCCCCCGGCGCCTCTGCCACACCCAGAACGTCCCGCTGGTGGCGGCCCAGAAAGGCGAAGTTCTCGGGCAGCACCACCAGGCGGGCGCCCTGGCCCACCGCCTGGCCGATCAGACCGCCGGCCGCGGTCAGGTTGCTGGCCACCTCCATACCCGAGACCATCTGCACCACCGCCGCACGGACCGGTCCGCTCATGGGTGTCTCAGTCATCGTCGGCATCCTCCAGATCCGGGGCGATGAGATCGAACTCGGGTTCGTCCCAGGTGCCCCCGATGTGATAAGTAAAATCCGTGAGTCGCTCGACGCCCGATTCCAGCATCCCCCGGGTCACGAACAACAGGGCCGCGGCGGCCGGCCCACCGGCGAGCCCACCGAGGAACGCCAGCGCCGAGGACAGCTGCGGCGTCACCGTCACACGTTGATCGTAACGCCGCCGCACCAGATCCGTCTCGCCGCGTAGCGACAGATCCATCGAGGGTCCGGTCAGGGAAAGATCATCGGTGCGCATGCGACCGGCCTCGACCTGCCAGGTGCCCTGCAACTGATCAAAGCTGAGCCCCTCGCCCACCACATCCGAAAAATCCAGCCCCAGGCGCCGCGGCAGCACCGACAGGCTGAACAGCCCGAGGGCGCGGCCGGCCCCGGGCTCAACCGCCGGCAGGCTGCCATTGCGCAGATCGATTGACAGATCGCCAGTCAGCGTTGGCAGTGCCGGTTGCAGCATGCCGCCCCGCCAGGCCAGTTCACCGCTGACACTGCCCTCGCCCCGGTTCATTGCATCCACCAGCCCCAGAGCGCCCAGCACCTGCCCGGCATCGCGGGTATAGAGATCAAACTCCAGCTGATTGGGACGCGCGTCCTCCCCGACCTGGTCGATCCGGGCCTTCAGATCAATCGACTCGCCGGTCAGCTGCAGCCGCGCCTCGCCGCCGGCATCGCCCCGCGACCGGCTGAGCTGGAGTCGTCCCAGCGGCGTCCCGTCCACCCGCAGTTGCCCGGCGCTCAGATCGATGTCGGTCCCGGGCAGCCCGGAGGGCGCCCCGTCACCGGCATCATCCTGCGAAGTGGCCGTCGGCCGGGGGCGCGCGCTCAGCGTTTCCAGACGCAGCACCCAGGGCGCCGCCGGCCCGGCCTTCTCGACCCGCCCGTCGGCCCCACCGCTCACTGACCATGACCCCTGCCCATCACGCATTTCACCGGTCAGCACAGTCTCACCGATGCGCCAGCGACTGACGTCCAATCCCGCCACGGTCAGTTCCATGCGCAGGGGCATCGGCAGCCCCCCGCCCGGGGCCGATCCCTGGCCGGCGCCCGCCAGGCGCGCCGGGTCCACCACCGGCAGAGTTCCGCTGACCTGTGTCGATGGCGTCGAGGGCAGTGACGGCGGGCGCCCACCAAAATGCAGCGCCCCCCGGTCGTTGCCAAATACCGCCCGGAGTCGGTCGGCGTAGCTGAACCGCCATGCGGCATCGGCATCCCGCCGCCACTCGAGGGCCAGCGGTGTGGAGGACTCAGCCGCCTTGGCCAGACCCAGCGGCAGATCAAGGGCAACGCCCTCAAGACTCGAGCGTATACTCAGCTGCTCGCCCGGCCGCGCGCCCTCGGTGGCCATGAACCCGGGACGCTCCCAGCGGATCCGCCATGCCGCGGTACCCTCGGCACGCCCCGCCAGCGCGGATGTCCCCGGCCAGTCGGCGATTGCCATGCGGGTATCCGCGGTCACCTCGATCCGGGCCTGATCCGCCTCGCCAACGGTTGCAGCGCGGGCCACCACCGGCCGGCCCGCCAGCCGCGCGCGGACGCCCGTGGCGGTAACGCCCTGCCGGTCGAACGCCACCTCGCCCCGGATATCCTCAAGGCGTATGGCCGGCTCGGCGACGGATACCGCGGCACCGTCCAGGCGCAGGGCGCCCTCAAGGGCCATGGGCTGGCTCCGGAACGGGAAGTCCAGATCGAGTGACAGGTCTCCGCGGCCCTGCCAGCGCAATTGATCGAGACGACGCGAGGCGGGCAGGACCGGTGACTGCTGCATCACCGCCAGCATCCCAGAGAGCGGCCCCCGCAAGTCCCCGCTGACCTGCAGCTGCGGGTCGAACAGATCATCAATGCGCGCCTGTGCCTGCTGCAGGTCGTTGCTCCCGATGCGCCCGCGCTCGGCGCTGATCCGCATGCCCTGATTGCGGAACCGCAGCTCGCCGGCAAGTCCGCGCAGCGGCGGCCAGTCCTGCTGATAGCGGAACTCGACATCCGCCAGCCGTGCACGCAGATCAAAAACGCCATCCCCGGCACGATAGGGAAAGCCATCCACCGGGCCCGACCAGCGCAGCGTGGCGGCTTCCATGCGCCCACCGGCAATGGCCCGATCGAGCCATGTCACCAACCGGTCATCCATGATCCCCACCGGTAACACCTCGAGTACCTGCGCGGCCTCGAGCGCCCCGGCACGGGCGGTCACATCCACCCGCGGCGTCTGCCCGGCGCGTTGCTCGAGCCGACCTTCCAACCGCACCGGCGCGCCATCGAAGCGGCCCTGGACATCGCCCAGGGACAGCCACCAGGCCTCCGGCCCCGACCGCGACCACTGCAGTCGTCCCCCGGTCACCGCCACCTGGACCGGGCGCCGCAGTAACGCTTCACCGTCGGGCTCAATGCGCTGCAACTGCAGTTGATCCACCACCACCTGCCCACCTTGTGGGCCGGCCTCGACCTGCAGATCCGCCTGCCGCCCGGCCAGGCCCGGCGGCCATCCCGATACGCCGACGCCCGCCAGATCCGCCGTCAGCCGCCAGTCCGACGCATCTTTCCAGACCAGGGTGGCGCGCCGCGCCTGCCCATCGAGGGTGACGGGCGCATCGATCCGGCGACGCAACAGGGGCGCCAGGGGTTCAAGGGGGGTATCCGAGAGTGCCAACCGCCAGCCACCGTCTGTCCCGCGGGCAAAGGCGATGGGACCCGGCACCGGGCCCGGCCCATCGGCCTGCGCCAGAGCCTGAGGCTGGATCTGCCCCGCCCAGCGTCCGTCCTGCCAGTCGGCGCGGGCGAGCAGCGACAGCGATTCGATACCGCCATCGAAAAGTCCCAGCGACTGCGCCTCCAGATCCGCGGTCAGCCGGATGGCACCGGTCTCGGCCAGGTTGACCCAGAGCCGCCCGGACACCCGGGCGGCGGGATCCGGCTGTAGCGACGAACGCTGGAGCCAGGGCGCAATCCGCTCGCCGGTCAGGCCCTCGAGGTCGATCACTGCCCGGGCCGTCGAGGCCGTCGCGGCGTCGATCTGCATACGCGCCTGCACCCGCTCATCGGCCTGGCGGGCGTCCAGGGCAAAGCGCCATTGCCCGTCGGGGTCGCGCCGCCAGCGCAGTGCCACCGACTCAAAGCCGAGGCGCGCGGCATTGTCCTGATCCACGAGCGCCAACCGCGAATCGCGGATCAGCAGCCGATCCACGGGCAGGTCGCGCAGCGCCTGCAGAAACGAAGCCGGGGCCACCGGCGTCGCCCCCGGCAGCAGCCCGGCGAGGCGCCAGTCGCCGGAGGCCTGCTGGCGCAGCGTGACCGCCATACCCTCGGCGCTCAATGCGTGAAACTGCAGGCTCCCCGCCTGCAGGGACCGCCAGGGCGCGATCGCCAGGGTCAGGCTGTCCAGGCTCAGGGGCTCACCGCCGTCGGCCCCACCGACGCGCACATCCTCGAGCACCAGACCCGGGCGCAGGCGCCTGAGGCTCGCATCCAGCCCGCCGATCTCCACCGGTACGCCCAGCCGATCGGAAACCACCGCCACCACCGGCGCGGTCAGCGAGGGCGCGGCGGCGAACAGCAGCCGGACGCCGGTCAGCAGCACCGCCGCCGAGACCACCAGCGTGACCCCCGTCATCAGCAGCGCGGCCTTGAGGCGCTCCTGACGCTGCGGCCGGATCCAGCGGTGCAGCTGTTGCGCGATGCCCATGCCTACATCAGCACCACATCGAACTGCTCTGGGTTATAGAGCGGTTCGGCCTGAAACACGATGGGCTTGCCAATGAATGCCTCAAGCTCGGCCAAGCTGTCGCTTTCCTCTTCCAGGGCGCGGTCCACCACATCCTGAGCCGCCAGCACCATCAGCCGCGATATCTCGAACTGGCGGGCCTCACGCAGGATCTCACGGGTGATCTCGTGGATGACCGTCTCGGCGCTTTTCAGGTGGCCGCGGCCGCCACAGGTGGGACAGGACACGCACAGCTGGTTCTGCAGTGACTCGCGGATGCGTTTGCGGGTCATCTCCACCAGCCCCAGCGACGAGACCTCGCTGATCTGAGTGCGCGCCTGGTCATGCTCGAGCCCCTTGGCAAGGCTTCGCATCACCTGACGGCGGTGTTCAGCGGTCTCCATGTCGATGAAATCGATGATGATGATACCGCCGAGGTTGCGCAGTCGCAGCTGGCGGGCAATGGCCTGGGCCGCCTCGAGGTTGGTCTTGAAGATGGTCTCCTCAAGGGTGCGATGCCCCACGTAACCGCCGGTGTTGACGTCAATGGTGGTCAGCGCCTCGGTCTGATCGATGATCAGGTACCCCCCGGACTTGAGGGTGACCCGCCGCTGCAGGGCACGCTGGATTTCGTCCTCGACCCCGTAGAGGTCAAAAATCGGACGCTCGCCGGGATAATGCTCGAGGCGCGAGCGGGCATCGGGCAGAAAGGTCTCGCTGAACGAGAGCATGCGCTCATGCCATTCCCGCGAGTCGATGCGAATGCGCTCCACGTCCTCGTCCACCGAATCGCGCAGAACGCGCATCATCAGTGGCAGATCCTCGTGCAGCAGCGTCGTCGGCTGCGCCTCCTGGGCGCGCGCATGGATTGACGCCCAGAGTCGCTGCAGATACTGCCAGTCACGGGCCAGCGCCTGTTCGCTGGCGTTCTCGGCGGCGGTTCGGAAAATACAACCCTTGTGGGCGTCGCCGTCCAGCAGCGAGGTCCCGATGGCGCGCAGCCGCTCCCGGGCCGACGCCGACTCGATACGTGCCGATACCCCCACGCCGGGGTTATCCACCAGCAGCACCAGGTAGCGCGAGGGGATCGCGATCTGGGTGGTCAGCCGCGCCCCCTTGCCGCCAATGGGGTCCTTGAGCACCTGCACGAGGATGCGTTGTTGCTCACGCAGCAGATGCTGAATGCTGCGCGGCTCATGACTGGGGCGATCCACCAGCGCCTGGCTGGCATTGATGTCCGAGGCGTGCAGGAAGGCGGTGCGCTGGAGACCGGCATCGACAAAGGCCGCCTGCATGCCCGGCAGCACCCGCGACACCTGGCCGAGATAGATATTGCCCACTAGACCGCGACTGCGCGCCCGCTCGATGTGGATCTCCTGGACGCTGCCGTTATCCAGGGCCGCCACGCGGGTTTCCTGGGGAGTGATGTTGACGAGCAGTTCCCGGCTCACTGCTCCGCCAGCCAGCGGGACTGATAATCGATGCCAAACTCGGTCAGCAGATCATGGGTTTCTACCATGGGCAGGCCCATGACGCCGCTGTAGCTGCCCTCGAGCTGTTCGACGAACACCCCGCCGCGGCCCTGGATGGCGTAGCCGCCGGCCTTGTCGATGGGCTCGCCACTGCGCCAGTAGGCCTCACGCTCGGCCGTCCCCAGGTGGCGCAGGGTGACCATGCTCAGCGACAGGCGCGTGAGCTCGCGCTGACCATCCACCATGGCGATGGCGGTCAGCACCCGGTGGGTGCGCCCCGACAGCTGCTCGAGCATGCCCAGAGCGGCGTCCCGATCGGCGGGTTTACCCAGGAGGGTGTCATCGACCACGACCGCCGTGTCCGCGCCGAGCACCGGCACATGCCCATCGCCGCCCAGTCCGGCCCAACCCGCCCGGGCCTTTTCCAGGGCCAGTCGAAACACGAACACTTCGGGGGTCTCGTCGGGCAGGACCTGCTCGTCCACGGCCTGCGGAACCGTCTGAAAACGCACGCCCATGCGCTCGAGGATCTCGGCCCGCCGCGGCGAGGCGGAGGCCAGGACCAGGTCGGGGTCGGTGGTGGAAGGGTGTGTCGATGTCATTTCAACCTCCAGCGGCGGGCACCGATCAGGCGCGGTGATAGGGATGGCCGGCGAGCAGCGTCCACGCGCGGTAGAGCTGCTCGGCGACGATGACGCGCACAAGCATGTGCGGCAGGGTGAGCGCGGACAGCGACCAGCGACGCTCGGCGGCATTCAGGCAGCGCTGGTCAAGCCCGTCCGCGCCGCCGATTACAAAGGCCAGATCGCGCCCCTCATGCAGGGCGGCGTCCAGGTACTCGGCCAGATCCGGGGTGCGCCATGACCGCCCCCTTTCATCCAGGGCGATCAGGCGTGCTGACCCGGCGGCGGCCAGCAGTGCATCGGCCTCCTGGGCGCGCGCCCGGTCGACATCGCCGCTGCGCCGGGCGTCACCCGGGTTCACCGCCTTCACCGCGAGGGGCAGATGCCGGGGCATGCGCTGCGCGAATTCGTCGACGCCGGTGCGGATCCAGTCCGGCGGACGCCGCCCCACGGCGACCATGTTCAGGCGCATCGCCCTCAGGCCTCCTGCCCGTCGCCCACCGTCCAGATGCGCTCGAGGCGATAGAAGTCGCGGACATCCTCAAGCATGACGTGGACCACCACGTCACCGAGATCCACCAGCACCCACTCGCTGTCGTCGAGGCCTTCAATACCGGCGGGCCGGTGCCCCTGCTCGCGGGCGGCATCGACCACCGCCTCGGCGATGGAGCGGACATGGCGACGCGAATTGCCGGTGGCAAAGGCCATGAAATCGGTGATCGGGGTGCGTCCACGGACGTCGATGACACGCGGATCCACCGCCTTGAGGTCATCGAGTGCGGTCACCACCCGATCACACAGCGACTGGGCCTGGACAGCGGGTTCAGACATGATGGGGGTTCAACCTCCCGGGCGACGACGCCCTTGATACTTGCGGATAACCATAGCATCCACTGGAAGCCAGTTCGTGCCAGACGACATCAGGCATCAGCCCCTGCGCCGAGCGACCCAGCGCCAGGCACCGACGGATGCCGGTGGCGGAGATCTCGAGCCGGGATACCGCCTGAAACAGCACGCCACCGGACGGCGAGCGTCGCAGCGCCGCCGGATCATGCATCCGCCGCGGCCGCATCCACTCGACAAGCGCCGGCGGCAGCGCTTCGGCATCGCCGCCGCGGGTCATGACCACAAGATGGGCCTGGCGGGTCAACGCCTCCCACTGATGCCATTGCATGAGCCCACGAAACGCATCGCGCCCCATGATAAAGCACAGCGGCCGGTGCCCGCCGAGCCGGCGGCGCAGACCGGCCAGCGTGTCGACGGTATAGGACGGGCCTGAGCGATCCAGCTCGCAGCGATCCACCGCCAGACCCGGGATACCGGCGACGGCGGTCTCCAGCAGCCGCGCCCGGGCCTGAGCCCCCAGCCGCGGCTGGGGGCGATGCGGCGGGACATGACCGGGCACCAGCCGGATCTGTGACAGCCCCAGGGCCTCGAGCAGCTCGATGGCCGGACGCAGATGGCCATAGTGGACCGGATCGAAGGTGCCGCCCAGCACCGCCACCGGCGCCGCCTGCGGGTCACTCATTCGCGCACATGCCCCTCGCCCAGGACGATGTATTTCTGTGTGGTCAGGCCCTCCAGGCCGACCGGCCCCCGGGCGTGGAGCTTGTCCGTGCTGATGCCGATCTCAGCGCCAAGCCCGTATTCGAAGCCGTCCGCGAACCGCGTCGAGGCGTTGACCATGACCGAGCTCGAATCCACTTCGCGGAGAAAGCGCTGGGCGCGGGCATGATCCCGGGTGACGATGGCGTCGGTATGCCCCGAGCCGTGCCGGTCGATGTGCTCGATGGCCGCATCAAGGCCATCCACCACGGCCACCGCCAGAATCGGCGCCAGATACTCGGCATCCCAGTCGGCCGGCTCGGCGGCGGTCAGGCCATCAACCAGCGCCCGACTCCGCTCGCAGCCACGCAGCTCGACCCCATGGGCATCAAAGGCGGCCTTGAAGCGTGGCAGCAGCGAAGCCGCCACCGACGCATCCACCAGCAGCGTCTCGAGGGTGTTGCAGGTCCCGTAGCGCTGGGTCTTGGCGTTGACCACGACGCGCTCGGCCATGGCCGGATCGGCATCCGCATCGACGTAGCAGTGGCAGACCCCGTCCAGGTGCTTGATCATGGGCACTGTCGCCTCGCGCATGATGCGCTCGATCAGCCCCTTGCCGCCGCGGGGCACCAGGACGTCAATGTATTCATCGAGGGTGATCATCGCTCCGACGGCCGCCCGGTCAGTGGTGCGGACCACCTGGACCGCGGTCTCGGGCAGCCCCGCATCGGCCAGCCCGGCGGCAATGCAGGCCGCAATGGCCTGGTTGGAGTGCAGCGCTTCGGAGCCGCCCCGAAGCACGCAGGCGTTGCCCGACTTGAGGCAGAGCGCCGCGGCGTCGGCGGTCACGTTGGGCCGCGACTCGTAGATGATGCCGACCACACCCAGCGGCACGCGCATCCGGCCCACGCGGATACCGCTTGGCATGGGATCGAGGTGGCTGACCGCGCCCACCGGATCCGGCAGTGCGGCGATCTGCTCGAGGCCGTCGGCCATCGCATCGATGCGGGCGTCGGTCAGTGTCAACCGATCGAGCAGCGCGGCATCCAGGCCGTTCCCGCGCCCGGCGGCCAGGTCCTTTTCATTGGCGGTCTCGAGGGCCGCGCGATCATCCCGCAACCGCTCGGCGATGGCCCGGAGCGCGGCATTGCGCGCGCCGGCCTCACTGGCGGCCAGACGACGGCTCGCGGCGCGGGCGGTCTGCCCGATCCCGCGCATGGTGGCGTTGATTTCACTCATCCGTTTTTCTCCCTGCGATCGGCGGTTGCGACGCCCCGCGCCACAACACTCGAGAGTTCCAGTAATTCATCCCAGGGCCGGCCTGACTCGGCCCCCTTAATGACACGATCCACCCGGGCCGCCCGGCTCAGCAAGCGCTCCCAGACGCCACGCGGCGTCCCGCGGGCGATGGTCTGCAGCCGGGGCTGGCGGTTCTTCCAGACCCGGTGGCGGGCCATCACCGCGGCCGCCCGCTCGCCCGCCGCCATTGAGGCCTGCAGATCGGCGAGCACACGGATGTCCCGGGCGACCCCCCAAAGCACCAGCACCGGCTCCTCACCCTCGCCGCGCAGCCGTGCGAGGATGCGCAGCGTACGCGCCGGATCGCCGGCCAGCATGGCCTCGGGCAGGTCAAAGACGGCAAACCGGGCACTGTCACTGATGGCCTCACTCGCCCATTCGGCATCCACCGCACGCCCGTCCGCCAGCAGCGCCAGTTTGTCGATCTCCTGCGCCAGCGCCAGCAGATTGCCCTCATTGCGCTCGGCAATCAGGCCGGCCGTGGCGGTATCCAGATCCAGGTCCCGCTCGCGCGCCCGGCGTCGGGCCCAGCCGGTGAGCTCGTGGCGGCGCAGCGGCCAGGCGTAGCTCATGACACCGGCGCTGGCGATGGCCTTGGCCCAGGCCGACTGACGCTGCGCGGTTTCGAGACGACCGGCGATCACGATCAGGATATGCCCGGGGTCGGGCGCGGCGGCTCGAGCCTTGAGCACGGCACTGCCATCACGACCCGGCTTGCCGCCGGGCAGTCGCAGTTCGATGAGCCGACGTTCGGTGAACAGCGAGAGATTATCGGCGGCGGTGGCCAGGCGGTTCCAGTCAAATCCGGCGTCGACGTGCAGAACCTCGCGCTCGTCGTAACCCTCGCCACGGGCGCGCTGGCGCAGCCGATCCAGGGCCTCTTCGATCAGTAGCGGCTCTTCGCCGGCGATCAGGTAGACCGGCGCCAGCCCGCGGTCGATGCGCTGGGGCAACTCGTCGAAGCGGATCTCCGGCATGACCGCCCGGCCTAGAGCCGCCGACCCACCCGCGAGAGCAGCAGCTGGAGGGCGTCGTCGCGCAGGTCGCGGCGCAGATCCTCCTCCTCGGCATCGCGTCCCTGCAGATTGCCCGGGTCTGCCGGGTAACTGGCCGAGGTGCGCACGGTCTGGCTTGAGAAGGTTGCCTGATCGGGGCCGGCCCTGCCGCCGGCCCTGAGACTGAAGCGGATTTGATAGCGCAGCTCGTACTCACTGGCGAAGCCGTCCGCATCGGTTGCCACCGTGCGTCGCCGGCTCGAGGCCTCGAGGATTTCGATGACCACCCGGGCATCGGCGGCCTGCTCCACCACCGTGGCGTCAAGGCCGCGCAGGCGCTCGGCAAGCCGGTTGCTGAAGCGATTGTCGATGGATCCGCCGATCGCCACGGGCACGCCCTCGAAACCGCCCCCACCCGCGCCGCGCAGCTGCCAGCCGCAGGCAGCCACCACCAGCGCCAGCGCCACGGCCAGAGCGAGCCGTCCGACCGCCATCAGGGCGCGACCACGTTGACCAGACGACCGGGCACGACAATCACCTTGCGCACGGTGCGGTCGTCGATGAATCGCCGGACATGCTCGTCGGCCAGGGCCTGCTCGCGGATGGTCGCCTCGGCCGCGTCCGCCGCCACCGCGATCCGGCTGCGCAGCTTGCCGTTGACCTGTACCACCAGCTCGACCTCATCGCGGCGCAGGGCCGCCTCATCGACGGCGGGCCAGGGCTGATCCACCGCCGCCCCCGCCCGGCCAAGCGCCGTCCACAGGCCATGGCTGAGGTGCGGGGTGATGGGCTGGAGCATGAGAACCACGGCCTCGAGGGCCTCCTGACGCACGCCGCGGGCCACCGGCCCGGTGCCGGCATAGCGACCCAGGGCATTGCACAGCTCCATGATCGCCGCGATGGCGGTATTGAAGGTGTAACGACGGCCGATGTCGTCGCCCACCTTGGCGATGGTCTCATGCAGCTTACGCCGCAATGCCACGGCCTCGTCATCCAGCCCCTCGGTCACCCGGTCGGCGGGACACGGCCCGGCGCTGACATGGTCATGCACCAGCCCATAGAGGCGGCGCAGGAACCGCGATGCCCCCTCGACCCCGCTGTCCTGCCATTCCAGCGCCTGATCCGGCGGCGCGGCAAACATCGTGAAAAGCCGCAGGGTATCGGCCCCGAACCGCGTCACGAGGGTTTCCGGGTCCTCGCCGTTATTCTTTGACTTGGACATGGTGGTCCAGCCCGTGGCCACCAGCTCGGCGCCGTCACTGCGACGCGTGGCACGCACGATGCGGCCCTTGCCGTCACGCTCGGTCTCGACATCGGCCGGCGCCACCCACTCGCGGCCGCCGGCGTCGCTGTCGTGATAGAAGGCTTCAGCCAGCACCATGCCCTGACAGAGCAGGTTCGTGGCGGGCTCATCGCTGCTGATATAGCCCAGATCGCGCATGAGCTTGTGCCAGAAGCGGAAGTACAGCAGATGCATCACGGCATGCTCGATGCCGCCGATGTACTGATCCACCGGCAGCCAGTGGTCGGCGCGCTCGTCGAGCATGGCATCGGCGTCGGGGCTGCAGTAGCGGGCGTAATACCAGGAGGACTCGACAAAGGTATCGAAGGTGTCGGTCTCGCGCTCAGCCCCGCCGCCACAGCACGGGCAGACCACCCGGCGCCAGGCCTCGTCCGTGCGCAGCGGTGACTGCACGCCGCTGAAGGTGACATTCTCGGGCAGCGTCACCGGCAGATCCTCATCGGGGACCGGCACCGCGCCGCAGTCCGGGCAATGGATCACCGGGATCGGGCAGCCCCAGTAACGCTGCCGCGAGACGCCCCAGTCGCGCAGCCGGTAATTGGTGGTGCGCCGGCCGATGCCTTCCGCCTCGAGATGGCGGGCAATCGCATCGAAAGCCGTTGCGAAGTCCATCCCCGTGAACGGGCCGGCATTGACCGTTACCAAGTGCTCCTTCGCGGTCCACGGCTCAGCCTCGACATCGACGGCCGTGCCATCCGCCGGGCCCACCGCCTGACGGATGGGCAGACCGAAGCGGGTCGCAAACTCGTGGTCGCGGGCATCGTGCCCCGGCACCGCCATGATCGCGCCGGTGCCGTATCCCATGAGCACAAAATTGGCGACCCACACGGGAATGCGTTCGCCGGAAAGCGGATTGATCGCCTCGACACCCAGGGGCATGCCCTTTTTCTCGAGCTTTTCCATGGCCTCCTCGGTGACCGCGCCCTGACGGATCTCGTGGAGGAATGCCGCCACCGTGACATCCTGCCGGCCGGCCTCGACGGCCAGCGGGTGGTCAGCCGCCACGGCCATGTAGGTGGCGGCATAGAGCGTGTCCGGCCGGGTCGTATAGACCCGCAGGGGCTCGCCACCACGGGCCAGGGCAAAGTCGAGCTCGATGCCCTGTGAGCGGCCGATCCAGTTGCGCTGCATGGTCTTGACCGCATCCGGCCAGCCCGGCAGGGCATCCAGCCCGTCCAGCAACTCATCGGCATAGTCGGTGATGCGCAGAAACCACTGCGGGATCTCACGGCGCTCGACCTTCGCGCCCGAGCGCCAGCCGCGTCCCTCGACCACCTGCTCGTTGGCGAGGACGGTCTGATCCACCGGATCCCAGTTGACCACCGCGCTCGCCCGATACACCAGGCCCCGCTCGAGCAGACGGGTGAACATCTGCTGCTCCCAGCGGTAATACGAGGGCGAACAGGTGGTGACCTCGCGGCTCCAGTCATAGCCATAGCCCATGCGCTGCAATTGGCGGCGCATGTGGTCAATGTTCTGATACGTCCACTCCGCCGGCGGCACGCCGCGCTTGATGGCGGCGTTCTCCGCCGGCAGGCCGAAGGCGTCCCAACCCATCGGCTGCAGGACATTGCGGCCCTGCATGCGCTGATAGCGACTGATGACATCGCCGATGGTGTAATTGCGGACATGGCCCATGTGCAGCCGGCCACTGGGGTACGGCAGCATCGACAGGCAATAGAAGGATTCGCGCTCGGGGTCTTCGGTGACCCGAAAGCAGCCCTGGTCGTCCCAGTAGGCCTGCGCGTCAGTCTCTAAACGGGCGGGGTCGTATTGCTTTTCCATGGGGCGAGAGGATACCCCGGCGCCGGGCGTGATTGCACCTGCCGTCAGCCCGTCGTCTGGCGCGCGGCCCGCTCGAAACGGCTGCCGTGGCACTTGGGACACGGCGGGATATGACCAGTGCGCTTGAAGTGCAGGACCTCGCCACAGTCGCGGCAGACCAGCGTGCCCGGACCGGTGACCTCGCCGGTATGATAGCGGGCCGCCGCCTGCAGCTGCCGATTCAGGGCCTGCCACTGCAGCCGGGTCTGATCGGCCACCGACGAAAAGCGATCCCAGATCCAGTTCTCCACCAGCTGCAGGTCCATATGCAGCCAGTCGGCGTAGGTGCCCCGGGCCCTGCCGACGTACTCGGCGGCGTCCTCAAGGTC
The DNA here is from genome assembly GCF_007625215.1 of Spiribacter aquaticus. Classification (NCBI taxonomy): domain Bacteria; kingdom Pseudomonadati; phylum Pseudomonadota; class Gammaproteobacteria; order Chromatiales; family Ectothiorhodospiraceae; genus Spiribacter; species Spiribacter aquaticus. Next base: position 88,233 of record NZ_VMKP01000003.1, on the reverse strand, counting down.
GCGCTGCAGCCACTCGGCCACGCGGTCGGCCTCCTCCCGGGTCAGTTCGCCCAGGGCCACACTGCGCTCGCGGGCGGCGTCCAGCGCCTCGTGAAAGCCTTTTTCCACGGCGTCGCCGGTGCTCTCCAGGCGCTCGCGAACACGCTCAAGCATGCGCTCATAACCGTGGACTTCGTGATCCCGCGGTTGCTCGTTGTCAGTCATTGCCCTCACTCCTCGGTGGCGTTGTGCGTTCAGTCTAACGGCTTGGCCAGGGTAGCGGCGAATCACCTATCGCCGGCGCCGGCGCAGCAGCAGCCCGCCAATGCCGGCGAGAGCCAGCCCCACCAGCGGCCAGTCGCCGGCGCGCCCATAGGGTGTGGTGCCCTGATAGGGCTGAACCGTGGCCGTCAGGACCGCCGCCTCGAACAGCGGCCCCATCCGGCGCAGCCCGCCATCCGCACCGATGATCGCGGACACCCCGGTGTTGGTGGCGCGGATCATTTCACGCCCGGTCTCAAGGGCGCGCATCCGCGCCATCTGCAGGTGCTGCCAGGGGGCGCTCGAGTGGCCGAACCAGGCATCGTTACTGACGTTGAGCAACAGATCGGCGGCGGGCAGGGCCGCGGCCACCTCGGCCCCGAAGGTGACCTCATAGCAGATGCTCACGCCCAGCTCGTGGCCGGCGGCGGTCAGCGGCGCCGCCGAGCGCCCGGCAGTGAAATCGCCCAGCGGCGTGCCGACAAAATCCAGAATGCCGCCCGCGATATCGCGAAACGGCACATATTCACCGAATGGCACCAGATGGCGCTTGAAGTAGTAACGCGGGGGCTCGCCGGCCACCACGACGGCGTTGTAGCGTCGCTCGCCCCGGGCCACCGGTGCGCCCAGAACCAGCTCGCTGCCGGCCGCCCGCGCCTCCCGGGCCAGTGGATCGAGCCACTGCCGTGCCTGACGATAGAACACCGGCAGGGCGGTTTCGGGCCAGATGATCAGGTCATCACCCAACCGGGCGCGGCTCATCTGCAGATACTCGCGCAGAATCGCCCCGCGCTCATCCGGATCCCATTTACGGGCCTGATCGATATTGCCCTGCAGGATCGACACGCTGAGGGGGGCATCGACGGGCCGCGTCCACTCATCATCCAGCGCCCAGGCGGCCGCCGCGATCAGCGCGACCGTCCCCAGCGCCAGACCGGCCCGCTGAGGCCGCGGCGAGACAATGGCATCAGCCAGCACGCCGGCGATGAGCACGACCGCCAGACTCACCCCATAGACCCCCGCCACCGGGGCCAGCGCCGCCAGGGGGGTGTCGATCTGGGTGTAACCCACGCTCAGCCAGGTGGCGCCGGTGGCCAGCCAACTGCGCACCCACTCGATCGCCACCCAGACCAGGGGAAGCGCCAGCAGCCGGGTGCGGCGGCGATCGCCCGCGCCCAGCCACCAGCCGCCAGCCAGCGCCAGCGTGGGGATGAGCGCGAACAGCGCCACCAGAACCCCCGTGGCCACGCCGCCCGCCAGCGGCCCACCCCCGTAGTCGGCAATGCTGTGATAGATCCAGTACACACCGCTGCCGGCATAGCCGAGGCCGAAGGCGTAGGCGGTGGCGAGCACGGCCCGCGGCGAGGACAGCACCGAGACGGCGGCGAAGATCGCGGCCAGCGTGACGAACGGGGTCCAGATCCAGTCGAACGGTGCAAAGCCCAGCGACAGAAGGCCGCCCGCCGCCAGCGCCAGCGGCAGACGGATCAGTCGCGACATGCCGGCTGCGGGGTCACCATCAGCAGGTGCAGTCGACGACTGTCGGCCCGCACCACATCAAAGCGCAGATCTTCGAGGACCAGGTGCTCGCCACGTCGCGGAACGCGGCCGAAGCCGTTGGCCACGACCCCACCAATGGTGTCGAACTCCTCATCGCTGAATGCCGTGCCGAAATGATCATTGAAGGTCTCGATGGGCGTCAGCGCCTTGACCACGGTCTGGCCATCGTCGGTGCGGTTGAGAATCCAGGCGTCGTCATCCAGGTCGTGCTCGTCATCGATCTCGCCGACGATCTGTTCGATGACATCCTCGATGGTCACGATCCCGGCCAGACCGCCGTATTCATCGACCACGATCGCCAGGTGATTGCGGCTTTCCTGAAAGAGCTTGAGCAGGGCGTCAAGGCGTTTGCTCTCGGGCACGAACAGCGCCGGGCGCAGCAGTTCGCGGAGCTGGAACTCGCGCTGATGCTGGGGATCGAGATACGGCAGCAGGTCCTTGGCGATGAGGATACCGATGACGTCATCGCGGTTATCGCCGGTGACCGGAAAGCGCGAGTGGCCACTCTCGATGATCGCCGGCAGCAGGTCCCAGACCGATTCCGAGCGGCGCAGCAGCGAGACCTTGGAGCGCGGGATCATCACATCGCGCACCTGTAGCTCGGCGACATGCAGCACGCCTTCGCACATCGACAGCGCATCGGCATCGAGGATGCCATGCTGGTGGGCGGCGCGGAGCGTTTCGACCACGTCGTCGCGGCTCTGGGGGTCCTGACCGCCCAGGGCCCTGCCGATGCGCATGAGCCAGGTTTTCTGTCCGACCGGCGCGGACGATCCGTCGCTCATGCCGGGGTCAGCTCTGATTGATAGGGGTCGTCGTAACCCAGCTGCGCCATGATGCCGCGCTCTTCCGCCTCCATGGTATCCGCCTCTACGCTATCCATGTGATCGAAGCCTAGCAAGTGAAGCACGCCGTGGACGGTGAGATGCGCCCAGTGTGCCGATGCCGTCTTGCCCTGGGCGTCGGCCTCGCGCCGGACGACCGGCGCGCAGATCACCAGATCCCCCAGCAGGGGTAGCTCGACGCCCTCGGGCAGGTCGGCGGGAAACGACAGGACGTTGGTGGGCCGGTCATGACCGCGGTAATCCCGGTTGAGGGCCTGGCTCTCAGGCTCGTCCACCAGCCGGACCGCCATTTCCCAGTCCTCGCGGCGGCCGGCCAGCGCCGCGGCGATCCAACGCTCGAAGTCACCGGTCCCGGGCACCGATTCGTCGGTGACACACTGCAGATCAAAATGGCGCATGAGGGGTCAGTCGTTGCTTGAATCGTCGGTATGGCGATCGTAGGCGCGCACGATGCGCTGCACCAGATCGTGGCGGACGACATCGCGGGCGTTGAAGAAGGTAAAACTGACCCCCTCGACCTCATGGAGCACGTCCACGGCATCCCGCAGCCCCGAGGTCTTGCCGGCGGGCAGGTCGATCTGGGTGACATCGCCGGTGACCACGGCGGTGGAGCCAAAGCCGAGGCGCGTGAGGAACATCTTCATCTGCTCGACGGTGGTGTTCTGCGCCTCGTCGAGGATGATGAACGCGCCGTTCAGCGTCCGCCCGCGCATATAGGCCAGCGGCGCGACCTCGATGACGTTGCGCTCGATCAGCTTATTGACCCGCTCAAAGCCGAGCATTTCGAACAGCGCGTCATACAGCGGCCGCAGATAGGGATCCACCTTCTGCGCCAGATCGCCGGGCAGGAACCCCAGTCGCTCGCCCGCCTCGACCGCCGGGCGGACCAGCACCAGGCGCTCGACCCGGTCCTGCTGCAGCGCTTCCACCGCGCAGGCCACGGCCAGATAGGTCTTGCCGGTGCCCGCCGGTCCGATCCCAAAGGTCAGATCGCAGCGCTGAATGGCGGCCAGATAGCCGCGCTGGTTGGGCCCGCGCCCCCGGATCAGCCCCTTGCGGGTGGGGATGGAGACATCGTCATCCACGGGCCCATCCGGGGTCGGCTGATCACCGGCTGCCGCCGGCGGGGTGTCTTCGGCCTCCGCCTCGGCGCTGCGCAGCTGCAGGTGCACGTGCTCGGCGCCAATGGACTCGCGGGGTGTCTGACGATAGAGCGCCCGCACCACATCCCGGGCCACATCGGTGGCCGCCTCGTCGCCGATGATGCGAAAGCGATGCCCGCGGTTCTCGATCTCCACACCCAGACGGCGTTCGAGCTGACGCAGGTTTTCATCGAACTGCCCGCAGAGATTGGCCAACCGGTCGTTGTCCGCCGGTGTCAGGGTAAAGTCCACTGCCTCGGCCGTGCCTCGCCCGATCAAGCTGACTCCACCGCGGCCAGATCCGGTTCAAGCTGCGTGTCGATATCCACCAGCTCGCCGCGCAGCGAATGGGCCAGTGCTTCGGTTATGCGCACCTGGACGAAGCGGCCGATCAGCCGCGGATTGCCCGGGAAGTTGACCACCCGGTTGTTCTGGGTGCGGCCCTTGATCTCGTTGGAATCCTTGCGCGAAAGACCATCCACCAGCACCGACTCGACCCGCCCGACCATGGCTTCGCTGATCGCCCGGGCGTTCTCGTCAAGGCGTGCCTGCAGGCGCTTGAGCCGCGCCTTCTTGGCTTCCGGCGGGGTGGCATCGGGCAGTTGCGCGGCGGGTGTCCCCGGGCGCCGCGAGAAAATGAAACTGAACGACTGGTCGAACCCGACCTGCTCGACCAGATCCATGGTGTCTTCAAAATCGCGATCCATCTCGCCGGGGAAGCCGATGATGAAATCCGACGACAGGGTAATGTCGGGGCGCGCGGCCCGCAGCCGCGTCACCAGATCAAGGAAGTGATCACGGCCGTGATTGCGCTTCATCAGCGCCAGGACATTATCGGAGCCGCTCTGGACCGGCAGATGCAGATGATTGACCAGCTCCGGGACCTCGGCATAGGCATCCACCAGCGCCTGGTTGAAGTCGAGCGGATGCGAGGTGGTGAAACGGATGCGATCGATGCCGTCGATGGCGGCGATGTAATGGATCAGCAGCGCCAGGTCCGCGGCCTCGCCCATAGGGCCCTCGGCCGCATAGCCATTGACGTTCTGCCCCAGCAGCGTGACCTCGCGCACCCCCTGCTCGGCCAGCTCGGCGCATTCCGCGAGCACGTCGTCGAACGGGCGGCTGATTTCCTCGCCGCGGGTGTAGGGCACTACGCAGAAACTGCAGTACTTGCTGCAGCCCTCCATGATCGAGACAAAGGCCGTGGGACCCTCCGCCCGGGCCTCGGGCAGCCGGTCGAACTTCTCGATTTCGGGGAAGCTGACATCCACCACCGCCCGTCGACTCTCGCGCGCCCGGGTGACCATGTCCGGCAGGCGATGAAGGGTCTGCGGACCGAACACCATGTCGACGTAGGGCGCACGCTCGACGATGGCGGCCCCCTCCTGACTGGCGACACATCCGCCCACACCGATCAGCAGATCCGGGTGGTCGTCTTTCAGTGCCCGCCAGCGCCCAAGCTCGGAGAACACCTTCTCCTGGGCCTTCTCGCGGATCGAACAGGTATTCAGCAGGATCACATCCGCCTCTTCCGGCGTCCTGACCCGCTCATAATCGCCTTCGGCCGCCAGCACATCCACCATCTTGATGGAATCGTACTCGTTCATCTGGCAGCCGTGAGTCCGCACGTATACTCGTTGTGTCATGAGGGCAGAATACTAGCGCCCATACCGATCCTCAATGCGCACGATGTCGTCCTCGCCCAGATAGCTGCCGGACTGCACTTCCACCAGCTCGAGCGGGATCATGCCGGGGTTCTCCAGCCGGTGGACGGTCCCCAGCGGGATGTAAGTGGACTGATCCTCGCCCAGCAGGAACTCCTCATCACCGCGGGTCACACGGGCTGTGCCCTGAACGACCACCCAGTGCTCGGCGCGGTGGTGATGCATCTGCAGCGACAGCCGCGAGCCAGGATGGACGATGATGCGCTTGACCTGAAAGCGCGCCGCCCGCACCAGCCCCTCGTAGCTGCCCCAGGGACGGTGGACCTCACGATGTTCGAGCGCCTCGGACCGACCATCCGCCCGCAGCTGTTCGACAATGTCCTTGACCGCATGCACCTGGCCGCGCGGTGCCACCAGCACCGAATCGGCGGTCTCGACCACCACATGGTCCTCGAGTCCGACGGTGGCGACCAGCCGGCTTTCGGCCCGCACGTAATTGTTGTGGCTGTCACGGGTCAGGACATCCCCCATCAGGGCGTTACCGGCCGCATCCCGCTCGGCGGCCTCCATCAGCGTCGCCCACGAGCCCAGATCACTCCAGCCGGCATCCAGCGCCAGCGTGACGGCCGCGTCAGTGGGCTCCATGACCGCATAGTCGATGGACTCGGCCGGACAGCGCTCGAAGGCGGCCGCGTCCAGGCGGACAAAATCCATGTCCTGCTCGGCCCCGGCCACCGCCGCCTCACAGGCCTCGAGAATGGCCGGGGCGTGGGTCCGGAGGGCCTGCAGATAGGCCGACGCCCGCATGACGAACATGCCCGAGTTCCAGTAGAACCGTCCGCTGTCGAGGTAGGCCCGCGCGGTCTCGGCATCGGGCTTTTCGACGAATTGGCGCACGGCGCGGGCCGGGCCGCCCCCCACGGTCTCGCCGGCCTCGATGTAGCCATAGCCCGTCTCAGGTCGGTGGGGAACCACGCCGAAGGTCACCAGCCCGCCAGCATGGGCGGCCTCGATGGCCTGGGTCACCGCCTCACGCAGGTGGGCCGGCTGCGCCACCAGGTGGTCCGCCGGAAACACCGCGAGAATGGCATCGTCACTGGTCTGCAGGGCCTGCAGCGCGGCCACGGCCACTGCGGGCGCGGTATTGCGGCCCACCGGCTCGAGCAGGATACGGGCGGTGCCCAGCGGGCTGTCACGCAGCTGCTCGGCCACCAGAAAGCGGTGCGCCTGGTTACAGACCACCATTGGCGCGGCCAGCCCCGGCAGATCGACCAGCCGCTCAAGGGTCTGCTGGACCAGTGTCCGCCCACCGGCGGCGACATCCAGGAACTGCTTGGGATAGGCCTCGCGCGACAGCGGCCAGAGCCGCGAGCCAATCCCTCCGGAGAGGATGACCGGATGGATGGGCAGTGGGGTTGTCTGATCACTCACGCCAATTCTCCTGCGTTTCCGGGGACCACCGGCGGACGCCCGATGGCGTAGTAATGAAACCCGAGCCCCGCCAGCACCGCCGGATCGTAGAGATTCCGGCCGTCGACGATCACCGGCTCGTTCAGGCGCGCGCGGATGAGATCAAAATCCGGGCTCCGGAACTGATTCCACTCGGTCAGGATGACCAATGCGTCGCAGCCCTCCAGCGCCGCTTCGGGGCTGTCGCAGAGCGTGAAACCCGGGCGGTCGCCGTACAGCCGCCGCGCCTCGTCCATGGCCTTGGGGTCGAAGGCCTGCACCGCGGCGCCGGCCTCCCACAAGGACTCCATCAGGCGACGGCTGGCGGCCTCGCGCATGTCATCGGTGTTGGGCTTGAAGGCGAGCCCCCAGAGCGCGAAGCGGCGCCCGGCCAGATCGCCACCGAAATGCTCGCGCAGGCGATTGAACAGGTAGTGCTTCTGGCGATCATTGACCTCTTCCACCGCCTGCAGCAACTGCGGGACATAATCGACGTCATGGGCCGTCCGGGCCAGCGCCTGCACATCCTTGGGAAAGCACGATCCACCGTACCCGGCGCCGGGGTAGATGAAGTGATAGCCGATCCGGGGATCGGCGCCGATGCCGATCCGCACGCGCTCGATATCCGCCCCGACCCGGTCGGCGATGTTGGCGAGCTCGTTCATGAAGCTGATCTTGGTGGCGAGCATCGCGTTGGCGGCGTACTTGGTCAGCTCGGCGGAGCGCACATCCATGCTGATCAGGCGATCATGGTTGCGGTTGAACGGCGCGTAGAGGCTGTGCAGCTTCTCCCGCGCCACCGCATCATCGCAGCCGACGATGACCCGTTCGGGCTTCATGAAGTCGTCGATGGCTGCGCCTTCCTTCAGGAACTCGGGGTTCGAGACCACCGCATACGGCACCCGGGCGCCGCGCTCGTGCAGGCGACGGCCCACCGCCTCGCGGACCCGATCCGCCGTGCCCACCGGGACCGTCGACTTATCGACAATCACCCGCTCATCATCCATCCACGTCGCGATGGTGTCGGCCACGGACAGCACATGCCGCAGATCGGCCGAGCCATCCTCATCCGGCGGCGTCCCCACCGCAATGAACTGGAACTCCCCGTGCTGCACCGCTGCCTGGGCATCGGTGGTGAACTGCAGCCGACCCTCGGCGCGGTTGCGCGCCACCATCGACTCGAGCCCCGGCTCGTAGATGGGCATTTCACCGCGGTTGAGCTGCTCGATCTTGTCGGCATTGACGTCCACGCAGATGACATCATTGCCCACCTCGGCAAAGCAGGCGCCGGTCACAAGCCCCACATAGCCGGTCCCGAAAATACTGACTCGCATCCCTGCCCTCCGCCGGCGTCAGTGCGCGTTGGCGGCGGCTTCCAGCGCCACCTGCATCATTTCGTGAAAACTGTTCTGGCGCTCATCGGCGCTGGTCGATGTGCCGCTCACGACATGATCGCTGACCGTGAGCACGCTGACAGCCCGCTTGCCGGTCTCGGCGGCCACGCCGTAGAGCCCGGCCGCTTCCATCTCCACGGCCAGAATGCCGTGGGCCTTCAGCGTATCGAAGAAATTGGCGCGGGGATTGTAGAAAAGCTCCGAGGAAAAGACATTGCCCACCTGCGGGGCAATGCCCGCCTTGCGGGCCGCGTTGACGGTGGCCTCGAGCAGGCCGTAATCGGCGATGGCGGCGAAGTCGTCGCCGGCGAGCCGGGTGCGGTTGACGCTCGAGTCGGTGGACGCGCCCATCGCCACGATGATGTCGCGCACCTTGACCGTCGGGCTGATCCCGCCGCAGGTCCCCACACGGATGATCTTCTCGACGTTGTACTGGGTGTAGAGCTCGAAGGCGTAGATCGACATCGACGGTATCCCCATGCCCGAGCCCATCACCGACACCGGCGTGTCGCCATAGCGGCCGGTAAACCCGAGCATATTGCGGGTGTCGGTCACCGTCTTCACGTCTTCGAGGTAATGGTCGGCAATCACTTTCGCCCGCAGGGGGTCACCCGGCATGAGGACGGTTTCGGCAAAGTCGCCCGGTTCGGCACTGATGTGCGGGGTTGCCATGGCATGTGCTCCTTTGGCTCGGCGTCGATCTGAAAACCTTCAGACTTTACCCACCCGGCGCCGCGCTGACCAGTCGTGGCCATGGCGAATGTACATTCGCACCAGAGTGCCGGCAGAATGCCCGTTCCATTTGCAGGGAAACCGTCATGACCCAACCCCGCCCGCTGGCGCTGTTCGACCTGGATGGCACACTGACCCGACGCGATACGCTGAGTGATCTGCTCTATCACCAGTTCGGCCTGGGTCGCTGCCTGCGCGCCGGCCTCAGCCTGGCCCCGCGACTGCTTGGCGTGCCGCTGGGCGTGGTGCATCGCGACCGGGCCAAGGTCGACCTGCTGCGGCACTTTTTTGCGGGAATGACCGACGAGGCGTTCCGGGCCCTGGGCCGGGATTATGCGCTCAACCATCTGGACCGCCTGCTCCGGCCCCAGGCCCGGCAGCGGCTGGACTGGCATCGCCAGGCCGGGCATCGCGTCATCGTCATTTCCGCGTCGGTCCGCGAGTGGATCCAGCCGTGGACGGATTCGCTGGGCATCGAACTGCTCGCCACCGAGCTCAAGCGCCGCAATGGCCGCCTCACCGGCGAACTGGACGGTCCCAACTGCCGCGGGGCCGAGAAAGTCGTGCGCCTGCAGTCACTGCTCGACCCGGCCGATTACCACCCGATCCATGCCTATGGCGACACCGATGGCGACACCGAGATGCTGGCCCTCGCCGATCATGCCGTTTACCGGGGACTGCGCTGAGATGAACGGCAACGCCGAAGGCCTGACGATCCCCGCCCTCATCCGGGCGACACCGGGGACGGCACAACAGCCCGCGGTAATCGCCTACACCGCCACCGGGCCGGTATCCGTTGACTACGATCGCCTTCTGGCCATGGCTGAGGCCCATGCGCGGACCCTGGGGGACGCCGGACTGGGCCGCGGCGACCGGGTTCTGATCCAGGCCCCCAACAGCATCGAGTGGATCGTCATCGCCCTCGCCACGCTGATCCACGGTGCGGTACTGGTGCCGGTGGATGCCCAGATGAGCTACGATGACCTGGCCCATGTGATCACCGACGCCGATCCCGCGCGGATCTACATCACCCGGGCCCTACGCCCCGCGCTGCCGGATTCCCCCACCGCCGCGCCCATCATCGAGCTCGATTCGCTGGACCTGACGGTGCCCGATGATGCCCCGACGGCGCCGGCGCCGCGGGACGAGCCCGCCGCCGGGGATATCGCCACGCTGTTCTACACCTCGGGCACCACCGGGCCGCCGAAGGGGGTGCCGCTCACCCACGCCAACCTGGTCAGTAATGTCCGTGCCCTGCTTGAGGCCCGTATCGCCGGGTCGGCCGATCGGGTGCTGCTGCCCCTGCCCCTGCACCATGTCTATCCGTTCAGCGTGGGGCTGCTGACGGTGCTCGGCGTTGGCGCGACGCTGATCCTGCCGCGATCCCTGGTGGGCCCGCGTATTGCCGAGGCGCTGCGGGCGGGCCGGGCAACCATCCTGCTGGGTGTGCCGCGGCTCTACGAGGCGCTGTGGAGTCGACTCGAGGAACGCCTCGGCGGTCGGCGGCCCTGGCGGCAGCGGCTCTTTCATGCCGCCGTCGGGTTGAGCAAGGGGCTCCAGTCACGGCTTGGCTGGCCGGTGGGGCGCTGGCTGTTCCGACCGGTGATGAAGCGCCTGGCGCCAGCATTGCGCCTGGCCGTGAATGGCGGTGCGGCCCTCGATCCGGTCATCGCCCGACGCCTGCAGGGGCTGGGCTGGACCCTGGCGAGCGGCTACGGGCTGACCGAAACAGCGCCGATCCTGACCCTCAACGCCCCGGGAGAGGCGCGCCTCGAGACCGCCGGTCGGCCCCTGCCCGGGGTGTCACTGCGCATTGTCGACGGCGAGGTGCGCGCCCGTGGCCCCAACGTCTTCGCCGGTTACTGGCATGGCGCCGTGAGCAATGCCGAGAGCTTTGACGCCGAGGGCTGGTTCCGCACCGGGGATGGCGGCCGGATTGACAGCGATGGCTACCTGCACCTCAGCGGGCGACTGTCGTCCACCCTGGTGCTGGCGGGCGGCGAGAACATCGATCCAGAGCGCATCGAGCGGGTATTGAACGCACAACCAGCCATCCGCGAGGCGGGTGTGCTGACACACGACGGCCGGCTCGCCGCGGTGATCGTTGCCGCCGACACGGATGATCGCGAGGAGACACGGCAGGCACGGATCGATGCGGCGCTGCGGGCGGCCCGCACTGATCTGCCCGTCCATCATGCGATCGGCGAGGTCCGCCTGAGTGCCGATCCCCTGCCCCGGACCCGCCTCGGCAAGCTGCGCCGTCCTCACCTGGCGCGCCTTTTCGAGCGTCTCGGTGGCGATCAGCCAGCGACACGCCAGGCGCCCATCGACACCGAGGCCATGGCACCCGAAGACCAGGCGCTGCTCGGCGATGAAGCCGCGCTGGCAACCTGGCGATACCTGGCCGGCCGCTTCGCGAACAGGCGCCTGACGCCAGACAGCAGACTCCATCAGGATCTGGGACTCGACTCGCTGGGATGGATGGACCTGGGGCTGGCGCTGCGGGATCAGGTCGGTATCGAACTCGATGATGCCGCGATTGGCCGGGTGGAAACCGTTCGCGACCTCCTCCAGGAAGTGATCCAGGCCGATCCAGCGGCACTCGCCGCCGAGGGACAGGCACCGACAACCCTGACCAAGCAGCTGGCCGACCCCGAGGCGCTGCTCGATGAATCATCAACCCGCCTACTCACACCCCGCGGTCCACTCCGCTACGCCACGGCCCGACTGGCTCTGGGCGCCTGCCGGCAGCTCAATCGACGCTTCGCCCGGATCGAGGTGGAAGGGGCATGGCCGCAGGACGGCCCATTCCTGATCACCCCGCGGCATGTCAGCGCCTATGACCCCATCGCCCTCACCGAGAGCCTGACCCGCCGGCAGATGGAGCCGTTGTTCTGGGCGGGGTGGACCGGGCTGCTGTTCTCATCGGCCCTGCGCCGCACTTTCAGCCATGTCGCGCGGATTCTGCCGATCGACCCCGGTGCGGCACCACAGCGCAGTCTGGCGCTGGCGGCGGCGGCACTGCAACGCGGTCACTCCCTGGTGTGGTTCCCGGAAGGGCAACGCGGGACGGACGAAGCCCTGCAACCCCTGCGGCCGGGCATCGGCCTGCTCTTGGCCGCGCATCCCGTCCCCGTCGTGCCCGTGTGGATTGAGGGGACGGAGACAGTGCTACCCGTCGGCCAGCTGATCCCGAGTCACGGGGTGATTCGGATCCGGATCGGCGAGCCGCTCCATCCTGAGCAGTACGGCAGCGACAGCCGGGCGATCGTCGAGTCGGTCAGCGAAGCGCTGACGGCGCTCGGTGAGCAATCGCAATAGCGATCCGCGAGACTGATCACGCGTCTCCGGAACGCGCACCGGTGGACGCTTCTGCCTCGTCGAGGGCCAAGGGCTGCTCATGCACGGGCCGCGTCTCCAGACGCACACCGAGCGCCCAAAGCACACGCGCAATCGTGTCGAAGCGCGGCTGGGCGCCAGGACGCAGCGCCTTGTACAGACTCTCGCGGCCGAGGCCACTCTGCTCAGCGATCTCGCTCATGCCGCGCGCCCGCGCGACGTGATTGATCGCCTCAAGCACCTCGTCGGTGTCGCCCTCAGCCAACGTCTGAGACAGATAATGCGCGATCACTGTCTCGTCATCGAGGAACTCCGCAGGATCGAACAGCCGTGTAGTGGTCATGGCTCAGACCTCTCTAGCCAGTGCCTGCGCTTGTTCGATATCGCGTGACTGGCTTTGTATCACCCGGATTGCCTTGCCCGATCCGCTCGACCCGGCGCAACACGGCGGCTTTCCCCTGCGGATCTCGAAGGCGCTTGAGCCAGTCGGCGAAGACTTCCGTTGTCCTCACCTCGATCATAAACTGACAGTATCCAAAAGGATACGGCTACACGAGCAATAGGACACACCCACCCTTCACCCATGCGAGCGAATGTGAGCGCAAATCAGAAGTCTGTTTCAGATTGAGTCGGGAACCGAGTTTCGTGTTGTCGACTGCCACGTGCGGAAGACTCAGAACGGAATGTCGTCGTCAAAGTCGTCCACCGGAGCGGTCTGCGGGGCCGGCTCCTGGCTTGCCGCGGGCGCGGACTGCTTCATGCCGCCGCCGGCACCACCGCCCATGCCGCCACCACCGGCGCCATCGAGCATCTGCATGTCGTTGGCCACGATCTCCGTCGTGTACTTGTCCTGACCGTCCTGGCCCTGCCATTTGCGGGTCTGCAGGCGGCCCTCGATGAAGATCTTCGAGCCCTTTTTCAGGTACTCACCCGCGATCTCGGCCAGGCGCCCGAAGAACACGATGCGATGCCACTCGGTTTTTTCCTGCTGCTCGCCGGTCTGACGGTCCTTCCACTGATCAGTGGTCGCCAGCCGCACATTGGTGATGGCGCTGCCGGCGGCCGAGTAGCGGACCTCGGGATCGGCGCCGAGATTACCGATGAGAATGACTTTGTTGACTCCACGCGCCATGACTGCCTCCGTTGACTGATGAAGCGGGCCCGGTTGGACGCCCGCCATGTGTCTCCACTCTACCCGTTCATGACGGCCAACCAAATGGCGACCGACAACCGGTCACTCCAGATCGATGAAACCCATCGCCTCAATCTTGAGCAGGACCTGCTGGGCGGCCTCCTCAACACTGCAGTCGGTGGTGTCGATCCGCAGCGCCGGCGTCTCGGGCGCTTCGTAGGGATCGTCAATGCCGGTAAAGCCGGTGATCCGGCCTGCCCGGGCCTGGGCGTAGAGCCCCTTACGGTCGCGGCGCTCACACTCCTCAAGTGGCGTGGCGACGTGGATTTCAAGGAACCCGCCATTGGCCGACTCCACCATTTCCCGTACAGCATCGCGGGTGGCCGCATAGGGCGCGATGGGGGCGCAGATGGCGGCACCGCCATTGCGGGTGATCTCGCTGGCGACAAACCCAATCCGGCGGATGTTCAGGTCGCGGTGCGCCTTCGAGAACCCCAGTTCGCTGGACAGATGCTTGCGCACCCGGTCGCCGTCGAGCAGCGTCACCGGCCGTCCGCCACGCTCCATGAGCTTGACCATGACGGCATTGGCGATGGTCGACTTACCCGACCCCGACAACCCGGTGAAGAACAGCGTAAAGCCCTGGCGGGCCCGGGGCGGATAGGTCTTGCGCAGCTCCTCGACCACCTCGGGATAGCCGAACCAGTCCGGGATCTCCAGGCCCTCGCGCATGCGCCGACGGAACTCGGTCCCGGAGATGTTCATCACCGTTTCCGTGGCCTCGTCGACCTCGTCGATGGGGGCGTAGCCGGCACGCTCCTGCACATAGACCATCATCCGGAAGGGCACCATCTGGATACCCAGTTCGTCGGCATGGCGGGTCACCATGTCCTGGGCGTCGTAGGGGCCGTAGAGCTCCTCGCCGTTGCTGTCCTTGCCGGGGCCGGCATGATCGCGGCCGACGATCAGGTGGGTGCAGCCGTAGTTGCGGCGGATGATCGCGTGCCAGACCGCCTCGCGGGGGCCGCCCATGCGCATCGCGAGCGGCAGCAGCGACAGCGCGGTGGTCTGCTCGGGATATTTGTGCAGCACATGCTCATAGCAGCGCACCCGCGAGTAGTGATCGACATCACCGGGCTTAGTCATCCCCACCACCGGGTGGATCAGCAGATTGGCCTCGGCCTGACGGGCGGCGAGGAAGGTCAGTTCGACATGGGCCCGGTGCATCGGGTTGCGGGTCTGGAAGGCGACGATGCGGCGCCAGCCGTCGCGCCGGAAGCGCTCACGCAGTTCGGCGGGGGTCAGGCGCAGATGCGTGAAATCGTAGTGCCCCGGCAGGTCCAGCGCCTCCACGCGGCCACCGACATACACCGGGTGACTGTGCTCGCGCAGCCAGTACACGGCCGGGTGGGCCGCATCGCGGGTCCCGAAAACCTGTTCCGCCTCGTGCTCGCGATCGGGGCGCCAGATGTCGTCGACGGTCAGGATCGCCAGAATGACCCCCTCGGGGTCGCGCAGGGCGACGCGCGCACCGGCGCCGAGGGTTTCGGCGAATGCCTCGCTGACATCCAGCGTGACTGGCATGGGCCAGAGGGTGCCATCGGCCAGGCGCATGTCATTGACCACGCCCTCATAGTCCGCCTGCCCCATGAAGCCCTCAAGCGGTGAGAACCCGCCATTGGCCAGCAGTTCAAGGTCACACAGCTGGCGATCGGTGAGATCCCAGCTGGGGTAATCCGCGGCAGCGGTCCGGCGGGCCTGCGCGGTGGTGTCATCCAGTCTCAAGTCCTTGAGTGTACCGCCGTAGGGCGGGATCAGGTCCGTCATGTCGTCTCCGTTTCAGTGGTTGCGGCCTCGCGATACGACGCCGGTGCGCTCAGGCCAATGGCGGCCATCAGCCAGACCCCGGCCGCCAGTGCGCAGAAAATGAATACCGCGGCAGTGCCATAGGCGCCCTGGATCGCGCCGCCGAGCACACCGCCCAGAAAGGCCCCCATGAACTGGGCCGTGGAGTACACCCCCAGCGCTGTGCCCCGCAGCCCCTCGGGGGCGAACCGGGTCAGCAGCGAGGGCAGGCTGGCCTCGAGGGTGTTGAAGCCCACAAAGAACAGCCACAACCCCAGCAGAAACGCCGGCAGGGAATGACTGAAACCGGCCAGCACCAGGTCGGCGACGATCACGATCACGGCGACCACCGCCAGCAGCCGATGCAGAATGCGGCGCCGCTCACCGATACTGATCATCGCGCCCATGCCCAGCACCGAGAGCAACAGCACCGGGATATACACCATCCAATGGTCATCACCGGCGATACCGAGGCGTGACTCGAGCACCACGGGCAGCACCACGAAACTGGCGGTAAGAATCAGATGCAGCACCAGCACACCCAGGTCGAGCCGCAGCAGGTCAGGGTTGCGCAACACCACGGGCAGACCGCCGGCGCGGGCATTGACCTCGGGCCGGAACGTGGCCTCACCGCCGGCGGGGACCAGTCCGTAGAGCAGCGCCACTGCCAGCAGCGCAAACCCGGCGGTAGCCCAGAACACCCCGCCAAGCCCCGCCTGACCGGCAATCGCCGGTCCCGCCACCAGGGCAATCATGAAGGCCGCGCCCACGCTGATGCCGATCAGTGCCATGGCCTTGGTGCGCTGACGGTCGCGGGTCAGATCGGCGGCCAGTGCCATCACCGCCGCGGCAATCGCCCCACAACCCTGCAGCGCGCGGCCCAGGATGACCCCGTGAATGGTCTCGGCCTCGGCCGCCACCCCGCTGCCGACGGCAAAGATCAGCAACCCGAACACGATGACCGGACGCCGTCCGATCCGGTCCGACAGCATGCCAAAGGGGATCTGGAGGATGGCCTGGGTGAGGCCGTAGGCACCAATGGCGAGGCCGATCAACGCCGGCGTCGCGCCGTCAAGCTGCGGGCCGTAGAGCGCGAACACCGGCAGGATCAGGAACAATCCCAGCATTCGCAGGCCGAAGATGGTGGCCAGCCCGGCGGTCGCCCGGCGTTCCGCGCCGTTCATCGCCCCGGCGCTGGATGGCTTTGTGCGGTGCACGCGTTCCCCTGTCGGTCAGGTAAGTACTGGCGCGCTATACTATCAAATTGTCTGATACAGGAAGCCCATGGATTCGATCGTCATTGAGGGGGCCCGCACGCACAACCTGCGTGACCTTCACCTCAAGCTCCCGCGCGGCCAGCTGATCGTCATCACCGGTCTGTCCGGATCGGGCAAGTCATCGCTGGCGTTTGACACCCTCTACGCCGAGGGCCAACGCCGCTATGTCGAATCGCTGTCGGCCTATGCCCGGCAGTTTCTCTCGATGATGGACAAGCCCGACGTTGATCACATCGAGGGCCTGTCGCCGGCGATCGCCATCGAGCAGAAATCAACCTCGCATAATCCGCGCTCGACGGTGGGGACCGCCACCGAGATCCACGACTACCTGCGTCTGCTGTTTGCCCGCGCCGGGACACCGCACTGCCCCACCCATGGGCATGCCCTGCAGGCCCAGACGGTCAGCGAGATGGTCGACCAGATCCTCGCCCAGCCCGACGACCGCCGCTATATGCTGCTCGCCCCCCGCATCCGGGGACGCCGCGGCGAGCATCGCGAGGTGTTCGCCGACCTTCGCAACCAGGGCTTTGTGCGCGCCCGGGTGGATGGTCAGGTGGTGGACCTGGATGAGGTGCCCGCGCTTGATCCCCAGGCGCCCCATCGCATCGATGTGGTGGTGGACCGGTTCCGGATCCGCCCGGATCTGGCGGTGCGACTGGCGGATTCCCTCGAGACCTGTCTGGCGCTGGGAGAGGACGTGGCCGAACTCGCCGATATGGACGATCCCGAGGCGCCGTCGATCGTGTTTTCGGCCCGCTATGCCTGTCCCGAGTGTGGTTATGCCATTGCGGAGCTCGAACCCCGGCTTTTTTCGTTCAACAACCCCCAGGGGGCCTGCCCAAGCTGTGACGGTCTGGGGGTGGAGCAGTTCATCGATCCGGCCCGGGTGGTCGCCCACCCCGAACTGTCACTGGCCGGCGGGGCCATTCGTGGCTGGGACCGGCGTAATGCCTACTATGCCCAGATCCTCAATGATCTGGCCGCACACTACGGCTTTGACATCGACACGCCCTGGCAGGCCCTGCCCGCCGACCTCCGCGACATTCTCCTGTACGGCAGTGGCGATACGCCGATCCGCTTCCACTATGCCGGCGCACGGCGCGGCAACGCTCAGGTCAGCGAGCACCCCTTCGAGGGCATCATTCACAACATGGCGCGGCGTTATCGCGAGACCGAATCCACCGCCGTGCGCGATGAACTGGCCCGGTTCCTCACCCGCCGCACCTGCCCCGACTGCGGAGGCAGCCGCCTCAACGCCGCCGCCCGCCACGTCACCGTGGGCGGTCAGGACCTGGCCGGGATCAATGCCCTGTCCATCGCCGGCGCCGCCGAGGCAATGGCGGCCCTGGATCTGACCGGCGCGCGCGCCACCATCGCCGAGAGCATTCTGCGCGAGATCGGCCAGCGGCTGCGGTTTCTGATCAACGTCGGCCTCGACTACCTGAGCCTTGAGCGAAGCGCTGACACCCTGTCCGGCGGTGAGGCCCAGCGGATCCGCCTGGCCAGTCAGATCGGCGCCGGCCTGGTGGGGGTGATGTATGTGCTCGATGAACCGTCCATCGGGCTGCACCAGCGCGACAACCATCGTCTGCTCGAGACACTCCGCCATCTGCGCGATCTCGACAATACCGTGATCGTGGTCGAGCACGATGAGGACGCCATTCGTGCCGCGGACCACATCATCGATATGGGCCCGGGTGCCGGCCACGAGGGCGGCGCGGTCGTCGCCGCCGGCACGGCCACGGCACTGATGGCCTCCGACGGCTCGCTCACCGGCGACTATCTGGCCGGGCGCCGCCACATCGCCGTACCGACGCAACGGACGGTGCCCGACCCGGCACGCATGATCCGCATCCGCGGCGCCCGCGGCCATAACCTGCAGGCGGTGGACGCGGATTTCCCCGCGGGGCTGATGGTCGGGGTCACCGGCGTTTCGGGCTCGGGCAAATCGACACTGGTCAACAGCACCCTCTACCCGGCCGCGGCCGCCGCACTCAATCGGGCCGACGCCACACCGGCACCCTACGAGACCATCGAGGGCCTGGAGCATTTCGACAAGGTCGTGGAGATTGATCAGAGCCCGATCGGCCGGACACCGCGCTCCAATCCCGCCACCTATACCGGGCTTTTCACGCCCATGCGCGAGCTGTTCGCCGCCACTTCCGAGGCCCGCTCCCGCGGCTACGGCCCGGGCCGATTCAGCTTCAATGTCCGCGGGGGGCGCTGCGAGGCCTGCCAGGGGGATGGCGTGATCCGCGTCGCGATGCACTTCCTGCCGGATGTCTATGTGCCCTGCGATACCTGCCGGGGGGCCCGCTATAACCGCGAGACCCTGGAGATACGCTATCGCGGCCATACCATCGCCGATGTGCTGGAAATGAGCGTCAGTGAGGCGCTGGAACTGTTCGCCAACATTCCGGCCCTCGCGCGCAAGCTGCGCACCCTCGAGGAGGTTGGGCTGGGTTACGTCAAGCTCGGGCAGAACGCGGTCACGCTATCGGGCGGCGAGGCCCAGCGCATCAAACTGGCCCGTGAGCTTGCCCGGCAGAGCACCGGGCAGACGCTCTATATCCTCGACGAGCCCACCACGGGCCTGCACTTTCACGACATCGCGCAGTTGCTCGAGGTCCTGCATCGGCTGCGCGACGAGGGCAACACCCTGGTGGTCATCGAGCACAATCTCGACGTCATCAAGACCTGCGACTGGCTGCTGGACCTGGGGCCCGAGGGCGGCAGCGGCGGCGGTCGTATTGTCGCGACCGGGACGCCGGAGGCGGTCGCCGCCGAGCCGGCGTCCCATACCGGCCACTACCTGGCGGCGATGCTCACCAACGGCATCACGGAAGCAGGTGCTTGACCGCGTCCCGCTCTTCGATCAGTTCCTGCTCCGTGGCATTCATGCGTGCCTGCGAGAACTCATCAATCAGCAGACCCTGGACGATCTCGTACCGGCCTTCGACGCAGCGCACCGGAAACGAGTAGATCAGCCCCTCGGCGATGCCGTAGCTGCCGTCGGAGGGAATGGCCATGCTCACCCAGTCGTCGCCTGAGGTGCCCAGCGTCCAGTCACGCATGTGATCGATGGCGGCGCTGGCCGCCGAGGCCGCACTCGACTGTCCGCGCGCCTTGATGATGGCGGCACCGCGCTGCTGCACGGTCGGGATGAAGCTTTCCTCGAGCCAGCCCTGGTCCACCCACTCCATGGCAGGTTTGCCGTCCACCCGCGCATGGCTGACATCGGGGTATTGAGTGGCCGAGTGATTGCCCCAGACCGTCAGCCGTTCAATGTCGGTGACATGGCGGCCAGTCCGGTTGGCGAGCTGCGCCAGGGCGCGGTTGTGGTCCAGCCGGGTCATTGCCGTGAAGCAGCGCGGATCCAGATCCGGGGCGTTATGCCGGGCGATCAGGGCATTGGTGTTGGCCGGATTGCCCACCGCCAGAACACGGACGTTGCGACTCGCCACGGCATTCATTGCCTGGCCCTGGGTCGAGAAGATCGCCGCATTGGCCTCGAGCAGGTCCTTCCGCTCCATGCCCGGGCCGCGGGGCTTGGCGCCCACCAGCATGATGTAGTCGGCGTCCTTGAACGCCTCCTCGGGCTTGTCGCTGGCCTGGAGCCCGGCCACAAGCGGGAATGCGCAGTCATCGAGTTCCATGATGACGCCCTGCACAGCGTCCATCGCGGGTGGAACCTCGAGCAGCTGCAGGATCACCGGCTGATCCGGCCCCAGCATATCGCCCGAGGCGATGCGAAACAGAAGGCTATAACCGATCTGGCCGGCGGCGCCGGTGACCGCTACACGTACAGGTGTCTTCATGGGACTCCTCCATCAGCATTTAACGCGGCAGTCTAGCAGAACTGCATCGCGCACCCTACGCACACGACGGATGCCCACAAAAAAGCCGCCTGCTGGCGGCTTTTCTGCAACGATGGCCCAATGGGGCCTTCGATCAGGCGGGCGCCCGCGTCAGGCGACGTCCTCGCGCTCTTCCTCGGCCTCGACCACCGGCCGGTCCACCAGCTCGACGAACGCCATGGGCGCATTGTCGCCGGCACGGTACCCGGCCTTCAGGATCCGCAGGTAGCCTCCGGGGCGCTCACGATACCGCGGGCCCAGCTCGTCAAACAGCTTGCTGACGATGGCCTTGTTGCGCAGCCGCGAGAACGCCAAGCGCCGGTTGGCGGTGGTGTCATTGCCCGCCAGCGTAATCAGCGGCTCGGCGATGCGACGCAGCTCCTTGGCCTTCGGCAGCGTGGTGCGGATGGCCTCATGCTCGAACAGCGACGCCGACATGTTGCGAAACATGGCCTGACGGTGGGAACTGTTCCGATTCAGTTTTCGTCCGGCTTTGCGATGACGCATCTGTCTATCCCCTTAACCCATGGCCCGGTTGCCGTTCTCGAGGCTCGCCGGCGGCCAGCCCTCAAGACGCATACCGAGTTGAAGCCCGTTCTGTGCCAGGACTTCCTTGATTTCGTTGAGTGATTTCTTGCCCAGATTCGGCGTCTTGAGCAATTCCACCTCGGTGCGCTGAACCAGATCACCGACGTAGTGAATGTCCTCTGCCTTCAGGCAGTTGGCGGACCGCACCGTCAGCTCGAGATCGTCAATCGGCCGCAGCAGGACCGGATCAACCTCCGGCTCCTTGCGTCGCGGCTGATCCGCGCCTTCGCCGCCCTCAAGGTCGACGAACACCGACATCTGGTCGCGAAGGACGCCCGCCGCGAGGCGCACTGCCTCCTCGGGTTCGATCACGCCACTGGTCTCGACGTCCATGACCAGTTTATCCAGGTCCGTCCGCTGTTCGACACGCGCGCTCTCGACGTTATAGGCCACACGCCGGACCGGACTGTAGGTCGCATCCACGGCCAGCCGGCCGATGGTGCGCTCTTCCTCGGGATCGCGCGCCGTGGCGGGCTCGTAGCCCCGACCGCTGGCCACGGTGATCGACATGTTGATCTCGCCGGCCTTGGTGAGGTTGCAGATCACCAGCTCGGGATTCTTGACCTCGACGTTGGACTCTTCGGCGATGTCGGCGGCGGTTACCGTCCCAGGACCCTTCTTGCTGAGCCGCAGCGTTGCCTGCTCACGCCCGGAGAGCCGCACCGCCAGTCCCTTCAGGTTGAGCAGGATGTCGACGACATCTTCCTGCACCCCATCCACGGCCATGTACTCGTGCAACACCCCGTCGATCTCGACCTCGGTGACCGCATAGCCCGGCATGGAAGAAAGGAGAACCCGGCGTAGCGCATTCCCCAACGTGTGTCCGAAACCGCGCTCAAGCGGCTCAAGGATGATGCGGGCACGCTTATCGCTGACCGCATCCACCTCAACCACCCGGGGTTTAAGGAAGTCCTTAAACTGACCCTGCATGAATACCACTCCTGATCGGTAGTGACGCTGACCGCGTCACTACTTGGAATAAAGCTCGACGATGAGGGATTCGTTGATCTCGGCGGCGAGCTCGGCACGCTCCGGCCGCTGCTTCAGCGTTCCCTTGAAATTCTTGGCGTCGCCCTCGAGCCATTCCGGCACGCCATTCTGCTGGGCCATCTCGAGGGCCGCCTGGACGCGCAGCTGTTTCTGCGCCCGATCGCGGATCGCGATCTCGTCTCCCGGCTTGACCTCGGCCGACGCCACGTTGGTGGTCCGCCCGTTGTGGAGAACCGCCCGGTGCGCCACCAGCTGACGCGCCTCAGCACGGGTGGCTGCAAAACCGAGCCGATAGACCACGTTGTCGAGACGCGTCTCGAGCAGCTGCAGCAGATTCTCGCCGGTGTTGCCCTTACGCCGGTCGGCTTCCTTGTAGTACTTGCGGAACTGCTTTTCGAGCACGCCATACATACGGCGAACCTTCTGCTTTTCCCGCAACTGCAGCCCATAGTCCGACAGTCGTCCGCGACGCTGGCCGTGCTGGCCCGGCGGTGTGTCGAGCTTGCACTTGCTGTCGAGCGGGCGGACCCCGCTCTTGAGGTATAGATCTGTCCCCTCGCGGCGGGCGAGTTTGCAGGTCGGTCCAATGTAACGTGCCATGTTCAGAATCCCCTGGTCAGACGCGGCGCTTCTTGGGCGGACGGCATCCGTTGTGCGGAATGGGCGTCACGTCTTCGATGTTGGTGATGCGGTAGCCGACGTTGTTCAGCGCGCGCACGGCTGACTCGCGACCGGGGCCCGGCCCCTTGACCCGCACCTCGAGGTTCTTGAGCCCGAAGTCCTTGGCGGACTCGCCGGCACGCTCGGAGGCGACCTGCGCCGCGAACGGTGTGCTCTTGCGGGACCCGCGGAAACCACTGCCGCCGGCGCTCGCCCAGGCCAGTGCATTGCCCTGGCGGTCGGTGATCGTGATCACTGTGTTATTAAAGCTCGCGTTGACGTGCGCGATGCCATCGACAACCGTGCGCTTGACGCGCTTACGGGTGCGGGTGGTTGGCTTGGCCATTTAAAACCTGTCCTGCTATTGCGTTAACGGGTGACGGCGCGACGCGGTCCCTTGCGGGTCCGGGCGTTCGTCTGGGTACTCTGACCGCGGACTGTCATGCCACGCCGATGGCGGATGCCGCGGTAGCAGCCCATGTCCATCAGTCGTTTGATGTCCATGGCCACCTGCCGACGCAGATCGCCCTCGACAGCATATTCATTGACGACAGCGCGCACGCGCTCGAGCTCATCGTCGGTGAGCTCCCGGACCTTGCGGTCAGGTGCGATATCCGCTGCCTTGCAGATGTCCGCTGCCCGCGTCCGGCCGATGCCGTAGATCGAGGTCAGCGCAATTACTGCGTGTTTGTTGGCGGGAATGTTGACGCCAGCAATACGGGCCATGAGCCGTTACTCCAGGATTATTCTTTTCACTCGGAAACCCGGCAGTATAACCAGATCACCCATTTGCATTCAAGATATGCGCCGCCATCAGCCCTGACGCTGCTTGTGGCGGGCGTCGGAGGTGCAGATCACCCGCACGGTGCCGCCCCGCTTGATGACCTTGCAGTTGCGGCAGATCTTTTTAACCGAGGCACGTACTTTCATCGTCCCGTCTCCAAATTTCCTGTTCAGCGTGCCAGGCCGCTGCCGCCACCACGGCCATGCGCCTGCAGATTAGCTTTTTTCATCAGTGGTTCGTACTGATGCGATACCAGGTGTGCCTGCAGCTGCGACATGAAGTCCATCACCACCACCACGATGATCAGCAACGAAGTCCCCCCGAAATAGAAGGGCACGTTGAGGTAGAGGATCAGGAACTCGGGCAGCAGACACACCGCCGTAATGTACCCGGCGCCGACCAATGTCAGACGCGTCATCACCTTGTCGATATACCGCGAAGTCTGCTCACCGGGCCGCACACCGGGAATGAAAGCGCCGGAGCGTTTCAGGTTGTCGGATGTATCCCGGGCGTTGAACACCAGCGCGGTATAGAAAAAGCAGAAAAAGATGATCGCCGCGGCGTAGAAGGCGATGTACAGGGGCTGCCCGGGGCTCAGTGTCTGGCCCAGCCGCTGCATCCAGGACAGTCCCTCCATCTCCCCGAACCACTGACCGATGGTGGCCGGGAACAGGATGATGCTGGAGGCGAAGATCGCCGGAATCACACCCGCCATATTGATCTTGAGCGGCAGATGACTGGTCTGCCCCGCATACATCTTACGACCCTGCTGGCGCCGTGCGTAATTGATGGTGATCCGCCGCTGCCCGCGTTCCATGAACACGATGAACCAGATCACCCCCACCGCCAGTACCAGCAGCACCAGGACCGTGGGTATGCCCAGCTCGCCGGTGCGGGTCAGCTCCAGCGTGCCCCCCAGCGCCGACGGCAGCCCGGCCACGATGCCGGCAAAGATGATCAGCGAGATACCATTGCCAATGCCGCGTTCGGTGATCTGCTCACCCAGCCACATCAGGAACATCGTGCCGGTGACCAACGTGGTCGTACCCACAAACACGAACATCGGCCCCGGGCTTAGCACCACGCCCTGGTTCTGCAGGGCGACGGTGATGCCGATCCCCTGGAACAGGGCAAGCCCCAGCGTTCCATAGCGCGTGTACTTGGTGATGACACGCCGACCCTGCTCGCCTTCGCTGCGCAGCTGCTTGAGGGACGGCACCACGGCCGACATCAGCTGCATGATGATCGATGCCGAGATATAGGGCATGACCCCCAGGGCAAAAATCGACAGCCTTCCCAGCGCGCCGCCGGAGAACATGTTGAACATGTCGAGAATGGTCCCCGACTGCTGCTCGAACATGTCGGCCAGTGCGCCCTGATCGATACCGGGTATCGTGATGTGCGCACCGAGGCGATAGATCACCAGGGCGATCACCACGAACGTCAGCCGCTGACGGACTTCCGTCAGACGGCCCATGCCTCCAAGGGCACCCGCGTTGGCGGAGGGGCCAGCCACTTATACCTCGACCTTGCCGCCGGCTTTCTCGATGGCCGCCCTGGCGCCCGCGGTGGCGCGGACTCCGCGCAGCGTCAGCGCCCGATGCACCTCGCCGGACAGGACCACCTTGGCCGCCCGGGCATTGCGCGGGACGACACCCGCCGCCTGCAGGGTGTCGAGGTTGACCTCGTCGCCATCGACCTGGCCGATCTCGTGGAGCCGGACCTCGGCGACGTACTGCCCCTTGCGCGAGTTGAAGCCGACCTTCGGCACCCGCCGCTGAAGCGGCATCTGGCCGCCTTCGAACCCGACCTTGTGGAAGCCGCCGCTGCGGGACTTCTGCCCTTTATGACCACGGCGCGCGGTCTTGCCCATGCCGGAGCCCGCGCCCCGGCCAACGCGCTCGGCGTCGGGCCGTGAGCCCGGCGCCGGGCGGAGTGTATTCAATCGCATCGTCTAGACCTCCTCGACGGAGAGCATGTAGGAGACTTTATTGATCATCCCGCGATTCTCCGGCGTATTCGCGACCAGCACGCTGTGGTGCATCCGCCGCAGGCCGAGCCCGGCGATGCATGCCTTGTGGCTGGCCACGCGGTTCGCGAAGCTGCGGACCACCGTGACACGAAGCTGCTTACTCTTTGCCATGATCAGCCCTGCACCTCTTCTACCGTCTTACCGCGCTTCGCCGCGACGTAGTCCGGCGAGTCATACTCGGTCAGGGCGTTGATGGTGGCCTGCACGACGTTGATCGGATTCCGTGACCCGAGCGACTTCGCCAGCACGTCGTTGACGCCCACGACCTCAAAGACCGCTCGCATCGGCCCACCGGCGATGATCCCGGTACCCGATGAGGCCGGCTGCATGTAAACCTTGCTCGAGCCGTGAT
The DNA here is from genome assembly GCF_007625215.1 of Spiribacter aquaticus. NCBI lineage: Bacteria > Pseudomonadati > Pseudomonadota > Gammaproteobacteria > Chromatiales > Ectothiorhodospiraceae > Spiribacter > Spiribacter aquaticus. The sequence goes on along the minus strand of NZ_VMKP01000003.1, from coordinate 62,351 downwards.
AGCCGTTCATGGAGTACTGCAGCGTCGGGCCGTTGAGGTTGACCTTGCGCATGTTGAAGCGCGCCCGCTCCATCGCCTTCTGGATGGCCAGCGGCACCTCGCGCGCCTTGCCGTAACCAAAGCCGACCGAGCCGTCGCCGTCACCGACCACCGTCAGTGCGGTGAAACCAAACTGGCGGCCGCCCTTAACAACCTTCGCCACGCGGTTGATGGTAATGAGCTTCTCGCGGAGGCCCTCACCATTGACATCATTTGTCGCCATCGCCTACGTGCCCCTATTCAGAATTTGAGTCCGGCTTCACGGGCCGCATCGGCGATCGCCCGCACCCGGCCGTGATAATTGAAGCCCGAGCGATCGAACGCCACCTCGGTGACACCCGCAGCGGTGGCGCGCTCGGCGATTGCCTGACCGATGGCCTTCGCTGCCGCGACATTGCCACCGTTGGCGAGCGATCCGCGCATGTCTTTCTCGAGCGTCGACGCCGACGCCAGGGTCCGCGACGCGTCGGCGGAGATCACCTGAGCATAGGTGTGGCGCGGGGTGCGATGCACCGTCAACCGCGCGGCTCCGAGCTCCCGCATCTTGGCGCGACCCTTGCGGGCGCGACGCTCTCTTGCTGCCTTCTTTTGCATCGCCATTACTTCTTCTTGGCTTCTTTCATGATGACCCGCTCGTCGGCGTAGCGAACGCCCTTGCCCTTGTAGGGCTCCGGCGGACGGTACGCGCGGATATCAGCAGCGACCTGTCCGACCTGCTGCTTATCCACACCGCGGACCACGATTTCGGTGTTGGAGGGTGTCTCGACCGTGATGCCCTTCGGCACCGGGTGCTCCACCGGATGCGAGAAACCGAGGGTCAGGTTGACCGTGTCGCCCTTGGCCTGGGCGCGGTATCCGACGCCCACCAGCTTGAGACGCCGCTCGAACCCCTCGTGCACCCCGCGCACCATGTTGTTGATGAGTGCCCGCGTGGTACCCGCCAGCGCAACCGCCTCCTGGCGTTTGCGGTTGGGCACGAAGGTCAGCACCTGCTCGTCCTGCGCGACATCGACCCACTCGTGGATCGTATGGTGGAGTTCGCCTTTGGCCCCCTTGACGCTGACCTTGCGGTCGTCGCCAAGGTTGACTTCGACGCCACTCGGGATCGCGACCGGACTGTTCGCTACTCTCGACATGACCGTTTATCCCGTCTCTAGAAAACCACGCAGAGGACTTCACCACCGTGGCCGGCGTCGCGCGCCGCCCGGTCGGTCATCACACCCTGCGAGGTGGAAATGATGGCTGTTCCCAGACCACCGCGCACCCGGGGCAGCGTTCCCCGGCCTTCAAAGCGCCGCAGTCCGGGCCGACTCACGCGCTGGATTTCCTCGATGACCGGCCGGCCCTCGTAGTACTTCAGCGTCACCGCCAGCGTGGGCTTTTTCTCGGTGCCTTCGACCCGATAGTCGTGGACATAGCCCTCGTCCTTCAGGACCCGGACGATGGCCAGCTTCAACTTCGAGGAGGGCATCGAGACCTCCGTCTTCTCAGCGGTCTGCCCGTTACGAATGCGGGTCAGCATATCCGCGATGGGATCGGTCATGCTCATGTTCGCGTCACCTGGTTCCTTGCCTGGTTACTGTTGCCCATGCCGCTTACCAGCTGGACAGCTTCAGGCCGGGGATCTCACCGCGCATAGCGGCCTGGCGGAGCATATTCCGGGACAGGCCGAATTTGCGGTAGTAGCCGCGCGGCCGTCCGGAAACGTTGCACCGATTGCGGCCCCGCACCGGGCTGGCATTGCGGGGCAGATTCTGCAGCTGCTCCTGGGCTGCCACCCGCTCCTCCTCGGAGGAGGCAGGGCTGCGGATAATCTCCTTGAGCTCCGCCCGCTTCGCCGCATGCTTGTTGCGAAGCCGCTCGCGCTTGAGCTCACGCTGGACCATGGAAACCTTGGCCATTTCCTGCCCTCTTTACTTGCGGAAGGGGAATCCAAAGCCCTCCAGAAGGGCCTTGGCTTCCTCGTCCTTGACTGCGGTAGTGCCGATCGCAATGTCCATACCGCGGACAGCGTCGATCTTGTCGAATTCGAGCTCCGGGAACACCAGCTGCTCGCCGATTCCCAGATTGTAGTTGCCCCGTCCATCGAACGAGCGCGGCGAAAAGCCGCGGAAATCGCGGATCCGCGGCCCGGCGATATTGATCAGCCGGTCGAGGAACTCGTACATCCGCTCGCGACGCAGGGTCACCTTGACGCCGATGGGCCAGCCCTCGCGGATCTTGAACCCGGCAACGGCTTTGCGCGTGTAGGTCACCACCGGCTTCTGCCCGGTAATGGCCGCCAGATCGCCCGCGGCGTTGTCCACGACCTTCTTGTCGCGGATCGCCTCGCCGACGCCGATGTTCACCGCGATCTTGTCGAGCCGCGGGACCTGCATCGGATTGGCATATTCGAATCGCTGCGACAGCGTGCCGATGATTTCGTTTGTGTATTGCTCACGCAATCTGGCCATCTCGATACCCTAATCAATCAGCGTGTTGTCGGACTTGAAAAAGCGCACCCGACGCCCGGCTTCGCCATCGCGGATCCCGACCCGATCAGGCCGCCCGGTGTTCGGGTTGTAGATCGCCACATTGGAGCGGTGCAGCGGCTTTTCCTGCTCGATGATTCCGCCGGAATCATTCGCCTGGGGATTGGCACGCTTATGCTTTTTCACCTTGTTCGCGTTCTCGACAACGATGCCGTCACGCTCGGGCAGGACCCGGATGACGCGGCCGCGCCGCCCCTTGTCCTTGCCCGCAATGACCATGACTTCGTCACCGGCTTTAATCTTCTGCATCGTTACAGCACCTCCGGCGCCAGAGAGATGATGCGCATGAAACGCTCGTTGCGGAGCTCGCGCGTCACCGGACCGAATACACGGGTGCCGACTGGCTGCAGGTTGGCGTTGAGCAGCACGGCCGCATTGCCGTCGAAGCGGATCAGCGACCCGTCCTGCCGGCGCACGCCGCGCTTGGTCCGTACGACGACCGCGTTATACACCTCGCCCTTCTTGACCCGGCCCCGCGGGATGGCGTCCTTGACACTCACTTTGATGATGTCGCCGATGCCGGCGTAACGGCGCTTGGAGCCGCCCAGCACTTTGACGCACTGCACCTCCCGGGCCCCGCTGTTGTCCGCCGCGCCTAGCAGCGTCTGCATCTGAATCATGGCGATTGACTCTCTATGATTGATCGTTGCTTACTGAACGGCCCGCTCGAGCACGTCCACAAGCCGCCAGGTCTTTTGCTTGGAAACCGGACGGCATTCGACGACCGACACCCAATCCCCCTTCTGGCAGACGTTGTCCTCGTCGTGCGCGTGAACCTTCGTCGTGCGACGGATGTACTTGCCGTAGAGCGGATGCGGCACGAGGCGCTCGACGACCACGGTGATGGTCTTGTCCATCGCCGTGCTGACGACGCGGCCATTGACCGTGCGCTTGACGCTTTCCTTGTTACTCATGACTGCTCACCACTCCCGGTCTTCTCGTTGAGCACGGTCTTGATCCGCGCGATATCACGCCGGACCCGCGTCATCTGGTCGGGCCGCGCCAGCTGGCCCGTGGCCTGCTGCATACGCAGGTTGAACTGCTCCTTGCGCCGCTCGAGGAGCTCGCTCTCAAGGCTCTCGACGGACTTGTCCCGCAATTCTCTGGCCTTCATCACATCACCGTCCGTTCGACGAACCGGGTGTGCACGGGCAGCTTGGCCGCCGCGCGGCGGAATGCCTCGCGCGCCACTTCTTCCGACACGCCTTCGATTTCGTAAATCACACGACCCGGCTGCACCTTGGCAGCCCAGTGGTCGACATTACCCTTGCCCTTCCCCTGGCGAACCTCGAGGGGCTTGGACGTGATCGGCGCATCCGGAAAGATGCGGATCCAGATCTTGCCACCCCGCCGGACATGCCGGTTGATGGCCCGTCGGCCGGCCTCGATCTGACGCGCCGTCACCGGCCCGCGCGTCGTGGACTTCAGGCCGAATTCGCCGAAGTTCACCTTGTCGCCGCGGGTTGCCAGACCGTTGTTACGGCCTTTTTGCTGTTTCCTGAATTTTGTGCGCTTTGGCTGAAGCATGACTGACTCCTTGTAGCGGCGTTAGCCCGCGGCCCGCTGGCTGGGAACGGTGTCGGTATCAAGGATCTCCCCCTTGAATACCCAGACCTTCACGCCGATGACACCGTAGGTGGTCTTCGCCTCGGCAAAGCCGTAGTCGATGTCCGCCCGAAGCGTATGTAGCGGAACACTGCCCTCACGGTAATACTCGCTACGCGCGATCTCGGAGCCGTTGAGCCGGCCGCCCACCTGCACCTTGATCCCCTTGGCGCCAAGCCGCATCGCGTTGCCGACAGCGCGCTTCATGGCGCGACGGAACATGATGCGGCGCTCCAACTGCTGGGCGACATTGTCGGCGACCAGCTGCGCATCGAGCTCCGGCTTGCGGATCTCTTCGATGTTCACATGCACCGGGATCCCCATGCGCTGCGTCAGCTGGCGCCGAAGGCGGTCGATGTCTTCGCCCTTCTTGCCGATGACGATGCCGGGCCGCGCCGTGTGGATCGTGATCAATGCGTTCTTGGCGGGCCGCTCGATGCGGATCTTGCTGATCGACGCATGCGCCAGCCGCTCGCGGATGAACTCACGGATCTTGTAGTCCGTGTACAGCTGATCACCGTAGCGGTTGCTGTTGGCGAACCACATCGACCGCCAGTCTTCGGTAATGCCCAGCCGGAATCCCGTTGGATGAACCTTGTGTCCCATTCCTAAACCCCTAGTCCTCAGCGACGGCCACGGTGATGTGGCTCGTGCGCTTCAGGATACGATTCGCCGAGCCCTTGGCCCGAGGCTGAATCCGCTTGTACATCGGGCCCTCGTCGACCTGGATGCGCGCGATGCGCAGCTCGTCGATATCGGCCCCACTGTTGTGCTCCGCGTTGGCAATCGCGGAATCAACGACCTTTCGCACAATGCCCGACGCCTTGCGGGGGCTGAACTCGAGCACTTCCAGCGCCCGCGACACTGGAAGGCCACGGATCTGGTCAGCAAGGAGCCGCACTTTCTGCGGCGAAATGATCGCGTATCGAAGCCTGGCCGCCGTTTCCATGCTTACCTCTTCGCCTTCTTGTCGGCCTGGTGACCCTTGAACGTCCGGGTGGACGCGAATTCACCGAGCTTGTGACCGACCATGTTCTCGTTGACGAGCACCGGCACATGCTGACGGCCGTTATGCACCGCAATGGTCAGACCGACCATCTCCGGCACTACCATCGATCGCCGCGACCAGGTCTTGATCGGACGCTTACTGTTGGCCTCCGCCGCCACCTGAACTTTCTTCAGGAGGTGCGTATCAATGAACGGGCCTTTTCGAATCGAGCGTGGCACTTCTGATCCACCCCTTTCCGTTAGCGTTTGCGACGGCGCACGATAAGCTTATCGGTGCGCTTGTTGCTGCGGGTCTTGTGACCCTTCGTCGGAATACCCCAGGGGGTTACCGGATGGCGCCCACCCGACGTCCGACCCTCACCACCACCGTGGGGATGGTCCACCGGGTTCATCACCACGCCACGCACCGTCGGGCGCCGCCCGGCGATCCGCGTCGCCCCGGCCTTGCCCATGGAGCGCAGCGAGTGTTCGCCGTTGCTGACCTCGCCGATCGTGGCCCGGCACTCGCTGAGCACCTTGCGCATCTCACCGGAGCGCAGACGCAGCGTGGCGTACGCGCCCTCACGGGCGACCAGCTGCACACCGGCACCGGCGGAGCGCGCCATCTGCGCGCCCTTACCCGGCCGCATTTCGATGCAATGCACCTGCGTACCCAGCGGAATGTTGCGCAGCGGCATCGTGTTGCCCGGCTTGATGGGCGAACCCTGACCCGAGCGGACCTCCTGGCCCACCTTCAGATTCTTGGGTGCAATGATGTAACGGCGCTCGCCGTCCCGGTACAACAGCAGCGCGATGTTCGCACTGCGATTGGGATCGTACTCCAGCCGCTCCACGCGCGCCGGAATGTCTTCCTTATTGCGCCGGAAATCGATGTCACGATAGCGCCGCTTGTGCCCACCGCCAATATGGCGCGTGGTGATGCGGCCCTGATTGTTCCGTCCGCCACTCTTGTTGAGCTTGCGGACCAGGGGCGCATAAGGCTCGCCCCGGTAGAGATCGCTTTTCACCGGCTGGGCGACGAACCGACGCCCGGGCGAGGTGGGTTTTGCTTTACGCACTGCCATGATCGTTCAGTCCTGTCCGCTTATTCCACGCCGCCGATGAAGTCCAGCTCATGGCCCTGCTCGAGCGCCACATAGGCTTTCTTCCAATCGGGACGACGACCCTGGATCCGCCCGAAGTTCTTGCGCTTGCCGTTAACATTGGCCACGCGCACATCCCGGACCTCGACCTCGAACAGCTGCTCGACAGCCGCCTTGATTTCGCGCTTGGTCGCGTTGCGCGCGACCTTGAACGCCACCTGGTTGGCCTCGTCCGCAATCACCGTGCTTTTTTCGGAGATGTGCGGTCCGCGAAGCACCTGGTACATCCGCTCCTGATTCATGCGAGCCACTCCTCAATACGCCGCAGCGCATCCGTTGTCATGACGACGTTCTCATGGGCCAGCAGCGTCACCGGGTCGAGGCCGACCGTATCGCGGACATCCACGCGCGGCAGGTTGCGGACCGCCAGATAAAGCGCCTCGCTGACTTCAGTCGTCACGATCAGCACGTCTTCGCTGCCGGTCAGCCCCTTGATCTGGGCGCGGGCGTCGCGCGTGCGAGGCCCGTCGACCTCAAACGTGCTCACGACCTGCAGGCGCTGCTGCCGAAGGAGCTCCGAGAGGATCGAGCGCAGCGCGCCGCGATACATCTTGCGATTGACCTTGACCGAATGATCCCGCGGCTTGGCCGCGAAGGTCTGACCACCACTGCGCCAGATCGGACTGCGGATCGTGCCGGCACGGGCCCGACCGGTACCCTTCTGCCGCCACGGCTTGACGCCGCCGCCGCTGACTTCCGAGCGGGTCTTCTGGGCCTTGGTGCCCGCCCGCGCCCCGGCCAGGTACGAAACCACGACCTGGTGAACGAGCGGCTCACGGAATTCAGCACCGAGAACGGTCTCGGAAACCTCGATGGTCGATCCGTCACCCTGCAATGTTAGCTGCATCATTTACCTCCCGCCGCGGCGAGCTGTTTGACCGCCGGGCGCACAATGACGTCCCCGTCCGCCGGCCCGGGAACCGCACCGCGGACCAACAGCAGGTTGCGCTCGGTGTCGACCCGAACCACCTCGAGATTCTGTGTGGTCTCACGAACATTACCCATCTGTCCGGACATCTTCTTGCCCGGGAATACGCGACCCGGATCCTGCGCCTGGCCGATCGAGCCGGGCACACGGTGGGATGCCGAGTTGCCGTGCGAGTTGTCCTGCGTGCGGAAATTGTGGCGCTTGACCGTCCCCGCGAAGCCCTTGCCCTTGGAGGTACCGGTCACATCAACGATGGCACCTGCCTCGAACTGTTCGACGGTCAGCGTGCCACCGGCCTGGATATCTTCGCCGGCGTCGCTGCCGAGCCGGAACTCCCAGAGGCCGCGGCCCATCTCGACACCGGCCTTGGCGACATGCCCAGCAATAGCCTGATTGACGCGGGACGGGCGACGCTCTCCGGCGGTGACCTGAACGGCACTGTAACCATCATGGTCCTGTGCCTTGATCTGCGTGACGCGGTTCGGAGTGGCCTCGACCACCGTCACGGGGATGCTCTCACCCGTATCCGTAAAAATCCGCGTCATGCCGCGTTTGCGGCCGACGATTCCGATTGCCATCGTCGCTACCCTCTTCCATCAGCTGAACGTATCCCCGCAGGCAGACCGATGCCTTACCTGCTGGGTGATCATCAACCGAATTGTTTCTTTCGGATTGATGCCGGCTTGGGCCGGCCTAAAAGAGGCCCGCTCCGGCGGGCTGATCCAGGATCAGTGCCGGAGTAGTTCCCCGAAACTCAGGAGAGCTTGATCTGCACATCGACGCCGGCGGCGAGGTCGAGCTTCATCAGCGCATCGACCGTCTTGTCCGTCGGGTCGATGATGTCCATCAACCGCTTGTGAGTCCGAATCTCGTACTGATCGCGCGCGTCCTTGTTGACGTGCGGCGAGATCAGAATGGTATACCTTTCCTTCTTCGTCGGCAAGGGAACCGGCCCCTGTATATGGGCGCCGGTCCGCTTAGCCGTCTCGACGATCTCCCGGGCCGACTGATCGATCAGCCGATGGTCGAATGCCTTGAGACGAATCCGGATTTTCTGGTTATTTGATGCCATAGTCGTTTACTCGAGGATCTTGGAGACGACGCCGGCACCGACGGTGCGGCCGCCCTCGCGGACCGCGAAGCGCAGACCCTCTTCCATCGCGATCGGCGCGATCAGCGACACGGTCATCTGCACGTTGTCACCCGGCATCACCATCTCCGTGCCCGAGGGCAGGTCACAGGCACCGGTCACGTCCGTGGTGCGGAAGTAGAACTGCGGGCGGTAGCCATCGAAGAACGGCGTGTGACGGCCGCCCTCGTCCTTGCCCAGCACATACACCTCGCACTCGAACTTGGTGTGCGGCGTGATCGAGCCGGGCTTGCACAGCACCTGGCCGCGCTCGACATCATCGCGCTTCGTGCCGCGCAGCAGCGCGCCGATGTTATCCCCCGCACGCCCCTCGTCGAGCAGCTTGCGGAACATCTCCACACCCGTGACCACCGTCTTGGTCGTCGGGTTGATGCCCACGATCTCCACATCCGAGCCGGTCTTGATGATGCCGCGCTCCACGCGACCGGTCACCACCGTGCCACGGCCCGAGATCGAGAACACATCCTCGATGGGCATCAGGAACGCACCGTCCACCGCCCGCTCCGGCTCCGGCATGTACTCGTCCATCGCCTGCACCAGCTTGACGATCGCCTGCGAGCCCATCTCCGAGGTATCCCCCTCGAGCGCCTTCAGCGCCGAGCCCGTGATCACCGGCACATCATCGCCCGGGAAGTCGTAGCTCGAGAGCAGCTCACGGACTTCCATCTCAACAAGCTCGAGCAGCTCGGCATCGTCAACCATGTCCGCCTTGTTCAGGAACACCACAATCGACGGCACACCGACCTGGCGCGCCAGCAGAATGTGCTCACGCGTCTGCGGCATCGGACCATCCGCCGCCGAGACCACCAGAATCGCCCCGTCCATCTGCGCGGCACCGGTGATCATGTTCTTCACATAGTCCGCGTGCCCCGGACAGTCCACGTGCGCGTAGTGCCGGTCATGCGTCTCGTACTCCACATGCGCGGTGGCAATCGTAATACCCCGCTCACGCTCTTCCGGCGCATTGTCAATCTGGCTGAAGTCCTGCGCGACCCCACCGTACTCAGCCGCCAGTACCTTCGTCATCGCCGCCGTCAGCGTCGTCTTGCCATGGTCAACATGACCAATCGTGCCAACGTTTACGTGCGGCTTGCTGCGCTCAAATTTCGCCTTGGCCACGGTTCACCTCTTACCCGTCAAAATCAAAGACCGAATCCGACCGAACAGGGTGTTCAGCCGGCCTTTTTAATCACTTCTTCCGCGATGCTGTTGGGCGCCTCGGCATAGCCGTCGAACTCCATGGAGTAGGCAGCCCGGCCCTGCGTCGCCGAACGGAGATCGGTAGCATACCCGAACATCTCCTTGAGCGGCACCGCCGCGCGGATGATCTTACCGCCCGGACCGTCTTCCATGCCCTGGAGCGTGCCCCGACGCCGGGTCACATCGCCCATGACATCGCCCATGAAGTCCTCCGGCGTCGTCACCTCGACCTTCATCATGGGCTCGAGCAGCACCGGGTTGCCCTTCATGAACCCATCCTTGAACGCCATCGAGCCGGCGATCTTGAACGCCATCTCCGAGGAGTCGACATCGTGGTAGGAGCCGTCGAAGAGCTCGACCTCGAGGTCGACGACCGGGAAGCCGGCGAGCACGCCGTTTTCCATCTGCTCCTGAATGCCCCGATCCACCGAAGGAATGTACTCCTTGGGCACGACACCGCCGACGATCTTGTTACGGAAGTCGTAACCTTCGCCGCGCTCGCGGGGGCGCATCCGGATCCAGACATGGCCGTACTGACCGCGCCCGCCCGACTGCCGGACGAACTTGCCCTCGACTTCCACCGGCTCGCGGATCGCCTCGCGGTAGGCCACCTGCGGTTCACCGACCTTGGCCTCGACCTTGAACTCGCGCTTGAGCCGATCGACGATGATCTCGAGATGCAGCTCGCCCATGCCGGAAATGATGGTCTGGCCCGACTCGTCGTCGGTGCGCACCTGGAAGGACGGGTCCTCCTGGGCGAGCTTACCCAGGGCAATGCCCATCTTCTCCTGGTCACTCTTGGTCTTGGGCTCGACCGCCACGGAGATCACCGGATCCGGGAACTCCATGCGCTCCAGGGTCACGCGGTTGCTGTTATCGCAGATCGTCTCACCGGTGGTGATGTCCTTGAGACCGATGGCCGCGGCGATGTCGCCGGCCCGGACTTCGCTGATCTCCTTACGCTCCTTGGAGTGCATCTGAACAATGCGCCCGAGCCGTTCCTTCTTGCCCTTGACCGGGTTGTAGACCGTGTCACCGGTCTTGACCACACCCGAGTAAACGCGGAAGAACGTCAGCGTACCGACGTAAGGGTCGGTCGCGATCTTGAACGCCAGGGCGGCGAAGGGCTCGTCGTCGTCGGACTTGCGGATGACCGTGCTGCCATCCTCGAGCTCGCCCTCGATATCCGGGACCTCGCTCGGTGACGGCATGTACTCGACCACGGCATCGAGCATGGCCTGGACGCCCTTGTTCTTGAACGCCGAGCCACAGAGCACCGGCACCACCTCGTTGGCGATGGTCTGTACGCGAAGGCCGTGATTGATTTCGTCCACCGTCAGCTCTTCGCCGCCGATGTACTTGTCCATCATGTCCTCGCTGGCTTCAGCGGCGGCCTCGACCAGCGCCTCGCGATAGCGGGCGGCGTCCTCGGCGTACTCCGCCGGGATGTCGACCTCTTCGTAGGTCGTGCCCATGTCCTGCTCATTCCAGTAGATCGCCTTCTGGCGGATCAGGTCGATCACACCGGCGAAGGAATCCTCGGCACCGATGGGCAGCTGGACCGGTACCGCGTTGCAGCCCAGACGCTGCTTGAGCATGTCGACGCAGCGGAAAAAGTCCGAGCCCATCTTGTCCATCTTGTTGACGAACACCATGCGCGGGACGCCGTAGCGGTTCGCCTGCCGCCAGACGGTCTCGGTCTGCGGCTCGACACCGGCGTTGGCGTCGAGCACACAGACGGCGCCATCGAGCACCCGCAGGGAGCGCTCCACCTCGATGGTGAAGTCCACGTGCCCGGGCGTGTCGATGATGTTGATGCGGGTCTCGGGGTACTGCTGGTCCATGCCCCGCCAGAACGTGGTGGTGGCCGCAGAAGTAATGGTGATGCCACGCTCCTGCTCCTGGTCCATCCAGTCCATGACCGCAGCGCCGTCATGCACCTCGCCCATCTTATGGGAGATGCCCGTGTAGAAGAGGATACGCTCGGTGACTGTCGTCTTGCCGGCGTCGATGTGCGCCATGATGCCAATATTGCGATAGCGCTCGATCGGTGTCTTGCGTGCCAAAACCTGTTACCCCTGAACCTTATTACCAGCGGAAATGCGAGAAGGCCTTGTTGGCCTCCGCCATACGATGGGTATCTTCCCGCTTTTTCACCGCACTGCCACGACCCTCGGCCGCTTCCAGCAGCTCGTTGCCGAGGCGATGCCCCATCGTGGCCTCACTGCGCTTGCGCGCGGCCTCGATCACCCAGCGCATGCCGAGCGTGTTGCGCCGCTGCGGGCGCACCTCCACCGGCACCTGATAGGTGGCACCGCCGACGCGGCGCGACTTCACCTCGACCACCGGCCGAACCTTGTCGAGCGCCGTCTCCAGCACTTCCATCGGCTCGCCGCTGTGCTTTTCGGCGATCCGGTCGAGCGCGGTGTAGACGATCTTCTCGGCCACCGCCCGCTTGCCGTCGCGCATGATCATGTTCACGAAACGCGTGAGCATCTCGCTGTCATACTTCGGGTCCGCGAGGACCTTGCGCTTCGGGACTTCTCTTCTTCTCGGCATGATTGTCTACCCGCTTATCCTTTTGGCCGCTTGGCGCCGTACTTCGAGCGTCCCTGGCGGCGCTTGCTGACACCGGCGGTGTCCAGCGAGCCGCGGACGACGTGATACCGCACACCGGGAAGGTCCTTGACACGGCCGCCGCGAATCAGCGCGACCGAATGTTCCTGGAGGTTGTGCCCCTCACCGCCGATATAGCTGGCGACCTCGTAGCCGTTGGTCAGCCGCACGCGCGCGACTTTCCGCAGCGCCGAGTTCGGCTTCTTCGGGGTGGTGGTGTAGACGCGGGCGCACACACCTCGACGCTGAGGACAGGCCTCGAGCGCGGGCACGTTGCTCTTCTCGTGCCGGCGCTTGCGAGGCTTGCGCACCAGCTGATTGATCGTGGCCATAGAGTTCTGACTCCCGTCCTTCAACGAACGCCGGAGTGGAAGGCCCAACTCCGGCGAAAGCCGTTAAGTGTAGGATCGGGCTTCATGGGTGTCAACCAGAAGCCCGGTCCGCTAGTTTTCCGACAGATCCGGTGCATCGGTGGTCGCAGCGCCCCCGCCGAGGCCGAACTGCGGCGCCATCGGAATCATCGGCGCCGGCGTCTCGCGACGCTGCCGCTGGCGTTCCTGATGGTACGCATAGCCCGTCCCGGCGGGGATCAGACGCCCGACGATCACATTCTCCTTGAGACCGCGCAGGTCGTCCCGCGCCCCGCGGGTGGCCGCATCGGTGAGCACCCGGGTGGTCTCCTGGAACGACGCCGCCGAGATGAACGAATCGGTGGCCAGCGACGCCTTGGTGATCCCCAGCAGCTGGGGCTCCCAGATGGCCGGCTCGCGACCCTGCTCAACGAGCTGCTCGTTTTCTTCCTCGACGCGTCCCCAGTCGGCCTGCTCGCCGCGCAGATAACGCGTATCCCCGGGGTTGCGGATCTCGACCTTGCGCAGCATCTGGCGACTGATCACCTCGATGTGCTTGTCGTTGATCTTCACGCCCTGCAGGCGATAGACGTCCTGGATTTCCTTGACCATGTACGCCGCCAGCTCGGCGACACCCAGCAGACGCAGGATGTCGTGGGGGTTGGGCTCGCCATCGGCGATCACCTCGCCCTTTTCGACGAACTCGCCCTCGAACACGGTGACGTTACGGTGCTTGGGGATCAGCTCCTCGTACTCTTCGCCATCCGGCGTGGTCAGCACCAGGCGCTGCTTGCCCTTGGTGTCCTTGCCAAAGCTCACGGTGCCCGAGGTCTCGGCAAGAATCGCCGGTTCCTTGGGCTTGCGCGCCTCGAACAGGTCCGCCACCCGCGGCAGGCCGCCGGTGATGTCACGCGTCTTGGACGACTCCTGCGGAATACGGGCGATCACGTCACCCACATCCACCTCGGCATTGTCCTCGACGCTGACGATGGCGCCGGCCGGCAGGGCGTAATGCGCCGGGATCTCGGTGCCGGCCAGGTTCAGGTCATTGCCCGCCTCGTCGACCAGCTTGACCACCGGACGCAGGTCCTTGTAAGCCACCTTGTCCCCGGTGCTGCTGCGCACATGCTCGCCGGTGCCGCGACTCTTGGGATCGGTCACCACCAGACTGCTGAGGCCGGTGACCTCGTCGGTCTCGCGGTTCACCGTGACACCCTCGACGAAGTCGTAGAACTTCAGACGGCCCTTCACCTCGGTGATGATCGGGTGGGTATGCGGATCCCAGTTGGCCACGATCTGACCGGCCTCGACCGCCTCCTGCTCGGCGACGGCGATGGTCGCACCATACGGCACCTTGTAGCGCTCACGCTCGCGGCCGGCCTCATCCATGACCGTTATCTCGCCCGAGCGGGACACGGCCACCAGGTTGCCGGACTGATGCGCCACGGTCTTGAGGTTGTGGAGGCGCACCGTGCCCGCGGACTTGACCTGCACATTGCTGATGGCCGCGGCCCGGGAGGCGGCGCCACCGATATGGAAGGTCCGCATCGTCAGCTGGGTGCCCGGTTCGCCGATGGACTGCGCCGCGATGACGCCCACCGACTCACCCACGTTCACCTTATGGCCACGCGCCAGGTCCCGGCCGTAGCAGGCCGAGCAGACGCCATGACGGGTCTCGCAGGTGATCGGCGAGCGCACCCAGATCTCGTCCACGCCTTCGCTCTCGACCGCCTCGATCTGGCGCTCGTCCAGCAGGGTGCCCTGCTCAACCAGGACCTTGCCGGTGCCCGGCTGCACGACGTCCTGGGCCACGACGCGGCCCAGCACGCGCTCACCCAGGGCCTCGACCACGTCACCGCCTTCGATGAGCGGCGTCATGCGCAGGCCGCGGTGAGTGCCGCAATCCTGCGAGGTGACCACCAGATCCTGCGACACGTCCACCAGCCGGCGGGTGAGATAGCCGGAGTTGGCCGTCTTCAGCGCCGTATCCGCGAGGCCCTTACGGGCGCCGTGGGTGGAGATGAAGTACTGCAGAACGTTCAGCCCCTCACGGAAGTTCGCCGTGATCGGCGTCTCGATGATCGAGCCATCGGGCTTGGCCATCAGGCCGCGCATGCCGGCAAGCTGGCGGATCTGCGCCGGCGAGCCACGCGCGCCCGAGTCGGCCATCATGAAGATCGAGTTGGTCGACTTCTGCACCAGCTCGTTGCCTTCGCTGTCGGTGACCGTCTCCTTGCCGAGCTTTTCCATCATCGCGGTGGCCACTTCCTCGTTGGTCCGCGACCAGATGTCGACCACCTTGTTATAGCGCTCGCCATTGGTGACGAGACCCGAGGCGTACTGATCCTCGATGTCCTTCACCTCGACCTCGGCATCGGTCAGGATCTGCTCCTTCTCGCCCGGGATGACCATGTCTTCCATGCCGATGGACACCGCCGCACGGGTGGACATCCGAAAGCCCAGATACATGATCTGGTCGGCGAAGATGACCGTCGCCTTCAGACCCAGCCGCCG
Source organism: Spiribacter aquaticus (assembly GCF_007625215.1). Classification (NCBI taxonomy): domain Bacteria; kingdom Pseudomonadati; phylum Pseudomonadota; class Gammaproteobacteria; order Chromatiales; family Ectothiorhodospiraceae; genus Spiribacter; species Spiribacter aquaticus. The sequence goes on along the minus strand of NZ_VMKP01000003.1, from coordinate 47,268 downwards.
ATAGCACTGGTCGATCATCTCCGAGATGGCCTTCTTGGTCATGTCGCGGTCGACAAGATCGAACGGCAGGCCCTCGGGAACGATGTTGTAGATCAGCGCCCGGCCAACGGTGGTCTCCACCCGCCGGGTGGACTCGCTGCGCTGGCCCTCGTCGTCGACCACGACCTCGTGGAAGCGCACCGTGACCCGCGCCTGAAGGCCGACGCGCCCGCTTTCGTAGGCGCGATGGACCTCGTCGAGGTCGGCGAAGGTCATGCCCTCGCCCTGCTGGCGCTGGAGCACCAGCGACATGTAATACAGCCCCAGCACGATGTCCTGCGAGGCGCCGATGATCGGCTCGCCGGAGGCCGGCGCCAGGACGTTGTTGGTGGCCATCATCAGGGCCCGGGCCTCGAGCTGTGCCTCGAGCGCCAGCGGCACGTGGACCGCCATCTGGTCGCCGTCGAAGTCGGCGTTGAACGCCGGGCACACCAGCGGGTGCAGCTGCACCGCCTTGCCCTCGACCAGCACCGGCTCAAAGGCCTGGATGCCGAGACGATGCAGGGTCGGCGCCCGGTTGAGCATCACCGGATGCTCGCGGATGACCTCTTCGAGGATGTCCCAGACTTCGGCGGTCTCGCGCTCGACCATCTTTTTGGCCGCCTTGATGGTGGTGGCCAGGCCCAGCCGCTGCAGGCGCGAGAAGATGAACGGCTTGAACAGCTCCAGCGCCATGCGCTTGGGCAGGCCGCACTGATGCAGCCGCAGGGTGGGGCCGACCACGATCACCGATCGGCCGGAGTAGTCCACGCGCTTGCCCAGCAGGTTCTGCCGGAAACGGCCCTGCTTGCCCTTGATCATGTCCGCCAGCGACTTCAGCGGCCGCTTGTTGGTGCCGGTGATGGCCCGGCCACGGCGGCCGTTGTCGAGCAGTGCATCCACCGACTCCTGGAGCATGCGCTTTTCGTTGCGCACGATGATGTCCGGCGCGGACAGATCCAGCAGCCGCCGCAGGCGATTGTTGCGGTTGATCACCCGGCGATACAGATCGTTGAGATCCGAGGTCGCGAAGCGACCGCCATCCAGCGGCACCAACGGCCGCAGGTCCGGCGGCAGCACCGGCAGGACGGTCATGATCATCCACTCCGGCCGATTCCCCGACTCGAGGAACGACTCGACCAGCTTGAGCCGCTTGGACAGCCGCTTGATCTTGGTCTCGGAGTTGGTGGCATCCATCTGCTCACGGAGGGTTTCGGTCTCCTCGCGCAGATCGAGGTTCTTGAGCAGATGGCCGACGGCCTCGGCGCCCATGCGGGCGTCGAACTCGTCACCGTACTGCTCCATGGCGTCCAGATACTGCTCGTCGCTCAGCAGCTGGCCCTTCTTGAGCGGGGTCATATTGGGCTCGATGACCACGAACGCCTCGAAGTAGAGGATGCGCTCGATGTCACGCAGGGTCATGTCCAGCAACAGGCCGATGCGCGAGGGCAGCGACTTCAGGAACCAGATGTGCGCGGCCGGACTGGCCAGGTCGATATGCCCCATGCGCTCACGGCGCACCTTGGCCAGGGTGACCTCGACGCCGCACTTCTCGCAGACCACGCCGCGATGCTTGAGGCGCTTGTACTTGCCGCACAGGCACTCATAGTCCTTGACGGGGCCGAAGATCTTCGCGCAGAAGAGCCCATCCCGCTCCGGCTTGAATGTCCGGTAGTTGATGGTTTCGGGCTTTTTCACCTCGCCAAACGACCATGACCGGATTTTCTCCGGCGATGCCAGTCCGATGCGGATGCCATCAAAGTCGTCGAGCTGGGCGCCCGGCTGTTTGAACAGATTCAGTAGGTCTTTCATATCGGCTACCCGTTCAGTCCTGCTCGAGCTCGATATCAATACCGAGGGAGCGAATCTCTTTGACCAGCACATTGAAGGATTCGGGCATGCCCGCCTCCATCTGGTGCTCGCCATCGACGATGTTCTTGTACATTTTGGTCCGGCCGGCGACATCGTCGGACTTGACCGTCAGCATTTCCTGCAGGGTGTAGGCAGCGCCATACGCCTGCAGGGCCCAGACCTCCATCTCGCCGAAGCGCTGGCCACCGAACTGCGCCTTGCCGCCCAGCGGCTGCTGGGTGACCAGGCTGTAGGGCCCGGTGGAGCGCGCGTGCATCTTGTCGTCGACCAGATGGTTCAGCTTGAGGATGTGCATGTAGCCCACGGTCACCGGCCGATCGAATGGATCGCCGCTGCGGCCGTCGTACAGCTGCGCCTGCCCGCTTTCCGGCAGGCCGGCGAGCCGGAGCATGTTCTTGATCTCGCCCTCATTGGCGCCATCGAACACCGGTGTCGCCATCGGCACGCCACCACGGAGGTTTTCGCAGAGCTCGACGATTTCCTCGTCGGTGAACGAGTCGAGGTCCTCGCGCTTGCCGCTGGAGTTATACACCTTCTCGAGAAAGCCGCGCAGTTCGTCGACCTTCCGCCGGGCATCGAGCATCTCCCCGATGCGCCGGCCCAGTCCCTTGGCGGCCCAGCCCAGATGCACCTCGAGCACCTGCCCGATGTTCATCCGCGACGGCACACCGAGCGGTGACAGCACCACGTCGATGGGCTCGCCGTCGGCGGAGAACGGCATGTCCTCCACCGGCACGACGCGGGAAATCACCCCCTTGTTGCCGTGACGGCCGGCCAGCTTGTCACCGGCCTGGATGCGCCGGCGCACGGCCAGATAGACCTTGACCATCTTGAGCACGCCGGGTGCCAGATCGTCACCGGCACCGATCTTTTCCTTTTTCTCCTCAAGCCGTGCATCGAAGGCCTCGCGCTGGGCCTTGAGCTGGGCCTGGACCGCCTCGAGACGCGCCATCGCGCTTTCGTCGCGCAGGCGGATCTCGAACCAGCGGCGCCGGTCGATGCCGTGCAGGTACTCGGCGGTGATCTCGGTGCCCGCCTTGAGCTGCTCGGGCCCGCCGTCAGCCACCTGGCCGATCAGCGACTGTTCAAGCCGCGCGAAGGCGTCATCCTCGAAGATCCGGTACTGATCATCGAGATCCTTGCGCACGTCGGCGAGTGCATCGGCCTCGATGGAAAGGGCCCGGGCATCCTTCTCAACGCCATCACGGGTGAAGACCTGGACGTCGATGACCGTGCCATCCATGCCCGAGGAGACCCGCTGCGAGGTGTCCTTCACATCCGAGGCCTTCTCGCCAAAGATGGCCCGCAGGAGCTTTTCCTCCGGGGTCAGCTGGGTCTCGCCCTTGGGCGTGACCTTGCCGACCAGAATATCGCCCGCCTTGACCTCGGCACCCACGTAGACGATGCCCGACTCATCCAGCTTGGACAGCGCGCTCTCACCCACATTGGGGATATCGGCGGTGATTTCTTCCGAGCCGAGCTTGGTGTCGCGGGCGACGGCCGTCAGCTCCTCGATATGGATCGTGGTGTAGCGGTCCTCCTGGACGACGTTCTCCGAGATCAGGATCGAGTCCTCGAAGTTATAGCCGTTCCAGGGCATGAACGCGACGCGCATGTTCTGGCCCAGCGCCAGCTCGCCCATGTCGGTGGACGGGCCGTCGGCCAGCACATCGCCGCGACCCACCCGGTCGCCGGGGCGCACCAGCGGCTTCTGGTTCTGGCAGGTGCTCTGGTTGGAGCGCGTGTACTTGGTCAGGTTGTAGATGTCGACGCCCGGCTCGCCGGACTGCGCCTCATCATCGTTCACCCGGACCACGACCCGGGCGGCGTCGACCTGATCGACGATACCGCCGCGGTCGGCCACCACGGTGACGCCCGAGTCGACGGCCACGGCCCGCTCCATGCCCGTGCCCACCACGGGCTTTTCGGCCCGCAGGGTCGGCACCGCCTGGCGCTGCATGTTCGAGCCCATCAGCGCGCGGTTGGCGTCATCGTGCTCGAGGAACGGCACCATGGACGCCGCCACCGAGACGATCTGCTTGGGCGAGACGTCCATGTACTGGACCTTGTCCGGCGAGGACATGCCGAACTCGTTCTGGTGCCGGATCGAGATCAGCGAGTCCACCAGATCGCCCTGCTCGTCGATACGGGCGTTGGCCTGGGCGATGATGTAGCGGCTCTCCTCGATGGCGGACAGATAATCCACCTGGTCGGTGACCCGACCATTCTCGACCCGCCGATAGGGGGTCTCGAGAAAGCCATAGCTGTTCAGCCGGGCGTAGCAGGCCAGGGAGCTGATCAGACCGATGTTCGGCCCCTCGGGCGTCTCGATCGGGCAGACCCGGCCATAATGGGTGGGGTGCACGTCACGCACCTCGAAGCCGGCCCGCTCGCGGGTGAGGCCGCCCGGCCCCAGCGCCGAGACCCGGCGCTTATGGGTGACCTCCGAGAGGGGGTTGTTCTGATCCATGAACTGCGAGAGCTGCGAGGAGCCGAAGAACTCCTTGATCGCCGCGGCCACGGGCTTGGCGTTGAGCAGCTCCTGGGGCATCAGCCCCTCGCTTTCCGCCAGACTGAGGCGCTCGCGCACGGCCCGCTCGACCCGCACCAGCCCGATGCGGAAGTTGTTCTCGGCCATCTCGCCGACACAGCGCACCCGGCGGTTGCCGAGGTGGTCGATGTCATCGACGGTGCCCTTGCCGTTGCGGATGTTGATCAGCTCGCGCAGGACCGCAAGGATGTCCTCGTTGTCGAGCACGCCACTGCCTTCGACCTCGTCCCGGCCGACCCGCAGGTTGAACTTCATGCGCCCCACGGCGGAGAGGTCGTAGCGATCCTCGCTGAAGAACAGGTTGGCGAACAGGTTCTCGGCGGCGTCCTTGGTCGGCGGCTCGCCCGGGCGCATCATCCGGTAGATCTCGATGAGCGCCTCAAGCGGCGTCGTGGTCGTGTCGATGTTGAGCGTATTGGAGACGTACGGGCCCTGATCGACGTCGTTGATGAACAGCACCCGGAAGGTCTTGATGCCGTTGTCGCGCAGCGACTGCACCAGCTCTTCAGTCAGCTCGGTGTTGGCCGAGGCCAGCACTTCGCCGGTGGACTTGTCGATGATGTCTTCGCCCAGGATCCGACCCACCAGATAGTCGTCCGGCACCTGAAGCTTTTTCAGCCCGGCCTTATCCATCTGGCGGATATGGCGGGCGGTGATACGCCGGCCCGCCTCGACGATGACATTGCCCTCGCCGTCCTTGATCTCGAAGGTCGCGGTCTCACCGCGCAGCCGCTCCGGCACCAGGTCCAGGTCGGCGCCCTTCTTGCGCAGGTGATAGGTGTTCTTGTCGAAGAACAGATCCAGGATCTGCTGGTTGTCATAGCCCAACGCGCGCAGCAGCACCGTGGCCGGCAGCTTGCGGCGGCGGTCGATGCGCACATAGATCGAGTCCTTGGGATCAAACTCGAAGTCGAGCCAGGAGCCGCGATAGGGAATGACCCGCGCGGTGAACAGCAGCTTGCCCGAGCTGTGCGTCTTGCCCTTGTCATGATCAAAGAACACGCCCGGCGAGCGGTGCAGCTGCTGGACGATCACCCGCTCGGTGCCATTGATGACGAACGTGCCATTGCGGGTCATGAGCGGCATTTCGCCCATGTAGACTTCCTGCTCGCGGATGTCCTTGACCGCGCGGGTGTCCTTGTCATTGATGACGAGGCGCACGAGCACGCGCAGCGGCGCTGCGTAGGTCATGCCGCGGAGCTGGCACTCCTTGACGTCGAAGGTCGGCTCGCCAATGCGATAGTTGACGTACTCGAGCCGGGCACTGCCGGAGTAGCTCTCGATCGGGAACACCGAGTCGAGGGCCGCCTGCAGGCCTTTGTCGTCCCGCTTGTCCGGGTCCTGTTCAAGCTGCAGGAAATCCCGGTAGGATTCGATCTGCGAGGTCAGCAGATAGGGAACATCCAGCACCTTCGGCTGTTTGCCAAAGTCGTTGCGGATGCGCTTTTTTTCAGTAAACGTATAGGCCATCGAGGTTCCTCAACGAGGTCGGGGTCCGCCGTGTGCAAGGCTTCGAGGACTCGCCCAATGCAAGTACTCGCAGACTTGGACACAACGGCCGTCAACGGATTCCGACTACAACAGATTCTTCACAAGCACCAAAGGGCCAACGGCCGGTTCGACCGTCAGCCCCCAATCAACGCCGGTTCTGTGGCGCTGGTTTGATCAAGCCCTACTTGAGCTCGACCGTGGCGCCCGCCTCTTCGAGCTGACCCTTCAGCTCGTCGGCTTCTTCCTTGGTGGCGCCTTCCTTGACCGGCGCCGGGACGCCCTCGACCAGCGTCTTGGCCTCCTTGAGACCCAGACCCGTGGCGCCGCGGACCGCCTTGATGACGCCGACCTTATTCTCGCCGAAGCCCGTCAGGACTACGTCGAACTCGGTCTGCTCTTCGGCGGCTTCACCCTCACCGCCACCGGCGGCGGGTGCTGCAGCGACGGCGGCGGCAGCGGTGACACCAAACTTCTCTTCCATCGCCTCGATGAGCTCGACGACCTCCATGACGGTCATGTTCGAGATGCTCTCGAGGATGTCTTCCTTGGAAACGGCCATTGTGTTTTCTCCTGGCTGATTCGATTGATAATTGCGCGAACGGCAGCGACAGGGCTGTCGATCCTACTGCTTGGCGTCCTTGACCGCGGAGACGGTACGCACCAGCTTGCCGGGCACCTCGTTGAGGGTGGTGGCGAGCTTCTGTACCGGCGCCTGCATGGTCGCCATGAGGCGACTGATCGCCTCGTCGTAGGTGGGCAGTGTGGCCAGCCGGTCGATCTCGGACCCGGGGTATTTCTCCCCGCCGACCGCCAGCATTTTCACTACCAGCTGTTCGTGTTCCTTGGCAAAGCTCTTGAGAACACGGGCGGCTGAGCCGGGATCTTCCTGCGAGAACGCGAGCACCAGCGGACCTTCAAGGTCTTCGCTCATGCACTCGAACTGCGTGCCCTCGACGGCGCGCTTCGCGAGGGTGTTCTTAACCACCCGCACATAAACGCCCGCATCCCGGGCCTGCACACGCAGGCTATCCATATCACCGGCGGACAGACCCCGGTATTCCGCGGCAACCGCGGAATGGGCCTGACCAGCCACCTCAGCGACTTCCTGCACCATCCGCTTTTTCTGTTCCAGACTTACGCCCATTCAAATGCCTCCTGGAACGGCGGTTGGTAATGGCATCCGGACCTTCGGCCCGTCTGCCCCGTAACGGTGAACCCGTGCAGGAAACCTGTCCTGTCCGGCACACCGTCTACCGCTGGCGGTCGTATGACACTTACGCGGCGAACCGCACCCAACGGTCTATGACGGCTGTCTCGATGACAGCCAGCAGCCATTGACACAATGGCCGCGACATCGGGGCCGCCGACTAGGTCAGCGCCCCCAGATCCACCGGCACCCCCGGCCCCATCGTCGTGGAGACCGTGGCCCGTTTGAGATAGACACCCTTCGACGAGGCCGGCTTGATCTTCTGCAGATCATTGATCAGGGCCTGGAGGTTCTGCGCGAGGGCCTCCGGCTCGAAATCGGCCTTGCCGAGGCTGCAATGAATCAGCCCGCCACGGTCGGCGCGGTAGCGCACCTGCCCGGCCTTGGCGTTGCGCACGGCCTCGGCCACATCTGTGGCGACCGTGCCCACGCGCGGATTCGGCATCAGCCCCCGCGGGCCCAGCAGACGGCCCAGCTTACCCACGACGCCCATGGCGTCCGGGCTGGCGATGACCACGTCATAATCCAGCTCGCCGCCCTGCATGCGCTCGGCCAGGTCGTCCATTCCCACGGTGTCGGCACCGGCCGCCTCGGCGGCCTCGGCATTGGCCCCCTGGGCGAACACGGCGACCCGGACGGTCTTGCCGGTACCATTCGGCAGCACCGTTGAGCCGCGCACCATCTGATCACCCTTGCGCGGATCAATCCCCAGATTGACGGCGACGTCGATGGACTCGGTGAACTTCGCGGTGGCGAGCTCCTTGAGCAGGTTGAACGCCTCTTGGGCCGGGTACAGGCGGTCGCGATCGATCTTTTCTTCGAATACGCGCTGGCGCTTGGTCAGTTTTGCCATGGCGTTACACCCCCTCCACGTTCAGGCCCATGCTGCGGGCGGAGCCGGCGATCGTCTTGACCGCCGCTTCCATACCAGCAGCATTCAGATCAGGCCACTTGGTCTGCGCGATCTCCTCGAGCTGCTCACGATTCACCGTGCCCACCTTGGTGGTGTGCGGCGTGCCGCTGCCCGACTTGATGCCCGCGGCCTTTTTGAGGAGGACCGCAGCCGGCGGTGTCTTGGTGACGAACGTAAAGCTGCGGTCGGAGTAAACGGTAATCACCACCGGGGTCGGCAGACCCTGCTCCATGTCCTGGGTCTGCGCGTTAAACGCCTTGCAGAACTCCATGATGTTCAGGCCATGCTGACCCAGCGCCGGCCCCACCGGCGGGCTCGGCTTGGCGGCCCCGGCGGGGACCTGCAGCTTGATGTAGGCTTCGACTTTTCTCGCCATTGATTGAGCTCCTGATGTGGGTGGTAGCGCCGGGGGCTTTCACCCCGGCTCCCCTGACGGCGGACCGCCTGACTAGGTCTTTTCGACCTGACTGAAATCGAGCTCCACCGGGGTGGAGCGACCGAAGATCAGAACCGCTACCCGCAGGCGGCTCTTCTCGTAGTTGACTTCCTCGACCACGCCGTTGAAGTCGTTGAACGGGCCGTCGGTCACGCGCACCACTTCGCCGACTTCGAACAGCACTTTCGGACGCGGCTTATCCACGCCCTCGCGGACGCGATCGAGAATGTTGGCGGCCTCGGCATCCGAGATCGGCGCCGGGCGCCCCCGCGACGGACCGATGAACCCCATCACCCGCGGCACGTTTTTGACCAGATGCCAGGTGTCGTCGCCCATCTCCATCTGCACCAGGACATAGCCCGGGAAGAACTTGCGCTCGCTGCGACGCTGCTGGCCTTCCTTCATCTCGACGACTTCTTCCGCGGGTACCAGCACCTCGCCGAACTCGTCTTCCATGCCGGCCCGCGCGATGTGCTCCTCGAGCGCCTTTTTCACCTGGTTTTCAAACCCGGAATACGCGTGAACGACGTACCAGCGTTTCGCCATGAGTGATCAGCCTCCGGGGCGTACGAGGGCGCCAACGCCCCACATGAAAAACATATCCATCAGCCACAGCAGGACGGCGACGATGAAAACCATGACCAGCACGACCAGCGTCGTCTGAATCGACTCCTGCCGGGTCGGCCACACCACGCGGCGCAGCTCCTGGCGCGCCTCGCGGGCGAAGCTCCAGGCGTTCCGCCCGGGCTGGCTGGTCATTGCAATGGCGATGGCGATGGCTGCCACGACCACCATGCCCACCACGCGAATCAGGTCGGACTGGCCTTCGAGGCCATAGAAACCGACCACACCCGCAAGGAAGGTCGCGGCGGCCAAAGTCAGTTTGGCCTTGTCCGTACCCGTGGTCGTCGTCTGATCGTTTGCGCTCATGGAACCCGCGACGCTGTTGGTGACCGGATTAAATGGCAGGCCAGGAGGGACTCGAACCCCCAACCTACGGTTTTGGAGACCGTTGCTCTGCCAATTGAGCTACTGGCCTATACTCGCGTTTGACCGGCCATCAAACGGCGAACTCGGTAGTGTACGCAAAGCCCCGGGGTTTTGAAACCCCAGGGCCTTGACAACACGCGATCGGTTTACTCGAGGATCTTGGAGACGACGCCGGCACCGACGGTGCGGCCGCCCTCGCGGACCGCGAAGCGCAGACCCTCTTCCATCGCGATCGGCGCGATCAGCGACACGGTCATCTGCACGTTGTCACCCGGCATCACCATCTCCGTGCCCGAGGGCAGGTCACAGGCACCGGTCACATCCGTGGTGCGGAAGTAGAACTGCGGGCGGTAGCCATCGAAGAACGGCGTGTGACGGCCGCCCTCGTCCTTGCCCAGCACATACACCTCGCACTCGAACTTGGTGTGCGGCGTGATCGAGCCGGGCTTGCACAGCACCTGGCCGCGCTCGACATCATCGCGCTTCGTGCCGCGCAGCAGCGCGCCGATGTTATCCCCCGCACGCCCCTCGTCGAGCAGCTTGCGGAACATCTCCACACCCGTGACCACCGTCTTGGTCGTCGGGTTGATGCCCACGATCTCCACATCCGAGCCGGTCTTGATGATGCCGCGCTCCACGCGACCGGTCACCACCGTGCCACGGCCCGAGATCGAGAACACATCCTCGATGGGCATCAGGAACGCACCGTCCACCGCCCGCTCCGGCTCCGGCATGTACTCGTCCATCGCCTGCACCAGCTTGACGATCGCCTGCGAGCCCATCTCCGAGGTATCCCCCTCGAGCGCCTTCAGCGCCGAGCCCGTGATCACCGGCACATCATCGCCCGGGAAGTCGTAGCTCGAGAGCAGCTCACGGACTTCCATCTCAACAAGCTCGAGCAGCTCGGCATCGTCAACCATGTCCGCCTTGTTCAGGAACACCACAATCGACGGCACACCGACCTGGCGCGCCAGCAGAATGTGCTCACGCGTCTGCGGCATCGGACCATCCGCCGCCGAGACCACCAGAATCGCCCCGTCCATCTGCGCGGCACCGGTGATCATGTTCTTCACATAGTCCGCGTGCCCCGGACAGTCCACGTGCGCGTAGTGCCGGTCATGCGTCTCGTACTCCACATGCGCGGTGGCAATCGTAATACCCCGCTCACGCTCTTCCGGCGCATTGTCGATCTGGCTGAAGTCCTGCGCGACCCCACCGTACTCAGCCGCCAGTACCTTCGTCATCGCCGCCGTCAGCGTCGTCTTGCCATGGTCAACATGACCAATCGTGCCAACGTTTACGTGCGGCTTGCTGCGCTCAAATTTCGCCTTGGCCACGGT